>DATGMQ010000058.1:0-56028 GCA_035293545.1 Alloacidobacterium sp. | reverse complement strand
ACCGAAGTTGCATGTATCTTTCGGCAGAGTGTACTTGAGCAGCGACTCCCGGCCATCCCCAGCGGTCAACGGCGACTTCCTTGCGGATAATCAGTGTACTTGAGCAGCGATTCCCGGCCATCCCCAGCCTAACAGTGTCGTGGACGCAATCAAGGCGCAGTATACTTGAGCAGCGATTCCCGGCCATCCCCAGCGAATGGCGAAACCGATGAAGGAGTGTACGCGATGGGGTGGATCCGCAGAGTTTGACAGTGATGGAGTCTCTGCAGGCGTTAATATGCAAACCAATATGCAAACCACGACGGGTGAAGCGAAAGCGGAGGTCGTCGTACAATGAGCTAAAGTAAATACTTGCCACTTGCGGAGGGATGTGTGAGTGGTTGAAACAGGCGGTCTTGAAAACCGCTTTACCCGAAAGGGTAACGGGGGTTCGAATCCCTCTCCCTCCGCCATGCCTTCAAAGACGGGCTGTTTCGGATAGGCTTTTGGCTCAGTGAGTCATGGCATAGAGGACGTAGTTTACGCCGATCTTTGTGCCGAGCGCGGAGTATTTGACCGGATAGCGCGGGTCATCCAGGAACTCCCACGAATCGCCGAGGTCGGAGTTGAGTGAAAAGGCGACCATGATGCGTCCTTTATCGTCATAGATGCCCTTCCAGTGGGCGACGTAGCCGTCTTTCTTATGGCCGGTGGCCAGATGCTCGGCGCCGGGAATCTGATAACGATCATCGAGATCGAAGAGAGTGTGGAAGATGGGATCGTTGTCCGGGATGTCCACCAGCTCACGGTCGGGGAAGACCATCTTCATGGTTTTTTCGAAATAAGCCTGCTCCTGTGAGCCGTGGCAATCATCAGCCATGAAAAAGCCTCCGCGCAGCAGGTAATCGCGCAGCTTTCCTGCCTGGGATTCCGTCAGCCCCCATTCGCCTACCTGGACGGCATACAGGAATGGCCAGTTGTAGACCTCATCGCCATCGTCAAGGTTGACGGGCTGCTCAACCGAGCGCGCATCGACTCGCGTGAGCCGGCGGACTGCGTTTGCGAGAGCGCGGTCGGCGCGGGGATAGTCCTGCGTCCAGAGCGAAAGGCCTTCCTGCCATGGTCCGTCGAAGCGGCCACGATAACCATCCAATGGGCCCGGGGGGAACATGAGGCGCGCGAAGGTCCACTCGCCGGGCTGACGCCAGTCAACGGGCAATTCGATTCCCGAACCGTATTCCACCGAAGGATATTGACGGAATGCACGCTGCGCGAAAACTGCGCTGATCAAGGCGGCAGAAAAGATCAATGGATAGGCGATTTTCCAGGGATTCTTCATGGCGCCTCGTTGCAGGCTCCCGGCCATTACTGTTTTTGACGTTCTTTTGGGCTGTCTCGGCGCGGCAAAAGCCGATATTCCTGAAAATTGCTCTGTTGTGGCTATACTTGCCGATGGCTGTGGAGAAATACTGTCGACGAATCCGGGCATTGGGGTTTGTGCTTTCCTACCTGTTTGTCTTCGCGGTAAATAGCGCATGGGGACAAGCCAGGACCCTGCAAAGTTTATTGGAGAGCACGTTTTCCGGAACTCCCGTAGTGGCCGTAGTTCTGGATGGAAAGGATGGTCATCTGCTTGCGGCTGAGCACGCGGAAGAAGCAGCCAGAATAGCAAGCGCGCCCGGATCAGTTCTGAAGCCGCTGTTTCTTAATGCAGCGCTGAGGCAAGGCCTCATTCACGCAGATTCCAGTGTTTTGTGCCGGCGCAGTCTTCGCATTGCGGGTCGAAATCTGGCCTGCACGCACCCGATGGATGAAAACATCATGAACGCAGAGAGCGCGCTTGCGTACTCGTGCAACAGCTACTTTGCCAATCTGGCAACGCGCTTTTCACCCGATCAGGCGGTTGCCGTTCTGCATGAATATGGCTTTGGAAGCCGGACAGGATTATTTTCCGCTGAGTCCGCCGGTATTCTCAGGCGTCCTGTGGACGAGCCGGGCCTGAAATTGCTCGTTCTGGGTTTGCAGGATGCAGAGGTAACGCCTGCGCAACTGGCACAAGCCTATTTCAAATTGGCTGAAAGCCTGACCGGGGATTCGACCGTGATGCGGGGATTAGCAGATTCCGTAGAGTACGGAATGGCGCACGGCGCGGCAACGCAGGGACTTTCCATTGCCGGTAAGACAGGCACAGCCAGCGATGCGAACCACCCCTGGACGCATGGATGGTTCGTGGGGATTGCTTCCCATCATCGGGAGAGCATCATTCTGGCTATTTATGTCCCGCACGGGAATGGAGCGGATGCGGCCCTGTTAGCGCATCGATTTCTGGCCAGGTGGCGCGAGGCTGATTGAATGAGGCGCGCGGTCTTGTTTATGTTTTTGGCCGCATGGTCAGAACTGCTTCTTTCTGCCCAGGTACAGAAAGAAAGCGCCAGACAATTCACGGTTGAAGTGTTTTCCACGCGCCAGGTCCGTTCGCTCACGATTACGCCTTTGGGGAAGAACGAATGGATTCGGCCTTGCCGCTCCTGTCCTAAAAAACCAGTGACCGCATCTTTTGCATTTAATCAGCATTCAGCCGAAGCAGAATTTGGCGGTGTATTTCTTTTGCGCGCAAACGGTGAAGCGAATGGAGTCAGCGCAGCTGGAATCTGGAGACTAAGAAACACACGTGAAGGTCCGCAAGTGCTGCTCACGCTGGACAGCGAACGATATGTCGCTCTTGCGCTTAGCGGAGAGGCTGCGCCGAATGAGCCGATGGAATCTTTGAAAGCAATGGCAGTAACAATACGGACATACGCGCTAGAAAATGCCGGACGGCATGCGCGGGAAGGCTTCGATTTGTGCGACAGCACGCATTGCCAGGCGCTTCGATTGGGAAGTATTCCACCGCAAATCGAAGAAGCAGTCCGCGCGACGGCCGGAGAGACTTTATGGTACGGGAGCAATCGGGCGACCGCCTTTTACACACAGAATTGTGGTGGCGAAACGGAGACAGCCAAGAACGTATGGCCGCAGCTGCAGGCGCCTTATCTTGCAGCGCACAGTGATCCTTATTGCATACGCCACGCTTCAAGCGCATGGCATGCGGAGCTTGCGCTGGCTGATGTTCAGGCGATTTTCAGAAACGAAGGATGGAGACTTCCGGAACGGCTGAATGGTGTGAGCATAACGAAACACACGCCGGAAGGTCGCGCACTGGAGGTGGAATTCGTTGGCGCAGACGCTCGCATTCCTGTTTCAGCGAGCAGCTTTCGGTTTGCGGTCAACCGTCGGCTCGGTTGGAACCAGCTTCGCAGCGATTGGTACACGGTCACATTAAAAAATGGAACCTTAATTTTTAATGGCAAAGGATACGGACATGGAGTGGGTCTGTGCCAGGCGGGCTCTTTTCAAATGGCGGTTGAGGGCCGCGCTTACCGCGAGATACTCAACTTCTATTTTCCGGGAACGAGAGTGGGAATTGGCGCGGATGATCACGGCTGGCAGTTAGGGCAAGGCTCAGGATGGACACTCCAAAGCACGACAGCTTCTGCGGAATTTCTGCAGCGAGGAAATGCAGCCTGGGGTAAAGCGCAGATGCTGTTCCCGCCGCGGAAGCCGCTGCAGCCTATGGTCCGGCAATTTCCCACTACCGAACTGTTCAGGCAATCTACGAACGAAGCAGGCTGGACGTTAGCTGCGACAAGAGGCAACGAGATTGATCTGCAGCCGGAGAGCGTATTGCAGAAGAAGGGCAGGGAAGAAGCGACCTTGCTCCACGAATTTCTGCATGCGCTCATCGATCAGGAAGCATCCCCACAGGCTCCGCTCTGGTTGCGGGAGGGAGTTGTCGAGGCTTTAGCGGAGAGCTCTGCAGAATATTTGCATCAGAAACAGCGAATCAATACGGGCGAGCTTGATGCTGCTCTCGCCCATCCATCCAGCCTGGCGCAATCGCAGCGGGCGCATACTGATGCGGCAATATTGGTACATACACTGATTTCGCGTTACGGCCTTGATCAGACCAGACAGTGGCTCCGATCCGGCAGCCTGCCTGAGCCGGTTATGGCAGGTCTGGCGTCGCAGACTCCACTGGAAGCGCGACCGTCATCCAGTTTGCGGTGAGCACCAGCAGCAGACACCACAGGAAAATATCTACGGTATAAGCAACGGCGAGCCTGAGGATTACGCTTGTGATTTCGCCCGAGATGCTGCTGCCCGGTTTCCATGCGACCAGGGCGCTTGTCAGTTGGGAGACAATCAGGCAAAAGAGAAAAACAGATACCCAATACAGGATTTTGCGGTAAGGGCGTGCGGAGGTTTTAAAAGCTAATTTACCTGGACGCTGAGTGCTCAGCTCAATGGCGATGGGAAGCAAAATGCCAGTGATGCCCCACTCAACCAAAGCAAGCAGAATATTCAGCCACATCATAATTCGCGCAGGCGTGAAGAGAACGCGATGCGACGGAGAGAGCCTGGAGTTCCAGTAACCTGCATAAAGCCAGAAGTGTTCGCCGGCAGAGCTGATCCAGCTTTCCAGAGCGAACCACAATGCGACTATCGCAGCGAAGCTAATGATCCTCAGCCAGAGCGGCCCTGAAACAACTCCGCGCAGGCGAGAAAAAGTGAGCACCTGCAGCCAGCAGAAGGCAATCCCAATCACCAGACCGAATACGACAGAGAAGGAGAACTGCCATATATGCGAGTCCGGGATTTGCAGCCATGCAGCCGCAAGCAGAAGCACAAGGAGATTGCCAAGCCACTGAAAACCGAATACAGAAGCGACGCGCGTTGAAAATACAGTCATTGCTGTGCCTCCGCCTCCGGCTGGTTCACTACGAGGTGCAGCTCGTCACTGGTTGCCTGAATGCCCGGCTGGTACATCGGTTCTACCTTCGCAGGACTGATAGAGAAGCTGCCCGGATTGACGACTTTCAGCAGGTAATAGGATTCCTGCTTGCCGCCAAACTCTGAAGCAAAAATAACCGCGCGGTCATCATGGAATTCTCGTCGCGTGTACCAATACGTCCAGTAAGGCGGCAGGCCTTTGATGTTATAGCTGTCCTCGTGCTGGATGAATTCCGTTCCAGCCGGGATCGGGTCTTCCATGAGCAGGTATTTTGCAGGCGAGCCGTTAATGGCAATATGGACGGCCAGAGTGTCTCCCGGTTGTACAGGTCCCGTAAGAGGATCGAGGCGATACACAATATTTCCTTTTTCCTGCGTCGAGACCAGGCGGAAATAATCGCGCGTGAGATTCAGCGAGAGAGCGCCTTTCTGGTACAGCCTGCGCTCTGTGGAGTAGTAATTTCCCTGCGCAGACCAGTAAACACGGCCTGTCCCGCGACGGATGATCTCCACCGTGTTATGGGCCTGTAATTTTTCGGCGGGAAGATTCAGATCGAAAGCAGCGCCGCTGATTGCGTCTGCTGGAGTGAAGTGATGCTGGCCGATGCTGCTTCCGTTCACGCGGACTTCAGCATCAAACTCCGCATTCAGCTCCTGCGAGCCGGCGAGATAGTCCACAAGACCGAAGATCACCATCGCGGTCTGCTCCGTGGAATTCCACCAGTAACCTCCATCGCGGTTAAGCATGAGCCACTGCGCTGCCTTCGGAAGCAACGGATTCTGCGCGTCTGCCCTTGCAAGGAAGCGCATTGCAAAAGCCGTGCTCTGCGCGCTGTCATCGTATTCAAGATCGAGCAGCGGATTGTAATTCGATGGCCATGAGACCAGGTCACCTGCCTGATGGGCCTTGCCTTCAAGCAGTTTTGCCAGCTCAGCCGCGCGGGAATCTGAAACCTTCAGCATGGCCAGTCCGGTGAGAGCAAGACCTTCGGAAGACAAATCACTGCGGCGCGACCAAAGCGTATTGAGCTGTTCAGAGATATCATTCGAGCCTGATTCAGCCAGTGAATAGACGACATAGGCGCGCAGATCAGGAATCATTCGTGGATGCTGCGCAAGCTGTGTCAGCAGATACTGTCTTCCTCGTTGCAGCATCTGCTGCTGTTGCCAGTTCAGGGGGAACGACTTTGCTGCTTCCGCGAGGCCACCAACTACATAGGCGGTCATGAAGACGCGGCTGTCGTCCTCTTTCCACCAGCCCCATCCGCCATCTTCATGTTGATAGTCTGCAAGCCGTGCGAAGCCTGCATCTACTTTGGATTTGAGATCGTTCTGATCGATGCGTGATGAAAGATTGAGCTTGTTCAGCGTTTCCGCAACGATCACATTCGGCAAGAAGCTGGACATCGTTTGCTCTGTGCATCCATACGGATAGCTCGTCAGGTAATCCAGCGCGGAGAACAAGCTGCCGGCAATGGACGGGCTCACTTCGATGCGTAGGCTGTGCGCAGCAGGATCAATGTTCTCCGGGAAATCAATGGCCAGGGAAGCCGAGCCGTTTGCGTTGAGCACTCCGCTGTGACTGATGCTCTCGCGGACACCGGAAGGCTCAACCGGGAAATCGACTTCCAGCGCATCGGATTCTTCATTCGTCAGCGCCTTTGCCAGCAGCGTGGCTTTGCCAATATTCGAAGCCTTCGCTCGCCAGTAAACCGTTCCATCACCCTTGCTGGGAACAGTGATTTGCTTCGGAGCGCCGGCTATCAGATCAAGGCCATGAATCTCCAAAGAAATCTGCATCTGCTTTGCCTGATCGAGGTAGTTATGCGCAATGACCGGAATGCCGATCTCATCGCCTTTGCGCAGAAAACGTGGAGTTCCCATGCGCACGATCACGTTCTTCCGCACGATGACGCGATCTATCGCTGAACCGGCCTTCGAGTCGGCGGTTATCGCCCGGACAGTTGCACGCCACGTTGTGAGCGAATCAGGAAAAGTGAACTTAACGTGAGCATGTCCCTGTGAATCGGTGTGTATCGAAGGCGCCCAATACGCTGTATCCGGGAATGCCTTTCGCACTCGCGGCTGGACCATGTCATTGCCCGGCTTTACCTGCGCAAGCTGCGGCTTATAACGGCTCGATCTTTCTGCCAGCGCAGGCGATTTCAATCCTGCCGCTCCGCTGAAGTAATACTGCAGTGATGAATCAATGGGCGCAAAGCTGAAGCGGTTAGGATAGAGGCTCTTGACCATGTCTCCGCCGGCGTCTGGATAGATGGAGTAGATCGCCTCATCGACCACTCCAAAGCTCAGATCGGCATTGACTGGATTGCCGCGATAATCGCGCACGCGGACGTCGTATTCAGCAGGCTGATCCGGCTGGAAGACCGGCTTGCTGCGGGTGATCTCAACCTGGAGCTGTTCCTGTACAGGGGGAACTTTAATCTGGCGGTCAGCCTGATAAAGCTGGCCGTTCTTAAGAATGAGGACTGAGACCTGAACGTTCGGCTGCGAATCGCTGGTGATGGGCAAATCGAAATTTACCGTCATGCCATCAGAAGAGATGACCTTTTTGAACTCGACGGAGTAGCCGGTAGCCACAACCAGAGCGTGGAAATGATCGACCTCCGAGACAATGCTGAGGTGCGCAGTATCGCCGGGAGCATAGCTCTTCTTGTCTGAAATGATTTGCACTGAGCGCGAGCCTCCGGAAAGCCAGTCCGCTTCGTTTCCTCCGAACACCCAGAGCCACGTCGAATCGAGAACGGTTCGGTTCTCCGGTGTTATCGATGAGGCATCCACCTCAGCACTGCCGGATTGACTGACAGGGATGGATGCATGTGCCTGGCCGCGCCCGTCTGTGGTGACATCGGTTGAGCCGCCTTCCGTCGTTTCGGTTTTCCCATTCGACCATCGATGATAGGAAAGCCCGACGTGGACCTTCGTCTGGACCGGCTTGCCGTCATAATCAACCGCCGAAATTGTGAATGAGGCATTCTGATCTCTGCGCACGGAATAACTTTCCGGCTCGACGTGGATGCGGTAGCTGCCATAGGTGGCCAGAAAACGTCCTCTGCCGGTAATTTCTCGGTTTGACTCATCCGTAACGGCAGCTTCAACCGTGTAGTCCATATCGGAATGGCGTCGAGACGAATCCACACGCGTAGGAATCGTAAGGGTCAGCTTGCCGTTTGCATCGAGCTTGGCTGTCTGCTCCGACTCCTGATCAGCATCGTAAAGATCCGTGTCTCCGGATTGGTCTTCATTTCCCGCCGCATCCGCAGACTGATCGTCACCTTCATCCCACCAATAGTGGGGCGAGTGATAAACGCGGTACTTTAGCTTACCGAAAGCAACCGGCTCGCCGAAGAAATAGCGCGCGTCAATCACAACCTGCATGGATTGGCCCTGCAGAACGCGCTGGCCCTGTGGAGTTACGCGCACCTGATATTCCGGTTTGCGGTACTCCTCCACATGGAAGCTGCCGTAAATCTGGTCTTCAGGCCCGCCGAGGCGAATGTTGTAGTAGCCGAGAGCGGCATTCGCCGGCAGCGTCAGATCGCCAGCAATTGTTCCGTCTGGCGTAATAGTCATGTCGCGCTGGAAGACAGGATGGTCCTGCTCATCTGTGATTGCAGCGCGTATCGTGCCCGGCCTGGGCAGCTCAAGGTGGTTCTCAACGCGGGCACGCAGAATTGCTTTCCAGTGAACTGTATGTCCGGGACGGTATACAGGGCGATCGGTATAGACATACGATGCCCATTTGCGGCTTTCGGAATTATTGAATGCCCATGAGCTGGGTGTGACTGCGGCAAACTCTTTATCCTGGGTGGCAATGACCCAGAGGTTGTCCTGCTGCTCTTTCGATACGGAGCCATGCAGTTCGGCAATGCCGTCCACATCGGTTGTGGCATTGCCGCTTTCTTTCTGACCCAATCCGAAGCTGACCTTGACGTTGGCAATGGGAGCGCCGGTTTGCCGGTCAACGACATAGGCCAGAACTGTTCCGCTGGAGGTGCGTGTGATCAGCGCGATCCGGCTCACCATCAATAGTGTGTATGCCTTGTAATGGCCATCCGTTGCTTCCACCAGATAAAGCCCGGACGCCAGCCGGTCCAGCGGGAGTTCCTGCGAGTCAGAGATATAGGTGGGCGGCATCTCCTGACGCCAGCGGGCGACCAGTTGTTTGTCATTCAGCAGCGGAATCTGAGCAAACTGCGCCACGCCGACGATACGGCTCCGTTTTGCCAGATTCGCCTGTTTAGCGCGAAGGAAATCGCGAGCATCCATCGAAAACTGATTACGAAAGAATCGGCGAACCAAAAACCAAATGTGATGCTTCCAGTCATGGAAGCGCTCAAGCCATGTCCGCTCGTCGATCCGTTCTTTCGGACCTCCCGGCCAGCGATTGCCAAAACTGTGCAGATCAGGAAGGTTTGTCAGGAATTTCTCGGGATCATCAACCTTGTAGACCCGGAATTCCAGCTCATCCACATCGTGAGCGTAGAGATGGATTGTGGGTTTCTCATCCGGAGAAAAGGTGCGATTGGTGCTCAGGTTGAACGAAACCGAGCGAAAGGCATAAGCCTGCAGCGAAGCAGAGAAGGCAACAACAAAAATCAGGAATGTTCGTACCGCGACAACGATCAATCTCCTTCGCGCAGTATGTTCCACCGGTAGACCCCCAGGAAATTTGTATTCTCCGGCACAGGCCGCCAACGCGCATCGGGATGATGTAAGAGGTCCTGCATAGCAACTCGCCTGATCTCGCCTTTTTGCCGTCCGATTGGGCCGGTATGATAAATCACCCAGTCCGAGTTTGCTCCCGCCACAATCATCGAATGATACGGTGAATTCTGTTCCAGTTGACGAAAAAATAACAAATCACCGGGAAGCGCGGCGTGAATATCGCGGCTGATCTGATAAGTATTCAGTGTCATCAGCGTGTGGGCATCCGCAAATTGAGCAAACGCGCCCGTCTCGGGATCAGAGGCTTCGTAGACGCCTGGTTTCACCCGGAAAAGCGCCAGTTTCAGCGGTGTCTGCGGATAAACGTACTGAGAGACGGACGCAAGCGAGACAAACCGCGTGGGGTCGAACTGTGCCTCAAACCATCGCTCATCATGTTGCCTGAGCGCTTCCCGATAGGAATATCGCAACAGCGCGGCACAATCATTAATTTCAGGCGGGGCTTTATCGTTCGGCAGCAAGGCAGCTTCTTCCGCTACGGCCACAAACCAATTCCGAAAAGCCTGACGGTCTCCGCGCGTGTGTAGACGCAGCGCATCCGGCGTGCCATCGCCGAACGTGTCCGTAGTATCCGGTGTGAATCGAATAAAAAAGGAATAATCGTGGCCCTGCCAGGAAAATTGAGGATGTTTTGCCAGCGGAGTCACCGGAGAAATTATGGAGACGAGTACTCCTTTGCTGCCGTCCTGTTGAAATTTCAATTGTGCGGTTGAGTTTTTCAGAGAATCACGGTCAAGTTCTCTGCCGCTCCGGCGAACAATATGGAAAGCCGAATGAACGCGGCCATCAGCAGGCAGAATAATCGTGTCTCGCGGAAGGATCAGATGGTCTCGCCTGCATCCGGCAATCCCAAGCAGGAAAAGGACCGCGATCAAGCTTTTACTCGGCAAATTTCCTCTGAGATGGATGAGCGGCACGGTGTCAGGCTTTAATCATGCCGCAGCTTATACGAGGAAACAAGTGAATACGCTTTAAAGCAGTTTTTGAGCTTCCAGTACGCGGCTTACGGCCTCTTCCGGAGTTTCCCCAACTGCCGAGAGGTGCCCCATTTTGCGGCCAGCGCGAGGAATGTGCTTTTCATAAAGATGCAGGCGCACACCGGGCACAGAGAGCGCCCGATCAAACTGTGGCTCGTGATCCAGCCACAGATCCCCCAAAAGATTTGCAATGGCTGCCGGCTTAACTATAGACACATCGCCCAGCGGCAAATCGCAGATGGCGCGGACAATCTGTTCAAACTGGCTGGTCACGCATGCTCGTTCGCTGGCGTGATAGCTGTTGTGCGGACGGGGCGCCATTTCATTCACCAGCAGCCGGCCATCTTTTGTGAGGAACATCTCGACGGCAAGTATGCCTTCAAGGCCCATCTTTTCTGCAATGCGGCGCGCAATGGCCTGAGCTTCATCCTCTATTGCAACCGAAACGGAAGAGGGAATAACACTCCACGCCAGGATTTGATTTTCGTGATGATTGGCCGCGGAAGGATAACTTTTCAATTCGCCGCCCGGCGTGCGCGCAACCATGACGGAGATTTCTTTTTCGAGATCAAGCGCCTTCTCGGCAATTGCAGGGCGTTGGCCCAGTAGTCGCCATGCCTCTTCAGGAGATATGGCGGAACCTTCAAAGCCTATCTTTACCTGGCTTCGGCCGTCATATCCGCCGTGCGCGCTTTTAACAAAACACTTGCCGCCCAGTTCAGCTGCGGCCGTCTTTAAATCAGCCTCGGCCTGAATCGTCCGAAACTCGCCCACAGGAAAGCCGTGGTCAACCAGCCAGTTCTTTTGCAGGATACGGTCCTGAATGATGCGCATCATGGCTACGCCCGGACGCACCGGAGCATATTTACCTGCCGCCTCCAGGCTTGCCACAGCAATCTGTTCAATTTCCAGCGTGATGACATCGCAGCCACGCGCCAGATCGGCTGCCGCTCGCGCATCATCCCATGAGCCCTCAAAACACGCGTCCACAACAAATCGCGCCGGGCACGAAGGATCAGGGTCCATTACCTGAATGCGATAGCCAAGCGAGCGCGCAGCCATGGCCGTCATTCGCCCAAGTTGACCGCCGCCAAGAATACCTATGGTTGCTCCAGGAAGGATTGCGCTCACTGCGGCAGCTCCTCTTTGAGCACTTCTTCCTTACGCGCATCGCGCCATGTGCGGAGTCTTTGGCGCAGGTTTTCGTCCGTGGTCGCAAGAATTTCAGCGGCGAATAGCGCCGCGTTCGCCGCGCCGGGCTTACCGATGGCCAGCGTTCCCACCGGTACGCCTTTCGGCATCTGAACAATCGAAAGCAGAGAGTCGATGCCGTTCAGCATGGTCGCCGGAACCGGCACACCCAGCACGGGAACAAGCGTTTTTGCTGCCAGCATGCCGGGCAGATGCGCAGCTCCGCCGGCGCCGGCAATGATCACGCGCAGCCCGCGTGTCTCAGCCTGTTCCGCATAGGTGAAAAGCCAGTCAGGAGTGCGATGAGCGGAAACAACTCGCACTTCATAAGGAATGGAAAATTCTTTCAGCAGGTCAACGGCTGGTTTGAGCACCTCATAGTCGCTCTTACTGCCCATCACCACGCCGACAAGCGGGGCGTGCTCCATAGTTGTGATTATAGATTGCCCATCCTGTCGCTGGTTGACGACAGGATGGGCAATGGCTACAGCTTGATTCCAATCGATGCTGCGAACTGCACAATTGCAGGCCAGACTGCTTTCAAATCCTGAATCGTTGCCGCGTCTAACGTAAAGTTCATAGGATTCGTGATGACGCCATCGATATCACCCAGCGCTTTGGCGACCGTTCCTAAAAGAACTCCCAGTCCGGCAATGACTCCGGGTTCAGCCTTGTTACTGACCGCTACAGCGCAGGTGACGAACTTAAGAATGTCTTCTGCTGCTACCTCGATGCCGTGCTCGATGCCAAGAAGAATGTTGGCCATCTATTCTCTCTCCTTATTGTTGGTTCTCAGTTGCTCTGGCGAAATAACTGGAGAAGCAGGTCCGAGGGCCCTGTCCAGGTTCGCTGCCAGAAGATGTGTGAAGCGATAGAGCCAGCCATAAAAGCCGCTGTCTCCGGTCTTTGGGGGATCCATGGCGCTTACTGCTGCTGAAAAAATCCAAAGCGCCGCCGCGCCGAGCCAAAAAGACTCGGGAGAAGCGGCCAGCCATGTGACCGCATGCTGAAAATTCATTTCTGTTCACCTTGATTGCAATTCAGAGTCGGCAGTGCGCCGGAACAGCTTCAGGAAGATAGCCGCTTATAGCGGCGCGTTGACAAAAATTGCGCTCGAAAACCGCGAGTAATTCGGCGGCGTCGAAGCATCGTACATCCGCACGTAATACTGCTCGATAGCAGCTTCGCGTGGAATCGAGAAGTTGCTTACCGGGCTGCGCAATACGAAATCAGAATCAACGCCCGGACCGAAGGACCAGTCGCGCCGCCGCACCTCAAATCCACCTCCGGCAGGAGGTGTTGTGCCCGCGTTTACATTGATCGCGCTGCCATTCAGGGAAGCAGAGAGCGCAGACAGATTCGCCAGCGGCTCTATAGCCTGAGGCTGCTGCGGCAGCCATGTATCAGCGGGCACTGCAGAGGAAGTCTTGATGGCCAATGCGTCCGCCCAGTCATTCGCAAAGTGAATGGTGTACTTATTTAACTGGGGTGAAGAGCAGATCATGTCGATCTGCACACGCCGGACAACAAGATTCGCATTCATGCCTGCGGATGCAGCGTCAATCGCAAGCACGTCGCCGGGCCAGATGTCTCCCTGCATTTCCATATTCCAGCCGGTATAGGTGCCTTTCCACGCTGCCGCGCGGCTCGATGACAAAGCAAGTAGTGCTGCTGCGGCATTCTCGCAATCTGCGGAACTGAGCGGCTTCGGACTCGTGACGGTGCCCAGCCATCGCGATGTGGAGGGAAGCTGAGCAGAGTTCTGCGGAGAAACGCTCACTGTATTCGCCTTGCGAGCTACTGCCCGGCGCTTCGTCCGATACGAGACAAATATCTGTTCGCCCATCTGTGGCACGCTGGTTGGATAGAACTGGAGCTTTCCAGTGCGCTCAAGTTTGCACTCGGCCCCCTGCGCGGTGGTCCCGATTCGGCGCGTCGTCAGGCTCCCATTGGGAGGAATACTCGCCACCCAGGCAGGCCCTTCCTGCGTCACATTTACGCTTCGAATACTGCACAGCAGATTTGTGCTGTTCAGCAGACAAAATGTGCCGACAGAAGGCGTAATTGCGAGCGCGCCATCATACAAAACAACAGGCGTGTGGTTTACACCGTTTGTCGTCTCCTGTACTTCCAGCATCAGGTTTACTCCGCAAGGAACCGCGGTCCCGCCCCAGAGCTGCGTGCCGTTATTCCCGACCGAGTAGTAAGTCTGCAAAACCCGCTGCATTTCCTTTGCGTAGATTCGGGTGCGCAGTGTATACATACTGCCGACAACGGGAGAAAAGCTGCTTCCGGCTGCGAGACCGTCGATTAAAGGAGAGATAACAGTGCTTCCGTTTACCTGGCTTACCTGAAAGCCGGCAAGACAATCGGCTATTGTGATATCGCCGGTATACAAGCCGCTCAGGACGCCTGTGCTCCCCCCGCTCAGAACAAGTCCATTCGCTTCGATGACCAGCGAGCCGCCAAGCTCCAGATCGCTGTTCGAACATAAAATAGTTTCACCATCGAGACCGTTTCCGCCGATGCAGGTCAACCCTTCGGATGTGAGCGAAACATGGCCGCCAGGATCCTGTAACTGCCACAGTTGCATATTTACAGCAGGTTCTTGAAATAAGTCTGCCAGTGAATGCATTCTTGACAAAGAAGGGAAGAAAGGCTCCTCGGTTAAATTGAAGACCGCGGTTGTTCCGTCGCCCGTGAATACCTCCGTTACGTACGCGCTCGGCTCATCTTCGCCGCATACTATGACATCGTTGGCGAGCATCTTCACCTGAGATGCCTGCAGCTTGTTTACTTGTAGCGTTCCATCGCCTTCGCTCAATGTATGGATGGTGCTGCCAACGGGAGTCATCGTCAGGTTGTCCGAAATGACCCGATACATATTACGAGAACCTGAGGCAAGCGCACCGATATTCCCCGACCATCCATCTGCCGGATCAGCTGTAAATCGCCCAACAACGCCTGTAGCCTGAGATGTATTCAGCGTGAGGCGACCCGCATCCACAATGCGGGTAAGCGTCCCGGCCACTTCTCCTGCAGGCACGCCGAAACTGTATGTCATCTGCGAAACGCCCTGCATATCGAGCAGTACATCATCGCTGACGGCTGATATGGCCGCTTCAAACACAGGTCCGGCGATGCCTTCGCCAACTGACGCCAAAGCAGGCTCCAGCGCCACATATCCGGTGAACAGAATGAGACTGTTGTCATCACTCACCACAACCCGCGCAAAACGGAACGGCATCGGCAGATTGGCTGATTGCGGCGTCAGCATAAAGCTGCATATGGTTGGCTCATTCAGCTGACGCTCAATACGCAGAGGCGTTTTGGATACGACTGCGGCTGTATAGTCGAGAGGGCCGGAGCCATCCAGATTGTCGATAGTTAAGATCACCTCATCGATCTCCTGTGATTTGGCGCTTTATATCAGAGTTGCGTTTCCCGGCAGGAAACTGCGGAAGCATACGACCTGCTCTCCGTCATTTCCATCTGTGACCGGCAACGCGCGGAATGCTGCATTCAGGGCAATACGCTCTATAGGAGATGCGAGCGTTACGCTGCTTTCCTCCGGTCCCTGCATCGCCTGCAGGCGTGGATAATGAAAAATCAAACGCTCGCCCTGTTCTCCCGGCATGATGAAAACGGCAGACCATTCCTGAAAAAAGCTCCCGCCTTCGCGATCAACAAAGCCGATCATTGGCTGCGCTTTCATGCCGTTCACAGGGACGCCTGCTAATAACGGCTGAGCCAGTTGCAATCCATTCGCAGTCACCTGCGCAACACGTGCGACATTGAAACTCACTCTGCGGATATAGTCGGGATCATTGTTCACTGCGGCAGGGTTGCGAACATAAGCAGCCGATACACCGCTTCCGACAAACCCGGTTTCACCTGCATAGTCCATATCGACAGAAACCATACAGCCCGGTGAAAAAGCAGCAATATCGAACGCATTTAGCAGAATGTTTGTCGCGCTGGATCCCGGCTGCACGCCGGCTGCAGTAACTCCCTTCGCGCCTGATCCATTCGCCGTCGCTCCACCGGCGGGCTGAAGAATGTTCATGTGTTGCGATCCCGCCGCAAGCGCCATCGTCAGCTTGTTCCAGATTTTGAATCGGAACGAAACCGTTGCTCCGGTTGCTTCACGAATCTGCATTTGAACAGTGCTGGGTAGTCCACCATTCAATGCACCGATAGAACTCGTCGACTTCCGCGCAAAATTCTCAATCCACCCGAGATCGATCCAGGGAGCAGGTGGCGCATCCAGTGGAAATTCACCAACCTGTGATGGATCAAAAATCGATGGAACCTGATTCATCCGATTGACCGGAGCAAAATAAGCGCGCACTCGCCGGCTGATAGTTGGCAGTGCTGTGTAATTTGTAATCGTCGCTGTGCTCATTGTTCGCTTTGCTCCTGAAATGAGAAGACAGGCACCTTCGCTACTCGCGTCAGACGTTCCCGCAAAGTTGTCACTGGCCCAAACTGCGGCTCTCCCCAAAAGACCTGCGTTGCCATTGCTGCTGCCGGAGTCTGAGTGAAATCCGTCTTCAGTGCGTAGCCTGGATTGAGGATGGCCAGCAACTCCGCATCCATTTCTGCAAGAGCGCGACCTCTGTCCAGTCCAGCATTAATCTGAGTGCCGCCTGTGGTGTAATGGATTTCGCACGTCATCTGTGCGAGCGCGGACGACATCTGCGTGTCCATGTCGAGCCCCGTCCATCGCAGGACAAAAACATCAGGCGGCATCTGCGCCACTGCGGCCTCAGCTTCTTCTATCATGATGCCGGGCCGTTGCAGGCCGCGAAGAATCATTAGTCTTTCAGGATTCAGCGCAGCCAGCCGGTTTCGCAGTGTCACATAAAAAGTATCTTTCGCGTTTTCCATTTAGAGCCTTCCTGGACGTTATGGAACGAGTTGCTGAAGAGCATGCGATTCACGTAACAATATCCGATACAAATAGACCTGCCCTAGAGACTCGGACGCTGAACGTGATTCGATCAGGAACTGCACGCCATTCACCTCTACGCCGGCGGAAGTGTCGAACAGCGCATCTGCTCCTGTAAGCTGTAAAGCGCTTACCTGCTGCTGCACGGCAGAAGCTGAAAGCAGAAGCTCGTACTGCGCTGTCTGGTTCTCCTGCATAGCTGCGCGCACTCTGCGAAACACCGCAGGCGACAACGCCAGCCTCTGAAAATCAGGTGCATGGATACCGAGTTGTCCGGCGTCGCTGCTGTCGGTGATCTCAGGCGAGACCAGTAGTGTAACCGCCATCCCCCCGGCTGCCCGCAGTAGCGCATCAGCCATGTACAGAGCGCTGTTATTTGGATTTCTAACGCTGACATCTACACTCATGTCTCACCCCAAGCGGTTCGCAACCCACGGCTTCAACAGGCTCTGCACCGTGCTGTCGATCAATGTGTTCGAGAAATACTCCATCTGCATCGTGTCAATCCGGCTGCTCTTCACGTTCAATCCCGGAGTGGCCTGCGCATTTCTGACAATCAGCGCGCACGCAGTCATCACCGCGTCAGGAATCGTGTCTAGCCCTGCTGTGTATGTCACTTGTACTTCGTTGTAGGGAAGTCCGAGGACATTCATCGGAAAAATCAACTCGCCTGTATCCGGAACGAAATCCACCGTTGCTGGATCCATCTGGGTCCACGAACCCGGCAGCGCGAATGCCCACGCAATTTCTTCCTGCATGGGATAGATCATCTGCCCCCGTCGCGGACGCGCATAACGCGCCTGAATATTTACAAAGGGTGATGTTGCCGGATTAACCGGCGTAAGCGGCAAATACGTTAGTCGTATCGTTTGCGATCCTGCTGTCAATCGCAGGCGCTCCGTATATTGCGTAGGGTTCAGGCTTGGCCGCCTGCAATGGCTGTCAATCAAAGCCGAAGCCATAGTGATCCAGTCGTCCGTGGTGTCTGATGCAAGGCCGAAGTTCTCATACTCTGTCGGCTGCAGATATCCCATAGTCATCTCCGCGCCAGAATCACTGTGCGCTTTTCTGTAGAAAAAAGAGTGGATCAGTTCATTTGAAAGTGGGCGCATAGATGCGCCCACACAAGTCCCGCGTGAAAATGGGTCTTTGGCCGCTAAGGCAGTTCAAATTCAGCTGATCCACTATCAAAATGGCTGGCGCCGTCACTTACCAGCCATCACCGGGGAATTAGAGGAGCCGAAGACTAGCGATCTACCAGCACCTGATAGTGCGCATAGCTTGCGCCCTTCACCACCACGCCACCAAACTTCACTGCGACATACTGTGAAGCCAGCGAGCCGGGCACGCCGAGCTGGAAGATGCGTGGAGTTGGATCGCTGAGCCAGTGATACTCGATCAGGTCCTCCGTCACAATGTATGCCGGAAGAACAGCCGTTCCCGATCCTGGAGTTCCGGTGTAGCTCAACGCCCAATCCGGAATGAGAGGCAGATCGCCGGCCTGAGTGGACAGCGTTTTCACGGTGAATCCGGCATTGATTTCGCGAGTGCTCAGCACGACATTGAAGTCAGTCTTCATCTCGCGGTCAATCAGATCAAGCAGTACCGGATTGGCATAGATGGCCGTCGGACGCACGGCGAAATTGCTGTTTGCAACCATCTGTGCGACCGTCGACTTCAGCCCATCCACGATGCTCGCTGTCGTGCCGATCGTCGTTGTGTTGCCGCCGGCGGCGATCTGCGATGCGACTCCGTAATACTGCGCCGAAGTCGGAGTGCTCAGCGAAGTATCATTGCCGTTCCACAACGCGATGTCATGCGTGTGCAGAACACCTTCCACCGTGTCGACCAGATCTTTGGCCTGCAGATAAGCAAACTGTTTCTGCTGCGTGCCCAGTTCAATGTCGAACAGGTTGTAGTTCAGCTGGGCCACAATGGCCTTCAGCGGCACGCTGCGTTCTGCGCGCGTAGGGCTCACGACCGGCGCAACAATGTTGCGCGGGTCTACAAATCCCGCCATCCCCGGATTCGGAATGGCGGTCTCCTCGAAGAACCGCGAAGGATGTCCGGTTGCCGGGACCTGCTTAATACGTTGGCCGAAAATACCGCGACGCCGCACGATGTCGGTGATCTCAGTCTGATAAAACGGAACTTCAACCGCGCCGGGCCCGATGTAGTCAGCAGCCGCATGGATATCGTAAAAATTTGCGCTCATTCGATCTTCTTTCTGCCTGTGAACAGGCTGTTCATGATTCGGGGAGTACACCGCAACGAATAGCTGTTCCTGCGCATAGACCTCAAAAACAACAAGGCGGTATTCAGCCGCCCAGAATTCATTGCAGTTCAGTAATTGTGCCTTTATTGCGTGAGCATTCCCGCGCGCAGCAGCTGCGCCTTCACTGCAATCCGCTGCTCCAGGCTTAACCCGGTGAGTGCAGCATCCAGCGCGCCCGCCTGGATCGAATCCACCATTGAAATACCCTGCTTTGCCAGCAATTGCGTCGTGGAAGCGGGAAGCGTCTGGCGTGCTGCAGTAGCACGGCTGCTCTGGGCGCGAAGCTCTGCAATCTGCTGCTCAGCCGCGTCCAGTTTCAGGCGCAACTCGCGCTCGCGTTCAGCCAGTTCGTTATGACTTTCCACCGCAGCTGTCATTTTCTCGACTGCGCCGGCCACGCCAGGCTCACGCTGCTCCAGCAACGCTACTGCTCGTTCCAGCAGGCTCGTCACGGAATCGAGTCTCTCCATACTTTCTCCAAACGAAGCCAAAATATTTTCTATTTCCATTACGCTTCCTTTCTTCTTTGTGTTTGCCTAAAAGATTGCTTCTCAAATCGCCATCCTGAACGCGCCGCAAGTCTCGCGTCTGCGCCGTGTCTCAGCGGGCTGCTGTTTCTGCAGCGCGCTGCCGCCAGACGAAATGAAGTATTGCGATACGCGGCCTTTTCTCGCAGCAGGATGGCCGCTCCGGTGAAGGTGGCGCGTGTCAGCGTCCATACCTCGGCGCGCATATCTGCCACGTGCGCATCTGCCAGCTCATAGGACATGCCCATGTTGCCGGCCTCGCTTTGTTGCAGTTGCTGTACCACTTCCGGAAAATCCCGGCCAAACAAATAGCCGCGCACCCGCAATTGGTTCCCAACAACATCAGCCTCCGTGATAATGCCGCACTTTGCTCGCGCATCATGCCCATCCCATTTCGGCGCATAATCAACAGCCATTCCCAGCAGTGATGGCAATGCCGCATGCGCAGCTTCCCGCGTAAGGATCACTCTGTGCCCACGCGCTCCCGAAGGTGGCCGAGTGCTTGCCTCATCCACTACCGTCAGTACGCCTTCAAAAGGGACCCGGTTTGGATGGTCTGCAACCTCCGGCATCGTAATCGCCATTCCTTCCAGTCTCATGTCCTCTCCATCTTGTTTTTTGAAACAAATTCTCCTCTGCTTATTCCTCCTTTCCTGAAAGCTCCGGAAGCGGCGCCAACCCGCGCATAGAGCGCACTTCGTTTACCGTCAGAACACCTGCTGCCAGAAGCTTCGTCTGTACCTGCAGCTCCGTAAGCTCATCCGGAGCATCCAGTTCGTTGAAAACAAATTCAAATTCACGCCAGCCCAGCTTTTTCGTGAATAGGTCCCGCGTCAGGTGCTCCGCCAGCAGTTTCGCCAGTGGAACAACAGCGCTACGGAATGCTTCATCCGCCTGTTCTGCCGCTGTGGTCCGGTTCACCTCGCGCTCAAGTCCCAGAAGCATTGGCGGCAGCGAGAACGCATTCGCCACCATACGAATCAGGAACTCCTGCCAGCTCAGCCGAAGATCTGCATCCGTGCCGCTCGCAAAGCGCAGTACCTCCGGCTTCTGCTCCGTGCTCAATAACGGGACCCGGCCTGTGCCTTCAATCTCGTCCTGCCACCAGCGAATCAGCCGCTCATGCTCCACCGGAGTCGTCTCATTCAGCCATAGCGCATACTGCGCTACCGAGTTGCTCGCCAGGTTTCCAGCAAACCTGTGAGCTGCAAGAAACGAATTCACCGTCTCGAATGCGACCTCCAGCGGACCAAGGCCGAATGGCGTGTGCGACCGCGGGTTCATGCGAACATAGATCAACTGATCATCTCTGAGAAATATCTGCGAGCTTGTGCTCGAAAGCCCGGTCGTCTGCGCATAACGAACAGAGTCCGGCTGCCCGTCCCATTTCGGATTGATCTGGATCGTCGCCCCGTCCACCGCCCATAGCTCAAACGGCTTTTCCGGGTTTCCGGTCAGTTCCATCTCAATCGCGCCGAATCCGCCAACCAGCGCATCCTCCAGCACCTGCTCGACGAGCGTGCGAAATGAGTCACTGACATTCGGTTCTTCCAGAGCGCGCCGCAGCGCCTGCTGGCGTTGGCGAAAATCGGGCACGTCCGAAGCGGAAAATCCGCGCTTCAGTCGCACCTGCCAATCCAGGCTCGCAATGCGGTCCTTCAGCAGATTGATGGCCCGTCGCACCAACGGCGTTTCAGCAAAACGCCGCAAATTCACTGGCGTTGGCTTCGGCAATGCATTCAAAGGCGCGCGGTATGGAGTCAGGATCGAAGGTAATGCCAATGTCTTTCGCTTCGCAACCTGTGCCTCGGCTTGCATGTCAGACTCTTTCCGTCGCCAGAGTTTTTGGACTGGGTTCTTAACCTTCAATGTTTCTCCCTCATTCCTTTTCATTTCAAAAAAGAAAGGCATGGCGATAAGCCATGCCTTTTGCAGTACTGCTCCGTACAAAATTTTTTAATTCACTCTGCCAAACCTTAAATCCGCAATTCCCGCTGTGCCGTTTCAGCAATCCGAGGCAGATCACTCGTCGTCATCACGCGAATATCCGCAGCTTCCATTGTTTCTACCGAAAACCGATACTGCTCTATCCGCTCCCTGTCTTCTCGCTCGGCGCTTACTTCGGCAATTGGTTCTACAACTGCCGTAAGTTCAAGCTTTGCATTTTCAACCCGTCCCACACCTTCTCGAATCGCTCCAATGCTGAAGGCCAGCACCTTCGGCCAATCCGAATCGCCTTCAAGCGAGACAGCATGAAACATTCGAATCAGGCCATTGGGCCGATAGCCGCAATCAATGCGCAGGGGATCGCCTGGTTTTGTATATCCCGCTATGGCAATTCGCTTGCGCATCAGGTCCCAAACGCCTGCGCGTTCAAAGTGTGAGCGCATTTCTGCATGAATTGCTTGCCTGCCACTTTTACGGGTCACTGCCTGTTTCTTCCGCGGCTCGACATAAACTCGCATTAATTCTTCCAGCCCGGTAATCATGGATTCCGCCAGATACGGCTTCGGTTCAGTGATCTGCACCAGATTCGAGAAAGAGTCTTCAAGCACCAGCATCAAGGCTGCTGCATCGCCACTCTCCTGCGTCAATCTTTGTCGAAGCTCGCTCTCAAGGCTCTCCAGCATGCCGATATCTGCATCCGCATCAGCACAACGCACGCGCGCCCAGTCCTTTGTAAACTTCACGGTCATCTGCCCTTCCCTGTCACGCAGAAGTATTCCGATGTTTACAAATTCATTTCTTACCGAATCCGGCACATACCGGACTAGAAAGAAATCGCATTGTTGCCGTGCATTCAAATCCATCCACCCTTATGTAACAGACCCGATCACATAATCGGTCCACGAACAGTATCGGCCCAACCAGGCTCAGGAAACTGCCTTTGCAGCATTACAGATGTTGTCTTCATCCAATTTGGAAATGGCTGTCGCGATGATTCCCGAAAGAGCGTAATCAATTCCCGGATACGACTGCGTCGTTCCAGCAGCCGCTCGATCAGGAACTCTATTTCCATCGGATTCCCACCATACCATTCCGGAGGCACGATCTCTGCGATTGACCATACTTTCTGCGGATCAAGTTCTTCCACACGGCTCAACCACGGCTCAAAGCTTTGCCATCCTGTTACGTTCCGGTACACAAGGTTTCGCGCGTATACTCCTCGCAGCGGAGCATCAATAAACTTCCACTCTCCTGCATTGAAGCAGTACCCCTGATCGATAAACGTAGCCATGTAACGCTTCTCACGCGGCTTTTTGTAGAAAACAGCCTGCCGCCCATTGGAGTTACAGGTCCATTTATCAATTACCAGCATCCCGGCAAACTCTTCGAGATTTCTCACCTCAGCCAGTCTTTCTTCCGGCAGATAATCAGCCACCTGCCCCGGCATCAATCCGCCTACCAGCCTTGATCCAAACTGAAGCCCTGCCCGGCACTGTTCCTGATTCTGGCCCAGGTCAACAAGAAGCTCCTTCGAATTCTGAATCAGCCAATCCGTCACTTCAACAACTTCGCACGCCGGAACGCTCAAACCGACAGCTTCCGCCAGGCGCGTCGCCATCAGTTCATTCGCCAGGACCCGGACATGCTGAGGATTATTCTGAAACTTGACGACATACGGATGACCATCTGAAGCCAGCATTAAATGACCCTGCGCGCCGCCTCGCATCCGCCGGATTGCTTGTGTCGCCAGTACTGCCAAAATACCTCCAGTTCAATCGGATTGTACCTTTTCCGGACCCTAAAATAGACGCTCATCCTGATGAACGACTGCCGATATTTCCCCGTTGCACCTCTTCACGCACCGCGAGTGCTATGGCCATTGCCATCACGCAATCATCATGCGCGCCTGCATTTGCTCCAACTTTCCCATGGCGCAGTCGCACAAAACTTCGACACTCCTGCAACAACCTCTTGCTGAAAAAGATTGTCGGCGTATCAACCAGCGCCGCTGCCATATCTGCCAGTGTGCGCGAGCGAGCAACCGATGAAGTCAGCCAGCCGTCCTGTCCATCCTGTGCATAGATACGTGAATACTTGCTCACAGTATGCAGGTAAGCCAGCACAGCCGATCCGTGATTATTGCGTTCCACCACCAGCAATGCCCCGTTGTACTCTTTCGCCAGTCGGGCTGCTTCTTCAGCTAGTTCCAGAGGAGACAACTTAGCCTGCAGCTCCGCGCATTGCATTCCCGTATCAATCTCCACAACCTGCGCAACGGAATAGTCCCCCTCGCTCCCACCTCCGGCTGTATCCACAGCAACCAGGTAGCGCCGTCCCCGCACCGGAGGAAACCATATCTGTAAGCGCCCGCCAAGTCGAGTCGCAATCGGCTCCGGTAAATCTTTTAAGCGTGCATCCAGTACTCCAACATCGAAATAGCAGTCCCCGCTGCTGAGGAAGCACTCCATCTCGTCTTCCGGATACTCCTGCTTCGCCAGTCCGCGAAACCCGGCGGCTATCTTTCTGCGAAAGCCGATCTGCTTCAGGCTGAGCCCATGCCGCTTGATCAGCTCTCGCTCTTCTGCTTGCAAAGAAGCTTCCTTCACCGGCGCCGCTCGATAAGCAGGCTCCCACCACCATGGGAAAAAGTGTTTCACCATGCCGCTTTCGTCAGCATGGTTCCATTCCTCCCAGAAACAGCCTTCAGCCCCATTCGGAGTCGATTCCAGCACGATCTCTCCCTGCGGCTGCAAAGCTGCCCGAAGTCCCTGCAGCGTTTCGTTTGCATTGCCGGGCCAGCGTGCAACTTCGGAACAGTGCAGGTTATGCACCGTCAAGCCGCGCCCAGCATTGGAATCGCCGGCCGTTTCCACGCGGTATTCACTGTCCAGCTCCGGAAAGATAATCTCGCGCGAATTAACTCTCGAAGTACGCAGTGCCCCATTTCGCAGGAACTCCGGCAGCTCATCAAGAAATCGATGAACAATCCGGAAAATTCCCTCAGCTGCCTCCTGTGTATGTGCGACCTGAAGAGTCAGTGTTCCGGGATGAGTAATCGTCTTCAGAAAAAATCGCCCGGCAACCCACGTGCTGATTCCCATCTGTCGCGATTTGAGAATGATGTTTGCTTTGCCACGCCGTTTTTCAAATTCTTGTTGTGCCCGATTCAGCTCAAAAGGAACAATCTGCCCCGTCCGGTCCCGAATTTTCAAAAGCTGTTTGGCAAGATAACGGACCGTTACCTGGCTGTTCAGTCTCGGAAACACCTCATCCAGAACCTTCCCAAGTTTGGTCAGTTCGTTCCGGTCATAGATACAGTCCTCTTTATCAATACGCGTACCAGTTCGCATCAGGCCCACACACCAGAGTTCTTTTCCCGGCTGAAGAAATTACCAGTGACGCAGCCGTTGTCCCCTGGTAGTTGATTGTTTGCGAGCTTGTAGTTGTCAGCGTCACAGCATTTGTAGTCGAATCCGACTTGATAATGGTGAACTCCTCGCCTGTAGGAGAAGCTTTGTCGGGCCAGAGAGTAAAACAACTCGGCAAAGTAATGGTTTGTGCTCCGCTCGCGGCATTTGCAATCACGTTCTTGTTGGCAGTAGTTAAGGTCATGGCTCCGGCCGTGTTAATCACTGTCGAGAGCGCGATGCCTCCTTGCGTTCGAACCGTCCCCTGATAAGTCACATTGAAAAATGGATTCTGTCCCGCTACGTGTCCTTCAAACAAATCAGTCTGATAGCCGTTGTACAACTGTGCCGAATACGCCTCATAATTCGAAGTCGATGCTTTTGGCGACGCCCACACTGTAGCCACAGCATTATTGCCGGGCGCATTATTTGATGCTCCGCCACCAGTAAAGCCCGTCGTCGTCTCGGGCTCCAGCGCCTGCGCATAATTCCCGCAGCCGGTCAGATGATGCACGCTGGCGAACGCGGGCGGCACGCCTGATACAGAAGCATACGTAATCCAGTTCACCGAGGGAGACATCCCCAGGCATCCGATGTCCGCAATCTCCAGTCCATTCGTTACACTTGACGAAACATAGGCCAGATTGGCCAATGGAAAGCTCGTAAAATCGGGCCATTGAATATGGCCGCCATGAATCGAAGTCCCATTCGCTCCGATATAAAACGCCGCAACAGCAGGACTGTCCGCGTAGGTATCTGTCCACACGCTTCCTGCTCCACCCGTGTCATAAATCACATAATTCGTCGCATACGATGCATTCACCGCTGACGAATTCACTGCCGTATTGCTGCATGGAGCAGTGGTGCACGTATAGGGATAGCCAAAACCGTGAATCATATATCCGGTATTCCCGGTTCCCTCGTTGTACACCCCCGCAATCTGCGCATTGCGGACCAGGATCGTGTCCAGGTGGCTGTCCATAGCTGTCCGCTGAATATGGATTCCATATGCGGGACGGTTCGCCGGGCTGAAAACAGAAGCGTTATAACTGACCGTTACATTCCGCAGCAGAAAGCCTGACTGATGTCCATTCGCGCTCTCCTCGCCAAGCAGTATCCCTTCCGCAGACGTGTCATTCACCGTAACGCCATCTACTACCAGACCGCGAAACCACTGCAATTCGAGGCCGTGCGTCGCATTTGCATTTGCGAGAATAGTGAAATCTTTAAATACGCATCCTTGCGCCTGCACTGTATTTCCTAAAAAAATTACATCGCCGCTCAAATTACCGGCTACATTCAGCGTGGTTGCGCTTACAAAGCTGTCCGCAGCAGTGCTGGCGCCTCCTGAACCAATAAGATTTACGCATGCGCCGTTGCTGGGTTCGATGAGTGACGCAGTAACCGAATAAGTGCCGGGACCCACCTTGATTGTCTGGTTATGCCCGGTGCTTGTTGCCTGACTGACGGCAGCATTCCAGGCTGCATTTAATGTCGTGTAAGTTGTCCCATCTACGGTAATTTCACCATTCACTGAAGCCGCAGTAAGTGCTCCTCCAACCTTTGCCGCGCCATTCAGCGATAAATTAGCCGTCGCATTGCTCTGCCCGGTCAGATTATAAGCAGCTACCCACTTCGACCCATTCCACACGTCATACTCATAGCCGGGCTGGCTCGCGCTTCCGGGCGAGCCACGGAGACAAACACGATTCAGAGATTGCGTGCTTCCTGCCGCCGGAGTATCGAACCAGCAATAGCTGTTCGCAAATTTTGTACCCACCATCCATTGATTAAATCCGCCGAACTGGCCGAATTGCTGTTCATACCGCGTAAACCACCCGCTCGACGGCGACCACGTAAGACCCAGTCCAGGCGCGCTCACAATAGGCTGAGCGGAATTTCCATTCGCATAAGTTGGAACCGTCAAATAAGAACCACCGGTAAGCCTGGAAAGCTGCATTTTGGAAGAAGCGCCAACCGTCTCCGCTGTTTCTACTTGACCGCCCGAGTTGTTATAAGCACCGTCAAAATTAAGCCCGGAATACCGGTGCGCTACAATCTCACCCTGATGCGAGTAAGTTCCGGAAGCCATTTCAACATTGCTGAGAGTAAGCTTTCCTGAGGATAGACCGTCGAACACATCTAACGGTCCACCGATCGGGTCAACAATTAAGCCGTCTGGAGCAGGCCCCATCACGATTTCTCCGCATGTCAACACCCCCGTCTGATCGCAGTTGTCCGCATATCCGGCGCCCGGCCCCTGAATGGCTTCAATGTGAGAATCTTTTATGTCGATCGCGCTATGTTGAACAGGAGGTGTTTCTTCCACAATGGATCCCGCTGGCCAGTCCGCATTCACGGTCGATCCCGGAAGATTGCGCGCCAGAATGTGCATATTCCCATCCGAAGTAAAGCCTTGCACCTGAACGATCTCAAACTGACCCCGCTGAACGTTCGGGTTATATTGCGAAGGTGCGGTGCTCCCGGAAAGAAAATCCTGGGGCATGATCACATAAGACACAAAAGAACCGGTTCCCATATCGCTGGCCGATTCGAAATATTGCGGCATCCATGATGTATCTGTTACTCCGGCCGTAAGCGCCGACGGCGGCAGATCCATAGCTAACCTGGTCTTCTCCAGCACCCCGCCATTGACGTATATCCCGGCATTAAGTCGCGGCTCATTGTTATAAGGAAATCCCTCAAGGTAAAAGTTCTTAATACTCCCATATCCACTTACACGAAAGCCGCTCATATATTTCAAAGACTTGATAGAGCCGCCGTAAAAACTGTAATTCACAGCTTTTGTGATCGTGATGGCTCCATGAGGGTCCGGACTTACCGGAGAAGGGCCTCCTGCGGGTCCCTGGTTTGCAGAAGGATAGGAATGGCTCGGGCAGTTGACGCCATAGCAATAAAATTCTTCCCCGAAGCGCTCCGCAGTGGCCCCCGGTGTCAGAATCTGAGTATTGAAAAAATAGCTCTCATTGATATCTCCTGAAAGAACAATTGGCCACCGCACGGATGAAATCGATAAGTTATCCGAACGAAATCTCTCGCTATTGTTGTTCAGTTGCAATCCACGACCGCCATGATTTGACATGGAAACATTGGTGATATGGAACTGAACTGCCGCATCTACTTCCAGCAATGTCCCGGTTGTTAAATGGCCATTTCCATAGAGTTGTAAGTCGCTTATTTGTCCATTGCACAGTTCATTGGAAGGACAATTGGCTCCGTAGACGGTAAAAAGATTTGTCTGGCCGGATGTAAGTTGCAGGACGCTGGCTTGGCTGCTGTCACCTTCAATGCATATATTAGATGGAATGCGAATCGTGTTACTGACTTTGTAAAGCCCCGCAGGAATGTAAACACAAGGCGTAGACCCGCTGCTGCCCGCTTGCGGGCTGGCGACTGCAAATGCAATCGCTGCCTGAATCGCAGCAGTCGAATCATTCGCTCCCGTAGGGTCAGCCCCTCCGGCAAAATCCGGATGCCTGATATCCACGCGCGGCAGCTTGGTGACTGTATTCGGCGTCTTTAATGTTCCACTCATAGTGCCGCCCGCAAGTGGAACAGCAGTTCCCACTGCTTGGTCCGTATACTGTTTGGTCGCCGCCTGGTTCCCCGATACAGGAGCGCTGGAGAGTACAAGCGGGCCCGACATCGTGCCGCCAGTTACAGGAAGATAGCTTCCGCTTAACGATGCTATCGAGGCGTCTACATATTGTTTGGTTGCGTCCTGCACTGCGACCGTAGCAGGTGCCAGATGTGCGCGAATGGACACAATCGAAGCGCTTGCGGCAGCCGGAACGACCCAGTACTCTTTGTTCACTGTGCCGTCATTGAGGTGGTAAACCGCAGTGTAATAACTTCCTGCCGGTGCAGCGCCCGCATTCGGCGCAAGATTCATGCTGACGAATCCATCCTGCCCTATTGTGACGGTGGTGCTGCCTGCGGCAACCGCCTGATTGTTTGCTGTCGAGAAAGCTGGCCAATTCACAATCAACGTGCCTGTTGCGGGCGATCCATCTGCGCGGTACACCACCCCCTGCACCGTCGTAGTTGTTATCTGAGCATAAGTAACGGCTCCAGCCAGCACAACAGACAATAACAGCAGTGTATTTCTCACGAACCACTTCTTTTGAATCACCAGGATTCCTTTCTCCTCGCAAATGAGTGGGTAGGTGCGCACTTCCGGATCATTTTTCGTGTAGATATAAACCGTCGCCAATTCTGACAACCAAACCGGTCCCAGCTCGGTTTTCACACGCTGGGGTGGTAAAGAGAGGAAGAATCCTAAGTCAGGCTGGAAATCCTTCCTCCATGTCTCAGAACGACGACGATGTGTTTGGTCTACGCCTCTGAAAAAAGCGCTAATCTTCGCTATCGCTCTCTGTAGAGGTCTCTTGGTTGCGCTTAAGTTCTTCCAGATCTTTCAGCAGCAGTTCTCCCAGACTCGGTGGCCTCCGTCTCCGCCGTGTTGATGTGGCCTTTACTTCCTCCTGAACTCCGCCCAGGTCAAAAAGCAGCTTCGCATGCGTAATGCTTCCCTTTTTGGCTTCTGTCGCAAGCTTCGCCACAATCCCTCGATACTGCTTTCCAATTACTTCCTGCGCCGTTTTCCGGTATTGCTTGGGCTTTGTGGGCTTGCGATGAGACGCTTTACCGTTGGTGGTTGGTTCAGCGCTTTGAGACGTAGAATCTTTCCCGGATGTCATCGAAGTTTCTTCAGTCGTCATAAGTCCCAAAAGAAAAAGGGAGGCAAATTTCGCCTCCCTTTGTGTTTTTCTTTACTCTTATTTATAGAATAGCATTTTAGGCGGAATTAGTACGCCAAGTTATCAGTAAATATATTTCCTATAAATTGAGTAACTTAACATGTTTTCCACAGTTTCCACCTCTTGACAGGATTTTTTGCTAGTCAATTTCCATAAGCCCTAAATCCAGAAAGATACGAGATAATTTGTCGAGCGTATTTGCATACTTCCTTGTGACAGTTCGAAAAGCTATTCCCGTAAGCGCCGCAGTTTCCTCCTGTGTATATTCCTGCAATGCTATGTGAGCAATCAGTTTCTGTCCTATTGGATCAAGCCTCCCCAGACATTTCTCAATGTCATAGAGAAAAATCACCGCATCCTCGAAGCTGTGCATGCGGTAATTACTCGCTTTCCCGCGAAATACACAATTACCCACAAGTGAAGGTACCCTGCCGGTCTGCAGAGATACAAACATATACCGTCTCAGCAATAACTCGGTGCGTTTTCTGTAAAACGCGATTCCCCCGGCAGTTGGATGAGGAGCAGTCGCCTCCGTTTCTACCGGATCTGACTCAGCCCAAACGTAAGGAAGCATGAATGCGGCGCTCATAGGTTCCTCCCCGCGTGAGCGCGATTATGCTTTGGTGTGCGTCTGTGTTTCTGTTTCCGGCCTGGCATCCGTCTTGATCCTGGAGCAGGAAAGGCTCGCAATCTCGTCGAGCACGCAGCGCAATAAACCTCATTCAACTCCTGGGCCCGGAACCAAAGACTTCCGCACCCCTCACAAATTTTCAGATTTAATCGCGTAAAACTCATATAGCTCCTGAGGCAGAAATGCCTGCAGTACTTGTTTTGTGTATTGCTTCTGCAGGCGAAGGGAGTAGTTACATCCAGTTCGGTCATTTATGGACGTCGCTGGCTGCATGCATTCCTGTTGTTGATAGGAATTAGGGAGAGAGCCGCAGATCATGGGGGATTCAGGTAACCGTTCTCTTCTTTTTTTACGTTCTAGTGCCTTCTTCTGAGATAACCAGACACTCCCGCGTACCGCTCATGCGGATGCGCGGAATGGGCCAAAACCCAGAGCGCCCTCTGAGCGAATGGCAAAATCTCAAAATGTAATGCAAAAGTGAAACGACTGTATGCGTGTAGCAGAGAATTGGTCAATGAATCATCGCGCCTGATGGCATATTTCTGCTGCGTAATACCCTGAGGCCCCGCGGAATCAAAGGAAAACAGCAAAGTAACGTTTCTTTGGGCTAACCCGCCGTGTAAAGGTGTATAGCTCAAAGACAATTTCCACATGAATTTTCTGCAGCTACATGAGCAACTTCGCCTGGAACTTCTGCGCCGCATCAAGCGTGGAGTTCTCAGCGGCACGTTGCTCGCCCGTCAAACCGGGCTTAAAGCTGCTCACATCTCCAATTTTCTTCACCGCAAGCGCCATTTCAGCCTGGATGCCCTTGACCGCGTTTTGTCTGCGCAATCTATATCCATCGAAGAGTTGTTGGATCAGGCGCCTGGTCGTCATGCTTCATCCCGAAAGCAAAACATGGCACTCAGCAGCCAGATTGCTCTCATATCTCAATCTGTTGCGATTCTTGATCCGCAGATACATGAAAGTTCCATTTTGGAACTTATTCAGCTGCCGCCCGGATACCTCGATCATCTGCCGCCAAGACGTTCTTCCGATAGAAGAAGCTGGGAAAGATTTGTTGCTGTCCGCGCCAGTTACCTTCAGGCCGAAGCTATGGCCTCGGCAATTGTTCCGCACTCCATCCTGGTCATCGATCGACACTACAACTCTCTCGTGCCCTATCGACCACCCATGCCGAGTATCTATGCCATACAACGCGGAAGTGCGCTGATCTTTCGCTACGCCACCTTACAAGGAAAGAACATTATTCTGCGTCCCCACAAAATTGAGCATCCCGTCGAGCTGATTGAAATGAAACCTGGAGAATCACCATCCAGCTTTGTTGTAGGACGCATCTGCCTCAGCATTTCAGAAATGTAGCTGCCTTCATGCTCGCCTGAATTTTGATAGCATCGCGTCGGAGGAGTTGTTTTCATGGATCAGCCAACGGCCTCGGCGAACGGTGCGCGCCGGAATGAGGATATTGCTCTTGATTTGCTCAAATTTGTAGCTTCTACAACGGGTGTAGGCCGGTCTGCCGCCTCTTCACCCGGATTTGTCGCCGCAAGCTCGCCCAAACCTGACGACCAGGTAACGCATCTTCTTGATCTCTACGCGCGTTGTCTTCGCGTCGTGGAAGGGAAGGGAGAAGCGCGTTAGCGCGGCACTTTGCCTGAATCTTCAGCACTGAACGTTCTTGTTTGTGGCGCAGGGGTATTCGGCCTGAATCACCTGCGCGTCTATCGCACATTGCAGCAGTCCGCTTTTCCCGTCAGGCTCGCAGCCATTGTGGAGACAGACAGGCTTCGTGGCGCAGCGCTTCAGCAGGAGTGGGGAGTACCCGTATACGACTCAACAGAGGCCTGCCTGTCTGACTACCGAGAAGGCAAACTCCGGGTAGACGCAGCTTCAGTATGCGTCCCCACCATCAGCCACTTTGAAACAGCAGCGGCCCTGCTGGCCTCCGGAATTGATGTCCTTATCGAAAAGCCGATCTCCGCTTCATCAGCAGAGGCCAAACGATTGGTAAACCTCGCAAACGAACATCAGCGAATCCTGCAGGTAGGCCATCTGGAGCGCTTCAATCCTGCCGTTGCCGCTCTTCAGGGCCTTCTGAATGGTCCCATGTTCTTTGAGGCGCACCGCCTCAGCATCTTCAGTCCGCGTTCGCTCGATGTGGATGTGGTTCTCGATCTCATGATCCACGATCTCGACATCGTTCTTACCCTTGCGCAGTCGCCCGTAAGCCAGCTTCACGCGGTGGGGCTGCCTATTCTCTCGCCTAAAGTAGATATCGCGAACGTTCGGGTGGAATTCGAGTCAGGATGCGTCGCCAACTTTACCGCCAGCCGTGTCAGCACCGAGCGGGTACGCAAGCTGCGCTTCTTTCAGCCGCACCAGTATGTCTCTATTGATTACGCGCGGCAGGATCTGCTGGTCATCAATGTGGATGCTAAAACCAGCGAAAATCCGTCCTTTGAAACAGTGTCTGCCGGCCTACGCATGCAGAAGCCGCAAATTATCCAGGGAGAACCGCTTCGCCTCGAAATCGAATCATTCCTGGAATGTGTCCGCACCCGCAAACAACCCAGAGTCTCGGGCGAAGATGGCTGCGCAGCGCTCGCTCTGGCCCTGCAAATCAATGCCGCAATCGCTGAGCATGCAGTCCGCGCCGGGCTGGACCGCTACAGCAGATGAGTTCTATTGCAGGTTCTGGATCTGCGTTCCCTTCGGGATATCGAGCTGAAATTGATTGTCCGGCAGCGGCTGGTTGACCATTACCTTCTGGAATGTGATGACAATCTGGTATTCCTCAAGCGGACGCTTGATCGTAATGCTGCCCGGAAAGCGAAAATCTCCAAACGACTCATAAGGCCCATAAACCGCCTGTGTCTGAATATTCCCGTCCTTATCGTAGATATCTTCTCCGCTCGGCAGTAGATCGACGCGGCTGACGTGAATCACGCGCTCCGGAATAAGCACGTTGCTGTTCGTGTTCTGCCGAAAGACCCCAAGGGCATACTCCGGCTGGAGCAGCAGCTGCTTATGCTTCGAATCAAGCACCGTCTTGGTATCCGTCGTGAGCGAAAGCAGTTCGTCCGGTCCGATGCTGTGTATCAGCAAGGAATCAAAGAAAATATAGGGCCGCATATTTTCAAGCGGCTTCGGCGAGGGTTTGCTGATCGTATTCGAGCCGACAATGGCCTTGTTTTCGTGCGGAATCAGCAATTTAAACGTCGATCCGTCGCTGGCAAGGTCAAATGCGCGCGTATTCAGCACCGGAAGAAGACCTAAAACGCGCAACATCTCGGGCTTTCGCAGCAGAATGAACCCTTTTACCGACGTATAGTCGGTGATTTTGCCTTTCTGCTCGCCGCCTACCGAGGCCTGAAACTCCACCGTCGCATTCAGTGACTGAATCGTGTCGTACTGCTTGTTGATATTGTTCACCAGTTGCTGAACGTCAGCCGATTGAACGACGCTGGGCATTTTCGGCTGCTGCAGCTTGCGGGTATGGCTCAAGCATCCGGTCAGCACCGGCAGACATAGCGTTATTGCTCGAATCCAGAACTTCCGCATCAGGCCTTCATTCTTTGGAAATGCGACTATCAAACAATCAACGTTTCTTCAGCGTTCACCGGCAGCGTGCTGCGCTCGCCGATACGCCTGAACATTCTGCTGATGTTCTTCCAGCGTCTTTGCGAAACGCGAGTGCCCCGAAGGGTCCGTAGTTGCCGCGACAAAATACAAAAAATCGGTCTGGGCGGGAGCCATGACCGCCTTCAGGGACTCAATGCCCGGATTACAGATAGGTCCCGGCGGTAAACCTGTGTGTTTGTACGTGTTATATGGAGAATTGCCGTCGAGATCGGAATGATAAATCGTTCCCTTGTACGTTCCGTCCAGCAGGTCGGCATAGATAACGGATGGATCGGTCATCAGCGGCATGCCTTTGGCCATCCGATTCGCAAATACGCTGGCCACCACCGGGCGCTCACTGCCGATTGGCGTCTCCCGTTCCACCAGCGATGCCAGAGTTACGATCTTGTGATAATTCTGTGTCAGATCAATGTCGGCGGCTGCCTGGCGAAAGCGTTTCACCATGACCGCAACCATCTGGTCGGGCGTTGCCTGTCGTTGAAAATGATAGGTGTCCGGAAAGAGATACCCTTCGAGACTCTGGGCTCCGGGATCAAGATCGTTAATCAATGCCGAATCCCTTCTGACTGCATCCAGAAAAGCCCCTTTATTTCCCAGTTGCGCGGCTTCAACCCGTTGAGCAATGTCGAACATATTTGCGCCTTCCGGAATCGTAAGGGTCCGCGTATAGACATCGCCTCGTTCAAGCCGCTCATAAACTTCCGACATCCGCGCCGGATGATCGAACCGGTATTCGCCGGCCTTCAGCGTTCCGCCCTTCACGATCCGCATGGCATGGAAGGCAAAACGGCTCCAAATCAGCCCATGCGATTTCAGAATGGCGGCAATCCGCAGAGAGCTTGTGCCCGCCGGAATTTCCACAAACATCTCGCTGTGAGGGCCCGCCGGAACGTAAAAAGCCAGTCCGGCGCACAAAGCACATATCAGTACTGCAATCACTGCAAGGAGTAATAAACGTCGCAATTCTCAATTGACCCGTAAGTTCTTTTGATTCCCTTACCTGATTGTATGATGCGAGTCTTTTTGCCCGCATTCGTGGTCCGGGTTGGATAAGATTCTGCTCATGGAGCAAGGCTCAGTTCCGCGCCTTTTAGGGCTGGATGTCGGCAATCGCCGGATCGGTGTGGCTGTTTCTGACGAGTTGGGACTGACTGCCCAACCGGTCCTGACCCTAACGCGCAAAAAGCCGCGCGAAGACCTTCGCTCTCTGGCCAGACTTGCCCGCCGATACGGCTGCCGGGAAATTGTCGTCGGTAATCCGCTCCATCTTTCAGGAGAGCAGAGCAGGCAGTCTGAAAAGACACAGACCTTTGCCCAACAACTGGCAGAAGAAACAAAGCTTCCCGTACATCTGTGGGACGAGCGTCTCACCACTAACGAAGCCCACCGCCTCCTGTATGAAGCGGGCCATGCCCGAACAGCGCATCGCAAAATGGTGGACCAGGTTGCCGCTGTCATGATTCTGCAGGATTTTCTGGATGCCCGGAAGGCGCAACGACCGTCTTGAAGCTCTTGTGCGCCGAAGCGCATCTCGCTGAACGCGAAGTACTCCCGTATAATAAAGGCTTGGCGGTCATCCTGGTCAGCCGTAGTCAGCGGCTCATGTCCATGAGCCGCAACGGATTATTTCGCATGCCTGAACACATCAAAAAGAAGTTACAGGAAGAGATCAAGCAGCTCGAGCACGAGTTGGCGCACGAGCTTCCTCAGGAAATCAAGAAGGCCGCCTCTCTCGGCGACTTGAGCGAGAACGCTGAGTACCACATGGCCAAGCAGCGGCAGGAGTTTGTGAACGCGCGTCTGGGCCAGTTAAAGAAGCGCATGGCTGAGCTGGCGCTGGTCAATCTCGCAAATATTCCTCGTGACCGCGTTGCTTTTGGTTCAACGGTTGTTGTCTACGACACATCTAAGGACGAGGAGATCGAGTACAAACTCGTCACCAGCGAAGAGTCAGACGTGAATAAGGGCCTGATCTCGACCACCTCGCCCATTGGTCGCGGCCTCGTGGGCAAGCAGGTGGGCGACATCGCGACAGTTGTGACTCCGAACGGCAAGCGCGAACTCGAAATCCTGAAACTGTCAACGATCCACGACGAAGCGGAATAACGCCTCATGAGTCCTCCCCACAAGACCTGGACAAGCGCTTTTGGACGCGCATGCGGGGTGTTGCTGCAGGCCATCGTGAATGGCCTCGCGCTCACCCGCATCTCCCCCAACGTGCTCACGTTCATTGGACTCATCATCAACACAGCAGCGGCTATCCTGTTCGGCTTCGCCAACGAGCATAACTATGTCCGCATGTTTCTCTATGCGGGACTGGTCATCATCGGAGCAGGGATCTTCGACATGGTGGACGGGCGCGTCGCCCGCCAGACCCAGCAGGTGACCGTCTTCGGCGCGTTCTTTGATTCGGTCATCGACCGCTATTCTGACGTCGTTCTGTTTTTCGGTTTGCTGGTCTTCTACGCGCGCGGAAACCGTTTCTTCTATGTGGTGCTGGCGGCATTCGTCATGGTCACATCGCTGATGGTCAGCTATACGCGCGCACGCGCCGAGGCGCTGATCGGCCAATGTAAGGTCGGCTTTATGGAAAGGCCGGAGCGCATTGTGCTCATCATTCTCGGCGCGCTCTTCAACCGCTGGGGCGTAATGGCTCCGGTTCTGTGGGTTCTGGCCGTGCTTTCGACCATCACAGTCATTCACCGCATCAGCTACACCTACCAGATGACCAAAGACCTGGCTCCGGTTCCCGATACGAAGCCGTTGGCTTACAAGAGCCAGCCGGTTGAGGCTACTCCTGAGCTGCATTCGGCTCCGACCGCTCCCCGCATCTGAAAAAAGCATCAACAAGGATGCTTCCCTGACCACGCCGGTTCACATCCAAGTAAGCCTATGAGGCCACAATTCCTTTCCCTCTTCGTGAGTGTTTTTGTGTTTGTCTCAGCGGCTCTGTTCAGTACTTCAGCGCAGGCGCAGACCGATGTAGCAGCCAGCCTTTACGGCTCTTTCAGCGGAACAACTTCGGGCAACGGCACTTTCCAGAGCCCGTCGGCTTCGGCCGGCGTGTTGCTGGAATTGCGGCATATCTCGAACCCGCTCGTGGGATATGAGTTGAACTATGCATTCAGCCGGGCCAACCAGAATTACAACAATCTTGAAGAGATCAAGGCTGCGTCACATGAAGTCGGTGCGGACTGGGTGGTTTCCTTTCCGGTGCTGATGCTGAAGCCGTTTGTGCTGGCGGGCGGCGGCCTCATCTTTTTCCATCCGAACGGAGACCAGCCGGACGGTAAGAGCGACACCAGGCCGGTCTTTGTGTACGGCGCGGGTCTCGACTGGACAGTGATTCCACACCTCGGATTGCGCTTCCAGTACCGCGGCAACCTGTATCACGCGCCGGACCTGTCGCATATTTTTCCGCCGAGCGATGAGCTGACGCATGCGGCGCAACCGATGATCGGGGCCTATCTGAGGTTCTGAGCAGCCCCCCTGATGTCTTGCTAAATTCTTCCAAAGAAAAGGTTTTACAATGCTTGAGGTTGACTGTAGACTCTCCTGTAATCCAAGCATTACAGGCGTTATTGTGCTACAATTTTATTGAATTTGTAGCACAGGATTCGTGTGCCGAAAACAGCCGCCAAAACGAAGGTACCAGCCAGTCCCTCGATGGTTGAATTAAACCGCCGAAAGCTGGAGCGAATTCGGAAGTTTGCCGAAGACCGGGGGCTGCTTTCGGGGAAAACGCATGTAGTCCGAGGCCGCATCCCGGACTCGCTGGTGGCCGCAGCGAAGAAGAATACCGGAATTGAATCGGATACGGAACTGGTGAAAACAGGTCTGGCAAGTCTTGCCGCGGAAGACAGCTATGCTGAATGGTTGTTGTCGCAAAGTCGCGCGATTCCCCCCGAGATAGATCTTGAATTCTAGTTTTCAGGGTGTTCTTCATCAGCTTAAGTCTGAGCTATTCACTGCGCCACTAAGCTACAGAGCGACGGACGGGTTACCGTTCGCAAAGAGCAGCGGGGAACAAGTAACCAAACTGCTCTACGACACCACTGTTTACATCGATGGGCTGCATAGGAAGTTCCCGGAAACGCTAGAACCCTGGTTTAGGGTGTGTGAAGACTGGCACTCTCCAGTAACCGAAGCGGAGTTAGCCTATGCCTGCGGACGACTCGATCCGCGACATCCCGATACTGCGAACACTCTCGGCGCAATCAAGGAAGTAATCGAGAATCGTCCGGATAACCGCATTCTGGAAGTGGATCGCGAGATATGGCAGGAAGCTGCAGTGTTGTGCGGCATTCTTGCCCGCCTCCAGCAGCACGAAAAGTCCGAAACCAGCCGTTTATTGAATGATGCGCTGATCTTCTTCACCGGGCTAAGAAATGACTGCACCGTGCTGACGCGGAATGTCCGCGATTTTGACCTGATGCTGCAGGTTGTGCCTTCCGGACGGGTGCTGTTTTATCAGTGCTCCTGATTTGGCGCAGCACGCCTACCCCTTGAACATTCCCTGTGATAGCATCGTCAATCTCTGAAGACGCCCGATTTTTTCCGGCGCCTGCTGGCCTATGGATTTCGAGGACGGCAGATTCGGTGAATGGCTCAGCCAGACGCCGCAAGCGACGCCTGCGCGATATCCCTGTCTCCACTCCCGCGCTTCTCCTTGAAGAGTTCGCACCGTTTTGCTGACCGGCTTATCGCGATCCGGTTTTTAGCCAACCGCTTTTTAGCTGACCAAAGGAGCACACCATGAAAACATACCAGGGAAGTGAGATTCGCAACGTAGCTGTAGTGGGGCATGCGCACAGCGGCAAGACCTCGCTCGTCGCCGCTCTGCTGCATGCCGCAAAAATGACGCCGAAACTGGGGCGGGTCGAAGACGGCTCTGCCGTGACCGCTTATGACGAGGAAGACGTTGCCCGCCGGACAACGATGCTCAATGCTGTCGCCTTTGCTGAATGGAATGGCGTGAAGGTCAATTTCATTGATACCCCCGGCTTCCACATGTTTGTGCATGAGGCGCGCGCGGCTATGCTGCCGGTCGAGGCAGCACTTGTGGTTGTAAACGCAGCCAATGGCCCGGAGGCCATGACGGACCGCGTATGGAAGTATGCCGATGAATTTAATCTGCCGCGCGTGGTGGTGATGAACCAGATGGACCATCCTCGCGCCGATCTCGAAAAGACGCTTGAAGCCATGCGCTCGCGTTACGGACGTCACCTGATTCCGGTGCAGTTGCCCATCGTAGATAGTCAGGGTTTTCAGGGAGTGGTCGATCTGGTGACGATGGAGGCCTTCTTTTACACGCCTAACGGCGATGGTCGGGGCAAAATCGGCGATATTCCAGCCAATATGGCTGATGCTGCGAAGGCGGCGCACGAAACACTGGTAGAACTGGTGGCCGAAGGCAAGGATGAGCTGATGGAAGAGTTCTTTGCTGAAGGCACGATTCCCGAACAGCACCTGATTACAGCGCTGCACGAGGCGATTCGTGAAGACCGCATCTTCCCGGTGCTCTTTGCCAGCGGCGGAACGAACGTCGCGACCGACCACCTGCTCGATTTTCTGAAAGTCTATGCGCCTGCGCCGATTGAGCGTGCTCCGGTGGCAGCCAGGGCCGTGCTTCAGGCCGTCGCAGCGCATGGCAACGGGGAAGTCAGCGAAAAGCAGCCCGAGATCGTCATGCGCGCGGTGGATGACAAAGAACCGTTGTCGCTCTACGTATTCAAGACTATGACCGATCCCTTCGCCGGGCGGATTTCTTTCTTCAAGGTCTTTTCCGGACGGCTGAAAAATGATGCCGCAGTCAGCAACTATTCGCGCAAAGGATCAGAGAAGTTTTCTCATCTTTCAGTCATGCAGGGACACACGGCAGTTCCGGTTTCCGAACTGCATGCCGGCGACATCGGCGCTGTGGCCAAGCTGCGGGACACCTTTACGGGCGACACCCTGGGCGAAAAGGGGCATGACATCTTCTTCGAGCCAGTCACCATGCCGGAGGCAGCGATGACCTATGCCATCGAGCCGAAGACACGCGCGGACGAAGACAAGCTCGCTCCCGCTGTTCACAAGCTGATGGAAGAGGACCTTCTGGTCCGCTTCTATCGCGATCCTCAGACCAGCGAATTTCTGATTGCCGGAGCCGGGCAGCCGCATATCGAATCGCTGGTCTCGAAACTGCGCAAGCGCTACCACACTGAGGTCACGCTGAAGGCCCCTAAAGTGCCGTATCGCGAGACCATTCGCGGGCGCGCCGAGGCACAGGGCCGCCATAAGAAGCAGACCGGCGGACACGGACAGTACGGCGACTGCAAGATCAAAATGGAGCCGCTGCCGCGCGGGGCAGGCTTTGAATTCATCAACGATATTTTTGGCGGGGCGATTCCGAGGCAGTATGTGCCGGCTGTGGAAAAAGGCATTCAGGAATCGGCGGCACGAGGATTTCTGGCTGGCTACCCCGTTGTCGATTTCAGAGTCACGGTGTATGACGGCAGCTATCACGAGGTCGATTCGAACGAGCTGTCGTTCAAGCTCGCCGGACGGCTGGCCTTCCGCAAATGCATGGAGCAGGCCAAGCCTGTTTTGCTCGAACCAGTGATGCGGGTTGAGATCGAAGCTCCGGAGGAGTTTGCCGGAGCGCTGATGGGCGATCTCAACCAGCGGCGCGGGCGGGTGCAGGGCATGGAAAGCATAAATTCCGGCACCACCATTCGCGCTGAAGTTCCCATGGCGGAGATGCTGACCTACGGCCAGAGCCTGACGGCCATGACCCAGGGCCGCGGCAGCTTTCACATGGAGATGGACCACTACGATGTTGTTCCGCAACAGATCGCGGACAAGATTATCGCCAATGCGAAGAAACCGGTTGAAGAGGAAGAAGAATAGGATTTCCGAGAGTATGACTACTTGCCGATCCGGGCTTCGAGATGCGAAGCCTGGTCGGTGAGTTCCAAGATGTACCCGTGAGGAGATCGATGCGGCTATTCAAATCGCGCCGAGGATTCGCAAGCTAATGTTTCCTGCAATTCCGGCAAACGCACATTTTGGCAACCTTCCGGGGATTCAGTAATCTAAAAAACTGAGCCAAAAGATTGAATACAGGAAAGTTGAATCCTAAATGATTGTACGCAGGCTGATTGCGCCCGTGCTGGCAGGCTGGCTAGGGACAGTCTGCGCGGTGGCGCAGAGCAATCCGAACAATTCCGCGACGAATCCGTATTACGGAAGCGTCCAGGTTGCTCCTGCAACTCCCGACGTGAAGCAGCTTTCGCTGGATGATGCCATCCGGATGGGGATTGAGAACAATCTTGCGCTGACCGAGGCTCGCCAGAACCAGCAAACTGCCCAGGCGCAGGCGTCGCAGACACTGAATCTTCTGCTGCCGAACATTGACATTACCGGCGGAACTGGTTTGCACCAATATAATCTGCAAGCGCAAGGCTTTCGTCCAGGACTGCTGAGCTCTTTCGGACAGCTGGTTCCTCCTTCGGAGGCGGCGAATTTCCCGTTTATCGTCAAAGTTGATCTGACGGAAGGGCATGCCAACCTGTCACAAACGCTTTTTAACTGGGCTGGATGGGACCTCTACCGCGCCATGAAAACAGGGGCGAAAGCTGCGTATTTCAACGCCCAATCGACGCGCGGACTGGTTGTTCTGAACGTTGGGACAACTTATCTTCAGGTTATTGCTGACAGCGCCCAACTGGACTACGCTCGTGCCCTGTTAAGGACGGACGAAACACTGCTGAATCAGGCGGTTGCAGAACATCAGGCGGGAACTGCCGCGAATCTGGATGAACTACGGGCACGGGTGCAGTATCAGACACAGCAGCAGGCTGTGATCAACGCGGAAAATACGCTGGAAAAGGATGAAATCACTCTGAAACGGCAGATTGGCATGGATCCGGCGCAGAAAATACAGCTTACGGACGCGGTTCCGTTTGCCGATCTTGCCGCGATGACCATTGAAGATGCCAAGCGCGAGGCCTATGCCAATCGGCAGGATTATCAGGCGCTGTTGCAGAACCTGAAAATGGCTGAACTCGAACGGAAAGCGGCTGTCCATCAGCGGTTCCCGACTATCAATTTCAAAGGAAACTATGGAGTTGCCGGGATTTCCGGTGGCCCATACCACGGGGTATTTGAAGCAACGGGCAGCATTGATATTCCTGTGTTTCAGGAAGCCAAATTCCGCGGAGATCATGATGTTGCCGAGGCGCAACTGGACAGCTACCGCTCGCAAATGGCTGATTTGAGGAACAAAATCGACCAGCAGTTGCGGGACAGCCTGCTCGACCTGAAAACGGCTTCTGATCTTGTGAATGTGGCGCGCAGCAATGTGGATTTATCAACCACGGCCCTGCAGCAGACCACAGACCGCTTCCAGGCTGGCGTGGATGACAATCTGCCGGTGGTCCAGGCGCAATCGACTCTGGCCCAGGCGCAGGCGCAGTATGTGAACAGCGTCCGGCAGTTCAACCAGGCCAAACTAGGGCTGGCTCGCAATCTGGGCATTGTGGACACACAATACAAGACATACCTGCAGGGCGGGGTTCCACCGGCCAAAAACTCCCCTACGGCCCAGCCTCAGGGCGGCAGGTAACAATTTTTTGGGTTACCTGAGGAATCTGATAGACTGGATAGGCGTTAGAACTGAACGGGCAAGAGCAGTCCTCGCCCAGCAGCAAGAACTTGCCAGTAGTGGCTCCGATTTGTTCCAGCGCAATTTAATTTAGGAAACAGCATCACATGGAACAAGGAACAGTGAAGTGGTTTAACGACGCAAAAGGGTTCGGGTTTATCTCGCGCCAGAACGGCGAGGATGTCTTCGTGCACTACTCCGCCATTAATTCCAATGGCTTCAAGAGTCTGCAGGAAGGTCAGGCCGTTCAATTCAACGTCGTTAAGGGGCCAAAGGGTTGGCAAGCTGCGGACGTTCAGCCGCTCTAAGACGCAGACAGTACGGATTGACCATAAAAGGCAGGCCTTCGAGCTTGCCTTTTATGTTTATGGACGTTTGCGGTGCGAAATGGTTAGCGATTTACCGCATTTTCGAGCGCATTACATGCGGTTTCGAGGCCATTTTCTGCGTTTAACTCGCGCTCAACGTCACTTGCCCGCTGCGAGTAGCGCGGATCGGCCAGGAGGCCGGAGAGCATTCGCGCTGCGCGTTCGGCAGTGTAGTTTTTGCGCTGGACTACTTTGGCTACGCCAAGGCGACGCACACGGCGCGCATTGTCAGGCTGGTCATGGCTGTAGGGCATCACGATCATGGGTTTTCCGGCGCGAAGTGCCTGCGCTGTGGTGCCAACCCCTCCCTGATGCACGATAGCTGCTGCCCGGGGAAACAGCTTTGAATAGGGCGCGTACTTTGCGATGCAGATGTTTCCCGAAATGGGAACGCGGGGAAGGTTTTCCGGATCGTTTCCGACCAGCAGGACGGCCCGCTGATTAAGAATTCGCGCCGCTTCAGCGCTTTGTTCGTAGAAATCGCCGGCATGAAGAACGGCGGCGGAGCCGAGAGTGAAGACTATGGGCGGTGGTCCGGCGCTGAGGAATTGATCTAATTCCGCGGGCAGCTCGGCGTGGCCTGCGTCGCCATCGTAGAAGACGAAGCCGGTAATCAGGGTGTTTTCAGGCCAGTCGGGTTGAGGTTCTCCTAAGACACGGGAGAAAAGGGCCAGAACCAGCTTTTCAGAGTGCTTGGCATCGAAGATGGGGTCTTTGCCTTGATCCAGGCCGAGTTCGCGGCGCAGTTCGTAGACCGGCTCGGGCCAGCGCCGGGTTACATGGCGGGCGAAGCGGCTGACGACATGGCCGAGCTTTGGAACAACAAGTTGTGCTTTGGCCAGGTTCGGATACGGCGGGAGGACGGGCGGATCATACGCTGAAAAGAAGGAGAATGGGGCGAGGACATAGGAGGCCCACGGGATGCCGGTTTTTTCGGCGACAATCGGGCCGGCGTAGGCCAGTTCGCCGGTCAGGAGCAGGTCGGCTCCGCCATCGGCTTCTACAGCGGCAAGCAGGTCGTCGTAGCTCTGGCGCAGCGCAGGAAAGAGAAATTTCCGCAGGCCGTATTCGGTGCCCTTTTTCCTGTCGTAAATCAGGGCGACAAGGCGCTTATCGTTCTGGTCCTGGTCAGGGCGGACGGGAAAGAAGCTGATGCCTAAAGGCTCGATCTTCGAGCGGAACATTTCCGGCACAGCCATTGCGGGGCGGTGGCCGCGACGCTTTAGCTCCAGCGCGAGCGCGATCAGCGGGTTGACGTCGCCGAAGGTGCCGAAGGTTGCAAGAACGATTCTCATGGGTGGATTGTTGGTCAGTTTATTTTTGTGACTGAAAAATGCCCGACGCTAGTGTGCCTGCCGTCATTATGGAGATTCTTCCTCCCTTCACCACACCCCATCACGTGAAAACCGCACGTGCTGGGGGCCCGTTTCGGTCGTCAGAATGACGGGCTCATGCGGGTTGTCAGAATGAGGGTTTACCTGGATATTGCTAATTTGAGGAGAACTGCAGGTCCCTCGGCTCCGCTACGCTTCGCTCGGGATGACAAGTCAAACAAGGCATGCACCAGGTACGCTCCTTCAGCCGATATATCACAATGCGGTTCTCAGAATTGTGCCTCAAAGGTGTGAAATCTGTGTTCAAGCTCCCACTGCTGCTGCGCTTTTTCGCTGGAGTGAACCAGAGTTGCACATGCTCCGGTGGGCGTGTCGCGACCCAACTGGCTGCGGCATTGTGAAACCGGCTGGTCGAGTTTTTCCGGAGTGGATTTCTGCCAGAGGCTGTCGCCGGGGAGGAAACTGTGCTCGATGCCGGCGCGTGCCATTTGCTTGAAGTCGCGGTAGGTCAGCGGATATGTAACCGCAGCGCGCACGTATTCGTGGGTCAGGTCGATGCGGGAGACACCTTCATCGTCGGTCGATAGTGCGACAGGCACTCCGTATTTGCGGTAGAGCATGAAGGGATGGCTGTCACCCTTAGTGTTGAGGATGACATCGTTGCTGGTGAGATTGGCTTCCACCATGACGTGCTTTGCGGCCATCTCCTTCATCAGGCCGTAGGGGTTGTCTTCGTACATGATGTCCACGCCGTGACCGATGCGCTCCGCATGGCCCTGTTCAACGGCAGAGCGGATGTGGAAGGTAAGGCCGTCGGGAGGCACCATGCCCGGCTCAAGTTCGCCGGCATGCAATGTGATGTGGACTTTGGGATAGAGAGCGTGCAGCGCGTCGATCATCTGCATGTGCAGGCGGTAATCGGTCATGCAGACATAGCAATCTTCGGGCTGGACCAGATTGAGGCCAACGATGCGCGGATCGGCGGAGGCGACCTCAAAGCCGAGAAGAATCTGAGCGTAGACAACTTCTTTGGGAAGGCCGCGCAGAACCTGATAGATAAAGCGGACTTCCACGTTACAGGCCGGGGTTGCGCCAGTCTGGCCGCAGTGCTCACGCTCGCGACGGGCGGCTTCGATTTTGTCGTAGTAGGCAGTGACGGCGGGAACGGAGTCGCGGAATCCCTGAGCGAGAAGCAGATCGCGGTACTCGGCAAAGTTGGGATGGAACCCGACTTTTTGTGCGAGAGCTGCAGCAGCGCTGAAGTCGGGAGTCTCCATCAGCTCAAGATACTGCTCGTTCTGTGCTGCGGCACGGGTGGCGACTTCATCGACCCACTCGGGCACATGACGCTTGTCAGTGCCGCCAAATTTTCCGAAGGTGTTGAAGAAGTGGTCGTGACCTGAGTCGCCTGTTCTGGGAACAAACGTGCGCATAGAGAAGGAATCGATCAGCGCGTCATAGAGGCTCTGGTTCTGAGGGACCTTCGCGGCGGGCACATCGTCGCTGTTGCAGGCTCCGTTTACAGGCTTTGCGAACGCCAGCTTTGCGGGATCGACGCAGAGGCCGTCTTCGCCGGCTGCGCGGATGAAAGACTCAGCATAGACGGCTCCGGAGAGATGGACATGCAGGTCGGCCCCTTTAGGCATCTGGTAGAAAAAGGCGCGCAGAGCGGCGGGGCCTTGCTGGCGGGCCAGCTCATAGGCTCGCGCGGTTCGCGCCTCTGCGCTGAACTCGCGGGAGGAACGGACTGGCTGGGCGTGCACCTGTATTGTGGCGAATGCTAAAGGGAGGGTGAAAAGCAACCGCCAAGACGCAAAGTTTGCCAAGTCAGGTGGTCGCAGATTCAATTTTTGACACTCGGCCATAAACTGCGCGACAGGCTGGGGCACCCGGGCAGAAACGAACAGATGTTCGCTTAAGGTCTGAAGAAGTTGCGGAAATAGCCTCATGACCGAAGATTTCGTTACCTCAGCAGCTGAAGCCGCACTGATGCTGTGCCGCTTATGGCATGGCTGAAGCCATGCCCTTACGAAACTTTGCCGAAATGGCGAGTTTTTCCTCAGGGGATGAAGCCCCATGTCTTCGTTTATCTGCGCGGCACGGCTGAAGCCGTGCCCCTTCAAAGCCTGATTCATACAGCCCTGAACTGAAAACAGCAATCGCTGGCGGCAATGGGCAAGAGACATTACGATAATCCCTTTGGGTGCTGAGAATGCAAAAGCTGTGTGCGACAAGTGTATGGTATCGGGTTGTTTTCGCGGCATTGTTCTTTTTTGCGATGGCTGCTGTGGCAGTTTCCGCGCAGCAATGGCTGCAGCCGGTCCCGCAGTTTCCTCTGGCAGCAAGTGATCTCATCATTCGCCAGCATGCGGAGGCCCTGAAGCCTTTTACCGTTGCCGGCGAGTGCGGGACATTTGTCGGGCAGCAGGACGGGAGTTTTGAAGCCTGGGTTTTTCCGATTAAGCTGTTGAGCCACTTTCATATCGAGGCAGAGGTCGAAAACTACAACGTCCCCATTGATGTGAACGAGCAGGCGGCAGAGATTGAGGTTGCGCCCGACCACACGACGATTACGTATTCGCATGCAGCATTTACGATTCGGGAAATTCTCTTTGCGACGCCATGCGAGACCAATGGCGCGGGGGTGATGGCACTGTTTCAGATCGACTCTGTGCGGCCCATGAAGCTGACGTTTTCCTTCACGCCGGAGGTGAAGCGCATGTGGCCCGCGCCCAACTACAACGCGCCATCGCCGGAATGGGTGAAGCAGGGCGACGGCGGCTACTACATTCTTCATACCGACTCCGAAGATCTTGGCGCAGCAGTCGGCATGCCGGGAACACAGCCGGGGATTCTTGCGCCATATCAGGAGCGGCCAAAGTTCTGGCCGACGCAGCTGATTCTGAATTTCGATCCGAAGCGCGATGCCAACCGATATTTTCCGTTGCTGCTGGCGGTTGGAAATAACGCAGAAAGCGCGAAGCCTGCGGCGCTTGCTGCCCAGCTTCAGCGATTGAATACAAATGCGACGCAGCTATACGCGAAAACCGCTGACTACTACGCGCATTTTTTTGACAAGCGGCTGGTGGTCGAAACTCCGGATAAACGCTTCAATGAGGCGATGCGATGGGCTGAGCTTTCCATCGATCAGCTGCGCGTGCGCCACGGAGATGAAATAGGGCTGGTTGCCGGTTTTTACTCTTCAGGCGATTCGAACCGTCCGGGCTTCGGCTGGTTCTTCGGTCGCGACACTCTTTACACGCTCTTTGCTGTGAATGGTTACGGGGACTTCGCGCTCACGCGGCAGGCACTGGAGTTTCTCATCAAGCGGCAGCGTGATGACGGCAAAATCATGCATGAGTATTCGCAGACGGCGGAGATGGTGGATTGGGCGAGGTTTCCGTATGAATACGCTGCTGCGGATTCCACTCCGCTCTTTCTGATGGCGATGGACGATTACGCGAACGCGAGCGGCGATAAACAGTTCATCGGGCAGCATTGGTACGCGATAGAAAAAGCCTGGCAATTTGAGCGCACGCATGACTCGGATGGAGACGGCATCTACGACAATTCGCAGGGAACAGGCTGGGTGGAGAGCTGGCCTCCGGGAATGCCGCATCAGGAGATTTATCTCGCCTGCCTCGACCAGCAGGCCAGTGGAGCCTTTGCGCGTCTTGCCCGCATGATGAACAAGGCTGATGAAGCGAGCGCAGCCGATGCGCGCGCGCAGAAAGTCGCCAGCACTATTGAGCGGGAATATGCCGGGCCGATGTATGCCTTCAGCCGCAGCGCGAATGGCTCGCTGGACAAGACGGCAACGATCTATCCAGCGATAGCATGGTGGGACGGACATTATGCGCTGAAGCAGCCAGATGAGATGTTCAAGCGCTGGGCTTCGGAGGAATTCTCAACCGACTGGGGACTGCGCGATCTGGGAGAGCACGAGGATTTTTACGATCCTATCAGCTATCACCAGGGTTCGGTATGGCCGCTGTTTACCGGCTGGGTTTCTCTGGCGGAATATCGCGCGGGGCTTTCGCTCTCCGGTTATACGCATTTGATGCAGAACGCGGACCTGACCTGGGCGCAGGACCTGGGCGCTGTTACTGAATTGCTTTCGGGCGCTTATTTTGCGCCGCTTGGACGCAGCACTACGCATCAGCTCTGGTCTTCGGCCATGGTGCTGACCCCGGCGATTCGCGGATTGTTCGGCATTACCACCGACGCGTTGCATAACAGCATTGTGGTTGATCCGCATCTGCCTGCGGATTGGGACCACGCTGTGTTGCGGCATGTTCCTGTGGGCGAAACGATGGTGGATCTGGAATTTCGTCGCGAGCGCGCATTTCTTATTGTTCGCGCAACCGGAGGCGGCGATGTAAAACTCTCGGGCAGTCGAGATGGCGTATTGCGTATTCCATTGACTGGAGTAGAAATTGGAATTCCGCATGAGCTGCCGCTGCCGGGCTCGCCTACAGCGCAGTTGAAGGTACTGAGCCAGAGCACCGATGCGCATTCGCTAACGCTGGAGCTGGAAGCGCAGGGAGGCAGCGTTTACGATCTGCCGCTGCGCGTGAATGGACAGCACATAGCCATTCGCGCCGAAGGAGCGACGGTAGAACAGGCGAAGGCGGGCGATTCAAGCCTGGGTAAGCTGCATGTTGTCTTTCCCGCAGGCGCAGGATACAGACAGCAGACGGTCCGCGTGACGTGGTGAGTCTTTGTTATACTGAGTGAGGTTGTTTGACGTCAGAATTCCTATCTCAGACATCCTCATGCGCTGCCCGGATCAGAGGAGCGGCGTCCTTGGAAGTTCCCAAGGCCAGATAGCTCAGTGGTAGAGCGCGGCCCTGAAAAGGCCGGCGTCGGCGGTTCGATCCCGTCTCTGGCCACCACCTGCATTTACGCTTTCTTTGCTGCCGATTTCCCATTGGGTAACGCCTGAGTGCATTCGCGAGCCCGGTGCCATAATCAGCTTCCCATCCCGCCGCAAAACGCTTAGACACCTAAGTAATTATTAATGCCCCCAGTGGTAACCAAAAAATCTGCACAAAAGTAACAAAAACTTATTGACTATTCTCGGCCGGGTGCTATTCTTTACGAAATTTTCCAACATCCTGCGCCGCTCATTCTGGGGATAGTCCTGCCCTGCCATGGCGGCAAATTCCACGAAATCAATGATTTCCACAACCTTTCTATTTTTTTGAGAGAGACCTAATGCTGTTTCGACTGTTTCACAACTCGACCTCCCCTACAGTCAGACATTCATGGATTTTCTGGCTCGCATTTGCAGTTGCATCGCTCAGTGGCGCTTCTGCTGTCCAATCTCAAACCGTGTCTGCCGACTTTGGTAACCGAAGCGGCGCGACACCCGTGATTCCAAGCGGCATTTTTGCTATTGGTGGAATGGGATCCACCGTACAGGACTCGACTGCTCTCAGCAGAGTGTCAGATGCCGGGTTAACCGGAACGCGCGTCTGGATTCCTCTTGCCCAGATTTACGCCACATCGACTCCAAATTTCAGCTATCTTGACCGCTGGATGGACACGATCAAGGCTGCCGGCCTCCAGCCGTTGGGCGTGATCTATCAGACACCGCCCTCGCTGGCCTCGAACCCGTGCTCACCGCCCTCCAATGTCTGGAAGTGGGGACAGCTGGCGGCAACCGTGGTCGCCCATCTGGACCAGAAATACCCCGGACTGATGCAGGATTATGAGATCTGGAATGAGCCGGAGCTGCCCTCGTCGCTTTGCATCAGCAACGCTACGACCCGACTCAATACATATCTCTCGATGTTTTATGAGGCAGCCTCAGCCATGCACGCCCAGGCCAAGGCCGACGGCAAGGCCATCCGCACCGGGGGACCGACCATTTCGCAAATGTCGCTGGCCCCAACCTGGATCCCGGCGATTCTTAGCAATACGGCTACGGCGCCCTATGTGGATTTCGTCAGCTTCCACCTGTATATCACGGGTCAAACCGATATTAACAATGGGATGACGTGGTCCAGCCTGTACTCAATCACGCAATCCAGCACACGCGGATTGGCCCACTACTACCATATGGTCGAGCCGCTGGTGCGCGCCGGTCATCAACCGAATGCCGCGTCCACGCCGATCTTTATCAGTGAGTTCAATGACAACTGGGCGTATGCGCGCGACTGCTGCCGCAACAACGAGGTCTATGGCTCGTTGTGGAACAGTCTGGCTGTCACGGATTTTCTGAATGTGGTCTACAGCGGCGCTGCTCATGTTCCCAGCCAGCTGGGATACTTTAACTCTATTGGGCAGTATTTCTGCATCATGGGCCAGTGGAACTCGGCTATGGACTGCAATGCCTCGGTCCTGGAGCCTTACCCGCAGTTCTACGCCTACAAGCTGTTTGCATCGCCTGATTATCTTGATCTGCAATCAGGCGGACACATGGCCTCCTGGGTGTCGCCCGCAAGCACGACATCGGGGTTAAGCGCCACGGCGTTCTATACCACTTCCGCGGACAGCATCGTGATCGTCAACCCCACGGCAACCTGGTACTCGTCGGTTAACGTTTCCCTGAACAATGCCGGGCTTACCTCCGGGAAGGGGACGATGTATCTGATTGACCAGTGGCATGGCCAGATATCCAGCCAGGCTGTCACACTCAAAGCAGCGTCGGGAAGCTACTCGACCGCGGTCGAAGTCCCGGCCTATTCGACGGTTGCGGTCTCGGTGAAAGGGAGCGGGGCCGGAAGCGCGCCGAAGGCGGTATTGGCTGTGTCGCCGCTCAGCGGAACCCATCCGTTACCGGTTTATATAGATACATGGGCGAGTCAGCCCGGTGGAAGCGCCATTATCGGCAGGACCATTGATTTTGGTGACGGACACTGGGTGAATGCAACACCGGCGGTATGGCATTCCTACACCATCCCGGGAACCTACACCATTCGTCTCTCTCTTAGAGATCAGAACGGGCAACTGTCAACTGCAAGCCAGGTTGTCACGATCCATTAGTGTGGTGAGTCGTTCATTCGTTCAACAACGCTGTCATCCTGACCCTGAACGGAGTGAAGGGGAAGGATCTGCTTTTTCAGCAATCTTGGCTAGATGTGAACCGCCGTCATTCTGACGAGCGAAGGGAGGAAGAATCTCAAGCCAGGCCAGCTGGGGATTCTTCGCCTGCCCACCCCAAGACGCAAAAATCGCGTGTCGGGGACCCGGATGCGGCTCAGAATGACGGCTATGTTGCCTGGCCTACGCCTATAGGGAAAATGCTTTTAAACAAAAGAACGGCGCGTGAGAAACGCGCCGCTCTCCTTTCAAAAAAAATTTCCGCAGCCCTGTTCATTGCACCTTGACGCTTACCGTCGCTGTATTGTTGTTCAGGTTCGGATCAGGCGTGTCCGACATGGTGGCTGCGTTTTCGGTGATCGTTGTTCCCGACGGAGCTGTCACCTTCACCGTCAGCCGGACCGTCCACGTGGCATTCGGAGCCATGCTGCCGTTCTCATGGCAGACGATTTGGCCTGTTCCTCCGTATGGTGGAGTCGTGCATGTGCCCAGTCCCGGCGTGCCGGAGATGCGGACGTAGTCGAAGGTTGTGCCTGGTGGCGCCTGCGTCATCAGCACCTCATGATCCGCATTCACTGGACCGACGTTCCATACCGGGAAGGTATAGGTGAGCAGGTCGCCTTGATGGACCATTGTGGCGGATGGCGTCACTCGCAGGAAGAGATCGGCTCCTATGGAAAATGCGCGGAGGTGGCTTGTATCAGTTTGTGTCACTCCTGTGGTCGTGGTGTCTGTGTTCGAGACATAGACCACCCCATTCGCGACTATGGGCGTACCCACATAATTTCCTATAGCGTAGCTCCACAGCTTAGCGCCGGTACTGGCATTCAGCGCATACAAATTGTCGATGCCAGGTTGAGGGACCCCGCCCCTGACATAGACCACCCCATTCGCCACGGCAGGCGCGGTAAACAGCTTACCCGAGACAGCAAAGTCCCATAGCTTGTGCCCAGTGGTCTCGTTCAGTGCATAAACATCGCCCCCGAAGGTGTTAACATACACCACCCCATTCGCCACCGCAGGGGTATCACCTAGTGATCCATCCGGAATTGTATAGACCCACAGCGTTTTGCCGGTGCTGGCGTTCACCGCATATTCTCTGGCGATATTGTCGTCGCCCACCCCACCGAAAAAGACCATTCCGTCCGCCACAACAGGCGAGCTCGAGCCTACCCCACTGGTGTTTATGTAATAGTCCCAAAGTGTAGCTCCGGTAGACGCGCTCAAAGCGACTATTTGACTGGCCGCGTGGTAACCGCTGGGGGAAAGATACACAACTCCGTTTGCCACGGCGGGCACGGAACCACCTATACTGGTCCATAGCAGTGCTCCGGTGTCAGCGTCCAACGCGTACAAACCGATGCTTCCGGGAGGGCCTTCAGTCGACTCCATGCTGGCATAAACCGTCCCATTAGCTACTGTGATTTCGCCGCCCGGGATATTGGCGGAGCCGGTATTGTAGCTCCACAATTTGGCACCGGTGCTCGCGTTCAGCGCATACACATTCCCGTCAAAAGCATCAAAATAAACCATGCCATTTGCCACAGCAGGCTGTGGAATCACAGCGAATCCCGCTGCGTTATAACTCCACAGCACCTCGCCGGTGCTGGCGTTAAAAGCATAGAGGCGTGCGTCGCCGCCGCTGACATACACTACCCCATTTGCCACCACCGGGTCACTGTAGAAAGCCCCGGTGGTTGTTTGAGTCCACTTAAGTTGCAAGCTCCCAGCATTATTAACACCGAGGATATTCTCGTATGGATTCCAGCGCTGCATGCTGTTGTTCAGAAACTGCGTCCAGTCTCCGGATGAGGATGTGGCGGTGACGCTCGTGCTGGTGCTGGCCGTCTGTGCATTCGCGAATATGCCGGACATGACAAGCGTAAGCAAGAGTGATGTGGATGTAGCTGTGAAAAGTGAAGTCAGCTTTCTACAGGCAAGGGAAACGGAGAGATTCATTGTGGGCCTCCACAGGCGGGAAATTTGTGTCAGCGTGGAGCAGGGAGTAGCGCACGGGGCTGGAGCAGCCGACAATGCGGTGTCGATGTTCCGGGGATTGGATATTCCAGAATTACGCGTTATGGACGCGTGGCGAGCACCTGAAAATAGGCGCTCAAAACAACAGAAAGCGGCCACAGCATGCGGCCAAGATTATGGAGCGTGTTGGATTCTGCGCTCCAGCCTAGCGGCGGCAGCACATCCGTGTCGAAACCAATCGTCTCCAGTTCTTTTGACAGACGAAACGGGTTTAAGAGTCGCTCCTGTATCATCCCATTCTCGGGATTAATGCATTGAGCGTATTGTTGGGGCGGTTTTGAGCCGTTGCTGCGGGATGCAACGAACTCAGCAATCTGACTGTTCAAAAGCCCGCGGGTTTCGACAGCCAAAGTACGACATGCTTGGTCCGAAAGGCCGGGAAAATGCTCCCGGATGTAGCGCAGTCGAAGTTCCGATAAATTGTTTCTCAAGCCCAGCCTGGCTATCTGTTCGGGCTTTCCGAATTCTGAAATCTCCCACACTTTCTTGGTATGCCAGCGAGTTAACGGGCAGAGACTGTTGCGATCATCGATGATGAGGAGCGATCCTCCCGGTTTGAGCACGCGAAACACTTCTGCATAGCAGCCTGTGTTCGCCGGAAGATGCGAGGCGGTGTCTTTGATCAATACGCCATTAAAAGAAGAGTCGGAAAACGGCAGCTTATCAGCCGATGCTAATGTGAACTCTACGTTCTGAATACCCATCAGTTCGGCAAGCCGGGTGGCTCCGGATATTTTTTCCGGCACCAGATCAGTACCTGTTACGGATTGGGCTCCAGAGGCGCGAAGACATATGTCTAACACGCCAAAACCGCAACCCACATCCAGAACAGCTCCGTTCCAACCAGTTTCATCAATTACCGCTCGCGCATCGTTCAGGTAGCCGTCGAAAGGCTCGCCTGCAAAATAGCGCCGATAGTAGCGGGTAAAATCGGAATCTATTTTCTCAGTCACCTCTTGAGGCGACATCTTAAAGACATCTGCAAATTGAGCAAGGATGGTAGTTTCGGACATACTTCCACTCCGTGTAAGAACAAATATGGTTGATAAGTGTTTTCGGTTCAGATGTTCACTGGTTATTGGCCGTCAAAGCCGACACCCAGAATGGAATATGGCGGCAGCGTAATCGCGCTGGTGGTCCAGTCAGAGGTATTGGATTTGGTCATGGTGATGCTCTGGCTGAAGATATGGGTCGGGTTATTTACGCTGTCCCACAGATGTGTGCCAGCGCCTGTCCATGATGTATAGCTGGTGTTCTTGAACACGAACTCGACCGAATATGTATTTGCGCCGGCGTTGACGATGTAGAAGTGATTGCCGCTGCTGTTGTACCAGCCTGCCGTTACCGTATCTGAGGGTTGGCCCGAGGAATATTGCTGGATGGCGTATCCGCCACTACCGAGATCCAGGCCATTTGTGGTCGTACCGTTTATTAATTCCAGCGCATGGTAGGTTGGCATAGGTGGATAGGACGAATTACCACAAGTGCTGGTGCCAAGAGGGCCACCAATGCCGAACATGCAGTGAACTTGTGTGTCGCGATCGTATAGCGCATACATCCATGTTCTTGCCATGCGATGATTTGAGTCATAAGCACGAGCGATCTGATCGGCAATGAAGACTCCCTGGAACAGTCCGTTACAGGCTGCGAAACGACATCCATCACCACTTGCAGTTCCAGTGCCGCTGTCATATTCGTTGATCCAGAAAGGAGTTGAAGAAGCGTTCGGCTGTGACCCTGCGAGGATGTAGCCATACACATCATTCGCGAAATTACGGTAGGTAGTCGCCTGTTCGTTTACGAACTCTGTGGACCACGTTGACGCCTGCGCGCCATAGTGGTGAGCGCTGACGAACTCCACATAAGGCGCGGTCGCGGAGTCTTTCAAAAAAGAAGCCTCCGTACCAATACCCGTGGAAAGCCAGGCTGCGGCGTCCCTCTGGCAACACAGAGCAGGGCCGCCCACCATAGCAGATTTACCATCTGTCGAGAGTTGGTTCTTGATATCAGGAGCGGCTTTAGCATAGACCGACTTATAGCCCTGTAGCTTTTGTTGATTAGAGTAGCCCGAGGGCCAGCAAAATAACGGCCCATCTGGCTCGTTGAGGATTTCGTAAGCCTTGATAATGGCAGAGTAGGGTGGCGTCGTCTGCTGATCGATGTGATTCACGATTTGAGCAGCCAAATTGGCCCATGTCGTCACATTAGAAGGCATTGTCGGTTTACCGCTACAACCCGAATCGAGCAATAAATCATTTGGAACCCCTTCAATCGTGACGGTGACTTGCGTATTGGGGCCTACATCGTTGTAAATGTCACTCAAATCACTATCTAACGCGGAGAATGATTTTGGGGGAGTGGCCAATGAGCCGCAACCAGAAGCGTTACAGTAGTTATATAGTTCGACAAAGTAACGTTGATTCCATAGCTGTGCACCCTGAAGGTCCCCGCCGATGGCTGGACCACTACTGCCCAAGAAGGCGTAGAATCCATTCCAACCTGCCATGGGGCCAGGAATTGCGGGGCCACCTGAACGATTAGTGAAATCAACTGTAATTGGAATTGGTTGTGCCTGCAGACAGCAGGCGCAGAATAACAGACACCATATGGTGTGTTTCATGGAAGGCCTCCTTTAGGTCTATTTCATCCGTATCTCTCCTCGTCTAACATTGGGTGCGCATGACTTAGCCACCAGCTCTTTCTCT
>DATGMQ010000057.1:0-6673 GCA_035293545.1 Alloacidobacterium sp. | reverse complement strand
TATAGATTTAAATTGACCACTACCCATTCTTAAGACGGCTTGCCGGGCAACGCCCGCGCCTCGTATCATCCCGCAAAGAGCCTTATGACAGATATAGAGACCATATCCAAGCCGGTGCTTCGCGAAAAAGGCCGCATCATGTCCGCTTCTGAAATTGAGCGGACGCTGGTCCGGCTCGCTCATGAAATCGTCGAGAAAAACAACGGTAGTGACAACCTCGGCTTGGTCGGCATTGAACGCCGCGGTGTTCCTTTGGCGCAGCGCCTGGCCACGCTGATCGGCGGCATCGAGAAGCATCCGATCCACATCGGCGTTCTCGACATCAGCTTCTATCGCGACGACCTCTCAACCAAAGACGTGCGCCCGGTGGTGAACCCCGGCGATCTGGGTTTCGACGTAAACGGGCGCGACGTTGTCCTCGTCGACGATGTCCTCTATACCGGACGCACTGTCCGCGCCGCCCTCGACGCATTGTTCGATCATGGCCGCCCACGCCGCGTCCAGCTTCTGGCGCTGATCGACCGCGGACACCGCGAGCTGCCCATCGAAGCAACCTTCGTCGGCAGGACTGTGCAAACCACCGACCGGGAGATCATCGAAGTCAAACTGCGCGAAGTGGACCATGACGAGCAGGTGCTCGTAGTGGAGCGGGATTGAAGTTCCGATAGTTCCCATCGCGTAGACTGGTCTGAGCGGATTTTTATCCTGTCGCACGACCCCACTTACCCGCATGCCGAAGACCCAAGCCAAGCCGCGCAAAACTCCGCCTGCCCCCACGCCGTCAACTTCCCATCATCCCCGATCGTTGATCTCAGTCGCCGATCTCAGCCTCGACGACATCAGCGCCATCCTCAAAGCCGCATCCGCGCTCGAAGCCGAAGACCCGCAGAAGCGCATGAAGCACCTCTTCAAGCGCCGCGTCTCGCTGCTCTTTTATGAATCCAGCACCCGCACCCGCACCTCGTTCGAATTAGCTGCCAAGCAGCTTGGGGCCGACACCGTGCTGGTCAGTGCCCTTTCTTCGAGCATCGAAAAAGGCGAATCGCTGAAGGACACCGGCATCACCCTGCGCGCCCTTGGCGCCGAGTGCATCATCCTCCGGCATCCGCAATCCGGCGCGCCTTACGTCCTCTCTCGCGCCACCGGGCTCCCCATTCTCAACGCAGGCGACGGCATGCACGAGCACCCGTCGCAGGCCCTGCTCGATCTCCGCACCATCCTCACGCATCTGCGCGGACCAAAGCCCGCGCCGGTTTCCGCCACCTCGCTCAAAGGCGTGACCATCACCATCTGCGGCGACATCTTCCATAGCCGCGTTGCGCGCTCGAACATGCTGCTGCTGCCCCGCCTCGGCGCGCGCGTCGTGCTCTGCGGACCGCAGGCATTGCTGCCTGAAACAGCCGCAGCCGCCGGTCCCGGCATCGTCATCGAGCGCGACTTTGAAAAAGCCCTCAGTCAATCGCAGATTGTCATGATGCTGCGCATCCAGGCCGAGCGCCTTGCCGGGCTCAATCTCGATCTCGACGAATACAAGCTCCGCTATCAGGCCAATGCGGACCGCATCGCAGCGCACGCGCCTGAAGCGCTCATCATGCACCCCGGCCCCATCATTCGCGGACTCGAAATCACCAGCGAAGTGGCCGACGGCCCGCAGTCCGCCATTGCCGACCAGGTGCGCAACGGCGTGGCCATTCGCATGGCTTTGCTCGCCCGCGCGCTTACCGGCGCCGCATCGAAAGGAAAACGCAAATGAAGCCCATTCTCATTCGCGGAGGCCGCCTTGTGGACCCCTCTTCCGGCGTCGATGCCGACCGCGATCTGCTGCTCAAAGACGCCCGCGTTGCCGCTATCGATGCGCCCGGCAAGCTCAACGCAGCCGCCCGACAGGACAGCGCAGAAATCATCGACGCTAAAGGCCTCATCGTTGCGCCCGGACTGGTCGATATCCACGTGCACCTGCGCGAGCCCGGCCAGGGATACAAAGAGACCATTGCCTCCGGCACAGCCGCCGCAGCCGCCGGCGGTTTCACCGCCGTCTGCGCCATGCCCAACACCGTCCCGGTCAACGACTCGCCGGAGACGACCCGCTGGATGCAGTCACCCGAGCGCAGCGCGCAGATTCGCGTCTTTCCCATCGCCGCAGCCACCCGCGGCAGCATGGGCGAAGCGCTGACCGAATTCGGCGCACTCAAAGCCGCCGGAGCCATCGCCGTGACCGACGACGGCAAGCCGATCCTCGGCGACGCCATCATGCGCGAAGCGCTGGCAGCAGCGGCCCGCGTCGGCCTGCCCGTCATCCAGCATGCTGAAGACATCCGCATGACCGGCGGCTGCTCCATGAACGCCGGAGCGCTCGCCTTCCGCCTCGGCCTGCGTGGCATGCCCGTGGAAGCTGAATCCAATCTCGTAGAACGCGATATCCGCCTGCTTGCCGAAATGAAGGACAGCCGCGCGCATCTCCACGTCGCGCATCTGTCCACAGCGAAAGCGCTCGAAGCGGTAAAGCGCGCCCGCAGGAACGGCCTGCACGTCACCTGCGAAGTCGCCCCGCATCATTTCATCCTGAACGAAGAAGCGGTTGCCGAATACAACACGCACGCCAAAATGAACCCTCCGCTGCGCTCCGAAACCGACCGCGAAGCCATGCTCGCGGCCATTATCGACGGCTCCGTCGACGCCATCGCCACCGATCACGCTCCCCACGCCGCGCATGAAAAAGAGCAGGAATTCGAGCGCGCCCCGAACGGCATCACTGGTCTTGAAACCGCTCTGGGACTGACGATGGCCATTCTCCACGGCAGGCACAAGCTGCCCCTCAGCCGCGTCATTGCCCTGCTCAGCACACAGCCCGCAACGGTGCTCAATCTGAAAGGACGAGGCAGCCTCGCTGCCGGTTCATTCGCCGATATCGTTCTCTTCGACCCGAAACAACAGTGGACATTTCACGCCTTAGCCTCCAGATCAAAGTCGAAAAATACCCCCTTCGATGGCTGGTCCTTGCTCGGCAAGGTGACCGCAACCATCAGCGAAGGACGAGTGGTTTTCCGCGCCTGAATGTCCTGCCCCCGATAAGCTTGTATCAAAAATTTCTGTATGGGATGAGTCCCTATTCATCCCCACAATTTTGTCATCCTGACCCTGAGTAAAACGAAGGGAAAGGAACTGTTTCTTACTTGTTACGCGACTGGGAAGGGCCGCCCCATTCAAGACCGCGTTTTGGGGCTTGAGGGGGCAGCTCCCGGAACATGCGGCTTCGCGTCCTGGACGATTCAACCGTGCCGCTGAGATTCAGATACTCGCCAAATCCGGCTTTTCCCTCGACCTTTCCGTACAACGACCCCCCTAAAACGCTTCACTTGCGCCTTTTTACAATTTCATCCTTGACAATCGTTTTTTCTGTGCCATATAAAACGCTGATATCGATATCGGATAAGGCGCTGTCTGCCCCCTTGCTCTTAGGCAGCGTCGGCTTTGTGCGCTGGCATGTAGGCGCGCAAATCCGATAACGAGTCGTTTGTCCAACAGAAAGTTACCCAGTATTAGATTCTCGTCACACTACTTTTGATCGGAACGGGGAGGCCCGCTATGCAATTCAGACGCTGCTCACGCAGCATTTCACGAACTTTACTAAGGCTGATAACGATATCATGGTGTATTTTCGCCATGATCTTTACCTGCCGACCGGCTCTCAGCCAGGCAACAAGCGCATCCATCAGCGGAACAGCGTACGACACTACCGGAGCCGTCATCTCAGGCGCTGAAGTTGTTCTCGAAAATACCGCTACCAATGACCGGCGCGCTACTACGACCAATGGAAGCGGCTACTTCAACTTCGCCGGTGTACCTCCAGCGGTATACAAGGTCACCATCACGTCAAACGGTTTTACCCCGTGGGTCGCAACCGATGTTACTGTCCATCTGGGCGATGACCTCACACTTCGGAACATTTCCATGAGGATTGGCCCTGCGAACACCAGCGTCCAAGTCGTCTCTTCTCAGGCCGCTGTGATTCCCCTCGACAACGGCGCAAGCACCACTACGATCAACAGCGAGTTGGTATCGAACCTTTCCATTCAGGGCCGCGATGCTGCCGAGTTGGTCAAGTTTATGCCCGGCCTGGCCATGAACACCGGCCTTAGTCAAAGCGAATTCAACAGCCAGACCACGCAGACCAACAGCGGCCCAATCGGCCAGTTTTCCGCCAGCGGAACACAGCCGTATGGTTCCATGCAGATGACCCTGGATGGAGCCGGCCTGATCGACGTGGGCAACCAGGGTACGCAGCTCGCCAACATCAATCAGGATCAGACCGCTGAGTTCACCTATCTGAATGCGGCCTTCGGGGCTGATACGCCTCGTGGTCCCAATATCATTCAGATCACCAGCAAAGCAGGCGGTCAGTCTTTTCATGGCGATGTTTATACCTATCTGCGTAACTGGCAGTTGAATGCCAACGATCCTTACTTCAAAGCGCAGCCCGGCAACCTTAATCAGCGCGTCATCTCGCACCAGACTTATCCCGGTGGCACGATTGGCGGACCAGTACTAATCCCCGGAACCGGTTTCAATCGCAACCGCGACAAACTTTTCTTCTTCGCCGGCTACGAGAAGATGTACCAGAACCCGGCCGCCACGTATCACCAGTTAGTCGTTCCGACTGACAGCATGCTACGCGGCGACTTCAGCGCCGCAAGTCTGCCCGGCGTACAGGGCGGGTCAGTCTCAAATTGGTGGAATACGGCACAGGTGCCCTGCGCCAACGCGCCCAGCTGGACCAGTTTTTGCCCGAGCGGCAAGAGCGTAAACCCATTTCCCAATGGGCAGATTCCTTCGTCTTACTGGGACCCGAACGGGGTGGCCCTGCTGACTTGGCTGAACAAGACTCATCCGCCCAATATCGATCCCGCCACGCACAATGGCTTCAACTATCAGTTCCTCGATCATCCTCCGGTCAATCGCTGGGAGCTGCGACTGCGCGGCGACTGGAATCCGACGGTGAACGACAAGTTCTCCCTCGTCTATACCCAGCAGAATGAGGCCGATGTGAACAACTTCGGCATCTGGTGGTGGCCGGCCTGGACAGCGCCGCTCCCATCGCAAATCAATGCAACAACCAAGGCTAGGCTCTGGACCGCGAACTACATCCGTGTCTTCAGCCCTACCGTCACCAACGAATTCAGTTTTGCTTATACGTATTTCACCTTCCCCCCGGCCTTCACAAATCCCAGTGCGATGACCGCCGCGGCCGCAAACTACACTACCTATGCACCCTTTGATACCAGCGCAACAAACAGCTTTGACCAGCTGCCGAACATCCTCAGCTGGAACGGCGGTGTCGGCGCAACCACCGGAAGCTTCGCCGGCATCTACGCACCGCCGATGATCAAGGCCTTCGGCAATGCATACGGCAACATCAAGAAAATTTACTCTTTCCAGGACAATTTGACGAAGGTGCTCGGCAGTCACAGCCTCAAGGCCGGCTTCTTCTGGGACAGTAACGGCCAGACGCAGACCACCGGCTACGGCAACTGGACCCAGGGGGCCATCGAGTTCGATCCCTGGTCGCAATACACCACCAACAACCAATACGCTGACATGCTGATTGGACACACGGACGGCATTTCGCAATACGCCTCCGCGCCTGTGCATGACATGGCTTATCACGAGTGGGCCTTCTATGGGCAGGACCAGTGGCACCTGACCCGTAAGTTCACCCTCGATTACGGCGTTCGCTTTGATCACGAAGGCGCGTGGTATCCAACCCACGGCCCGGGCCTTGCGGTCTTTGATCCATCGAGCTACGACAACTCGGCTAACGCTCCCGCGTGGACGGGCATGAAGTGGCACCAGACCGACCGCAAGATTCCCCTTTCAGGCTTCGTTTCTCCGTTTGTACGTCCGGATGTGCGCGTCGGCGGAGCCTATGATGTGTTTGGTACCGGCACAACGGTCGTCCGCGGAGGCTTCGGCATGTATCGCTGGCAGTTCTCGGAAGGCGATGTCGATGCGGCTCTGAATCCTTCCTGGAATGTGCTCAGCATCATTACACCATCCACCCAGTCGTTCTCTGAACTGGCCACCTTCAAGCCGACCACCGGCGGCTCATGGTGTGCGCTCAACTCTACATGCCCCAGCGGGGTCGACGTCATCAAGATGGGCGAAGACAAGACTCCTTACACCATGAACTGGGATGCCATGGTCGATCAGGAGCTTCCTTCGCACATGGTCTTTGAACTCCAGTACATCGGCAATCACACGGGCAATGCTCTCTATACGGGCAACGGTACGACAGAGAGCTTTATCGCGAACATCAACAAGATCCCGGTAAACGGTCTGTATGGAACAGACTCGATTACGGGAATGAATTACTGGCAGCAGTCCTGCGCCGCCGGTTCCTGCGCCTCCCCGCAGAGCCAGTACTACAACGGCTACCGCCCGTATGCGAACTACGGTGTGCTCAATCTTGTGCGCCATGGCAGCTACTCCAACTACAACGGAATGGTTGCCGCACTGCAGAAGCAAACCGGCAGGGCCACTTTCCTGCTGAACTACACCTTCAGTAAGGTCATGGGCATCCGCGACGGCCAGACCAATAACGGCGGTGGCGACGGCAGCACGATTGATCCGTTCCATGAACGCGCCAACTACGGCCCGCTCGCATATGACCGCACCC
>DATGMQ010000056.1:0-28319 GCA_035293545.1 Alloacidobacterium sp. | reverse complement strand
TGAATCCTGCTAAGGAATCGATTCAGGCTTTGGCCTTCTTTTGCTGCTCAAGGTAGTCTGCCCAATCCTGCATCATCTTGGCGCGTGGTTCCAAGTACAGAGCGTGATTGTATGCCGCGCTCACAGCGTTGCGTGGTGCGTGTGCAAGCTGAAGTTCAATGTGGGCATGTTCATAACCCTGCTCATGCAAGATGGTGCTGGCAAGTCCTCTGAAGCCGTGACCTGTCATGCGGCCTTTGTAGCCAATTCGTTCAATACCCTTGAGGATGGTGTTGTTGGACATTGGCTGTTTAGGGTTGCGGTCGCCGGGTAGCAGCCACTTGGTATGTCCTGTGAGTCTACGGAGTGTCTGAAGCGCATCTGTGGCCTGTTTGGAAAGCGGTACGATGTGCGGAGTCCGCATCTTCATCCGCTCTGCCGGAATCTCCCAACGGCCAGCTTCAACATCAAACTCTGTCCACGGCGCTTGAATCAGTTCTGATGTTCTGACGAACGTTAGGGCCAGCAACCAGATTGCAAGCCGGGTGACGTGAGTACCGGGGTAGACTTCCAAGCACTGTAGGAACGCTGGCAATTCCTTTGCACCAATTCGGGCATAGTTGGTTTCAGCACCAGCTTTCAATACATCGCTTGGCTTGAAGTCAGCAACAGGGTTGCGCTTCGCGTGACCATGAGCAACGGCATAGCGGAATATCTGGCCTGTTGTCTCGTATGCGCGTTTGGCAATGTCACGCACACCGCGTCCCTGAATTGCCTTCAGCATCGTCACAACAGTTGGGGCTTCAATCTCAGCGATGGGAAGCTGGCCGATCTTAGGCAACACGTCAGCTTCAACGCGCCGCAACACATAATCGGCATGACGCGGTGACTTGCCTTCCTGCCAGTGCTCATGCCACAGCTTGAACACATCCTCAAACGTGGTGCTATTGGCCTTCTGTGCCTGTTTTAGTGCCTGACGTTGTGCGGATGGGTCAACGCCTTTGGCGAGTGTGGCTCTGGCTTCCAGCAATCTTTCACGCGCTGTTACCAATGGCACTTCAGGATATGCACCAAACGAAATGAGTTTGGGCTTGCCTTGAAAACGATACTGATAACGCCACAACTTTGACCCCGTTGTTGTCACCAGCAGGAACAGACCTTTCCCATCCGTCAGCTTCGCGGGCTTCAATCCGGGCTTTGCCTTTCTGATAGCCGTATCGGTCAATTTCATCGGATACCTACACCCCCTGTAGGTACGATACCCGAAATGTACCTGCGTTCAAGCGGTGCTTCCGGTAGACCGCGATAGACGGCTATAGAAGCAAAAACCGTTTAAACACTTGATTATTCAATGGGTTGTGTTGTCTATGCTGGTCTATGGGAGTGTGTGGAAGGAAGGTCTTGGCGGAGAGGGAGGGATTCGAACCCCCGATGGAGTTACCCCCATGCCTGATTTCGAGTCAGGTGCATTCAACCGGGCTCTGCCACCTCTCCGGGCAGTAGGTATGCTTGTCTAGTGTATCAGAGTGTTTATCAACGAAATTGCGGTCACACCTCCACGGCAGTGGCTTTGGCGATGAGCTTTGTTGTGCTGAAACCTTCCACAATCGGTACTATTTTTACCCGTCCCCCCCAGGACTGAACCTCACGCGCACCGACAACAGTATCTTCGGTATAGTCACCGCCTTTCACGATGACATCGGGACGCAGAGCTTCAATCAGCTGCAGAGGCGTGTCCTGATCGAAGATCACAACCGCATCGACTACACTCAAGGCTGCGAGCACATAAGCGCGCTCACTTTCACCCACAATAGGACGACTCTCGCCTTTAAGACATTTGACAGAACGGTCGCTATTAATGGCGACAATAAGACGATCACCTTCCCGGCGCGCGTCCTGCAGCAGACGAATGTGACCAATATGCAGGAGATCAAAGCAGCCATTTGTAAAGACAATTTTTTCGCCCTGTGAGCGCCATGCTGAAGCACGCGCTCTGAGGTGGTTAAGATCAAGGACTTTTTCCTCTGCCTGCAATTCTATTTCCGGCATTAAGCTGGCAAGCAGCTCGTCCCTGTCTACCGGAACAGTTCCTATTTTGCCGACTACGATACCCGCTGCTACGTTAGCCAGCTGTGCTGCAGGTCCGATTTCAACTCCACAGGCGAGTGCAAGGGCGAGCGTGGCTATGACTGTATCGCCTGCGCCAGAGACATCAAATACTTGTTTTGCTATTGCTGGAATGTTTTGAATGTTGTCCTGGTGCAGGACTGCGATACCCTTCTCGCTCAAGGTCACAGTTAGATAATCGAGCTCCAGTTTTACCGCAAGGTTTTGCCCCGCCTGAAGCATTGAGCTTAGGTTCTTTCCTGAGATACCGGTCGCTGCAGATAATTCATGCAGGTTAGGGCAGATTGTGGTTGCGCCCCGATACCGGTAGAAGTCACGTTGTTTGGGATCCACCAACACCGGAATACCTGCCTCGCGTCCAAGCCGGACCCCAAACTGACAGATTTCTTCTGTAAGAGCGCCTTTAGCATAATCGGAAAGAATAATCGCATCTGCTTCGCGCACAGCTGACTCAATGCAGTCGAGCATCTGCCGGTATGAAAGCTCCTCGCGCTCGATTGCACTTTCTACGTCGAGGCGGAGCATCTGCTGACTGCCTCCGAAGATTCTCAGCTTTGAGGTCGTCGGACAATTAGGGTTAGCTATAAGTCTCTCTTCCACACCGGTCTTTTTAAGACATTCCCGCAGAGTATCTCCATCTTCATCTGCGCCAATAAAACCTATTAACGTGCTTTGAGCACCGAGCCCCGTAATGTTTGCGGCGACATTGGCGGCGCCTCCAGCCTGGCAGCTTCGATGGCCAGCACGAACAACGGGCACGGGCGCTTCAGGCGAAATTCGCTCGACCGTTCCCCACAGGTATCGATCCAGCATGACATCACCGATAACGAGCACTCGTTTATTTTTCCAACCACCTTCAATCAGATGAACAATACGATGTAAATCTGAGATCATTGCCTGCCTTCCGGATTGAACTCTTGCTGGGGCCACCACACTCGCAGAAGCATAACAGCAGAATATCGTTACTCCCTATTATGATAGAGTCATGTCTTCCGGTTCAGAGACTTCGCCATTTCTGCATGTTCGTAACGTATTTCTGGATCGAGATGGCGTGATCAACGAAAAACTTCCTGAAGGGCAATATGTCTCGCGCTGGAGTGATTTTCGTCTTTTGCCCGGAGTTGAAGAAGCTCTTTCCCGTCTAACTCGCTCCGGCTATCGAATCATCATCATTACCAATCAGCGTGGTGTGGCCCTCGGTCTTTATAACGAAGACGATATATGCGAATTGCATGCAAAGTTATTAGAGTTTTTGGCTGGTCTTAATATTCGCATTGACGCAATTTACTACTGTCCGCATGACAAAAATGCATGCGATTGTCGTAAACCGGAGCCAGGAATGTTCCTGAAGGCATTCAATGATTTTCCCGGCGCATCGGTTGAAAACAGCGTCATGATTGGCGATTCCAAATCTGATATAGAAGCCGGTATGCGCCTGGGAATGCCTACTATTTTCATCAAGGGAGATTCAATGCGCCAAAAGCCGGGAGCGAATCAGGCATCTGCCATGGCAGATGCAGTTGCCGGTTCCCTGCTTGAGGCCGTAGAACTATTCTTCTCGACACAAGCGCTTTTCTGACAGCCGCATGAGGCTTCTATCCATTACACATAGTGTCATCCAAGCCGATCTCTGCACGGTTCAAAACCTTTTTGTAAAACTCAAGATAAGAATTAATCATCTTCTCCCTGCCAAACCGGCGAAGGTTTTGGAATCCAGCTTCCCGCAGCAGCGGAAGATCAGCAGTATGTTCGGCAATAGAGCGCGCTGCGAGATCCGGAGAATCAGGATCAATAAAAAGCGCGCCGTTGCCGGCAATTTCAGTCATTGGAGCGCGGTCGCTCGTAATCACAGGACATCCGCATGCCTGCGCTTCAAGTATGGGCCAACCAAACCCTTCCTCATACGACGGAAACAGAAGTGCAATTGCCCCGCTGTAGAGCGCCTGTAGTTCTTCATTGGCGACCTCTACTCGTTGGATAACTGAATCCTTCAATCCTGACGATTCGCAGTACTTCAGCATCTCAGGGGTCCATGGCTTTCCTGCCATGATCAGCTTTGCGTTTTGAAATTGCCGATAACGGCGCAACTCAAAAAAAATGCGCAGCACCCCAAGCCGGTTCTTGTACCACTGATTCCCTCCCACATGGAGCAGGTATTCTGTCTCAGAATCGAGCCCAGCTGTTTTTCGAGCTTCTGCAACAGCTGCCGAAGAAGCAGGTGCGTATGACCAATTAAGAGTGTGATGGATCACCTGTGTACGTAATCTGATTCCGGGCGAAAGAGTTTCAAGATCATCCTGAGTTTTGCCGGACATACAAACTATGTGCTGAGCTCGGACAAGATTTGCGGCTATCCAGCACTGCTGGATGCGCCCGGTTAGACCTGTTTTAACATGCGGAAAGGCTCCGCGCGCGGCGAATACTGCCAGCAAATCATGGCAAGTAATCAACGACGGTCGAGAGCTAGTAGTTTGTAGATACATTGAATTGGAGTGATCGCATATGTGGACAATGTCCGCCTTGCGCGCATGCCGTCGGAGATAACCGGGAGCAAATAAATACTTATCTATGTATCCAATCCACTTTTTGGCGGGTTTAGGCAGAAACGGCAGATTACCGAGCACGACGGGCGGGTGAACAACATCTACATCGCAGCCTCGATTGCTTAACTCGCGTTGCAGCATCTCCGCGTAACGCAGCATGCTCTGCTGTTTGTCAGGCCGATAATTAGAGATCAGCAAGACTTTCATTTGCGCTTTTATTCACCCGGATCACTAATCATGGCCTGAAGAGGAGAAAACAAGAAAGAAATGGCCTGAGAAACGTGTTTCTTCTCAGACCATGTGTTTTTTGAATTACTTCGTCGCTGGAGCCAATATCTGGCTTTCGATCCATTCATAGGTCTTAGCTATGCCATCCTTCAAACGAATGGACGGCTCCCAACCAAGGTATTGAAGGATTTTAGTATTGTCACTATTGCGTCCGTTTACGCCTTTCGGAGCATCCAGTTTATAGGTCCGCTTCAGCTTTACGCCTGCAATCTCCTCGACAACATCCACGAGCTGATTAATGGTCACTAATTCACTGCTGCCAAGATTTATAGGTTCACGGATATCGCTTTCCAGGATCGCCTGTGTGCCCTTGGTGCAATCATCGACATACATAAAGCTGCGCGTCTGATGGCCGTCGCCCCAGATCTCTATTTCGTGCTTGCCTGATGCTTTCGCCTGGATTACTTTTCGGCAAATAGCTGCGGGTGCTTTCTCGCGGCCTCCATCATATGTTCCGAATGGACCATAGACATTGTGATAACGCGCAACACGAGTCTGTAAGCCATAGTCTTCCTCGAAATGACGGCACATCCGTTCACTGAATAGCTTTTCCCATCCATATCCATCTTCCGGAAGTGCCGGATAGGCATCTTCCTCTTTCAGAGGGATAACATTCGGATTCTTTTGCTTGTCACCGTTGTACACGCAAGCTGATGAAGAGAAGAAAAAACGCTCCACTCCGCTATCCCTTGCAGCCATGAGCATGTGAGTATTCGTCAAAACACTTAACATGCAAAGAGCTTTATTGTTTTCAATGAAGCCCATGCCGCCCATATCAGCAGCCAATTGAAAGACAATCTGCATATCCTCTGCAGCTTTAAAGCAGTTATCTTTATCGCGCAGATCGAGTGAAAGATTTTCAACCTCGCTACTCTTCTGATACCACTCATCGAGAGGTTTTACATCGACTGCGCGGACTACATTGACTCCATTTTTCAGCAATGCCTGAACAAGATGGCCACCAATAAAGCCACCAGCGCCACAAACGACAACCCTCTCGTTTGTTAAATTCATGTTCTTTGCTCCAATGCGATTTGATATGGCTCTTTAATACTTATGTTTCGACTGAAGGCAGGAGTACTAAAACCTGTAAACGCGATTCAGAATTGTGCGAAGGTTTAATCGACTTCCACTTGCATGACTTACAAAGACGATTTTAGACGAGCGGTAATGCTTTAGATAAAAGTTTACCCGTACTTATATTATGAACGAAAAAGAGTACAGCCGTCAACAAGAAAAACGAGCGCCTGACTACCATCACATGATGGATGGCAATCAGGTCACTTGAGTATTTGGAGTATCTCAATACATTACGGAAGCTTACGCAAAACGGTTGCGTCTTTCGCGTACATAACGCCGGGTCTTCCTATGCTCAGATAGGTAAAGCCATGCCGGGCCATCATATCTTTGTCAAAGAGATTTCGGCCATCGATGATGATGGGATAACGAAGGATGTAATGGAGGCGATCCAGATCAAGATCGGCAAATTCCTGCCAGTCAGTCAATATCAACAGAGCATCTGCGTCTTGCGCTGCCTCATAAGCGTCGTTCGCATAGCTGAGCGTCCCCGACGGAGGCAATACCTGCTTAGTTCTTTCCATCGCGGCCGGATCGTATGCGGCGACAATGCAGCCTTCTTTGAGGAACTGACTGATCAACTCAATCGCAGGTGATTCGCGAATATCATCAGTGCCTCCTTTGAAAGCCAGCCCGAGAACTCCAAGTTTCTTTCCGCGAAAAGTCCAAAGGGCAGACCGGACTTTCTGAAAGAATCTTCTCTTCTGTTCTGCGTTGATTTTTTCTACTTCTCTAAGCAGCCCGAATTCAACTCCCAGTTGTTCCGCAACATAGCGGAATGCCGCTACATCTTTAGGGAAGCAAGAGCCGCCGTAGCCGATTCCGGCATTGAGAAATCGCGGGCCGATCCTCTTATCTGATCCAATCCCTTTAGCGACTTCTTCAATATCAGCCCCGGCTGTCTCACATAAGTTGGAGACCACGTTGATGAAGGATATCTTCATCGCCAGGAATGCATTGGAAGCATGTTTAATAAGTTCTGCCGCTTTAGTTGACGTCTGAAGTAAAGGTGGCGGCTGGTCGACGGAACATGTGCCGGGAACAGCATCAACTCTCCGATAGTACGACCCGGATGTTAGTGGTTCGTAAATCGATCGCAGCAGGTTATTTGCGCGTTCGCTATCTACTCCTATTACGATGCGGTCCGCATGAAGAAAATCAACAATAGCTGTGCCTTCCCGCAAAAATTCCGGATTCGAGGCGACATCAAAGAGGTCGCGAGGAACACCGTTGCGTTCAATGACGCGACTGATCCATTCGTTCGTATAGACGGGTACTGTGCTCTTTTCAACGATAAGCTTGTATTCGGTGATAGAGCGCGCGATGTGGCTTGCGACCTCATCCACATAAGACAAATCTGCATTGCCGGTCTGGCTTTGCGGAGTTCCAACAGCTACAAAGATTGCTTGTGATTTTTGTGTCGCTGCATGCAGATCAGTCGAAAACTCAATCAGAGAATTGCGGTGCCGCTCCAGCAATTCCGGCAAATACTCCTCAAAGATTGGCACTTTGCCTTCTCGAAGAGCAGTGATCTTGGCTTCATCGTTATCAACGCAAATTACGTTATGACCGATTTCAGCAAAGCATACAGCTGCCACCAGTCCCACGTAGCCTGAACCCACAACAGCAATCGTAATTTGTTCATTCATATATATTTCCTATTCACGTCAACCACGAACTTTAAAACACAACTTACCTATCGGTGTTGGACAGCCACCGAGGATCGTCTCCCTGCATTGATGCGTTGTACGAATATATTCCGAATTGTGATGGCAGTGCTTCTCATCGAGTAACGCTTCGCGAAAGATTGGAGCGCTCTCCGCGACATATCTACTCGCTGACCTTCAGATAATTGCAGCCAACCAGAGAGCAGACGATATACACCTTCCAGAGAGTCGTCATCGACCAGCCCAGAACCGTCCGCAATCACATCTTGCCAGATATTTACTTTGTTTGAGATTAAAACTGGTTTGCCGCAGCCCAGGGCTTCGGCCACGGAAATTCCAAAATTCTCCTGATGCGATGGAAGAACAAACGCCTCCGCTGCGTGAAATGCACCCCATTTAGCATCTTTCTGGAGCAGACCGGGCCAGTGAATGCGATTGCCGATTCCCAATTTCTCGGCCTTTTTCTGAAGCACAACCTTCAGGCCAACCTGGTCGGGGCCGGCCATTACTATGTCTAAATCCGGCGCACTGGATGCGATGCGCGAAAACGCATCGATCAACAAATCGCATCCCTTTTTTTCATGGATTCGCCCCATAAATAACAAAAAATTGCGATGGCGCATGCCCGGATACTGAGAAAAGAAAACTTCTTTCTGAGCATCAGGATTGCCGGCAGGCGGATACGTTCCATACGGCACCACGATGCCATTCCATTGATGCGGCGTGAAGCTATGAACGGCTTGCTCTTTTTCAGTCTCAGTAGTGAAAAGAACAGCCAAAGCGTCGCGCAATACCGGGTATTGAAAACCACGCCAGTAAAATTTCTTTTTCAGATGCTTCAGGGGATATCTTTTTTGGAACCATGGATCCAAGGCCCCGTGTGTAAAGACACAGTACGGCAGCTTGTTTTTTATTGCGCGCCATGTGGCCAAGCCATGGTATTGCCAGACGCCATTGATAATCACAGCGTCATAATCGTTTGTGTGCGCCCGCAGCCATGGAAGTAACTGTGGCGAATACCCGTACACTGACTTCACAGGACCCAGAGCATGAACTTTAAACGGAAGGTCTGCAAGAAAACTTTCTTCAGGGCTATCGAGCGATACAACTTCAAGTTGTACACCTTCCTGACGATATCCTTCCGCAAGCTGCCTCAGCCCCTCTGGAGGCCCTCCATATTTCAAGTCCAATGAATAGATCACATGCAGAAGTCGTAAGGGTGCTGGCGCGCCATTCATATCAGCATTGGGCCGCGAAAGTTTCTCGATACGATTTAGTCCGGATATTTCCATCAAAGCCATAATCCTACTGTCTGCCGGAAACAGCGCTGCTCTCCATCTGCTGCAGGATAGGGTTATGCCATTTAGGCCGTTTTATCTGTTCTGTCCTGATCGAATGTTTCGCAAGCCGAGATTGAGCAGTATTCATGTTTTGATCATGCATGGTGTCTGTAATTCGTGCTTGCGCAGTCGATTGTGTTTGATCTCCAAACAGACTTGCCGTCTTTTGTTTTGTTGAGAGTGGGCTGCGGCGCAATGAGTGCGCATTGATTTCCGTATTCAAAAAGCTGCTTTGGTCGAGGCTTCTGAAAGGGCCGGCTGCTACGGTGGCATCACTTTGGTCTTCATAAGATGTTTCAAGCGGACTGCGGCTGTAGTCGGGAGGCACCGCGGAAGCCGAACCGGGCAAACCGGTCATTTCATCGAGAGGGGTTTTGGATTTTTTCCTGATCGATGCTTTGTTATCAGTAGCCGAATTTGACGGCAATACAGAGGTTTGAACTGGTTCAGAAAACGGTTGAACAGGATTGATCGCCGTAACCGTTGCGGCCGCACCTGCTCTCCAGAATGATTGCTGCGCAATGGTCCCTGTGAGGCTGCCGGCGGCTGCAGGTTGAACTCTCTGTGAAGAGACTCCGACGCCAGGTATTGACGTAGAACCCGATGACAGGGAAGATGACTGCAATTTTTCACTTTTACGGGCAATGATATCGCTGATATTAAGCGGCAGCGCTGAGCGAAGGCCCGTCACAATCGTTACGTCCTTCAGTGAATTGTCCACCTGATACGGTATCCGGCTGGACTGATAAAACTGCAAGGGCCACGGACTCATGGGAGTAGCCATGATGCTTGCTCCGGTTGGATCGTACGGCAGCACTCGCTCTTCAGGCGTCATCAGATTACTGGCTCCCGGTTCAATCGTGCCTGAGGGCGTGGGCGCCACGGAAGAATCCAGCCCATTCAGATTCGTATCAAGAGACGGAGATAAAGAGCCGCCAACAGAACCGGCTAGCTGCGCCCCGGCTGAAACAGCGCACAATACTGTTGCCGTTGCGAAGCAAAGATTCAGGGCCGTCTTTTTGCAATGTAGCTTCATTGAGCGAAGTTTTCTTTTTCCGGCCGGCGTGTCAGCGAAAATGCCGGGATCCTGAAGAACATCCATAAAAATGCGGAATAAAGCAACGAGTCTCGGATAACCAGAAGGCGTATCCATAAACCGGCCTCTGTAATGAATGCGTCGTATAACAGAAACAGAATGACCAGCGTGGCCACAACTTCAGGCAGATTGATTCTTGCTATTTCCGCCACGATGCGAAAGAGAGCGCTAACAATAATGGGGTAGAGGATCATGCCCCAGATACCGAAATCAATAGCTCCAGCGGAATAGATGGAATTCGCCTCATCTTTGAAAGCAAAATGAAACGTGGTATTCGCGACACTCTCTTCGTCATAAAAAAGAGCATGTTTATCTTCCCAAAAGACAGAAGGAATCGTTAGCTGGAACTCGTGATATGCATTGCCGCCAAGGGCGGGCTCCATACGAAAGCTGGCGTCAAGAAGATCTGAAATATATCCCAGGACGAAGGTACGCTTCGCAATATTCTCTTTTAGGCTTTGATTTACTTTTGAGGTGTTGCCGCTTTCGTAAAGCGCAATTGCAAGAGAAATTCGATCGGCCAGCGTAACTCTCTGTTTTCCATAGGCAGCATACCGAAGATAGTAGAAAGCCGTTGCTCCTATCCCGATAAGCGCCGCAAGAATGGCAGCGTAGATCAGCTTACGCGACAGAGACCATTTCGGCTTGAATCTCCCGAATCGTGTCGTAATGATCGCCAGCAGCACGAAATAAACAATATTTCTTCGACCGCTGGGGATAATTAAAAGAAACTGGATCGCCAGCAAGAGTCCAAAAAGCCGCTTTATATTTCCCTTCGGCCATTCCAGAAAGGAGAGGGTTGTAAAGGCAAACAAGTTTGGGAAAAGCCAGCCCAGAAGCCCCATAAAAACGCTGAGGTGGCCTCCGTTCGCGGAGGCAGTTGCTCCCATATAGCCGATCTGGCCCGTAACGTAGCCGATGATAACAAGCGATGTGCCGAAGATCGAAAACAGTATGGCGCGATTATCGAGAGCGAGCTGAAAAGATTGCCCAAAGATCGGCGTTTCAAACATTTCGCCGAGAGAATAGAGAATGGCGGAAGAAATCAGGACCGCCGCCATCGCATGAGAAACGGCTTCCGGCTCTCGATTAAAATAAGCAGCCAGGTCCAGATTTCCACGCTGTACTGTAAGCCAGCTGTTTACTACTCCCAATCCATACCCAACTGTATTGGCTACGCAAAATGCATGGGAGAACCGGATCGGGCTTCGGCGAATTGCAATATCCCAGAGTGTGTAGATTCCCGCAAATGCTCCGGTTAAAGCTGAAACAAAAAGCATTGTGTCCGTAGCAAAAATCCATGTAAGCAGCCCAACGCTCAGAAGAAGCAGCGGTAAATCGAGAAAATACAAGCGCCGCGCGGGCGCGAGACCGCCGCCGAGACGCCGGGCAGGCGAAACATTCCCCGGCCATGGGGAGTAGATCGCCGGATTGAACGTTGTGTTCATCTTTAGAGCTATACGCGTCGAAAACCAGAATCGATCAATGCAAATAGATCAGCAAGCCGCTGGTAATGGTGATGGCCGCTTCAATCCCGCGATACGTTAAGGTCTTGTTGATGCTTGACGGGACGAAGATAATGTCTCCATCTCTTACGCTGAGATCAGCTTGTGATCCGTAAGCTACATGCTTGAGGTCGAGATCGACTTCTTCTCTGCCCTCCTGCGTTTTGCGGATCAGTTTCGTCTTGCTCAGAGCGGCAGTCTTGTCCCATCCGCCGGCGAGCGAGAGCGACTGCATCACAGAAATCGGAGTATTGTTGTCAATCAGAAAGCCGCCCGGCTTCAGGACATCGCCAATCACATAAACCACGCCGGCTTTCGACACAACAATCGTGTCGCCGGGAAGAATGACGGGATTTTCCTGGGCATACATTGTGCCCGGCCCTGATTGCAAAGCAATGGTGACAGGATGCTGGGGATCATTTCTGTGCACAATCGAGACTGATTTACCTGCGGTAGTCTGCAATCCCCCGGCAACGGAAAGCATATCGAGGAGTTTACGGGTGCCAAGCGTTGGATAAATGCCGGGAGTCCTCACCTCTCCAATGACAGTAGCTCCCTGCGAAGCGTATTCCACGATAAAAACTGTTACGTGTGGATCGAGAATCAAATGCCGGGAGCGCAGCTCATCTTCAATTTTGCGTGCCGCAGCCAGAGTGTTCAGCCCTGCCAGCTTCATCGTTCCCAGAACGGGTAGATTTACATCGCCATCCTGGCTGACCCGGGCAGAGGTCGTCAGTTCCGGCGTATCAAACACGACAATGTTCAATAGATCACCTGCGCCAATCGCGATGTTAGGCGCAGACGTGGGTTGCTGATCCTGAGGCTCTGCAGCGGGCTGCTGGGCAAATCCCGGTTGAATACCCGATAGGGAAATTGCAAATAAACCAATACCTGACAGAATGAAGTGATGTCGCGATCTATTTTTCTTCATCTGTTACCCCGTAACCCGCTCCGTAGCCCTTGTAGCCATAGTCATAGCGTTTCGAGTATGTGTAGTAATTTTCCAGCCGGAGATCGACATCATTAACAACAGTGCCTAAAAGTCTGGCATTTGCGCGGCGCAGTTGATCGCGAACGCGAGACAGCGCTTTCTTGCGGGTGATTCCGGAGCGTACCAGGATAAAGACGGCATCCATAAGTGGAGCCAGACTCAATGTGTCTGCTACGGCCAGCACAGGAGACGTGTCCAGAATGACGTGGTCGTATTCAAGCCGCCACTGTAGCAGCAAATCCTCCATGCTTCGCGATGCCAGCATTTCGCCGGGGTTGGGCGCAATGGGGCCGCGCGTGACAATTGTCAGGTTGGGGAGGTCAGGCAGCGGCTGCTCATACACCTCATTGCCTGATTCGCGCGAAAGCAAAGTCGATAAGCCAACCCGGTTTGAGGTTTTGAATTTGAGATGCTGTGTTCCTTTGCGAAGATCGGAATCCACCAGCAACACTCGTGCTGAACGCCGCGCGAAAGAGATGGCAAGATTTGCCGCGCAGGTGGATTTTCCTTCTGCCGCGAAGCTGCTGGTCAGCAGAATGAGTCGAGGCTCGCGATCGACTGCGGAGAGTAGCAGAGAAGATCGCAAGGTCCGGAAACCTTCCGCAATGACTGATTGCGGCTCGGTATAGGAAACCAGATCGGGCGAAACTCTGGAATTTCTCTCCCGTTCCAATGCCGTTTGTTCCGATCCGGCGCCTGTCTTTTTTAAGACCTCAAAGTGCGGAATCACCGCCAGAGCAGGCAAACCGGAAATGGCCTCCGCATCATCGGAAGTACGAACGGTATCATCGAGCGACTCCAGAAAGAGAGCCACAATCATGCCGGCAATCAGGCCGCCAAGAAGACCGAAGAGCAGATCACGCTTTCTCTTCGGAGAGACAGGCCGAAATGGCTCAGTTGCTCGATCAACCACATCAATGTTGTTGGAGTTAAGCCCGGCAGTAATACCGGCTTCTTTTAATTTTGTCTGTAGCGCGTCGTATAAGTCTGATGCCGAATCTGCTCCATGTTTCAAAATCTCAAATTCTGCCGCAGATTCGTTGGTGCGGTACGCTTCCTGCTTGATCTGATCTAAGCGATCACGCAGCAAACCCTCGGTTTTTACCGATGCGTTGTATTCCTCTTCAAAACGATTGGTAAGGTTATTGATTTCTGCGTCGATGCTGGATTGCACTGATGCCAGTTGCTTTTCAGCTTCTTTTACCTTTGGCCAGTCTGATCCGTACTTTGATTTCAGCTGCGCATACTGCACCATCAACTCGCTCTGCTGCTGACGCAGAGCGGTCAACGTCGTTCCAGGCGCTACAGAAACCAGCAGCTCGGGGTTCCTTGTCTGTGCCAGCTTGTATCGTGCTTCCTTTACGATCCGGTCGGCCTGCGCTTCAGCCAACTGCTGGTTTACAGTCTGGAGATTGTCAGCTACAAGCGTTTGGCCGTTTCCATTTAACCCGAGGAGATTGTTCGTGCGCTGATATTTCGCGACCTGCTGCTGGGAGTCCTCTACCTGCTTCTTCAGAGCGTTTAACTGAGCAGAGAGCCAATTGGATACGCGGTTGGTGCTCTCGTAGCGGGCGCGTAAATCGCGCTCCATGTAGGCGTCAAGAATGGCATTTGTAACAGAAGTAGCTACTTTGGGGTCAGGATTTCTGAACCGGACTTCGACCAGATTTGTACCGGGAACCAGCATGATTTTCAGATTGCCCGAAAACATACCCAGCAGTGCCTGGCGCTGGCCGGGTGTCAGATGTCCATCATAGGGAGCCTGCTTGAAAAGATCAGAAAATGGCTTTTTATGGTAGAGATCGAGCGTGTTGATAACGTCCATGGCAACTGTGTTGCTGCGCATGATCGCTACTTCCGTCTGCAGCCGTTCGGCTGATGCGTCTTCTCCGGAAAGGTTTTGCTCCACCAGTTCGCTGATGCCTATATTCGTGGACCGCCCCAGATCAATATCGATCTGGGCGACAGCTTCATATAGCGGAACGGTAAGGAATGCGAAATAGCTGGCGACGAGAACGCCAATCAGCAGACAGAACAGGATGACCCATTTCCGTTTAATGATAATTTTACGGACATCGCCTGGAGTCAGGACAGAATGTTCCAATTGCCCTCCCACTGGAGGCGCTAAAGGTAGTTCCTGCCTCTGCGGCGTAATTGCTTGTCCCTGCATTCCCGCTTAGCTCCTTTTAAGCTTCAACTCCGATGCCTGGTTACAAAGCGGCTTCGGCACTTCGTCTTCCAGTATTTTAGAGATACCAGTACGACGGTTTTTTATTAACCTATTGAAAACTAAAAGCTTTAACAGTCTTTTAACTCGTCCGTATATTACTTCTCAAAATCGCGAGTATGAATCGCTATTGTGCGGCTGCTGCAGGCAATATGTTTTCTTCAGTGTTCTTATCGTGTGTACCCGCGCCATCAAGTTGCTGCCGGCAGGAGAACACTCTGAAGTTCGCAGCTCGTGAAATCTGGTGTTTTCCGGAGAGGGCTGGATTGGCTATAAATCGCGCCATCAGGCTCAAAAACAAACACCTGCTTAGAAGATAACGGAGGTCAAGAGGAAGGTCAATCAAAAGCGCACACCTGGAACAGCGGGCTGCAATGCAAAACGCCGGCAGCTTATGACTGCCGGCGCAAAATGTAAGAAAAAATTCTCCTTATTCCCCGTGAGGATAATCCACGCGAACTGCAAGAATCTCATAGGGATGGATAGGAATCGTCACATGATCGCCGGTCACTGTCAGCGGTGATCCCTGCGGCTTTTCCATAAGGTTCGTTTCTGTTGCGGCAGTAGCTCCGGCAGGCAATGCGATTTCCACATTTGCCTGCTTCCCTGCCCATTCATACATATGCAGCACCAGAGCATTGCTGTCTTCTGCCTTCTTCATGGCGGTCAGCACTACATTTTCCGGCTTGACCGTCAGGAAAGAATGCTCCAGCGGCAGTGTTCCCGTATGCGCCGCTACCTGCATCGCCTTCAGTGTGTAGTTGTACTCGTAGCCATGACGGACCGTGAGTGCCTGCTTCCAGTCGCCTGCATGCGGATAGAGCGCGTAAGTGAAGTGCTGGTGTCCGCGGTCCGCAACCGGATCAGGCCAGGTGGGCGAGCGCAGCAGCGAGAGCCGCAGCACGTTGCCCGCATCGTCATAGCCATACTTCGAGTTGTTGATGAGGCTGAAGCCATGCTGCCCGTCGTTCAGGTCAGCCCAGCGCAGCGCCGGGACTTCAAACTGCGCCTTGTCCCAGCTGTTGTTGCGCGTTGTCGGGCGCTCAATGCTGCCATACGGAATCTCGTATGTAGCCTTGTCGCTCGTCACCGCCAGCGGGAAAGCTGCTTTCAGCAGGATGTGGTCTTCATGCCAGTCAAAGTCATTCACCACATTGACCACATCCGAATTGGCCGCCAGCTGAATCTCCTGCACGAACTTCGACTTCGACCAGTGGCGCGTTATCTTAATCGACGCGCGGGCCGGCCCTTTTTCTACCAGTTCCACCGAATCAGCTTCGTTCAGCTTCGTCGGAGGCACATCGAGCGTGCCGGGATCGATATTCCATGCATCGTAGTCCTTCGGAGTGTCCTTGAATGCCTGCAGCTCATTGCCGCAGGCGCCTGAGGCCAGAGTCTCGAAGTTTGCCTTCTTGTCGAAGAGGCTCGTAATGCAGCCGGTGGTCTTGTCCACGGTAACGCGGACATTCGCATTCTCCAGCGTCAGCCCGTTCACCTTCAGATCACTCGCAAACGGCTTCACGCCCGGGACCACGTGCAGCACTTCGTAGCCCATCGAAGGCACATTCTTCGCCTCGACGAGGAGCTTGTAGGAATTCGTCTTTGAATCGGCAGAGAGCTGCACGGCAGGCAGAACATGCCCCGCGGCATCCAGCACAGAGACACCATTCGGGGCCGCGCCCGGCATCTGCACGCTTATTTCCACTGGGCCAGAGCGCTCCCAGGCCAGCGGATTGAAGACCAGCACCGGAACTTCCCCGGCAGCTTTCGTGTTGATCCGCGCAGCAATGGTCTGCAGCGACTCACGCGAAATCTGATCGGTTTCCAGATGCGTCTTATCGAACTGCTCCTGGGCCTCCTTGTAAATAATTCCAATCCCTGATCCGGCAGCAAGATCATGGAAATCGTTAAACGTGATCGTCTTCCAGGCATCCGTCAACTGGTAATTCGGATATGCCTTGCCATCCAGCCACGCCAGCGAGGCATATTTCTCCGCGTTCAGCGCCCACTCCTCGCTGTGACGCATGTTCCACTTGTGCTGTGCCTGGGTAGTCATCACGCCGCGGTGGTACTCAAAGTACAGCTCGCTCTTCCATGTCGGAATTGCAATCTGCCCCTCAGCCGGAGTATCCGGCGCCTTGTATCCTTTCATGATCGAAAAGTAGTCCCAGGTAGGCGACTGGGGCGCGATCTCCTTCTCTACCGAGCTGAAGTAGCTCTGCGCTGTTCCAAATTTGTAATTGGGAACGATCTTGTTCGGCTCCGCCCAGTGATTGCCTTCATCGAGAACTGCGCGCGTCGGACCGCCGCCGTGGTCGCCGATGCCGTACAGGTCCATCATCTCTGTCATGCCCGGCGAGCGCTCGCGCGCTGACTGAAGGTCGGCAGACAAACGGACCGGGTTGAGATTGTTATTCGCGTAATCGTGCGGGAAATATGTCAGGACCTTGCTTCCATCCGGCGACTCCCACCAGAAGAGCTTGAACGGCAGCTGGTTCGTGTCGTTCCAGGTCATCTTCTGCGTAACGAAATAATCCACGCCAGACTTCTTGTATATCTGCGGAGTCTGCCAGTTGTATCCGAACGAATCCGGGTTCCAGCCGATGCGAACATCGACGCCGTATTCCTTCTCGTAGAAGCGTTTGCCCAGCAGCAGCGAACGCGCCTGAGCCTCGCCGTCAGGCATGTTCAGATCAGGCTCCACCCACATGCCGCCAACTACTTCCCAACGGCCTTCCTTGATGCGCTTCTTGATCTCGTCGTTGATCTCCGGATACTTCGTCGCCATCCACTCGTTGTAAGCAGCGGCAGACTGCGTATAGGTGTAATCCGGATACTCATTCATCAACTGCAGCGCCGTTGAGAAGGTGCGCTTGACCACATCCACCGTCTCCGTCCACGGCCACAGCCATGCAGCGTCAATATGGGAGTTGCCGGTCAGATGAAAGGTCGCGCTCTTCAGCAGAGGCTTCAAGGCTTCCAGCTGACTTGTGGCGTTTTTGAGCGAAGCATCGAATTTCGCCTGATCGGCAGCATCCAGCGCCTTCAGATCGACAGCTTCAATCGACTTCTCCAGCGTCGCCTCGTCACCCTGCTGGTTTTTGGACAGGCTGGGGACCAGTAACGCTGCCGAAAGGAATTCCTTTCGCAAATCGTCCGGATTGGGCCGGTTTTCGGCGAAATCAATCTTAAATTCCGCGTCATGGAAGCGTTTCTGATCGACTGTTTGCAGCAGTTTGACCGCAATCAGCACTTTCTGACCTGGTTTTGCATGGTCCAGCAGAACAATTGGCTCCAGATCATCACCCAGGGCCACGCGGCTGCCGTTGAAGTAGATAATCTGCGGCATGGGCCCGTTGGCATACGCCATAAAACGGAACCAGATGCGCGTGTCGGTCAGATCATAGCCGTCGAGGGTCTTCGGCACTTCCACCCAGCGGCGGAACCATGCGGCATCGCCGGATGCCGAAAACCCGGGCTTCACCGTCTGCCAGCTTGAGTCGTCCAGGCTCGTGCTTTCGCCGTGGGGCACGTCGCCTGCATGAAAGCGCCATTCGCCTGCCGGTAAGTGGTCCAGTCCGCTCAGCCTCTGCAGGACCTGCTGCGCCTCGGCGGGCATGGATTTTGTAATCTGTGCGGTTTCCCTGGCATCCTGCGCCGACACCAACGGAGATGAAAAAAACAAGGCAGTGGCGCAAATTGTGCTCCAGGCCACTCCTCGACCCAATCCAGTCTTCACCTGCAAATCTCCTCGCTCTTGATTCCCGCGTTACCGTGGCAGAAGCCTTTCTGAAAACAACGGGTAGAGACGGTCGGATTATATTCCTAAAAAGAGAAAAGTGGAAACGATTCCATTCACAGGGTGGAGGATGCAGGGTGCAGGGCTCAGAAGAAGAGAAATGAGTTTACGCGAATCGAAAGCTGAGTCCTGCTTCCTGAGCCCTGCACCCTCTACCCTGTCCCCTGTGCCCTGTCCCCTGATAATCTCAACATCAGCATGATCCGTCGCCTTTTTGCCAGCCTGACATTTGTCTGCCTTGCTGTTTCCATCTCCGCCGCCCAAGGCACGCGTCTCTGGACGCAACAGCGGTTTGACGAATTTGAAAAAGGCACGCCGAAAGGGGTGGCCGTTCGCAGCGATGGCATGCTGGAATCAGGCCCGGAGAGCAAACAGATTGCCGTCACGCCATCGACATATGTCTGGTCGGTTGCCGCCGACAGCGCCGGAAACGCTTATGCTGCCACCGGCTCCCCTGCAACCGTGCTTCGCATTGCGCCGGACGGCAAAATCACAAAGCTGTTTTCGAGCAAAGACCTCACCGTGCAGTCCGTGCGCGTCGCCAAAGACGGCTCGGTTTATGCCGCTACCCTGCCCTCAGGCAAGGTTTACAAAATTCCGGTCGGGGCAACTGATCTCGATGAGGCGAAAGCCGAAGTCCTCTTCGACTCCGCCCAGACGGAAGAAAAACCGAAGTACATCTGGGATCTCGCCTTTGACAATTCCGGTCGACTCTACATCGCTACCGGAGGACCTGCGGCGATCTATCGCGTCGATGTCTCAACGGGTTCAAAGCCTTCGCTGTTCTTTAAAAGCGACGAGCAGCACATTCGCGCGATTGCCTTTGACAAGGCAGGAAACCTGATTGCCGGCTCCGACGGCAGCGGGCTCGTCTATCGCATCGACAGCAACGGCAAAGGCTATGTTCTTTACGACGCTCCGCGGCGCGAAATCACCGCAGTGACCATTGCAGACAACGGCACGATCTACGCCGCGGCCGTCGGCAGTAAAGGACAGACGACCTTGCCGCCTCTTCCGGTCCAGGGCATCCCGTCCGTAACTGCCACGATTTCCATTGTGCAGCCCGGCTCAGTACAGGCATTTAACGGCAACACCGTGATTCCGGATGGTTCGGAGGTCTACGAAATTCCTCCACAGGGCGCGCCGCGCAAGCTTTGGTCCGATCACGATGACATCATCTACGCTCTGCACTGGACACCGCAGGGACTTCTCGCTGCCACCGGAAACCGCGGACGCATCTATCGCATTGGTGAAAACGATCAGTATGCCGACATCGCGCATCTTGAAGCCTCGCAGGCTGTCGGTTTTGCCGATTCGCCACAGGGCCTCTACGTCGGCACCGCCAATACCGGCAAAGTCTACCTGCTCAGCCATACTCCGGCTGCGGAAGGCACCTATCAAAGCAGCGTTTTCGATGCCGGAGTCTTCTCGCGTTGGGGACGCGCCGAAATCAATTCTTCTTCGCAAAATTACGATCTCTACGCACGCGCCGGAAATATTGAAAACCCTGAACGCGCCTGGAGCGACTGGAAAAAAGTCACGCCCAACAACGGCCCTCTGGGACTCGACATGTCCCGCTTCATGCAGTGGAAGGTCGTCCTGCGCCCGGGCGCGCTGGTCGGCTCAGTCGGCATTAACTATCTGCCGGTGAATGTCGCCCCGACAGTCGACGAGATGATCGTAGTGCCCGGAGCGCGCGCCAATGCGCCGCCCTCTCCGACGCCACAGCAGCAAGCTGTATCCATCAACTTCAACCCACCACAGAATCCCGGCATGCAGTTCAATGCGGAACCGGGGCGCGAAGCCATGTCCGGGATCAAAGACAAATCTGCTGTGACGGCGCGCTGGGCCGCACACGACGACAATGGCGATGAGCTGACCTACACGCTCTACTATCGCGGCGAGAACGAGACCAACTGGCAACTTCTGAAAGACAAGATAAGCGAGCGCTTCTACACCTTCGACGCCACCACATTTCCGGACGGGGCATATCGGCTGAAAGTCGTCGCCAGCGATGCGCCTTCGCACAATCCGGGCGAGGCGCTCACCACCGAGCGCATCAGCGACCGCTTCCTGATCGACACTACTCCGCCTGTGCTCTCTCCCGTTGAAGCGCGCCTCGTAAACGGCCAGATTCACGTTACCCTCACCGCAACAGACAGTACCACCCCCATCAGCCACGCTGAATATTCCGTTGACGCAGGCCCGTGGCAATATGTCGAGCCGGTTGGCAAGCTGTCCGATTCTCTGACCGAGCACTACGATTTCGATGCGCCGATAAAACCGCGCCAGCCCGATGCCGCGCCTCCCGCAAATGCTGCTGAGCACCTGATCACAGTGCGCGTGTACGACCGGGATGAGAATGTCGCAGCGGCAAAGGCAATCGTAAAGTGAAATTTGAATTCTTCGTCGCGGCGCGTTATCTGAGAGCAAAACGGCGACAGGCTGTCGTTGGAGTCATCACTGCAATTTCCGTTGCCGGAGTCGCCATCGGCGTCGCCTCTCTTATCATCGCGCTGGCCATTACCAACGGTATGAGTCGCGATCTGCGCGAGCGCCTGCTCAGTTCCACTGCGCATGTTGATCTGATGCGTGTGCAAAGCGATGGTATCCACAACTGGCGTGCTCTGATCGACCGCCTGCGTCATCTGCCGCACGTAACGGCAGCCGCTCCGGGCCTGTATGAGCAGGTGCTTGTCTCGCGCGGAGCGCTTTCCGGCGGGGCAGAGCTGAAGGGCGTTATTCCGGCCGAAGAAAGCACCGTCAGCGACCTGCTCTCGCACGTCACGAAGGGCAGCGCATCCGCGCTTTCGCAGCTCGAAAACTCATCTCAGGATGATGCGAACCGCGCAACACCGCCGCTGGTGATCGGCTATGACCTTGCCAATTCCCTCGACGCAAAGGTGGGCGATACCGTTATCGTCACCAGCCCGCAGGGCGAGCTGACCCCTTATGGCCTCGTTCCCAAATACCAGAGGTTTCAGATCGCCGGAATCTTCCACTCCGGCTTTTATCAGTACGACTCCAGCTATGGCTTCCTCCGCCTCTCTGACGCCCAGAGGCTTTTCGGCGAACCGGACGTAATCTCAGTCATTTCCTTCAAAGTCGACGATCTCTATCAGGCCGACCGTATCGGCAAAGAGATTGAGCAGGCGGCAGGCCCCGGATTTCAGACCACCAACTGGATGGAGCAGAACCGCGAATTGTTTCGCGCTCTTAAGCTGGAGCAGATCGTCACCTTCATCGTGATCGGCCTGATCGTCTGTGTGGCCGCTCTTAACATTCTCATTGCACTGACCATGATGGTGATGGAAAAGACGAAAGACATTGCCGTCCTCATGTCCCTCGGCGTTCAGCCCGGACAGGTGCGCCGCATCTTTCTGATGCAGGGCTTTCTCATCAGCGTACTGGGTACAGCCATCGGGCTTGTCCTCGGCTATGCCCTCTCCTGGGCAGGCGGACATTACCGCTTCATCCATCTCTCCGCCGATGTCTATTCCATCGATTACCTGCCCTTCGCGCCGCGCATTCTCGATGGCGTGATCGTGGCCATTGTCTCTCTGGGCGTCTCACTTCTGGCGACGCTGTATCCATCCAGTTCCGCCGCAAATGTGCTTCCCGCCGAGGCCCTCCGCTATGAATAAGACCTCAGCACCCAACAAAAATTGCCATCCTGAGCAGAGGCTGCACGCAGCCGTAATCGAAGGATCTGTTTTGCTCCGTCGGCATGATGCTCAAGCATGACAATATACAAAGCGGAGCAACCCAGCGCACCGGAAAACCCTCCGAATAAGCGAATGTTAGCAAGACACACTTTCTATTCCCTGATCTGCGCTTTTCTCATTTCGCTCTTAATGCTTCCCCAATGCTCCGCTTACTCCGTGCTGACGCATCAGCAGATGATCGATCTCGCATGGGAGCCGTCTATCAAGCCGCTTCTGCTCGCCCGCTATCCCAATACAACAGCCGCACAGCTGCGCGTGGCCCAGTCGTACGCTTACGGCGGCTGCGAGATTCAGGATGCCGGCTACTATCCTTTTGGCCATGTCTTCTTCAGTGATCTGACGCACTATATCCGCACCGGCGATTTCGTCGCCAGCCTCATCCGCAACGCCCATAACGTGAATGAGCTGGCTTTCGCGTTAGGCGCGCTCTCGCATTATGTCGGAGACAGCGTGGGCCATCACGATGCCGTCAATCCCGCAACGGCGATTGCCTTCCCGAAGCTGGCTCTGCAATATGGGCATTCCATTACCTACGATGAAAGCCCCCACGGTCACGTTCGGACGGAATTCGCCTTCGATGTTGATCAGCTTACGAAACACCACTTTGCGCCACTGGCCTATCTTGATCACATCGGGTTGCGGGTCTCGGGCGATCTGCTGGAACGGGCCTTCTTTGAAACCTATGGCCTTCATCTCTACGAAGTGCTGGGAAAGAAGCGCAGAACAGCCACCATCAGCTCCTACCGGCACTCTGTCCGGAGCTTTTTGCCCGACTTTGCCCATGCGGAGGTGCTGATTCATCAGCATGACTTTCCTGCCGAGCCCGATAATGCTGAAATTCAGCAGTTACACCAGCGTTTATTGCAGGCCGATTACAACAATGGCTGGCAAAATGCGCGCAAAAAGCCCGGATTTAAGACGCATTTGCTGGCATTTTTCGTAATTTTAGTGCCCAAAATCGGCCCAATTTCAGACCTCGCCATCAAAGTTCCTACCGAGGAAACTGAGACCAGATACGTGGCCAGCATCAACCGCTCCATGGACTTATACGAAGACCTGATGAACCGCCTGCGCCAGTCTGATTCCCAGGATCCGGAAATGGTCATGAAACTCGACAACCGTGACCTCGACACCGGCTACGTCGTGCAGCCGGGCGGCTATCCGCTGACTGATAAAACCTATGCCAAGCTGTTGGCGCGCATTACTGCCAAAGTCGGAACGGAGCCAGCGCCCTCGGGGCTGAAACGGGACATACTTGCGTATTATTCCGATCCAAATTCGCCCATCAGTACCAAAAAGAATGCCAAAGCGTGGAAAAAAGTGCAGGATGAGCTGGCTGTCCTGCGCGATATGCCTGTTGTTCCGGTGAAGTAAAGCTGAAGATCAGCCGTAATGTTTGGCAGGCGAACTGCACCTATTTTTTGAATGCCGATGCACAGCATTGCACTTAAGTGCACACGAATTGCGAAACAAACGAGACGGTACTTTGCTTTTGGTGTCCAACAGTGTTAGAGGTAAGTATGGGAGTCTTCTCCACCACTTCAGGCCGTGTTTCTGCCGAACCGACGCTTTCCGGCCTGAGTCGTCCTGCCCAAAGTGAGCATCCATTAGTACAGGTGAAGGACCTGCGCAAGGAGTACACAACCGGGCGTGGAAAGCTGGTGCTGTTTGAGAGACTCAGTTTTGAGGTCGCGCAAGGCGATCTGCTGGCGATCGTAGGCCAATCAGGGGCAGGAAAGAGCACACTTTTGCACATCCTTGGTGCTCTTGATACGCCCTCCGAAGGTGACGTATACTGCGCCTCAATTCCATTGAAAAACCTTTCATCCAGGCAGTCGGCCACTTTCCGCAATCGGGAAATTGGTTATGTGTGGCAGTTTCACTATCTTCTACCGGAATTTACGGCGCTGGAGAATGTAGCTATGCCGCTGCTGGCCCGAGGCGAATCGAAAGCGCAGGCAAGCCGGAGCGCTCTGCGGTGGCTTGAAGAAGTGGAATTGGGCGATAGAGCTGACCATCGCGCGGGCGAACTGTCCGGAGGCGAACAGCAGCGGGTGTCACTGGCGCGCGCGCTGGTAACCCAGCCCAAATTACTGTTGGCCGATGAACCAACGGGCGATCTGGACAGCGGAACAGCGGATGTTGTTTTCAGCTTGCTTGAAAGGCTTCATCAAGGGCATCATTTGACATCGATTATCGTGACGCACAATATGGCGCTCGCGCGGCGATGTACCAGGGTTTTGCGGCTGGAAAAGGGCCGCGTGGAAGAACTGAATCCGCGGGCCGTTTAGGCGGATCGAAGTAAGGCCGAAGGATTGCAAGAGGATTCTTCGGGAAAGCGGGATGGATGCGATAAGCGCCCAGACCAAAGGCCGCTTTCAGTCAGGCCGGTTTTTGATGGGCTGAGAGCGGTGGCAAGGAATGAAGGCATCTGTGAGTCTGCGAGTAAACCCTCTCAAGAAGGGTTTGGAATAAAGACCCATAACTCGACAGCGGCAGTCGCTTTCGCAGGGGGAACATGTTCGAACGCTATACAGAAAAGGCACGTCGCGTCATATTTTTTGCACGATATGAGGCTAGCCAGTTTGGTTCACCATATATTGAGACCGAGCATCTGCTGCTCGGACTTTTGCGTGAGGACAAGGCGCTGACCAACCGCTTTCTACGGTCACATGCATCAGTAGAATCCATCAGAAAGCAGATTGAAGGACATACAACCATCCGCGAGAAGGTTTCGACTTCGGTCGACCTTCCACTTTCGAACGAATGCAAACGCGTTCTGGCCTATGCGGCGGAAGAAGCCGAGCGGCTTTCCCACAAACACATCGGGACCGAGCACCTGCTGCTCGGCCTTTTGCGCGAAGAAAAATGCTTCGCAGCTGAAATCCTGCATGAGCGTGGACTGAAGCTGGTTGCTATTCGCGAAGAACTGGCGCGGGCGACGCAGGAGAAGGCACCGCAGCAGCAGCGCAACCGCGAGTCAAGCCTTCTGGCTGAGTTCTCGCGCGACCTGACGCAGGCGGCGATGGACAACCAGCTTGATCCGCTGGTCGGGCGCGATGGCGAGCTGGAACGCGTCGTGCAGATTCTCTGCCGGCGCACCAAGAACAATCCTGTCCTGATCGGCGAGCCGGGCGTTGGCAAAACAGCCATCGTCGAGGGTCTCGCCCAGCGCATTGCCGACGGCGATGTGCCCAGCTTCCTTGCCGATAAACGGGTGCTGGCTCTGGACCTGTCGCTGATCGTGGCTGGAACCAAGTATCGTGGCCAGTTTGAGGAGCGGCTGAAGACGATCATGAAGGAGCTGATGGAGAACCAGAACTCCATCATCTTCATCGATGAGCTGCATACGCTTGTCGGCGCGGGTTCGGCGGAAGGCTCGCTCGATGCGGCCAATATTCTGAAACCTGCGCTGTCGCGCGGCGAGATTCAGTGCATCGGCGCGACGACTCCAGGCGAGTATCGCAAGTCTATCGAGAAAGACCGTTCGCTGGAGCGGCGCTTCCAGGCGGTGAAGGTCCCGCCGCCGAACGAAGAAGATGCGGTCAAGATCATCATGGGCATCAAAGATCGCTATGAGAAGTTCCATGCGGTCAGCTATACCGATGACTCGATCTCGTTTGCCGTATCGCATTCGAACCGTTACATTCCAGACCGGTTCCTGCCCGATAAGGCCATCGACCTGATCGACGAGGCCGGCGCGCGGGTGAAGCTGCGGCAGACTTCCCTGCCTGATGAAATCACCGAGGTCCACAAACGGATCAAGTTCATCGTGCACCGGATGGATTCGGCGATTGCCAACCATGAGTTCGAGAAGGCCCGCTTCTACTCGGATGAAGAGCGCAAAGAACGCGAGAACCTGCGCAGCCTTCGTGACAAGTACCATCTCGACGATTCAGCTGCGGGCATTGTCTCGCGCGAGGACATTGAGGATGTGGTCAGCCGCTGGACCGGCGTTCCGATCACCTCCATTAAGGAAGAAGAGACGCAGAAACTGCTGCGCGTGGAAGAAGAGCTACACAAGCGCGTCATCTCGCAGGAGAAGGCCATCTCGGCCCTTGCCCGTGCGATCCGGCGCTCGCGTGCTGGACTTAAATCTCCGCATCGGCCTATCGGATCGTTCCTCTTCCTCGGGCCGACGGGCGTTGGCAAGACGGAGATGGCGCGCACGCTGGCACAGTTCCTCTTCGGCTCCGAGAAGGCGCTGATTCGCTTCGATATGTCGGAGTTCATGGAGAAGCATTCGGTTTCGAAACTGATCGGTTCACCTCCGGGATATGTGGGTTACGAGGAGGGCGGTCAGCTTACGGAGCGCGTGAAGCGGTCGCCGTACTCTGTCGTCCTGCTCGATGAAATTGAGAAGGCGCATCCGGATGTCTTCAACATCCTGCTGCAGGTCTTTGAAGATGGCCAGCTTACGGACGGCCTGGGCAACACGGTCGACTTTAAGAACACGATCATCATCATGACCTCGAACATCGGGGCGCGGCACCTGCAGAAGCGGCAGGGACTCGGCTTCCAGAGCGAGCGCGAGGAGATGGTCGCCGAGAAGGTGGAAGAGCTGGTCAGGAACGAGGTAAAACGGACATTCAATCCGGAGTTCCTCAACCGTCTTGACGAGATCATCATCTTCCAGGCGCTGTCTGACGCCGATCTGATCCAGATCCTCGAACTGCTGGTGCAGCAGCTTAACGTGAACCTGGCGCAGAAGGCCATCACCATCTCTGTTCTTGAAGAGGCCAAGAAATGGATCCTCGAAAAGACGATGGTTGATCGCACCTATGGGGCCCGTCCGCTACGCCGCGCATTGCAGCGCTACGTGGAAGACCCGCTCTCAGAGGCGTTGATTGCCGGCCATATCATTGATCGTCCTGCATTCCTTGAGGTCTACCTTGAGAACAACCAGCTTTTCTACAGGCCGGTTGGACAGGAAGGCGAAGTGAAGACCGAAGGCGTGCTGCTCTTCAGCAATTAATTTTTGTTCATCCCATACCCCAAAAAGGCTCTGCGGCACAGCAGAGCCTTTTTCCTGCTGTTTCCAGTGAAACGATGCCTCAGTGCCGCGCACAACTTATGTGCGTTGCGAAAAATGCCGGTTTCTCAGTAGCCGGCGCGGGCCCCTCGGTCAGCCTTGCATCGCCTCCTGAATTTCCCTCTGAGGAGTTGATTTTATGATCGTCCTGCTTTCATTACTTCTCGTTGCGTTCCTGTTCGGCATCTGGATGGGATTAAGTTTCTACCGCCGGGTGGCCATCAAGAGCACAGTCAATATTCCGATCACGCGTCGCTTTGCCAAAACGCGGAGCGGTACTTATCAGGGGTAGTACCCCCTCCCCCCGGTGTTTGTACGGAGATTGTTTATTTTCAGCTACTTAGAGAGACGGCTCTGTACGGAGATCGTTTGTTTTGTGCAACTTACGTGTCTTATGAGAAAAGGCATGGCCCAAAGCCATGCCTTTTGATTCAGTATAACATACTATGAGGTAATGCTACGCCGTTGTAAGTTGTTGTTTTGATATTAAGTTAGCTCGTTTGGGGCTTGACAGGTTTTCCACAGGCAGGTGAAAAGTTCGTTACCTCAGCGGCTGAAAGCGCAATGATTCTTCTCCCTTCCCCTTCAGGATGGTCAGGTCGTCAAAATGACGGCGGTTAAACCTACATCAAAGTACTCTCAAAGCCGGTGGTCTACACGGAGGTGCTTCGCACCTCGACCTAAGACGCTTCTACGCTGCCCTGCTTCGCGGCCAAAGTTGTGTTTCAGCATCCTCTGAAAGCCGGAGCTTGTATGTTGCCTGCAACCTGCGAGTGCCGAGGAGGAATTTGGCATCTTTGTATGGGATGGCCTGGAAATGCCCTTTATAAATGGACATTTGTCTGCCTGCCATTCAATACAACTTCTTTTTCTGTTCCGCTTGCGAGGGCTACCCGAAATTTTCTTTGGTGGAGGTTTTGACC
>DATGMQ010000055.1:0-7311 GCA_035293545.1 Alloacidobacterium sp. | reverse complement strand
GGCGCTTGTTACTGCGATTTTGGTGATGCTGACAAGCTCGTTCGATACATTTCTCGTGCTTACCGCTGGTGGCAATTACCGCTTTTGCCAACTGTTAGTACCTATCCTGGCCTTACTTGCGGCGCTCCGCGTGAAGCTCAGAGGTCTTCTCCCCGTACTCGGTGCATCCTTTCTCTTAATCTGGCTCGCTTTCCAAGCCATCTTTATTCCTGTTTCCGCATTTTGGCCCAAGAGTGCTGGTTATTGCTTATGGCTGCTCCTGAATATTGCCATGATCTGTTCCTTCGTCCAGCTCTTCAGCGACAATTTCGGAACGCTTAAAATTCTGCTGCAAGGCTACGCCTGTTCATTTGGCGTAATCGCGGCTTTTGGGATAATTCAATTTACCTTACCGCTCCTTGGATACCAAGCGCCCTTCATCACTCAATGGTGGATTCCCAATCGATTTGCAAGAGTAAGTGGATTTAGTTATGAACCATCTTACTTTGCAACTTATCTCATCATTGGATTCATCTTTATCGGCTCTCTGCGACGCAAACAGTCGACACTCTTGCCGCGCCGGGCAACCACAGTGCTATATTTCTCAACGGCCGTGGGAATTCTGGTCTCATCCAGCCGGATCGGCATCTTCTTTCTGATTCTCGACATTCTGATAACCAACTTCGGAGTCTGCATCCGCTCCAGCCGCTATTTGCTCAATAAATCCATTTCGCGGGCAGAATTCCACCATCTGTGCCGCGCGCTACTGGCCATAGGAGCTCTGGCGGTCCTTTCCGTTCTCTCTTTCCGATTCTTGGAAGAAAACCCTGATACTGCCCTGTTGCTCTTAAACGGCACCGGAATCTCCGACAGCGCAGCCCATTCGGTGCTACAGCGCGAAAACGCGTTCGAAGACACACTTGCCGTTTTTATCGAACATCCCGTGATGGGGCAGAGCCTGGGTGGCGTCTCGGCAGCAATCGCCTCCGTGCACGGTCAGACCATCCGAACCTTTGAAGACTCAAAGGAGTTTGAAGGTATGAATGTCTTTGCGGAAGCACTGGCCGCAAGCGGCATACTAGGAATGATTCCTTTTATCGCATTTCTGATTGTTACCGTCCGAAAACCGCTAACACTCACAAACCTCGTTCATCCCTTTTATGCCAGCACACTGCGGGCTTTAGTGCGTTCATTGGTGTTCGCCTGGGCCGTTCTCCAATTCAATCAGAATCTGCTGCGGCCTTATCTATGGGTTCATATTGGAGTTCTGGCAACTGTTTACGCCGCTGCACTCCGCTCGGTAGCGGCGGCCGCCGAACAGCGCCGCGCGCCGCCGCCTCTTCGAGAACACGACACACCTGTTCCTGGTAACGTTCCAGAGTAAAGGCTTGCTCCCACAATTTTTTGGCCCGCTGGACAACCTTCCTGATCTCACTCAATGGCAGCCGCATGACATCCATGATTCGTTCGGCAAGTGCGGCCACCGTACTCTCTCGCGCAAGAAAGCCAGTGTCACCATCTTTGACAATCTCCGGAATTCCTCCGGACGGATAGGCGATCACTGGGACGCCTGCTGCATATGCTTCCGGAATCACTCGGGTCGTCGCCTCGCAGCCGGTAGAAGGAACTACGAGTAACTCCAGATGCGAAAGCACGCAGCCGATGTCATCTTGCCAACCTTCGAATGCCACCGCCAAACCGCGGCTAGCAGCAACAACCCTGTGATAATAATCGCCTGCTGAAAATAACGGCGCGCCCACGATCGAAAACCGGGAATCAGGGAAGTGCTCCAGAACGATCTTGGCGGCGCGCACAAATTCGAGCTGTCCCTTTTCTTCCTCGATCCGCCCAATCACGCCAATATGTCGCAGGCTGCGGACTGCCTTGCCGCGGCGATACGGACCGAGCGCCACACCGTTATAAATAACCCGATAACTCGTCGCGTAAGCCTTAAATGGTTCGGCGACATAGGAACAGCACGCGATCATCTCACCGTGTGCTAGCCGCAGTGCGTTTCCGGCCGCAACCACGGCCGAACGTTGCAATAGCCGGCTGTGGCAGTGAAATACCAGCGGAACACCTGCTCTCCGAGCCGCCCATGCCACGGGAGGCAGGAGTCGGGCGCCGTTCACGTAAACGAGACGGGTTCTATGCGCGCGGAGTAACTCACTAACCTGCTGGCTGAGTCGCGCAAAATCGGTGAAATAGATCAGAATCTGGGACGCCGGTTTGTGTCCATTCCGGTATGGATGGCACCGCAGCAGATTCGTGGAACAACCTAGCCTCTGAACTCGATCGCAAAGCGGTCCTTCTGACGGAACCGCCAAACCAGGCTGCCATCCACGCGCAAGGAATGCCGGCAGAAGATCCAAAAGGCTACGCTGGCCACCTCCTAAGTCTGAAAATTGGTCAATGCAGAGAATATTCATGCTGTGTTGCTGCATCTTCTTGGCCGTTTGTCAGCAGGAGCCCGGTCATTTCTTCTCGGAATCTTTGCTCCGAGAAACGTAACGCTACGGCCCGAATCGCACTCGAGGAGAGTGACGTTTCTTCCCTCTCGAACCGCTCCACGGCAGATTTCAACGCCTCCACTCCGAAAGGCTCATAAAGAAACCCAGCACGCGGATCGTACTCAGGAACGCTCTCGAGAACGCCGCCTCGCGCCGCCGCGATCACAGGTTTCCCGCTGGCCATGGCTTCTACAGGGACTATCCCGAAATCCTCTTCTCCGGGCATAACCACTGCGCGGCAGCGCGCGTAAAGCTCGCGCAGCTCAGTATCTGAAACCCGTCCCAGGAACTCAATCGAGGGTCCGGCAATTCGTCTTAGTTTGGCGTACTCCGGTCCGTCCCCGACAATCTTCAGCTTTCGTCTCAGCTCAGTGAAGCAGCCTACCGCATCGGCCACACGCTTGTAGGAAACAAGCTCAGAAACCACTAAGTAATAATCCTCAGACGGCAGTGTGTAGAACGAATCCACTGCAACTGGAGGATAAATCACTCTCGACATGCGCCGGTATGCCTTCCAGATGCGTTTCTGCACATTCCGGCTATTGGCGATAAATTCATCGACCCGGGCTGCAGACGCGTAATCCCACAGCCGCAAATAGTTCGTCGCGAGAGCCATCGCATATCGCTTGAAGTTCGATCGCACCCAGTCGTGAAGATAGGCCGAATATAAATCCCACAGATACCGCATCGGTGAATGGCAGTAACAAATGTGACGTGTGTTCGACGCTGTTATAACGCCCTTAGCCGGACCAGATTCACTGCTGATCACTAACTCATAGTCTCGTAAGTCAAAGTATTCCAGTGCTACTGGCATTACAGGAAGCAGGGATCGATAATACCGGCGCAGAGGATTCAGGAACGAGGCACAGATGCGGTGCGATCGAATCACCGGCGACACTAGTTCCGGCTCATAAAACAACGTGTAGATATCCGCATCGGGGAGAATCCGACATAGGGCCTCTACCACTTTTTCGCCGCCGCGCATGCCCAGCAGCCAGTAGTGAACAATCGCGCAGCGCATACTTGTCTACCACGCATTCCGGCCCATCACAACACCTGGAATTGTGGCCGCCAGAATGCGCGCATACAGGCCGGGCGACCATTTGCGAATCATAAAAAGATCAAGCCTGCATCGCTGCTTGTAGGTAAGCCGGCTTCGCCCCTTCACTTGCCATAATCCGCTAAGTCCAGGCTTTACGCTGAGAAGATGGGCCGCGGTTTCACGGTAATAAGTTTCAATTTCTTCTGCCGTCAGGGGACGCGGCCCGATCAAGGCCAGATCACCACTTACCACCTGCCAAAGTTGTGGCAGCTCATCAATGGAATATTTACGGCAGATTCGCGCCAGCCGGCTTGTGACGCGAGGATCGGTCGGCAACTTACGAGTGACGGGAAGCTGAGAGATCGCGTCTACGCCAGCATCTTCAAGCCTTTCGAGAAGCTGGAAACGGGGCACCGCAGTTTCTTTGTCCTCCCACATCGTCCGGAGCTTGATCACCCAGATCGGTTTCCCTCTGTGGCCAATTCGCCGGTGTGCCACAAAGGGAGACCGGCGTGACAGCACCCAAATCACGCTGCTGACAACCAGCATCAGAGGCCATGTGATTGCCAGCAAAATCCCCGCCGCTATTCGCTCCCCCATGCCAATCACCTGCCAAAAGAGCGAACTTTCGAGCCTATCTGCACGTTTGACGGCGGCGTCCGGGATGGTGACGAGTTGAAAGCCCACGCTGCTTACATTTCAAGACTAGGGGAGCCACGCCTTTGCGGGTGTCGGAGTTGTGTAAAAGTGTTGTAAACTGGCCCGACCAGAAACAAACGCCAGTTCCCCCAAAGGCGCCGGAAATTGTGTCTCCTTGGCAGATCGCAATTCTGTAAAACTTTCGTAAAATCTACTGCCCGGTAAACCTTCACTCTACTCCCGCTATCCGATTGGCGATAGAATGTCTAGCACCATGCAGAAAATCCTCGTCATCGACGATGATGAGAGCTTGCGCGAAACCATTGGCATTCTGCTAGAGCGCGAGAATTTTGCGCCCATCTTCGCCTCCGATGGGAAGAGCGGCTTAGAAAAGGCGATCATGCTCAAGCCGCAATTACTGCTCGTGGATCTCAGATTGCCCGAAATGAGCGGGGTCGAACTGTGCAAGCAGCTTCGCGCAGATCGGGTGCAAACGCCCATTATCGTGCTGAGCGCGATCGGCGACGAAGTAGATAAAGTTTTGTTACTCGAGATCGGAGCGGATGACTACATCGTTAAACCTTTTGGTACGCGCGAATTGCTCGCGCGCATTCGCGCCCTCTTACGCCGCAGCACTCCGGAGACAAGAGTAATTAAGTTCGGCGACGTTGAAGTCGACTTCGACCGCAGAACCGTAATCCGCCACGGAACGGAAGTGAAATTTACCCCCGCCGAATACAACCTCTTGGCGTTCTTCCTCCATAATTCCGACCGCGTGCTAACCCGCGATCTGATCTTGAACTCGGTTTGGGGTTATGAATCTTACCCCAATACTCGTACGGTAGACGCACACGTAGTTCGTTTGCGCCAGAAACTCGAGCCCGATCCAGCGCTACCACGCCATTTCCTTACCGTCCACGGCGTCGGCTATCGCTTCCTCCCCTAGCGGTGGTCGATATGCCGCGCACCGTCCTGATTGTAGAAGACTGCGAAGAAATTGCAGCTCTCGAGATCGCACTCGCAACCTTGGATGGCATGAACGTAATTGCGGTTGCAAATGGGCGGGAAGCGCTCAATTTCCTCAACCGGGAATCCGTTGAGGTAGCCGCTATCATAACCGACTTGCACCTGCCATATGTAGATGGCTTTGAACTCATCAAGACACTACGTGCCCACTGGCGCTACTCACATCTCCCGATTCTGGTCGTAAGCGGCGATGGCCAGCCAGATACTCCGGAAAAGTTGCGCAACCTGGGGGCCGATGCGTTCTTCTCAAAACCCTATTCGCCTGCTGAAATACGCCACAAGCTGAAGGTTCTGCTCAATGCTTCGTAGAATCGTGCTTCTATCTGCCGTCCTCCTCATTCATCTGGCTGCTCAGGATCAAACTGATTCGCACGCGCTCATGCTCCAGATCTTGCAGCGATTGGATACTCTCGAGCGGGAAAATCATCAACTAATAGAAGAGCTGCATGCTCTCAAGCAGCAGTTGAATCTCCCCCAGCGCCCTGCTGCGTCCCCGGCGCAGCCGTCGCCGGAGGCAAGCCCGCAATCCCCAAAACCCTCTCTCGATGAGCGAGTCACTGTCGCCGAGCGGCGCATCGCAGAGCAGGCTCAAACCAAAGTCGAAGCTTCTCAAAAATTTCCTATCTCTCTCAACGGCATGTTGCTGTTCAACGCTTTTCTGAACAGTGCAAACGTAACGCTAACCCCCAGCACCAGCAACTACGGCCTGCTCTCCGGACCCAGTCAGTCCGGCGCAACCGTTCGCCAGTCGCTTCTCGGCCTCGACTTTCAGGGACCCTCTCTGCCCGGCTCTGGCAGGGTCAACGGCTCCCTCATGATGGACTTTTGGGCAGGCTCCTCCGCACCCGGTGTAAGCTGGCTGCGCATTCGCCGCGCGTATCTCTCACTCGATTGGCCGAATCGAAGCTTTACGGTCGGTCAGGACAAACCGCTCATCTCGCCATATGCACCAGATTCGCTCGCTGAGGTCGGCATTCCTCCGCTCGCAGGAGCAGGAAATCTTTGGCGCTGGCTCCCTCAGGCCCGCTATGAGGAACGTCTGCATCTGGGAGAAGACGCTGGCCTAATCGGCCAGATCGCGGTCCTGCAAACAGCCGACGAATTCGCAACCGTGCCGCAGCGCTATGCGAACTCGCTCGCAGCAGCTCGGCCCGCTCTCGAAGGCCGCTTTGCTCTTTGGCATAAGTTAGGCGACGACGGCAGAATCGAATTCGCGCCAGGCTTCCACCTTTCCAGCACCCACGTAGCAGGAACGTCCGTTGGCTCGCAAATCGCCTCCCTTGACTGGCTGTTTGCACCCAACGCAAAATTTCAGTTCACCGGAACCTATTTTCATGGACAAAATATCGCCGGTCTCGGCTCGCTCGGCAACGGATTCGCCATCTTGCCCGATGGAGAAGTCTACGCCATCCGTGCACAGGGCGGCTGGAGCCAGTTCTCCACCGCGCTCACAAAACGGCTCACGCTAAATCTCTTTGCAGGACTCGAAGATGATGAGCCCGGTAAGATGCTGAACTACCAGATAGCACGAAACTTGACATACGCATCCAATCTCATCTATCATCTCGGGCCAAACGTCGTCATCGGCCTAGAGGGCCTTCAAATGAGGACCCGCACCCCCTCCGGCGTTCGGGAAGTGTCGAACCATTATGATCTCGCTTTCGGCTATCTGTTCTAAGGCTTCGTTGGCAGCCATGGCTCTTTTGCTGTCGTCTCCAGCCCTCTGCGCCACTGTGACAGGCAGAATCGAGCTGACGGATTCGAGCAGTTCCCTGGTGAAAAAGCAGAAAAATTACTCAGGCGTAGTCGTGTGGCTGCAAGCCCTGGATGATGCACCGGTTTACCCGGTGAAAAAGCGCGTTCAAATGCTGCAGAGGAATAAGAAATTCTCACCGCATATCTTAGCCATCACCGTCGGAACCACCGTGGATTTCCCGAATGAAGATCTCATCTTTCATAACGCTTTTTCCAATTTCGACGGAGAAATCTTCGACATCGGCTTATATCCCCCCGGCTCCTCGCGCGCCGTTCGCTTTGAGCGCACAGGCATCGTGCACATCTTCTGCAATATCCATCCCTCCATGTCCGCCATCATCGTCGTGCTCGATTCCCCCT
>DATGMQ010000054.1:0-69040 GCA_035293545.1 Alloacidobacterium sp. | reverse complement strand
CTTTGCCAAAACGCGGAGCGGTACTTATCAGGGGTAGTACCCCCTCCCCCCGGTGTTTGTACGGAGATTGTTTATTTTCAGCTACTTAGAGAGACGGCTCTGTACGGAGATCGTTTGTTTTGTGCAACTTACGTGTCTAATGAGAAAAGGCATGGCCCAAAGCCATGCCTTTTGATTCAGTATAACATACTATGAGGTAATGCTACGCCGTTGTAAGGGCAATAATATACTTGACGAATCAACATAGATTAGCTATGCTTGGTTCATGAAAGCACTGCGCACCCTTCAAGAAGCCATCCTGTACTTTGCAGATGCCGATAACTGCCTGAAATATATGGCCCAACGGCGATGGCCCAACGGTGTCACTTGCCCTACCTGTGGCCGGACTGATGTAACTTTCTTGGCGACTCAGCGCAAGTGGCAATGCAAGAGTGCCCATGCCAAGCGGCAATTTACCGCGAAGGTTGGAACCATCTTTGAGGACTCGCCTCTTGGCTTGGAGAAGTGGCTCCCCGCCGTCTGGATTATCACCAATGCCAAGAACGGTGTGAGCAGCTACGAATTGTCCCGTTCGCTCGGCGTTACCCAAAAGACTGCCTGGTTCATGCTGCATCGCATCCGTGAGGCCTTGCGTAATGGTTCGCTCATGAAGATCGGCAATGACGGTGGCCCTGTCGAGATTGACGAAACCTACATCGGCCCCAACACTCGCAAGATGCATGCCAGCCGTAGGCTCAAGCTCCAGACTGCCAGCTATGCCAAAGCCAAGATGAACGTCTTTGGAATGCTTGACCGCGAATCTCGCCAGATTCGCGCTAAGGTTGTGCCCAACGTGAAACGCGAGACCTTGCAGAACGAGATTCTTAATCTTGTCGAAAAGGTTTCCACTATCTATACCGACTCGTGGCCTGCCTATGATGGCCTGACCGCAGAGCAGTACATTCACGAAACCGTGAACCACATGAAGGAATATGTTCGCGGCAATGTGCATACTCAGGGCATTGAGAACTTCTGGTCGCTCCTGAAGCGTGGCCTTCGCGGTACTTACGTTGCTGTCGAACCCTATCATCTTGATCGCTATGTTGCAGAGCAGGTTTTTCGCTTTAACAATCGTGCCACTAAAGACAATCCGCTGAATGATGCTGACCGTTTTGAATTCGCAATGACTCAAATTGCAGGTTTGCGTCTCACCTATGCAGATCTAACTGGCAAGGTGACTCCGACGCAAGCCTAACCCCTATCGGAAGCCTCGTGGTCGAAAGCGGAAGGGAGCTGTTTAGCCTTCCGCTTTTCAGCGTTCGCATTCTTCTCTGCTTCCATCGCTTCTTTCACGGCTTTCGGATCAGCGCGAAGAATTGTCCCCATCGCTTGATCGAATTGTTCAAACTCTTTTGTTTTTTTCATGCAGTTGTCCAATATTTCGGAGTTACGCTGGTTTCACTAATCCTCTCTGCGAGCTTCTGCATAAATAGGCGTACATGCTCAAATACGCTCATCGCATAATATCGGTCATAAAATCCATCTTCTCTCGCATGCGATAAATGCCTACGCCAAGCCTCATTGAACTGGCGCAGTTCGGCAATAAGCTCGCTATAGAAGCGGATTTGCGTGTCCCTTATTCCCGAATCTATCCAGTTAGAGATTGGTGACTCTCGCAGTTCCCTGATGCATGTATCCAGGTATGTGAGGATTGTTCCCCACTCCTGCTGGTCTAGCGGTTTATTTTTGAACTTTGCTTCTCTATCACTTGCCAAAGCTCGCAATCCTACTTCTGCCGCTCTCATTAAGTGAAACACTGCTGCTGTGTTGCATTCAGCAGCGAGACAGTTTCCAGCCTCAATGAAGTCACCTTGAGCGGAAGGGAATTTTTCCCTTGCTTGATTCCCTAAAAGGGAAAGGACTCCTCCATTTATTTTGTCGCCTCGTGCGTGGAGGAGAAAGTTAAGCCGATCATCCGCAACCCTCAGAAACTGTCGATGTTCAAGTGCGGCGACGATGTCAGCTTGTAGACGCTGGGCAATCGCATGTGCCGATGAGGTGTCCAATAGCGGCTTTTTCCATTGATACTTCGCTGCATTGACAGCGGAGAGACAGTCTGGAAGCTCTACAGTTTTGAACAGTATTTCGGCTAACTCCACTCCCTGTTCCATCCTCTTCTTAATTTCGTCGGACGGTGACTGGCCTCCTTGCCCAGCCAGCTTCGACCAAAAGAGGACATACTCTACCTGAGAGAATTTGTGAAGGATGTGAGCTAAACCATACACATCAAATAGGTTCATGATGTCGAACAGGCTCCAGAGGCGGAAGTTAATCACAGCACACCCCCGCTTCGGCAATCATCCACCCGACGATTTGATTCGTCAAGTATATTATTGCCCTCATGCTGCGTGCCCCTGTCGGCCAGCGCCAAGGTATTCGAGGACTAGTTTTCCGCTCCTGGTGTATCCACATCGCTGCCACCCAGCGACGAGGAAGCAATATCCAGGATTCCTTGACCGGACTTCTCTCGCATCGACCTCGGTATAAAGCCTGCGACCAGGCCAGAGCGCACCAGCAATAAGACATGCCTGACGAATAAGCTCTGAGCTGAGGTGGGGCGATTCGTTGCGGAAGAAGCTGCAACAGATTCCTTCCTGCCCGCTGTCGTCGATGAAGTCTCTCCAAACAAAGAATGCGTCTCCCTGCCAGGTGCGGAAGACTCGCTTCGTTCCGGGGCCGACGAACAGGCGCTGCTTTTGTTTGCCACGCGATTTCCTCGATGAGTAATGGCGGTTGTACATCTCAAAGCCGGTTGCATCGCCATCCAGCGTGATCCACCAGAGGGGGCTCATGCGGCACCTCCGCGTGATACGCTGCGCGTATGCCGTTCATCGAAGATGACAAGCTGCCAGTCCGCAAGGAATACACAGAGTCGAAACATGCGCTCTGTTGCCTTGAGTGCGGGTTCGCGGTTCAGCATGAACCGCGCGGCAGCCTGCGGCTTGCATCCGGCCCGTCCGCACTCGCGGCATGGGGATACGAGTATGCCGTTCATTGTTTTGCCTTTCTGGTGTATTTACGCGTGAAATACTGGTCACCGACTTCAATGAGTCGCCGCAGGACGGAGACAGGATCAACCGCATTCCAGTAGGCAGCCCGCGCCGCTTCTCCTTCTTCCTCCCACGCCGCCTCCCACGCCGCCATCGCCGCCTGCCCGGTCTTCTCGGTGGTCATAGCCAGCCACTGCTTGCCGAACCCAAAGCTATCAGCAAGCGGTTGCAGCTGCGGCAAGGCCGTGCTCCACATCCAGTCAAGGATGATGGCGGCGCGCTCTCTTTCGTACTGCCTGCCGGAACCAGCTGCCAGCGGCAGCAATTCGCGCCACTCGTCACTGTTGCGCAGTTCATCGGGCATAGAATCCTGCACGCCGATAATCCACTTGCCGATAACCTCAGACATGCAGGAAGGAATCTCATCGGTGAGCCTGCCTGTCAGCGCTAAATTGATGGCAGCAATAGAGCAAGCCTCCTCTTCGTTGCCAAGCCCGGCCACAATGTGCCTGTCATTTAGGAAACAACGAATTTTTTCCTGCTGCTCAGCTGTTAATGTGCTCATGCTGCTCCTTCCTCAGCGTTGGGGGAGGTGGGGGAGAATTCTTCGACTGGCGAGAGGGAAAAAATCTTAAATTCGAGACGGGAGTTAAAGCTATTGACCTTGCGGGCCATTTCCGCAAACTCGAGAGTGGGATAAATGGTTCTGCTGGCTTCGTATCCACAAGGTGACAACGAATCTTTATGGGCGACAATGAACACGACCGACTCCTTTGGAGGAAAGAGCTAAGGCCGTTTGAACTAATGTTTTGGCTCGGAACGAATGGCAAGAAACTTTCGTTCAGAACAAAAAACTATGGCAAAAAACGGCCTTCGGTTGTGTTTTAAGGGTATCTGGCGCGCCCGGAGAGATTCGAACTCCCGACCTAATGCTCCGGAGGCATTCGCTCTATCCAGCTGAGCTACGGGCGCGTGTTTCTAGGATACTATACGCGCCAACTCATCCACAGCTTTGACAGTCGCTCTTCTTCGCGGTTTGATGGATACGCCGCTTCCGGCATGACAAAGGAGAGTTCCAGATGCAGCGCAGACGATCAACGAAAACACTCTGTTGCGTGTTGTTCGCAACCATAACCCTTCTTGCTATATCGGCAAAGGCGCAGGACGACAAGAAATCCCGGCCAAGTCCGCCGGAGCAAGCCAAAGTGACCTTTGGCAGCAAGACCCTGACCATCGATTACAGCGCGCCCTCGATGAAAGGCCGCAAAATTTTCGGAGGCCTCGTTCCTTACGACAAGGTGGGCGCACCGGCGCGAATGAAGCCACAACGCTGAAGACAGACGTGAACCTAAAGATTGGCAATCTCGGTGTGCCTGCCGGAACCTACACGCTCTACACCATTCCGGAAGAACACGGATGGACGCTCATCATCAATCGACAAACAGGCCAGTGGGGTACAGTCTACGACCAGACGAAGGACCTTGGCCGCGTGAAAATGATGGATGGCGTAATTCCGAGCAGTCCGGTTGAGACCTTTCAGATCAAGTTTGAGAACACCAAAAATCTTTCGACTGAGCTGCACCTGCTCTGGGAGACAACGAACGTCTACGTTGACGTGACGGCTGTCCCTTAGCTTCGGTTCGCGTCGTGGGCCCGATCCAGTTCCTGCATGACGGACTGGATCAGTTCTTTTGCTCCGTTGATTTCATCCATCACCGTTTGAAGATCGAGCGCAGGTTTTGATGGATTACGACTCGAGACGCAGTAGACTCCGTGCTGGCCGATGAGGATGAGCGCATCGGTCAGCGCGTCGAGCGATACCGCCAGCCGCCCCCGGGCCGGTCCCATCATGAATTCGTATTTCTCCAGCTCCTCGCGCCGGGCATGAAAGATGGACATATTGCTCCTGTTTTGAGGGTAAAGCGAACCGCGGAGGACCATGAGGTTTCGCAGAGGCACGCTGAAGAGGATCTCTGCGTCCTTCGCGTGTACTTTAGCGTTCTCTGCGTCGAGCTTCTTCTAAAATTTATTCACCATGCGAATGATGCCATCACGCATGTGAACGACATTGAAATTCAATAACAAACCAAGTCTATGAGTGCTGAGTTTCAGATATGAGATCCTGTAGTTCAAGTCCAAGGCATGCTTCATAGCGTTAATTATCTGTCTTGAGAGTGATTCAGTTCTGCGGGCTGCATCCGGAATCCACTCAGCCCTGCGGCTTCCAGCGCAGGACCGGCTTGCGGGCGGCGGTGGTCTCGTCGAGACGCGAGACGCGCGTCGAATGCGGAGCATTGAGAATCACCTGCGGGTTCTCTTCTACTTCGCGCGCAATTTGCCGCATCGCATCGATGAAAAGATCAAGCTCCTCGCGCGATTCGCTCTCTGTCGGCTCGATCATCAGCGCGCCCGGCACAATCAGCGGGAAAGAAACGGTATATGGATGGAAGCCATAATCAATGAGGCGCTTGGCGATATCGCCCGTCTTGACGCCGTTCTTTACCTGGCGGCGGTCACTGAAGACGACTTCATGCATCGATGGCGTATTGTATGGAAGATCGTAAACGTCTTCGAGCTTTTTGCGGATGTAGTTCGCATTCAGCACAGCGTCTTCAGTCGTCTGCCGAAGGCCATCAGGGCCATTTGCAAATGTATATGCCAGCGCCCGCACAAACATTCCGAAGTTGCCATAAAAAGCGCGCACGCGTCCCACGGATGCAGGACGGTTGTAGTTCCAGTGAAGTTGGCCATCGCCACCCTCTTCGACAACCGGAACAGGCAGGAATGGCTCCAGAATCTTCTTGCAGGCAACCGGACCCGAGCCAGGACCGCCGCCGCCGTGCGGCGTCGAGAAGGTTTTGTGCAGGTTCAGGTGCATCACATCCACGCCGAAATCCCCTGGACGCGTCTTGCCGCAGAGCGCATTCATGTTCGCGCCATCCATGTAAAGCAGCGCGCCTTTGGTGTGAAGGATGTCGGCAATCTTGTGAATCTGGTTTTCAAAAACACCCAGCGTCGACGGATTCGTCAGCATCAGCGCGGCTGTGTCCTCGTTGACCATCTGCTCTAGTGCATCCACATCGATGCCGCCCTGCGCGTTCGATTTGATATTCACCACCTGATAGCCGCAGATGGCAGCTGTCGCCGGATTTGTCCCGTGGGCAGAGTCCGGTATCAGAATGTTTTTACGCGTGTTGCCCTTTGAGGTGTGATACGCGCGCGCCAGCAGAATGCCGGTGAACTCGCCATGTGCTCCAGCAGCAGGCTGCAGCGTGATGGCGTCCATGCCGGTAATCTCGATGAGGCAGTCCTGCAGCAGCTTCACAATCCGCAGAGAACCCTGCGCCAGCGATTCCGGCTGATACGGATGCGCCTCTGCAATACCTTCGAGTCGCGACACAAATTCGTTCACTCGCGGGTTGTACTTCATGGTGCAACTGCCCAGCGGATACATGCCGAGATCGATGGCATAGTTCCACGTGGAAAGACGCGTGAAGTGGCGAATGATTTCAATCTCGCTGAGTTCGGGGAGCGTGCCCGTGCTTTCGCGTGCGGCATCTCCGAGAAGTGCGGAAGGATCAACTTCCGGGACGTCCAGCGGCGGCAGCTTGTACGCTTTCTTGCCGGGCGAGGAGATTTCAAAAGACAATTTTTCGTTCTGCGTAAGATGCGCGGTAACCTTGCGTGGCGTGCCGAGGAATGTTTGTGCTGTATTTACGTCTGTTGTCATTGAAGAATCTACCCCAGAAGCTCCATGCCTCTACTTAACTTGAAAGACTTCACCGCCAAGGCGTTAAGGTCGCTAAGAAAATCCGAAGACTTTGCGCACTTCGCGTCTTGGCAGTGGATTTTATGCTGTTGTCGCTACGGGCGATTCCGTTACAACCGCAGCAGCTTGGTCAATCTGCTCTCTGCTCGTCAGCTCCGTTGCGCACCACAGCGTCGCATTTCCCAGCTCCGGATACCACTTCTTCAGCGGCAGACCGCCAATGATCTTATTTCCCAGCAGGCGCGCATTGATCTGTTCCGGCGCTTCGTTCGTTTCGAGAACAAATTCGTTGAATCGCGGCGAGCCGGAGAAAAGCAGTTTCCCATTCTCACTCAGAGTCTTCGCCGCATATTGCGCCTTAGCGAGATTCTGGACAGCAAGCTCTTTGATTCCTTCCTTGCCATAGACGGTCATAAAGATGGTCGCCATCAGCGCCACCAGTGCCTGATTGGTGCAGATGTTTGAAGTCGCCTTCTCGCGCCGAATATGCTGCTCGCGCGTTGAAAGCGTCAGCACAAAGCCGCGTCGGCCGTCCGTATCTTTGGTCTCGCCTACGAGCCGTCCGGGCATCTGCCGCAGGTATTTTTCTTTTGCCGCAAGCACGCCGCAAAATGGGCCACCATAGCTCGGAGCGACGCCAAACGACTGCGCTTCCAGCGAAACGATGTCCGCTTCAACCGGAGGCCGTACGATACCAAGCGAAACCGCTTCGGCAATCGAGACGATGAGCACCGCACCTTTCTTATGTGCGATCTCGGCAATCGCCGGAATGTCCTCCACAATGCCGAAAAAATTCGGGGATTGGACCAGCACCGCAGCGGTCTTTTCGCTTACAGCCTGGTCAAGTGAAACAAGATCGACGCGGCCATCCGCACCATAGCCGACTTCTCTGGCCGAATGTTCCTGATGCTGCGAATAGGTTTCCATCACCTCGCGGTATTCAGGATGGACGGTGCGCGCAACAACAATGCCGTCGCGTCCAGTGATGCGGACCGCCATCATCGCGGCTTCTGCTGCGCCTGTCGAGCCGTCATACATGGATGCATTGGCGATATCCATGCCGGTCAGCTCGCAGATCATGGTCTGGAACTCGAAGATAGCCTGCAGCGTCCCTTGCGTAATCTCCGCCTGATACGGCGTATACGAGGTGAGGAACTCGCCACGCTGCACCAGCGAATCAATGATGACCGGGCGATAGTGGCGATACACGCCGGCGCCGAGGAAGCTGGCGTAGCCAGCGGCATTGTGCGCTGCCGCATCTTTGAAATAATCGACGATCTCCGACTCGCCCATCTGGCGCGGAATCTTCAGGTCGCGCTGAAGGCGATACTCTTCAGGAATCACCGCAAAGAGATCATCAATGGAAGACGCGCCGATTTCGCGCAGCATCGCAGCGCGCTCGGCGGGAGATTTGGGGAGATAACGCATTTCTTTGATCCTTACTGCCCTTTAAAAGCTGCTATTTCACCGCAAAAGAGCGATGCCTGTTTTCCGCGCATCTCTGCATCAGCTCAGCGTCTTCTGTGGTGTGCTTTTTGAGACATCACCTGAATGACACTCATTTAGCTCAGTGCCCCGTCTCTTCAGTAATAAATTTCTCGTAATCCGCCGCGCTCAGCAGCGAATCCAGCTCAGCCGGATCGTTCAGCTCCACTTTCATGATCCACGCATCGTGCGCCCCGGTATTGATCTTCTCCGGAGAAGAGGCCAGCTCTTCATTTACCTCAGTCACCGTTCCACTCACAGGTGAGTAGAGATCAGAGACCGCCTTGACGGATTCGACGCTGCCGAAGGTCTCGCCCTTCTTTACAGTAGCGCCCACTTTGGGAGCGTCCACAAAAACAATGTCGCCAAGCGAGTTCTGGGCGTAGTCGGTAATGCCGACCTTGCCGGTTTTGCCGTCAACCTCAATCCATTCGTGCTCGCGGGTATAGCGAAAGTTCGCAGGGTATGCCATGTAGTTTTCTCTTTCTATTGTACGGTCTGTTACGGTCAGGACAGCTTCTTCGGGCGGCGATAGAACGGGATGGGAACAACCTTGGCGCGAACCATCGTATTTCGCACCTGCACAAAAACCTCGCTGTCGACCGCAGCATAATCACGCGGCACAAAAGCAAGGGCAATGTTTTTCTTCAGGAACGGCGCCGGCGAGCCGCTGGCAACCGCGCCAATTTGCGTTCCGCCCTCATTAAAGACGCCGTATCCATCGCGGGCAATGCCGCGCTCGATCATTTCCAGGCCAACCAGTTTGCGCTCCGGCCCGCCATTGGCCAGGACCTGCTGCAAAGCATCCGAACCGATAAATGGCCCCTTTTCCAGCTTGCAGAAACGGTCAAGCCCAGCCTCGAAGACATTAATTGTTTCCGAAATCTCATGCCCATAAAGCGACAGAGCCGATTCAAGCCGCAGCGTATTGCGCGCGCCCAACCCGCAGGGAAGAACCCCGAACTCCTTGCCCGCTTCCAGCACCTCTTCCCAGACGCGCTTGCTCGTCACCTCATCTGACGGGATGTAAATCTCGAACCCGTCCTCACCCGTATAGCCGGTGCGGGCAATCAGCGTATTGTGCAGGCCGCAGACCGTTCCCCACTTGAACCAGTAAAACTTGATCGTCGAAAGATCGACATTCGTCAGCTTCTGCAGTGTCTCCGCCGCCTTCGGCCCCTGAATCGCAAGCTGAGTGTAGAGATCGCTGTAATCACTCACGTGACAGTGAAACTTCCGCGCATTATCTCTGATCCAGTTGTAGTCCTTCTCGCGCGTGCCGGCGTTGATGACGATCAAGTAGTCGTTATCTGAGAATTTGTGCACGATCACATCGTCCACAAACGTACCCTGCGGATACAGCATTGCAGAATACTGCGCCTGACCCACCTGCAGCTTCGCCGCATCATTCATGCAGATGTGCTGGATGGCGTTGAGCGACTCGGGCCCGCGCAACTGGATGTCGCCCATATGGCTCACGTCAAAGAGGCCGACACCGGTACGTACGGCCATGTGCTCGGCAATCAGCCCCGAATACTCGACGGGCATATCCCACCCGCCAAAATCGACCATCTTGGCGCCCATCTGGCGATGGACGGCATTCAGCGCGGTTTTGCGTAAAGCAGGAGCTGCAGTGGAAGTAGACACGGTAGAATCCTTTAGCGGAAAGTGCAGAACTTTTTACGCTAGCACCGCGGTTCCGGAGGGTCAATCGCAGTCGGCTCGCCCGATATCGGTCAGAGCAAAGTCGTTCCCCTTGAATAGTAAAGGCTCGCCTGTGATTTTCGCCAGCGCGTAGGAGAAACAGTCGCCCAGGTTGAGGCAGGCCGGATGAATGCCTTTGCCAAATGTCTGATATGCCCCCCGCGCTGCTTCTGCCTGCGTTAGATCCACGGGTACGATCTCCACACTCGCCCGCTGCAGGAATTGATCAAATTTGCGCCGGCCCTTCTCGCCCTTTCGATTGTGCAGAACGATAGACGCTTCGACAAATGCAACTGTGGAGCAAAGGCGCACTCTGTCTTCGCTGAGAAGGTGTGCGAATCGCGCAGCTTCGGGCTCTTCCAGCAGCACAGCCAGAAATGCGGATGTATCCACTACCATCAGCTGGGCAGCCCTTCAGAGTCGTATCCCAGAATTTCATCCGCGGTCCGTGCATCCAAATCAGGCAGCGCAGCGCATTGGTGCGCAATACGCAACAGGTCTTTCTCCAGTTGACTGGAAATACTGCGTGTACTGCGCTCCGGCTGTATTCGGGTCAACCGCTCTTCAATGGCCCGCAATGTTGCTTCAGTAAGCGTTTCCCCCGTCAGGCGCGCTAGTTTGCGCGCCGACTTCTCGACAACCGGATTTTTGATAAAAAGCGCCATGGGATATCCCTCGGCTATGAGTATATCCCAGCTTTTATTTCTCCGCGTAATATCCCTCCAGTCTGCACGAAGGGGCCCCTCTTCTTCGCCGTCAGCGTGATCTTTGATAGTTTTCATCGGCGCTGGATTTATCCGGTGTTTAGCCAAGCAAGTACTGCGAACGTAGTTCCTCGGCGATGCTCGTAAAGACCTGGTCAAAGTTCTCTCTTCTTCGCTTCATACACGACCGCCAGTCTGCTCCCGCAATCTGGGCCATGACCTTCCTGCCATCCGCATGCGGCTCTTCTGACTCCCTCAGACGGTATCTTTCCGGAATCACCTCTTGACAATCTAGAGAAGAAGCCCCATGATTCATCTGGATTGACTAGAGGAGAAAAACTACATGCCTGAAAAGCCCAGCGAGCTGGTTCAGGGAACGCTCGAAATGCTCATCCTCAAAACACTCGCGCTTGAGCCCATGCATGGATTCGGCATAGCCCAGCGCATCGAGCAGATCAGCAAAGGCGTCTTCCGCGTGAACCCCGGCTCGCTCTTTCCTGCTTTCAACCGCCTTGAGCGCGCAGGGCACATCAAGGCCGAGTGGCGCTCCACCGAAAACAACCGCCGCGCCAAGTACTACGTCCTCACCAGCAGCGGACGCAAGGCCCTCAGAGAAGAAACACACAAGTGGGGGCGGCAGATCACAGCTATCACAAGGATTCTCGAAGCATGAAGCTGCTGCGGTCATTTTTGCTTGGAATAAAGGCGCTCCTCCACAAAGACCAGCGCAATGCAGATCTTGACGAAGAGCTGCAAAATTACCTCGAAGCTTCGGCGCAGGAAAAAATCCGCAGCGGCATGAGCTACACCGAAGCCATGCGCGCCGCGCGCAGCGAAATGGGGACGATGGAGACAGTCAAACAGAAAATCCATGCATCCGGATGGGAATCGCTCGCCGAATCTATCTGGCACGACGTCCGCTACGGTCTGCGTCAGTTGTTCAAGAGTCCCGGCTTCACCATCACTGCCGTGCTCACGCTCGCGTTTGGCATCGGAGCCAACTCCGCCATCTTCACTCTTATACACGCCGTCATGCTCAAGCCGTTGCCCATTGCCGATCCGAGCGGTCTCTATCGTATCGGCGAAGGCGAATACTACTGCTGCGAATGGGGAGGCCTAGAAGGCTCATGGGGCACATTCGATTACCCCTATTACAAGCACCTGCGCGATACGAACCCGGCATTTCAACAACTGGCCGCGTTTTCGGGAGGCACAAAGTCCTTCAACATCCGTCGCGGGTCGGAAGCGGCGCAGACCATCAATGCCGAATACATCTCCGGCAACTACTTCCCGACGCTGGGAATTCAGGCCACTACCGGACGTCTGATTCTGCCATCCGACGACAAGCCCGAATCACCCGCGACCGCGGTAATGAGTTATCGCACATGGCGAGAGCGTTTCGGCGCAGACCCATCTATCGTCGGCTCGACAGTCCTGATCAATGGTTTGCCCGTTACGCTTATCGGCATTGCGCCGCAGGGATTCTTCGGGGCCCGCTTCAACGCCAGGCCGCCGGAATTGTGGATTCCCCTCAATCAGGAACCAACATTTGAAGGCGACAAACAGAAATCCATTCTCAATTCATCTGGCGACGCGTGGCTCTATATCATTGGCCGTCTAAAGCCGGCCGTTTCACCAAAGCAGCTACAGGCACAGCTCTCACTCGACCTGCGCCGATGGCTCCAGTCCGAAAGAAAACTCAGCGCTGACGATCAGGCAGAGCTTCTCAAGCAGCATGTCCTTGTCACGTCCGCAGCTACGGGCATCTCATCCTTCCGCAGCAACTCAAAGAATGGCCTCTACCTCTTGTCTGCTGCTTCTGTTCTGGTTCTGCTGATCGCATGCGCCAATCTGGCGAATCTGTTGCTCGCGCGCAGCGCATCGCGACGGCAACAGACCGCTCTGCGTCTTTCACTTGGCGCAACGCGCTCACGACTGATTCGCGCAGTGCTGACGGAAAGCATCCTGCTCTCCGTAATTGGCGGCGCTGCCGGTCTCTCTCTTGCCTACATCGGAACGAAGGCCATTCTGATGATTGTCTTTCGCGGAGCGAAATATGTTCCGGTCGAGGCCGCACCGTCACTGCCGGTTCTGGGCTTCACGCTGCTGGTCTCTCTGCTTACCGGAATTGTCTTCGGCATTGCGCCCGCCTGGATTGGCACGCATGCTGACCCGCAGCAAGGACTTCGCGGCAGCAGCCGGAGCACAACGCATCACTCCTCAGCTCCACAGAAAATTTTAGTTGTTGTACAAGCTGCGCTCTCCATCGTGCTGCTCGCCGCCGCTGGACTGCTTACGCAAAGCCTGCGCAATCTCGAAAAAACGGACCTCGGCATTCAGACGCAGGGTCGGCTCCTCGCAGACATCGGCTTCAGGGCCGCAGGATACAAACCGGATCAACTCCCCGCGCTATATCAGGAGATCCAACAGCGCCTTGAGCAGATGCCCGGTGTACGCAGCGCAAGCCTGTCGCTCAACACGCCGCTGAGTCTTTGCTGCATCAATCTCAACATCATCATCGGCGGACGCACGGACAAATGGATTGAAGACACCAACATCATCTATGACCGCGTAAGCCCGCATTACTTTCAGACCATCGGCACACCACTGGTGCGTGGCCGCGATTTCACCGACCGCGATACCCAGGCGGCGCAGCACGTCGCCGTAGTCGATGAGTCCTTCGCGCGAAAATTTTTCTCCGGAGAAGAAGCGATCGGAAAAAGCTTTGGTCTGTCGCTCCCCGGCCACGGATACGACTATCAGATCGTCGGCATCGTCCGCGATGCCAAATATAAGAACCCATCCGTCGAGCAAAGCCCTGCGGTGTTTCTGCCCTTTTCGCAGACAACACAATTCGCGCCCACAGGTTACCAGCGTCTGGAAACCGGCACCCACTATGCGCAGTCCATTCAGCTCAGCGTGAATGGCTCTCCTGAAAGCTTCGAGAAGCCCTTTCTCAAGGTTCTGGCAGCCATCGATCCCAATCTGTCGGTCGCGAATATGCAGAGCTATTCCGAACAGGTTGCCGTGCAGTTCAATCAGGAGCGACTCATTGCCCGGCTTACTTCCTTCTTCAGCCTGCTTGCGCTCTTACTCGCATCAGTCGGCATTTATGGAGTGACCGCCTATAACGTTACCCGCCGCACCAATGAGATCGGCACGCGTATGGCTCTCGGAGCCAACCGTGCAGATATCGTCCGCATGGTGGTGCGCAGTGCATTTTCGCAAGTCCTCCTCGGCCTCTGCATCGGGCTGCCCATTGCCGTCCTTATCGGACGGTATCTAGCGCACCAGCTCTATGAAGTAGGCCGCTTCGATCCGCTCGTGCTTGGCGGAGCCACCGTCGTCCTGTGTATCTGTACCTTCGTCGCCGGACTCTTCCCCGCCCATCGCGCCGCTTCCATCGATCCAATGGAAGCATTGCGAATGGAATGAGGTTTCAGGAAGTCGCTCGAAAGCTGGATTAGCTGTCTTTACGGTAAAGAAGGTCGCGAATCGCTTTTCGCCGCGCAGCATTTGCTTCGCGGTCCGCAGTGTCGATGCGGCCCTCAGTAGGAGAATCCGCCGATTCGGGTTCGCTGCATGATGGGCAGCGATTGGCAAAACCAGGCTTATCGGGCTTCAATTCAAATTCTTCGGAACAGATAACGCACACTTTAATAGGAAATGCCATTTTTCTTCTCTTTATGCGTAATAGACTTTCGTAAACCGTGTGCGGTCGCACTTTATGTCAAGCTTTTTTTGAATTTTTTCTTCTAAATGGCTGATTCTATGAGTCCAAATCATGTCTATTCTGTCGTGTTTCTTATCATGATCGGTTACAATAAAAATAAGCAGTTCAAAGGATACAGGCCCGCCATTGAGCGGGCCTGAAGTCTTTTAGAAACATGAATTTAGACATAACTCGCTTCTTTTCAGGAGTTTGCCCGTAAGATGAACGTTTTCAGGAATTTAGAAAATGAGATAGGGGGCATATCTCAGGATGAATTTATGCAGGCAGCCCTCGACGAAGCGAAACTGGCAGGGACAGCCGGCGAAGTACCAATCGGTGCCGTGGTGGTAGCAAACGGTGAAATCCTCTCCCGCGGTCAGAACCGAGTCCTGCGCGACGTTGACCCAACCGCCCATGCTGAGATCGTAGCCATGCGTGCCGCCGCCTACGTCATCGGCAACTATCGCCTGCTGAATTGTAGCCTTTACGTCACTCTGGAGCCCTGCGCGATGTGCGCTGGAGCCATGATCCACGCCCGCCTGGCGCGCCTCGTCTACGGTGCTCCCGACCCCAAAGCCGGAGCCGCCGGTTCAGTGCTGGAAGTCCTGAATCACCCCAAACTGAACCACAAAATGCCGGTAACTGGAGGCGTTTTGGCTGAAGAATGCGGGGAAGTCCTCAAAGAATTCTTTCGTTTAAGACGCGAATAAACTCTGGTTTTTGCCCTCTATTGCTCGACCATCCCAATCGTCTGTAGCCACACGTCCACCAGCTGAGGCCATCCCGTCACCGGAAGCTTCGTCCGCCGCAGCCCGTACCCGTGCACGCCTTCTGTGTACAAATGCATCTCCACCGGGACCCCTGCGGCCTTCAGCGCCTCATAATACCGAAGCGAGCTTTCCACATGGGCTACCTCATCGTCTTCAGTCTGTAGAAGAAATGTAGGCGGCGTGCCTTTTGTTACAGGCAGGTCAGGATTGAGGGCGAAATTCCTGTCAGCAATCGCCAGATACCCCGGATAAATAATCACTGCAAAATCCGGACGGCAGCTTATTGCATCCGCCGCGTCGACAGGTTTATAGAGTCGCTGCTCGAAGTGCGTACTCAGAGCAGCCACAAGATGTCCGCCCGCTGAAAATCCGAGCACGCCTATCTTGTGCGGGTCGATATGCCACTCCGCTGCATGCTGCCGAACCAGTCCAACGGTCCTTTGCGCGTCTTCAAGCGCCATTGGCGACTTAGGATACGGCCCCGAGCTTGGCACCCTGTACTTCAGCAGAATGCAGCTCACACCGGTAGAAGTCAGCCAGCCGCAGACTTCTGTGCCTTCCAGATCAATCGCCAGAATCGTATAACCGCCGCCCGGAAACACAACCACAGCCGCGCCCGTATTCTTTCCCTTTGGGGGATACACTGTCATCGTAGGCACGGCAACATTGCCCAGCCGGATGAGTGGCTTTCCGGCGATCAACTGATCTTTTGCTGTCGTCTTATCGACCTCAGGTCCCACAGCCGGCACCGCGTCGGGAATCGCGCCCGGCCAGATCGGTGTTTGTGTAAATCCGGCTGCAGGCTGCCACGCAGGCGTCTGCGCGGTCAGGCCAGAAGCGCCCGCAATGCAGAGAGCAAAAATCAGGTGTCGAATCACAGTCCTCGCAGATTAACAGAATGGCACATTTGTTTTCCCGCAATCCGCTGGCGAAAGCAAGCTCATGCCTTCTTTTCGATATACTGCGCTCACACCATGCGCAATCGTTTCCGTCTGATTCTGACAGCATCGCTGCTATTGCCCTTTTATCTGCCCGCTCATGCCGCAGATCGTTCCTCCTTCTGCAATCAGTGCGTACGCGCCGACGAGAATTTCCTCGCCTCCGATGCGCTCCATGGCCGCGGCAGCGCAACGCGCGACGAGCACATTGCCGCCACCTGGGCCGCATCGCAGTTTGAGAGCTTCGGCCTTGAGCCGGGAGGCGACAATGGAATCTTCCTTCAGAAAGCGCCTCTGCCAAATCCGCTGCCCGACCGCATCCAAACGCGGCTCGCCAAATACGAGGACACGCCGCGCACCGAAACATGGAATGCCGTCGCGGTCCTTCGCGGATCTGACGCAAAAGCCCAGCAGGATGCCATTCTGCTCACCGCCCATCTCGATCATCTTGGCATGAGTTCCGCTACAACTGGTGACACCATCTACAACGGAGCCGATGATGACGCATCCGGCACGACCGCCGTCATCGAACTCGCGCGCACTCTCAGCCGGGGCAAGCGTCCCAAGCGCACCATCATCTTTGCGCTCTTTGGTTCAGAAGAATTAGGAGGCTTCGGTAACCGCTATTTCATCGAGCATCCGCCTGTTCCCCTGGAGCATATTGTTGCTAATCTCGAATTTGAAATGATCGGGCGTGCCGATCCGGCGGTTCCCGCTGGCAACTTCTGGCTCACCGGATTCGAGCGCTCCGACCTCGGCCCAACGCTTGCCAAACACGGAGCGCACCTCGTCGGAGATCCGCATCCGGAACAGAAATTCTTTCAGCGCTCCGACAACTACGCACTCGCTAAGAAAGGCATCATCGCTCAAACCGTCTCCAGCTTCAACCTGCACAAGGACTACCACCAGCCCAGCGATGAAATCAGTAAGCTCGACATTCCCTACATGACTACCGTGATTTCCTCGATGGTGAAACCTATCCAATGGCTTGCCAACACGAATTGGAAGCCTGCCTGGAATCCAAACGGCAAGCCATAGTGCAAGCACAAAGGTGAGTTAGCTGGAGAGACGAATTCATGTGTATCGCGCTCAGGATCGTTGCAGTTCTGGTTTTTCTGTGTTTGCTATACCCAGCCACGGTCCTCGGGCTTTACTTCTTCGCTCCGAGTAAGAACGCAAGTCTGACAAAAGTAGACACGTTGATCGTCCTCGGCTGCCCCACAAAATCTGACGGCTCGCCCACGCCGGAGCAGCGCGAGCGTGTCATGGAAGGAGTTCGCGAATACCGCAAAGGTGTCAGCAGTCACATCATCATGACGGGAACTGCCGCTCATAATCAGTTTGTCGAAGCGCATTCGATGGCGCTTCTGGCGGAAGCCAATGGCGTTCCCGCATCGGCCATCATTGAAGAAGGCCAGGCCCACAATACGATCCAGAATATCTACTACTCAGACAAGATCATGGAGATGCGTAACTGGCGCACAACTGAAGTCATCAGCTCGCCTTACCATCTTCCGCGCACAGCCCTTATTCTTCGTCGCTATCCACAATTGCAATGGAAGATGCATCCGGCGCAATGGCCGCCAGAGTACAGCGTATGGAAAAGGCTGGATCTTGACTGGAGAGAGGCACGCAGTTGTTTCCGCATTCGTCGGCACGGCTTTCCGCAATCGAAGTACTTTCCTCTTCAGGCAGAAGCTTTCAAAATCATCTTCGACGCAATTGCGGTACAAGCCTGAAAGAGCTCATTGCAAAAATAAAAGGTCCGCACGCAACGGACCCTCTTCTCAAAATGTCTTAAGAATAATTAAACGGCTACAGCTTCAGGCTGTGCCACGCGCTCCGCATCCAGAACCGGTCCGATCGCGTGAATCACTGAGGCCACGCGCACCACGGCCAGCACCGTCTCCTCGCTTACGCCTTTCTCGCGCACAACCTTCTCATGCGAATCGACGCATTTGCCACAGCCGTTGATCGCTGAAACTGCCAGCGACCATAGCTCAAAATCATTGTGATCGACTCCATGAGTTCTTATTACGTTCATGCGTAGACGCGCCGGCATTGTGCCGTATTTCTCATTCGAAGCCAGATGAAGAAAGCGATAGTAGATGTTGTTCATCCCCATGACGGAAGCCGCCGCCTTCGCCGCCTCCAGTGCCTGCCCGGAAAGCTGCTTTGTGCCTTCTTCCAGCGCAGCCGCAGTCAGCTCAGGATTGCGCGTCGCAATCGCGCTCGCAACCACCGTACCCCACAACTGCTGCGGAGTAAGCTCCGTGTTCTGCCGCACCAGGCTTGAATAATTCAGCTTCAGGTCTTTCGCATAAGCCGGAAGCGCATCGATTAGTTGATCCAGCTGCATAAAACCTCCTCTCATTCGATAAAAACAGATTGTCATCCTGAGCGGAGCGCGCAGCGCGGCGTCGAAGGACCTGCTTCTTGCGCGCGCCACTCTACTCTCTCAGAAGCCACTGTTGTTCTTAATCTGAAGCAAATACTAGGCAGCCAGCGTCTCTTCGCCCTTCTGCCAGTTGCAGGGGCAAAGCTCATCCGTCTGCAGTGCATCGAGCACGCGCAGCACTTCCTGCGGATTGCGCCCGACGGAAAGGTCCGTCACATACACGAAGCGAATGATGCCTTCCGGATCGACGATGTACGTTGCGCGCTGGGCCACGCCCGCAGCCGGATCGAGAATGCCAAGCTGCTCGCAAAGGTCGCGCTTCACATCGGCAAGCATGGGGAAGGGCAGGTCCTGCAGGTCTTCATGGTTGTTGCGCCACGCAAGATGCACGAACTCAGAATCGACACTGCCGCCCAGAATCTGCGCGTCGCGGTCCTGAAATTCACTGTTCAGCTTGCCGAACGCAGCAATCTCGGTTGGGCAGACAAAAGTGAAGTCCTTCGGCCAGAAGAAGTACACCTTCCACTTCCCTGGATAGCTCTCGTTTGTGATGGTTTCAAAGGCCTTGTTCTTGTCGCGGCTAACAGTGGCAGTTACAGAATAGACAGGGAATTTTTCGCCTATACCTAACATGTATGACTCCTTTAAGTAAATTGGTATGAAATAAAGATGAATTATGACGATTTTTAATTGGGTTTTCGCTGGCACTCTGCGCATAGCCCAAGCACATCTACCGCATATCGTTGCGCCAGAAAACCGCCGGGCAGCTTGCCATGCTTCGCACCCAGCCCGAGTTCCTTCGCATCAATGTCTGTAATCGATTTGCATTGGGTGCAAACCAGATGATGATGTGGCTTATGGTTTGTCTCCACGCGCAGTGAGCCGTGATGCAGGCTCACCTCATGGAAAACGCCGCTTTCAATGAATAGATGAATGTTTTTGTAAACCGTTGCTAGCGAGATCGATGGAATTCTGCGCTTTACCCGCGCATACACTTCTTCCGGGCTCGGATGACCGTGCATGTTCTTCAGAATTTCATAAATCACCTGCCGCTGATGAGTAGCGGCAAGCCCTGCGTGCTCACATAGTTCGCGAAACTCTCTGATTTCCGCTGCACTCACAATTTATATTAAATAATAATTATTATCATTTGTCAAAGTTGCAGGAATTTGCGACTTGTCATCCCGACCGGAGTGAAGCGGAGTGGGAGGCCCCGCAGTTTTGTATGATCTGAAGGCTTAATTCGGCCGTTCGGGCTTGCTCCGCCCAAAGCGTTCATCAAGAGGCTGGCGCCCTCGAAAACCGGCATCCACGGTATGCCAGAAGTCGATGCGTGACTCCCCCATCTTCCAGCACAGAAGCACAATTTCCCCATCGATCAGGCAGGGAAAATCAAGAAGGCCGGTGTCAAGGTCCTTCACCTGCACGCCGATGGAATCGATCTCGGCAACAGCATCCTTCGCCTGCTGCACCAGCCGGTCGATCTCCGCGCGCTGACGCAGGGCAGAAATCACATTCACCTGCATGCCGCCTGACAGAAAGATGCGCTGCCGCAGTTCCTGCAGCTTCGTTTCATTTTCTTCTGCGGACTTTTTGCCTTCGATGGCCCGCTTCAGCAACGATTCCAGTACCGGCAGCAGCGATTGTGCCTCATCGAGCGTGAAGGTCTTCATGCTTTCATTCTAAGCCTTCACTTCGAGCATCCGATCGAGCGCCACACGCGCCCAGTGCTTCACCTCATCACGCACTTTGATCCTGTTGACGACATTGCCCTCGACCAGGTTCTCCAGAGCCCAGGCAAGGTGTTGCGGGCTGATGCGGTACATTGTTGTGCACAGGCATCCTGTGTCGTCGAGCGTAATGATTCGCTTGCCCTTTGGGGCGAACTCCTTTGCCAGCCGGTTTACCAGATGGATTTCCGTGCCGATGGCAAACATCGTGCCCTCTGGCGCATCGCTCACAATCCTGATGAGCCGTTCCGTCGAACCGAGGGCATCGGCCTTCTGGCAAACTTCCCAACGGCATTCCGGATGCACAATCACCTGAATCCCCGGATACTTAGCGCGGACCTTATCCACGTGCTCCGGCAGAAAGCGCTGATGCACCGAGCAATGGCCCTTCCATAGAATGATCTTTGCCTCTTTCAGTCGTGCCGGAGTCAATCCGCCGTTGATCTGGTACGGGTCCCACACCACCATTTCGCTCAGCGGAATGCCCATCGCAAACCCGGTATTGCGCCCCAGGTGCTGGTCCGGCAGAAACAGAATCTTCTCCGCGCGCGCAAAGGCCCAGTCAAATGCCTTGCCCGCATTCGATGAAGTGCAGACCAGCCCGCCGCGCTCGCCGCAGAAGGCCTTGATGGCAGCAGTCGAATTCATATACGTGATCGGCAAAACCTCTTCTGATTTCAAGCCAGCCGCCATCAGCGAATCCCAGCATTCTTCCACCTGGCTGATTTCAGCCATGTCGGCCATCGAACAGCCGGCATTCAGGTCGGGCAGAATCACCTGCTGATCGTCTCGCCCCAGCACATCGGCGCTCTCAGCCATAAAATGTACGCCGCAGAAAACCAGGTATTTTGCCTCGGTTTCGGCAGCAATTTTTGAAAGCTTGTACGAGTCGCCGGTGTAATCTGCAAAGCGGATCACCTCATCGCGCTGATAATGGTGCCCGAGCAAAATGGTGCTCTTACCCAGTTTCGCGCGCGCCGCCGCAATGCGCTCGTCCATGGTGTGGTCAGGCTGCGCCAGATAGTGATCGAGGGAACAAACATCCTGCTCTGCAGCAGGGGCCGACAGTATTTCTTCCGCTAGTACGCTCAAGTCCTTTTCCGCCTTCAGTCCAAATTCCTGGACGGGGATGTTGAAAGCAATCACGGTTGCAGTAGATTCGCTGCGGCTTTCAGCCGCCCAACCCACGGGGATGTTGCAACCCTGTTAATTCGATGTGCCGATCATGATAGGAGTCGCAAAATTGCGCCGTCTATCCGGCAACCGATTTCATTTAATTTTAATACAGAAGAAAGGAGACTTGGGCTCAGAGCCTGGCGCGGGGTTTTCCCACATCCAGAAATATAAGTGGGGGACTACTTCACTGTTGCAAATGATCTGTCCGCATCGATCAGCTGCGCCAGCTTGCCCGAGATGACTTTTTCGTCAGCAAGCGACGGGTGAAAGTTACATGCGCCGAAACTCAAGCCATCGATAGGAAGGAAGCTGATGTGCTGGTCTCCCTGCTGCTTGACCTTCCGCACAACCTTTCCCGCCTCAGCTTCAATCTCGCCGTTTGCCATATCGGTGGCCCACACAATGATATAGGCTTTTGGGTTCCTTGCCCGTAGTTCCTCAAGAAACTTCACATAAACAGCCTCATAATCCGTGTGCAGTTCGTCCCTTGTTTTCCAGGGCTCACCCGGATTCAACGGCGTAGAAAAGTCGTTTGTCCCCAGCGCAATCACCAGAACCTGCGGCTTCCACTCAGGATCGTCATACGTCTGCTTCTTATCAAACAGCACATACGGATACGCCTGCGGCAGCGTGTCACCTTTGAAGCCGTTGTAATTACGAACCACGCCGCGTCCGGAAATCGCATTCACCTGGTAATCGGCGTCATAATGCGCCGCCGTCATTGGACCAAAAGCCTGTGTGTCATCGGTATCGGCCCAGACTTCATCTTCTGTGCATGTGCGTATCGGCGAAATGTTTCCATACCCAACCGTATGTGAATCCCCGATAAATTCAATCTGGCGATGCCGCAGCTCCGGCGTCAAAGCCTTCTCGCCCGCAGGAATGGCAAATCCACCAAAGGTATTCGGAGCTGACTGGCTTTCTGTCACCACCTGGACGCTGACCGCATGCCGTCCCTTGCTCAACCCCTCAATTTCGTAAGCGCCTTCCACCGGCTTCACCAGCGGCGAGAGGGTTTGGCCATCCACCACAATGTGCAGAATCTCATCATTCTTCCCGATTCGAAAGAAGACCCTGCTCCCCTCAAAAGCCGCCCGAAAATAGCTTCCCGGCCACTGGGACGTGTACTCCTTCCCCCCAAACCCCTCCCCGCTAGCCGACGGAGTTGCCAGCATGCGCCCGCCAGTTGCCGTTGGCAGAGGCGTAAGTGAAGGAAGGTTCGAAACCTTGTGGACGGTCGGTGAAGCTGCATATGCGGCAACGCACAGAAATACACAGGCGGAGGTCGTGAAAAGATTCTTAAAGCACATTTGAATCAGGATATCCGAGACAAAGGCGCCTGAATTTGTGAGCCGTCCACTCCGGCAGGTATCATGATTGCACCAGATGCATTTCGGCGACTCCATCTTTATCTTCCTGCTGGCATTAGTCCTTTTCGGGCCCAAACGTCTGCCTGAAATTGGCCGCCAGATCGGCAAACTTCTTGCCGAGTTCCGCCGCGCCAGCAACGAGTTCAAGATGCAGATTGATGAAGAATTACGCGCCATGGAGCAGCAGGAGCGACAAAAGCAGCTCGACGCAGCTGCCGCCAAGGCCCAGACCGACACAGCCCAGCTTCCTGCCGAAACTAGCGCTCCATCCGATTCCAGTCCAAAAGAGCCGATTATCCAGCCCCCCAGCACCGGCGAGCCGGTCAGCGCCACTGACTGGCCCTACGACAAGAATCTCCCCGTAGCCGAACTCGATTCCGGCTACCAGGCGGAAGTCGCCAAGGAAGAGCAGGCCGCCGCCGCGCAGCAGGCAGAAAACGGAACGGGCTCTGAGATCACTGAAAGCGAGCAGACCCCGATTCACCATGGCTGATCTGGTCGACCGCGCCAAAGCCGCGGTATCCGAACGCGCAGAACTCCCCGGCATGAGCCTCCTCGAACACCTCGAAGAGCTTCGCCGCCGCATCGTCCACTCGGTCATTTATCTGGTCGTCGGCTTCTTCGTCGCCTACGGCTTCCACGAAAAGATTTACGGCTTCATGGAGAAGCCCATCAAGTACGCCCTGGCCAAGCATCATCAGCCGGCGCTGCTGAACTATCACAATCCGATTGACGGCTTCAACATGTACCTGAAGATCAGCTTCATGGCCGGCTGCATTATCGCCGCGCCATTTGTGCTCTACCAGGTATGGCTGTTCATCTCTCCGGGACTCTACAAGCACGAAAAACGATTCGTGACCCCGTTCATGATCGCCACCGTGAGCCTGTTTCTCGCTGGCGCATACTTTGGCTACCGTTGGGTCTTTCCAGGCTCCCTCGATTTTCTCTTTACCTTCAATAAAGATTTCAATCCGCTCATCGAGATCAACGAGTACACTGACCTCTTCCTCACCGTGATTCTCGGCCTCGGCGTCACTTTCGAATTGCCAATTCTGGTCATGTTTCTGGCACTATTCGGCATCGTAAACGCACGCTTTCTCTGGAAAAACCTGCGCTATGCCATCCTCATCATCTTCATCATCGCGGCCATCATTACGCCTACGCCGGACATCCTGACCATGTGCGTCTTCGCTACGCCCATGCTCGTGCTTTACCTCATCAGCATAGGCGTGGCCTTCATGGTCCACCCCGCCCGCCGTCGAAGGAAAAGAGAAGAGGCCGCCAGCTGATGCAAATTTCGGAAATACTACTGGATCGGAGCGCGATCCCAAAGATCGTCATTCTGAGCCGTAGACGAAGAATCCCAACGATTTGTCATCCTGAACGGAGCGAAGGACCTGCTTTCCCTGGCACCAGCACAAAACCGGCTGCCCCATCCTTTCGCAGCTTTTTGAGAAAGGGTGGGATATCAGGAATTCTGACCTTTGCGTTACTGATCGCAGCAACCCTTTCCGCCACAGCCCAAACCTTCAACGGCCAACGGGCCCTCGAATACACCCGCCAGTTCGTCTCCATCGGACCGCGCTGGGTAGGCAGCCCCGGACACGCCAAAGCCGAAGCCTTCCTCAAGAAACAATTCGCGAAGGACAACCTCGAAGTAGACACCTTCACCATGAACACGCCCGCCGGCCCGCAGGAGATGCACAACTTCATCGTCCGCTTCCCCGGCAAAAAAGACGGCGTCATCGTGCTGGCCTCGCACTACGAAACCAACTACCCGCTGCGCAACATCAATTTTGTCGGCGCAAATGATGGCGGCTCTTCTACCGGCTTGCTCATCGAAATGGCCAATCATCTGCGCGGCCGCACGCTCGACGGGTACAGCGTGTGGCTTGTCTTCTTCGACGGCGAAGAGGCCTTTAAGGAATGGTCTGACTCCGACAGCACCTACGGCAGCCGCCATCTCGCCGCAAAATGGCAGAACGACGGCACGCTGAAGCGCATCAAAGCCTTCATCATCCTCGACATGATCGGGGACAAGGACCTTGACATTCAGCGCGACTCCAACTCAACTCCGTGGCTGCTCGACCTCATTCAGCGCGCCGCTTCCAAGAACGGCGACCAGTCCTATTTCTTCGCCGAGCAGACAGCTGATTCCGATGATCACCTTCCCTTCGTCCGCCGCGGCGTGCCCTCAGCCGACATCATTGACCTCAATTACGGATATCAACGCGCCTATTGGCACACCGCGCAGGACACGATGGACAAGATCAGCGCCAAAAGCCTCTCCATCGTCGGCAACACCATGCTTGAAACCATCCGACTCTTGAATCAACGCTGAGATCAGGTCTTAGGGTTTTGCTGTCATCCTGAGCGACCCTGAACGTAGTGAAGGGAAAGGCGCAGTCGAAGGACCTGCTTTTTCAACGATGTGCGATTTGAAACAAACGGCCCATGACACAAACACCAGGAACGGAGGCAGCAACAAATCATGATCGCCGGCGCGACAATCTCCTACTGGATCGGATTCCACATCCTTGTCGCTGTCCTGCTTATTGTCGACCTCGCCGTTCTGCATCGCGGCTCGCATTCCACCAGAATGCGCAATGCCTGGGCCTGGACCATCTTTCTCGCCACGCTCGCCTGCGGATTTGCTCTCTTTCTCTCCAAAACACAGGGCCGCGAGCCCGGTCTTGAATTCTTCTCCGGCTATCTGATCGAAGGCTCGCTGAGCGTCGACAACCTCTTCGTCTTCCTGCTTATGTTCCGCTCCCTGCGCCTGGGCGAAGAAGAGCAGCACCGCGTCCTCATGTGGGGAGTGCTCGGCGCCATCGTCATGCGCGCCTTCTTTATCGCTGTCGGAGTTTCGCTGCTCAACCGCTTCGCATGGATCAGCTATATCTTCGGCGCATTCCTGCTCTACGCCGCCATCCGCCTGCTCCGCCACAAAAGCGGAGAAGAATCCGCGCCAGGCCTCATGACCTGGCTGCAGCGCCGCTGCCTGCGCGGAATACACGACCACGGCGAAAGCGGCGTGAAACTCGGCATGCCTGCCCTGCTCTTCGTGATTCTCGCCGTTGAAGCCACTGACCTGATCTTCGCGCTCGATTCCATCCCCGCCGTGCTCGCCGTTACGCGCGACCCCTTTATCGTCTACACATCCAATATCTTCGCCATCCTCGGTCTGCGATCTTTGTATTTCGTCCTAGCTGGAATGCTCGACAAGCTGCGCCTGCTGCACTACGGCCTCGCCGTAATCCTGGCCTTCGTTGCGCTAAAAATGTTGCTCGCGCACTGGATTGAAGTCCCCGTCACTATCTCGCTGGCCGTAATCCTGACTACTCTGCTCATCTTCGCCATAGCCAGCAAGCTCATCCCCGAGAAGCATCGGGACTAGGACTCTCCGCGCACTAAACCATCTCGTGGTAGACGGACTGCTTGCTCATCCTTGACGTTACTTCCGGTTAGCCGGTGATATGACAACAACGACCATCCACATCGGGAATTTGTTACTTCGATGGAATCGCCGTGGCTGGCATAATGGCATCTGGATTTCCCCCCGCTTTCGGGTCGATGGCGAAGTCAAAAACTCTTGTTGGAAAAAGGTTTTGACCCCGAGGCATACACATGAGCGCGTACTCTCCGGGGTCTAATGGCTCGCTCGGTGTGAGCCTTTGCCAGTTGGTGTTTCCAACCTTCTCAATATTGAGAGCAATGGTTTGATTGCTCCGAGCCGCTTTACCTGTTATCTGCGTGAATGCGATTGTACTGACGATGCGCCGGTCCTTCTTGGATTCTACTTTTACTAACGTCAATTCCATTTGAGTGGATGTTTCGGGTGACTCCGCGGCATCTTCGGAGGCTGCTATCGCATATCCGCGTATATAGATGCTTACATGCGGATCGTGCAGCCGCACATTTGCAGCAGCACCTTTAATCTCGATTGAGTTTTTTGGCTTATAGACGAAGGGCGCCATGTTTGCCTTCAAGATGTTTGAGGCAGCATGCCTATCTACCTCTGTAGGCACATATTTCATTTGAACAAGCTGCGGACGTCCACCGAAGCTGTCCCGCGCCCATACGTGGCCGACAGATGGTAATACCAGCCCATCGCCGATTGGAGTTTCTGAACCGGCGGCTGATATGGTTATGGGCGGGTCGATTGGATATTCGCCTTGATCAATTGGCTGGGTTTGATGGCTGAGATGCGGGCGGTCGGGATCGTTCTGCGCCCACAGCGCGAACGAAAAAAACATAAGAAGACCAAGCAGACAACCCTTCAATGCGAGAGCAGCAGATGAACGCGGAATTCCAGCGAGAACCGAAATCATTGCAGACTTGAAACCTTTACAAGGAAAGTATTTGGCAACACAATACGAGTTTTCTTTGTTGAGCATAGGCTACCAAAAAATCCAGAAAACTGAAGGGCAAATCTGGTTGTCCTGTTTTTATCGGGTAGTCACGAATACGGAAGCAACTGTGCAGAAGTTCGCCTACGAAGGCATTATGAAATGAGTTCCAGACTCATCATTCTGAGCGGAGCGAAGAATCTCAACGATTCAGGCTAAAGCAGATTTACTCTCAAGCTCTCCCAAGTTTTGGGAGTGAAGATTGGGTAGAAGCACCGGCCTTCAGGCCGGTGAATAAGGACCACGAACTCAGGGCCTTTAGGCCCGGCGTTTTAATCGCACATGAGATTACAGATCCGCCTCAAACCGAACCCGACTCTGATCTCTGCTCACTACAGAATGCTTCAGAAAACGCCCGTCATCCCGCTGCGGAAAATCATTCCGGTAGTGCGCACCGCGGCTCTCCTCGCGCGCCAGCGCTGAGCGCACAATCAGCTCTCCGATCGCATGCAGATTCCTCAGCTCCAGCGCCGAACGATCTCCCGCCGCTGGAAGCTCCACCCCAATCGCCCGGAGCGCAGACTGCGCGGCGCGCAACCCGCCGGCATCCCGCAGCAAGCCGGCCTTCTCCCACATCACCTGCTGCAACCGCCGCAAAAGCACTCCATCCTCATCCTCTGAACACGACAAACACGAATCAACCGCAGCCCTCGAATCAAGCTCCGCCTCTTCCCGCATCTTCTCCGCCGCGCGTGCCCCAAACACCAGACCTTCAAGCAAAGAATTGCTGGCCAGACGGTTTGCTCCATGAACGCCGGTGCAAGCCGCCTCACCCGCGGCATACAGCCGCTTCAAAGAAGTCTTCCCATTCACATCCGTCTTCACGCCGCCCATCAGGTAATGTGCCGCCGGACGCACCGGGATCAGATCGCGACCCAGGTCCAGCCCATGCTGCGCCAGAAACGACGAAATCCCCGGAAACCGCTTACGTAGATCAATCCCCCGCACATGCCGCATATCCAGATAAACCGGCAACTCCTCTCCCTTTTGGCCTATACCCTCGCGTGTAATGGCCCGCGCCACCACATCGCGCGGCGCAAGCTCGAGCAGCGGATGATACCGTTCCATAAAGCGATCGCCCCACGAATTCCGCAGATAAGCGCCCTCTCCGCGCAACGCCTCTGATAACAGAAACCGCGGAACGCCCGGCAAACTCAGTGCCGTGGGATGAAACTGATAGAACTCCATGTCCGAAATCTCCGCCCCGGCGCGATACGCCATAGCGATGCCATCGCCCGTAGCCACTGCCGGATTCGTCGTATCGCTGTACACCTGCCCCGCCCCGCCACTCGCCAGCAGAACCGCGCGCGCATGAATCGCATGCATCTGCCCATCACGGTCAAGCACCGTCAACCCGACAACCGCATCATCCTCCACGAGAAGATCAACACACATCGTCCATTCCAGCAGCCGGATATTCTTTTGCGCCCGCGCATGCTCCAGCAGTGACCGCCCAATCTCTGCTCCGGTCGCATCGCCATTCGCATGCAGAATCCGATTGCGGCTATGCGCTCCCTCGCGTGTCAGCATCAGCTTGCCATTTTGCCGGTCAAAACCCGTGCCCCACTGTAAAAGCTCATCCACCCTCAGTGGGCCTTCCTCTACCAGTACCTTCGCTGCCTCGCGATTCACCAGTCCATCGCCGGCATTCACCGTGTCTTCCAGATGCTCCGACACATCCTCATCGCCGCCCATGGCGACGGCAATCCCGCCCTGCGCATAGCTCGTGTTCGATTCGCCCAGCTGTTCCTTCGTGATAACAAGCACCCGGCCAACATCCGACAGTCCAATGGCCGCACGAAGGCCGGCAATCCCCGCGCCGACGATCACAAAATCCGCTTGCCTGAAAATTTCCATAAAGTTTGAGGCTAACATCCTTAGACTCACCGCCAAACCTCAAAGATGCAGTGCGATAGGATGAGAAGAGCGTGCCTACTATTCAAGTCAAAACAGCATCCGCCAGATATCCGGTACTGGTCGCGAGCGGTATTCTGCCGACGCTTCATCGCCGGCTGCCGAAGAGAAGCCGCGTCTTCGTCCTCACCTCGCCCGAAATCTGGGCGCTGTGGTCAAAGCAGTTTCTAAAATCGTTTCCGAAACAGGACCAGCCCTCCGTCCTCTTCCTGCCTGCCGGAGAGCAGCACAAGCGCATGGCCCACGTCGAGCGCCTCGCGTCAGAGCTGGCCTCAGCAGGAGCAGACCGCAGCTCATTGCTGATCGCCTTCGGCGGCGGCATCATCGGCGACATGGGTGGCTTTCTCGCCGCCATCTACATGCGCGGCATCGACTACATCCAGATACCATCCACGCTCCTCGCGCAGGTCGACTCTTCCGTCGGCGGCAAAACCGGAGCTAACCTCGCAGTCGGAAAAAATCTCATCGGCAGCTTCCATCATCCATTAGCCGTGTACGCTGACATTGATCTCCTGCAAACGCTCTCGGACCGCGAACTCCGCGCCGGGCTCTTCGAAAGCATCAAGGCAGGCATCATCCGCGACGCGCGCCTCTTCCGCTTCATGGAGCAGAACGCCGCAAAAATCCTAAAGCGCGACAGCAAAGCCCTCGAATACGTCATCGCAGCCTCGATTCGCATGAAGGCCAACATAGTCGGCATCGACGAGAAAGAATCCGGCCTGCGCATGATCCTGAACTTCGGTCACACCGTCGGCCACGCCATCGAAGCCGCAACCCACTACCGCAAGCTGCTGCATGGCGAAGCCATCGCCTGGGGAATGCTTGCTGCATTGCATCTCGGGCGCACACGCGGAACCATTTCACCCGCGCAGGCGGACCGAGTCGAGCACACCATTCTCGCCTACGGCCCGCTTCCAAAGTTCAACGCCACATCTGCAGAACTGCTTGAAGCCGCATCCCACGACAAGAAGAACCGCGCCGGCGTCCGCCGCTTCATTCTGCCGGATGGCATCGGCAATGCCTCCGTCGTTAAAAATGTAACTGACACGGAACTGATTGCTGCCATCCACTGGATGTTCGCCAAAGTCCGGGAATCGTAATGCGTACCCAGGGAGCACAGCCCGCCGGAACCTCCGATCAGCAAAGCGCAGCCCGCGCCGTGCGCGAAATGTTCGACAGCATTGCGCCGCGCTACGATCTGCTGAATCACATCCTTTCTATGAACGTGGACCGCTTCTGGTGGCGTCGCACTGCGCGCAAATTTCAGCCCATTCTCGCCCGCCCCGAAGCCGCTGTCCTCGACATCTGCTGCGGGACCGGCGACATGGCCATGGCCCTCCTTCGTCATCGCCCAGCCAAAGCCAAACCAATCCTCGCCGCCGACTTCGCCCACCAGATGCTCGTCCGCGCCATCCCAAAATTCACTGGCCGCAACGTCATCGCCATCGAAGCCGACGCTCTGCAACTCCCGCTCGCCGGCAACTCGATAGACCTCATCACCACTGCATTCGGCTTCCGCAATCTCGCCAGCTACCGCGCCGGACTCGAAGAATTTCACCGCGTTCTTTGCCCAGGCGGCCAGTTCGGCATTCTCGATTTCAGCGAGCCCGGCGGCCTCCTCGGCAAGCTCTATGCCTTTTACTTCCGTCGCATCCTGCCGGCAATGGGATCACGCATTTCCGGCATCTCAGGAGCGTACGCTTATCTTCCCGCATCCGTGCACCGCTTTCCGCCGCCCGCCGAGATGCTCGAAGAAATGCGCAGCGTCGGCTTCGCCCAGGTTACCTGGCAGCCCTACACCTTCGGGATTGCCGGACTTTACCGCGGTGTGAAACCCTGATGGGTCAAACCGCCATGCCGCAGGCAACCGCAGCTTCGATCACCTCCCGCGCGCGCGCGGAAAAGCGTTCCGTCGCCATGGTGTCGGTCCTGGCCGCCAGTGCCATGACAGCGCTCAAACTCGTCACCGGTTTTCTCACCGGCAGCCTCGGCATGCTCTCCGATGGAGCGCATTCCGGAATAGATCTCGCCGGAGCCGGCCTCACCTTCCTCTCTGTTCGCGTCTCCGACAAACCCGCCGACGAGAACCATCCCTACGGCCACGGCAAAGTAGAAAATGTCTCCGCCTTCGTCGAAACCTTCCTCATGCTGGCCTCCAGTATCTGGATCACCTATGAAGCACTCAGCCGCATCTTCTTCCATCCCGTAACCATCCGCCACTCACTTTGGCCGCTGCTCGTTCTCGCGCTCTCCATGGCCGTGGATTACTGGCGCTCGCGTCAGCTCATGGCTGTCGCTAACAAATACAAGAGCCAGGCCCTTGAAGCCGACGCGCTGCACTTCGCCTCTGACATCTGGTCCACGATTGCCGTCTTCATCGGACTCTGCGCCGCATGGCTCGGCTCCGAGCTGCACATCTCATGGCTGCGTCTCGCCGATCCGCTGGCCGCAATCTGCGTCTCGCTCATGATTCTCTACTTCGGCGGCAAGCTGGCTTGGCGCACCATCGGAGCACTCGTCGACGCCATCCCCGCCGAAATGCGCCGCCGCGTCCTGAATGAAGTACTCCACACCCCCGGCGTCCTCTCTGTCGATCAGGCCCGCATGCGCCGCTCCGGCAATTCCTATTTCGCCGACTTCACCCTCTCACTCTCGCGCCAATCCACCTTTCAGCACACCGAAGAGCTGGTCAAGGAAGCCACCGAAGCTGTTCGCCGCATCCTCCCCGACGCCGATGTCGTCATCCACACCGTCCCTCGCCCCGCCATAGCCGAAAGCGTCTTCGACAAGGTTCGTGCCGTCGCCGCCCGCAACAACATCGTCCTGCACGACGTCAGCATCCAGTCCATCAATGGCAAGCTGCATGTGGAACAACACATTGAAGTCGACGAAAAAATGCCGCTGCTCGAAGCTCACAGCTTCGTCAAACGCATCGAAGAAGAAATTCGCGAAGAGCTGCCGCAGATCGAATCCGTGCTCACGCACATCGAAAGCCAGCCCGCCACCATCGAGCGCACCGTCACCATCGCCAGCCACCGCTCCATCGAGAAGCACCTGCGCCACGCTGCCTCCACCCTGCCCGAAATCATCGACATCCACGAAGTCGCCGTCACTCGCATGGGCGACAAGATCCAGGTCTCCTGCCACTGCACTCTGCCGGACGGCATGGAGATGCGCCAGGTCCACGATGTCATCACCGCGCTTGAAGACCGCCTGAAGATAGAATGTCCCGAGGTATACCGCGTGCTGGTCCACCCCGAGCCGGCCGCCGACAATCATCACCGTTAGGCATTTTTAATTTGTAGGCTTAATTTGCCCCTACGCACAATTTTGTAGCGATGCTCTTTGGGCTTAAACACCTGATTCAGATAAGTACCCTTTGATTCAGCCGCCATAAACTCAGCGTGTTCCCTGGCTGCAACATCGAAATAGAGATATATGTCGCCACTGTCACGGAACTCGATCTCCAACTCGCGCCTGCGCGGTTTATATCCGATTGAAGTTATGCTGGTCGAGTCGACGGCTGTTCGTTTCATGACATTTCCAGCACTGTAAGATGCTGCATTCTCTGGATAGTATTGCGCTGCAGTGAGCCGAGTCTCCATAGGCTGGCCTCAAGACCCCGGCATATCGTCCTCTTCTCCAGAATGTGTGAAACCATTCCCAAAGGGATAAAAGGGATTTCAGCAAAGTCAAAAAAAGCGGCTGATATTTAAAAAATCACTTGAAACATACAGCTGGCGGAGTGCACGATTCTTCGGTGCTTGTTCAACGGTGACATTTCCTGAGAAGTGGCATGTCACCAGTCCTTCGGCCCGACCTCTTCTGCTCATAGCTGAAACAACTGAGCGCTTTGGATATCTGAAGCAAGCATCGTTTTGAGAGCGCAGGGTTTTGCTCCAGTCTCAATATCGCCCGGCCCCCACTTTTCACGAGGAGATAGTAATGACGTTTCTACAGCACGTAGGTATTTGCCTTAAGAAGGTACTTCATATCGGAGAGGAAGTCGCAGTTGCAGCTGAGCCAATCGTTGACATTGCCTTTCCCGATGTCTCGCTGATCTACAACTCCGCCATCGGACTCGCTATCAGCGCGGAATCCACGGAAGCGCAGTTGACCGGCACAGGCCCGCAAAAGCTTGCGCAGGCAATGACAAATCTGGAACCTCAGGTAGCAAATTGGGCAAAGCAGAACAACATTGCCTGGGACCAGGCGGCAATTGAGAAATGGCTGTCAGCCATTGTGGATACTCTGAACATGATTCCTGCGCCCACTACAGCTTCTGCCGCCGCGCCTGCGCCTGCGGCAGCTGCTCCAGTACCGGCCTCTGTCTAGCCGCAGCCGGCGATTTCACCAGGAGCCCGGGGTGAAAACTCCGGCGCTCCAGGTGTTTCTGCGCAGCAATGTCTTGTTCCTGAATTTCCCGCTTAGATGTGGCAGCTGGCCAGGCCGCGCTTCTCCAGATACTTCTGGTGATATTCTTCTGCGCGCCAGAATGATTGCGCGGGAACTACCTGCGTGACGATCGGCTTTGCGAACTTCTTTTCTGCTGTCAGCCTCTCGATCACCCGCTTGGCCGCGGCTTCCTGCTCAGGTGAGTGATAGAAGATGACCGAGCGATACTGCGTTCCCCAGTCCGGTCCCTGGCGGTTAAGCTGCGTAGGATCATGCAGCGAGAAGAAAGCTTCCAGAAGCTGCTCATAGCTGACCTTTGCCGGGTCAAAAGTTAGTTCTACGACTTCAGCGTGGCCGGTCGCGTCGGTGCAAACGTCTTTGTAGCTTGGATTTTCGAGGTTGCCGCCCTCATAGCCTACGGCTGTCTCCAGAACCCCGGGGATTTGCCCGAATGCGACTTCGACTCCCCAAAAACACCCTGCGCCAAACGTTGCTTTTTCCATTTAGACCCTCCATTCATTGGATGAGAATGACTCAGGTTTCGAATCCGAGCATATCTAAGCCGGATTTGGTGCATAAGAAGCCAGAATCTCGGCAACTTCAGTATGGCCGCGCTCGCGAGCATAGTCAGCGGCGGATTTGCCGCGGTCGCAGACACAATCCAGACGCGCTCCATATTCAAGCAGCAACCGGACCAGGTCCTTTTTGCCGGCAGCCGCGGCCTGCAGCAGCGGAGTGTATCCACCATGCTGGGTTGCGTTTACATCAGCGCCCGCTTCCAGAAGAGCGCGGACAACATCGAGTGAAGAATTCAGCGCAATGCATGCATGCAGCGGCTGGTTGCGCATTGGATTATGTGAGAACTGGTGGATATGCGCGCCGTGCTCCAGCAGCAACGTAACCGGCTCAGCCCCGGCAAAGGCTGCGGCGAGATGCAGCGGGGTCCATCCGTCTGGCGAAATGGCTCGGGCAGACATGGCGTCCTGAGCAATGAGCTGGCGAAGGCGCGCGCAATCGCCGACGGCTGCGGCCTCGAAGATGTCCAGCTCTTTCAAATGGGCCAGCAGATAATCGCGAATGACTGGCTGCTGTGTATAGATGGCCAGCATGAGCGCAGAAATCCCCTGAGCGTCGCGTGAACTGGCAACGGATGGCTGTATTTTGACGGCCTCGACAATCTCGGTTGTCTTTCCCTGTCGAATCAGGTCGAAGAAATACTGGCTCATGGGGTGAGTATAGCGCTCTATCTCTTTATTGGTTTGCGAGTTTTGAAGCCGATTGCATCCATTTCATCTCTAGTGCGTGAACGTTTGACATAATGCATCCGAAAGGAGAAACAGTCATGTACGCGAGATATGTCCAGGTACCCAGGGCAGGAGCGCCATTTGAAATAATCACGCGCGAAGTTTCGGAGCCGAAAACAGGTGAGGTGCGAGTCCCCTCGAAACAGGCGCATAAGCGCTCTTTTTTGCCCGGAATATAGGCTTCTGGATTGTCAAGGTGCTGTTTTTGTTCGATAGGGGATGCTTTTTTGTCCCTATTTTTTTCTTTTTTACGGCTAAGATTTAGCGAACTATAGACTGCCGGCCAGCCGCTGCGTGTTTTTGAACCACAGACGTGCGCGCAGTCTGTCGGTTGATTGCAATTCCCGCCATAATGGCAATGCTGCTTCGATCAAATCTGCCTGGAGAAGGTTATCTATGTGGCAATAGCCTGTGGATTCCAGGCGCGAATGGATCGCATTTTCGCGTATGCTTATACAAATTTCCCCCATTCTTTCGGCCTTTATATGCGGTTGCCCGCTGAATCTGTACAACGATGACTGGACTGCCACGTACTGGAACCAGCCTGCCCGGCATTGGGGATATGCTGCAGGATTATCAAGTCCTCGGACGCATCGGTGCCGGTGGCATGGGTGTTGTTCTGCAGGCTCGCGACATCAGACTCGACCGTGTTGTCGCACTCAAGTTTCTGCCGGAAACCCTCTATGGCGGGGAATCGGATAAGCAAAGTCTGCTCAAAGAAGCCCGTGCCATCTCCGCTCTCGACCATCCCAATATTTGCACGATCTATGGACTTGAAGAGGACGAAGAAGGCCGTCTCTTTATGGTCATGGCGTATTACGATGGCGGTACGCTGGCTGACAGGATCGCTAACGGCCCCATGCATGTTCGCGAAGCCATTGAGCTTCTCATCGGCATCGTATCGGGTCTGACAGCAGCGCACGAGCACAATCTGGTCCATCGTGATATCAAGCCATCGAACATCCTGCTTACGCGGCAAAACATAGTCAAGATTGTCGATTTTGGCCTGTCCAGGTCACTCAGCAGCGATGGCGAGACGCAGAGCATGACCATTTCAGGGACCGCCGCTTACATGGCGCCTGAACAACTGCGAGGCGGGGTTGTCGACCGTCGGGTCGATATCTGGGCGGTCGGCGTTACTGCTGCCGAAATGCTCAGCGGACGTCATCCTTTCCGGCGCGATACACTTCCTGCTGTCGTCCACGGCATCTGCAATGACCCGCCGGAAATCTCCGGCGAGCTGCCGCTGAATCTCCAGCGAATCATTTATAAGTGCCTCTCAAAGACTCCCGCGCTTCGTTACGCAAACTGTAAGGAACTGCTTGATGATCTGATTGCTTTGGATATAAACAATCCTCCGCAGAGAGGAGAAAGCAACTCAACCTCGACAGATACTGTGCCTGCTTCTTCGCCGAAGCAATCAGGCAAAACTGCCTTCGCTCAAAAAAGAGCTCTCAGGAGTAGCATCGCCGCAGCTTCGGCCGGGACAGCGACTGAATCATCAGGCAAACTATGGATGATTCCAGCTGTTGCCGTATTTCTCCTGCTGCTGGTTGCCTTGACCACTTCCGCGCCGCGCGAATATCTGCGCGGATTGCTCTCTGGGCCAAAGGAAAAGCACATTGCAGTGTTGCCCTTCGACACAGCCGGAGCCGATCCGGCCACCCGCCCTTTGGCGGATGGTCTTATGGACAGCATGACCGCTGCGCTCTCAAACCTTGATACAAGCCGGCAATCCCTCTGGGTCATTCCTTCCAGTGTTGTGCGTAGCGCTGATGTGGCTGATCCTCTTGCGGCATACAAGCGTCTGGGCGCAACGCTTGTCGTCAAAGGCAGACTGGAGAGCTCACAGAGGCATATCGTTATAGATGCCAACCTGATTAATGCAAAAACATTACGGCAAATTGGAGCAGTCACGACAGCCAATGAGAACGGCAATCTGGCTGCCGCCGAGCAGGATGCCATCACACAGTTGAGCCGCTTGCTGGATATCTCGGGCGCTCATGATGCGGTAGCGCGTTCCGGCAGCAGTAGCGTGCCCGCAGCCTATAACCTCTATCTCGAAGCGCTCAGTTATTTGCAGCGCTTTGATAAGCCGCAAAATCTGGATCTCGCCATTGAGCGTTTGCAGAATGCCATTGCTCAGGACCATGATTTTGCTCTTGCCTACGCGAAGCTGGGCGAGGCGTATCGGCTCAAATACAAAGCAGACAAGGATCCCAGGTGGATTCAGGAAGCGCTTGCCGGCTGCGAACAGGCATTAAAACTTAACCCGCAGTTGCCCAGTACATATGTCACTCTAGGGTCCCTGCATACGCTTACCGGCAATAATGAGCTGGCGTTGACCGAGTTTCAAAAGGCGGTTGCGCTCGACAGTCGAAACCCGGATGCGATCATTGGCATGGCCTGGTCATATGAGCAGGCGGGACGGCTTGACGAGGCCGAGGCGGAATACAAGCGCGCTGCGGCCCTCAATTTCAGTGACTGGTCCAATCACAATGAACTTGCGTTGTTCTACGATCGTCACGGTCGATACACGGACGCGATCGAACAGGTAAAGCAGGCTGTCTCCTCCAGCCCCGACAATCCGATGTTGTATTTCAATCTGGGAGGCTTTTACCTGGACAGCGGCAATCCGTCGGTATATCCGCTGGCGGAAGACGCATTGCGCAAGTCACTTGCAATTACTCCTACGAATGGCGCATACAGCAATCTGGCTCTGCTTTACCTGCATGAAAAGCGCTATCCGGAAGCCGTGGCTGCCAGCGAAAAAGCAATTGCTCTCGATGACCAGGAAATTCTGTCATGGCGTTATAACGAACTGGCCTATCGTTGGCTGGGAGAGCAGCAGAAGGCTGGCGCTGCGCTCAACCGTATGGAAAACCTGGCTGAAACTCAAGCCGCTATGAACCCGCGAAACGCGATAAGCCAATCATGGCTGGGCCTGGTTTATGCTCAAAAAGGCAAGCGTGAACGTGCCATTCCGCACATTCAGGCAGCGCTCTCCCTTGCGCCGGATGATTTTCAGACACTGGTAAACGCAATAGAAGCATATAATCACCTCGCGGATGAGATCAACGCGGAGCACATTATCCGCCAGGCGCGGCAAAATGGCGTATCACTTGCAGACCTGCAGCTTGACCCGGATATGCAGCCGCTGCTCGCTAAAGAGAAGACGCAGTAGCTGCGGCAAAATCAACGACGTTCCTTAAGGAGAAAAAATGAGCAATCCAGGTGATCGGTTAAATGAAGAGCAGCCTGAATCCTTATTAGATAACACCCAGAATGAGCATGAATTTGAAGGGAAGGCTGTTTTTTCGAATCGTAGTGTGACCGGCGGTAAAGGCCCTGGTTTCGTCAGCGAAAACGAGAACGAATAACGAATCGTAGTCCGGCAGGGCAGAATATCGCCGGCTCTACAGTTCATGTGTGAGAAGTTGTGATTTACTGAGCTGGAAGGTCTGTCCCCAACGGTTCGTCCGCTTCTTTCCGCAAGAGCCTTGTCTGTCTGAACCCTGATACACTGCGCTCTAAGCCCTCAATCGCTATGAAGAAGCTGCTTTGTATCACCCTCTCCTCCTTTTTGCTCATTGTCCCCGGCGCTCGTTATTCCCATGCGCAGGCGACGCAGAGCGCCGCCGACCGCAGCAAGGCGCTCAGCGCTCTCTTCGCCGAGATGTGGGAAGACCGGTTGCAGCACTCGCCGGAGTTTGCTTCCTCCATTGGTGACAAGCGCTGGAACGATCAGCTCACCGACTATTCCGTAGCCGCCTACAATGACCGGCTCGCGCGCGATCTTGGATACCTCAAGCGGCTAAGTGAGATCGACACAACCGGCCTCAGCGAGCAGGAGCAGTTAAGCAAAGACCTGATGGCGCGACATCTCGCGGAAGAGCAGGAAGAGGCCAACTTCAAGCCGTGGGAGATGCCCGTCGATCAGTTCAACGGTTTGCAGTCTTCGCTGCCGCAGCTGGTCTCCATCCTCAGCTTCGATACCGTCAAAGATTACGACGATTACACCGCGCGCCTGAAGAAAATACCGACAGCATTTCAGCAGATCACCGACAACATGATGACCGGCATGGATGATCATCGCGTGCCGCCGAAGTATCTGCTCGAAAAAGTGCTGGTGCAGACGAACACCATCGCGCAGCAGAAACCCGAAGACACACCCTTCGCCAGGCCTCTGAAGAAATTTCCAGCGAGCATTTCCGCCGCAGATCAGCAGCGCATCAAGGCCGAAATGCTCGATGCAATTCAAAAACAGGTCCAGCCGGCATACACGCGCTTCGCCCGATTCCTGCAGGGACAATATATTCCGGCAGGCAGGACAGAGTTCGGTGTCTGGTCGCTGCCGGATGGCGATAAGTACTATGCATTTCGCGTCCGGCAGAGCACGACAACCGATCTGACGCCGGCTCAGATTCATCAGATCGGCCTTGATGAAGTAAAGCGCGATGAAGCGGAGATGCTGGTAATTGCGCAGAAGCTCGGCTTCAAAGATCTGGTATCTCTCCGCGCCTCCATTGCCGGCAATCCGAAGCTGCACGCGCAGAGCAGGGAACAGATACTCGACCTTTACCGCCATGACATTGACCAGATGAAGGCAAAGTTGCCCGATCTTTTTGGCCGTCTGCCGAAAGCGCCTCTCACCGTCGAAGCCGTTCCGGCCTTCATCGAAAAAGATCAGGCTCCTGCCTATTACGAACACGGAACGCCGGACGGAAAGAGGCCCGGAACGGTTTTCGTCAACACATATGATTTCGCGCACCGCTCTCTGGCCAACGTCGAGTCAATCGCATATCACGAAGGCCTGCCCGGCCATCATCTGCAGATTTCCATTTCGCAGGAGTTGACCGGCTTGCCCGAGTTCCGCAACTATATGCACTACACCGCCTACACCGAAGGATGGGGACTCTATGCGGAGCATCTCGGCAAAGACGTAGGCTTTTACCAGGATCCGTACTCCGACTATGGCCGGCTCGAAGCAGACATCTTCCGCGCCATTCGCCTTGTAGTGGATACCGGAGTGCACTCGAAGCACTGGTCGCGCGACCAGATGGTCCAGTTCTTCAAAGAACATTCCGGACTGGACGACGCAACTATCAACGCCGAGGTGGACCGCTACATCGCATGGCCCGCGCAGGCGTTGGGCTACAAGATGGGCCAGCTAAAAATTCTGGAGCTGCGGACAATGGCGCAGAAGGAACTGGGCAGCAAATTTGATCTGCGCGCTTTTCATGACGAGGTACTGGACTCAGGCGCATTACCGCTCGACGTGCTCGACGAGCGCGTAAGCGCATGGATTACACAGCAGAAGGGAAAATAGATAATTTTGAACAGAAGAAGATTAGTAAGGGCACGGCCTTCAGCCATGCCGTAAATTGCACAAGATACCCAGGGCTTAAGGCTATGAAGAACTCATGATTTCAGCAAAGATTCGTAAGGGCACGGCTTCAGCCGTGCCGCAAGCGGCACAGAATCAGTGCGGCTTTAGCCGCCGAGGTTACGGAATCTTCGTTCATACGAATTTTCCGCAGACGCTTTAGCCTCTGAGATAGCAGGTTCTTCGTTGATAAGAGTTTTTTCGCAGCCTCTAAAGCTCCGGTTGTTTTCTACGGAAAGAGCTGTAAACATTTCTTCTAAATAAAATGCAACAAATTTCAGAGGTTGGATGAACGAAGACATTTCTCAATTACGTGTTGCTGTTTTAGGCGCGGGCAAAATGGGCGGCATCCTGCTGCAGGCATTTTTGAAGCAGCAGCTTCTTGCCCCGGAGCAGATCGTCGCGACCGTCGCGCATGAAGAGCGCGCGCAAGTGCTCGGGGCGCAGTGGGGCGTCGAAGTCACAACGGACAACCTTGCTGCGGCTAAGAGTGCTGACCTCATCCTGGTTGGCGTAAAGCCGTTTCAGGTCGGCGATCTGGTCCGCGAGATCAGGCCTGCGCTGACTACTGAAAAAGTCCTCATCTCATTTGCAACCGGCGTAAAAACCAGCACGATGGAAGAAGCTGCCGGCATCGCAATTCCTGTGATTCGCTCCATGCCGAATACGCCGTCAATGCTGGGCGTAGGCATGACCGCGCTATGTCGCGGCAAGTATGTCACCGATGCGCAGATGCTGCTTGCTTCCCGCATCTACGAAACGATCGGCCGCACCGTCATTGTGGATGAGAAGCACATGGATGCTGTGACTGCGCTTTCGGCATCGGGCCCGGCTTACATCTACATCATTCTCGAATCACTGGCAGAAGCAGGCGTAAAGGTCGGACTGCCGCGTGACACGGCAACTCTCCTCGCCGCTCAGATGACCTTTGGCGCATCGAAGATGGTGCTCGACACGGGCTATCATCCCGCCCTGCTGAAAGACGCCGTTACCACGCCTGCAGGATGCACGATCGATGGCATCCTCGAACTCGAAGAAGGCGGTCTGCGCGTGACATTAATTAAAGCAGTCATGCGCGCCGCACAGCGCGCAAAGGAACTGGCCGCTGGCTAGAAGCATTTCTTAAAGGTGTAGACCAGGCACGTAGCCGTAATTCTGAGCCGTAGGCGAAGAATCTGCAGACAGCTTGGCTCGGGTTCCTACTGTCCCTTCGGGGATAAGAATGAGGGCGGTTTTACCTGGTGAAGAATACTCTGGTGCTTCAACTTTGTTACTTCTCAAACAACGGTAAAAAGCGATCTGCAATCCGCACGATGTCAAAGTGTGACTCAGCATAGGCCCGTGCATTCTGCGCGTAGAGTGTTCGTTCTCCGGCGTTCGCCATCAGTTCGCATGCCGCAGCCAGGAATTCCTCAGTCGAATCAGGAGAAACAACAAGACCGGCATGGGCCGAGTGGATCAGCTTTGCCGCCTGATTTTCACCGGGAGCAGCCATCAGAATGGCCCGGGCCGCGCAGAGATACGCCAGCGTTTTCGAAGGCACTGCAAACTTTCCCGCATCCGCGTCCAGCAAAGTAATCAGAACATCCGCCGCTCCCATGACTTCGGAAAGCCTTTCATACGGCTGAAATGGCTGCAGACGAAATACATCTGTGGGAATATCTTGAGTTTTTTCGCGTAGCCATTCGGCCCCAACGCCGGCCCCGTTTACGATCAGAGCTGCTTCACGCGTTTCCGCCAGGCGCTTAGCCAAAGCCAGGAGCAATTCAGGGCGATGCTTCATGCCCAGCGTCCCTGAATACATAAAGCAGAATTTGTCAGCTACGCCATTCTCGCGCGCCCACGCATTGTCTTTTGCCGTAGGAATGATCTCGTCGAGCGGGGACCAGTTCTCGATCAGATGAACTTTTTCTTCCTCAATCCCCCAGTCCTTCACATACTCAACAAAGCTGTCGGAAATACAAACCACCGAATCCGACTGATGGAGAAGCTTTTTTTCCAGGTATTCATAATAGGCTCCCCCAAGTTTTGCCAGCGTCTTTGACCGCCGCTGCAGGACAAATTGAACCGCCAGGCCATAAACATCCTGCAGCCAATAAACAAAACGCGCATCATGTTTTCGCGCCTCTCGCATCAGCACCTTCTGTCCATCAGGAGGCATATTGGACGAAAGCACTACGTCAGGCCTGAAGTCGCGCACAGCCTCGGCCACAACCTTGCCATAGTCGATATCAGCAGCTCTTCGCTGGAGAGGCGAATGCTTCGCAAATTCCCTTTGGATATGAAGGCCGACAATATTCAGATTCGGTTCCGAATCGCTGCCGAGGTCGCCCTTCGGAGTGGAAGTGTTTCCGGCAAAATACACGTGCTCCACTGCATGGCCGCGCCGCGCGAATTCGCGGCTCAATTGAATCTGAAACGGGTGCCCCGAGAACTCATTGACAAAAATGCGCATTCAGTGATCTGGACCACACTCTTTCAAAAAGTCATTCAAGTTAAATGAAGAGAATTTCAAGCACAAATGCAGGGAATCACCTGGCTCGCAGAAACTCTGCTGCCATGACCATTTCTCCTGCTGTATAACTCAGGCACAGAAAGCCTGTTTTCTCACCCTGATGAAGATGAGAGGAGTTTATAGAATAGGGGCTGGTCTATTTAATTTCAAGTGCTCAAAATAGCGTGCTTGTTATCGAAGTTATTGCGGTGAGGCAGAATCATTCACTTTTTGCTTTGTTTCCTTGGTCTTGTCTTTTGCCTTTTGATTGGCTTCCTTGCTCTTGTCCTTCGCTTTGGTAGACGGCTCTTTGTCCGGATCGAAGACCTTCTGCGTTCCTTCCTTGGTCTTATCGTATGCCTTTGTCGACCCTTCCTTCGTCTTGTCGTACGCAGTGGTGGTGCCCTCTTTGGTCTTGTGATAACCCTTAGTGGTCCCCTTCTTTACCGCGCTGCCGGTGTTCTTGGCTGCATCTTTTGTGTCGTTTCCAGCAGTCTTTGCATCCTGCGATGCGCTGGAGCTTGACTGCGAAAATGAAACGGCGTTGGTTCCGAAGACGAAAACAGAAGCCAGAACTAACGAAGCGAACTGCCGAAGTGAAAGCGAGATTTTCATGGCGTACTGTGAGATTCGCCGCGTTCAAAAAGAGTTGCAGGCACTGCAAACGATTAAAATAAAAATCAGGTAACAGGACCTGCTTTGACCACACGCGCAATCCCGTTCTTTCATGCCGGAGCAGAGCATTCCAGAGGCGTGCAACGCTTTGCTTGGATTGTGCTTATCTACAACGTTGCCGTTATTCTCTGGGGTTCTATTGTCCGCGCCACCGGCTCCGGAGCAGGCTGCGGAGAACACTGGCCTCTCTGCAACGGGACCGTCATACAGCATTCGCCTCGTATCGAAACCATTATTGAATTCACCCACCGCGCCACCAGCGGCATCGCCTTGATAGCAATGCTGGTTCTGCTTGCCTGGACTTTTGCCGCAACAACGAAGCGACATCTGGCGCGCATTTCAGCGGTTGCCGCCGCAGTGCTGACGTTCAATGAAGCGCTGCTCGGCGCCTTGCTTGTTCTGCTCGGAAAAGTCGCTCACGATCAGTCCGCATCGCGGGCCGTCTATCTTTCGCTGCATCTGGCAAATACGCTTCTCCTGCTTGCGGCTCTCACCTTAACAGCGCATTTCCTGTCCCGAACAAGCGGGTTTATGCGCGGCAGCGTCGATTACCATTCCATCGGCATCGCGTCCGTAGGTCTTCTGGCTACGCTCTTTGTTGGCGTGAGCGGCTCGCTCGCCGCTCTGGGAGACACACTGTTCCCGGCAACCTCGCTTCAATCCGCTCTGGCAGCAGACTTTTCCGCCAAAAGCGCATGGCTGCTGCGAATTCGCTGGCTTCATCCGACGCTGGCATTTATCGCCGGCGCATTCATCTGCTGGCTCATCTTCACCAGCGCATGGAAAGGCAGAAACCGCCGCATGGCTGCAGGAGTTGTAGTGCTCCTGTTCGTCCAGTATGTGCTCGGCTTTATCGATATCGCGCTACTCGCCCCCACCTGGATGCAGATTGTGCATCTGCTCGGAGCCGACATCCTCTGGATCACCCTCATCGTGCTCACCGCACGACTCTGCATCGTGCCGATCGGCTGCGCAGAAAATCCCTGTCAAGCTTAAGGCAGAAGAATTGTCATCCTGACCTTGAGGCGCGATGGGGGAGGAACCTTCTTTTCTACTTATATTTACGACAACGCTGCATGTAACAAGCTCAGGCCCTTCGAATTCCTGCAAGGGATTCGATCTTTGCAGCTTTGCTGCCTTCTTCAACCGTATAAAGCTTATTGGCCTCAAGATTCCTGAAAGCATCCACCTGCCCGGAAGGCCAGCGGACCTCAACCAGGTCCACAACCCTCGCCTGGTCCAGACCGAAGTGCAGTCGCAGATCATTCTGCGAGTAATAGCTTCCTCCGCTGCGCACTTCATCAATTTGTATCAATGGCTGTTTCGAATTTGGATCAGTCTTCGCAACAACCTTCACCCGCGCCCCGATCCCCGTCCGATTTGATTTCACGCCAACGGCTTTGATCTTAATCCAGTTTCGCTTCCACTCCGAATCGCAGCGCAACAGCTGGGGCAGGGAATTGACGCAGTTCACGACAACATCGATATCTCCATCATTGTCATAATCGCCAAAAGCACATCCACGCGCCGGCACGGCAGCCGTGATGCCCGGGCCGCCTCTGTCCGTTACTTCTTCAAAGCGCCCGTTGCGCAGGTTGCGATACAGGTATTTGTGCTCGGCATATGGTGCTTCAGTTTTTGAACTGCTTACCTCCGGATACACATGGCCATTGCAGACAAGAATATCGAGCCAGCCATCATTATCCATATCAAAGAACCCGATGCCCCAGCCCAGATACCGCGTATTAATGCCAAGCCCTGAAGTGTACGTTTCGTCCTCAAAGTTTCCATTGCCAAGATTCGAATAAAGTGAATCCGTATCGCCGGCAAAATTCGTCTTCACCACATCCAGATTTCCATCACGGTTATAGTCGCCGACAGACACGCCCATGCCCGCCTGCGGCTTTCCATCCGGCGAAAAGGCCGCCCCCGCTTCAATCGCGACATCCTTGAATGTTCCATCTTTCTGGTTCTGATACAGCGTGGCAGCCGTGGAATCATTCGCGACGTAAATGTCCGGCCATCCGTCGTTATCAAAGTCAGCCACAGCCACGCTCAGCGCATAATTGCCGACCGTGTTCCACATGCCGGCCTTTTCTGAAATATTCCTGAACGTCCCATCGCCGTTGTTGTGATAAAGAATGTTCTTTCCGCCCGGAAGCCCCGGCGGCCCGCAGGCCACAAGAATGCTTTTATACGTGCAAGGTCCCGACTCCGGCGTAGGGGCAGTCTTCAGATCGAAATCGATGTAATTGGCTACGAAAAGATCGAGATGCCCATCGCGGTCATAATCCAGAAAAGCGCAACCGGAGTTCCAGCGCGTCTTCGTTTGCAGCAATCCTGCTTTGGCAGTCACATCTGTAAACGTTCCATCGCCGTTGTTGTGAAACAGCGCATTCTGGCCGTAATACGTCACAAAGAGATCATCGTGCCCATCATTGTCATAGTCGCCGACGCAGCAGGCCTGTCCCCAGCCGCTGCGCGCAAGGCCGGCTTTGACCGTCACATCCGTAAACGTGCCGTCGCGGTTATTTTTGAACAAGTGGCAGGTGGGCTCCTGGCCTTTGGCAAAGCCCTCCAGCCGCCATCCATTCACAAGAAAAATGTCGAGCCAGCCATCGTGATCGTAGTCATAGAAAGCAACGCCGCATCCGGTAGTCTCCAGCAGATATTTATTTTTGCCTTCACCGCCGTAAATAGTTTTGGCATTCAACCCTGACTGCGTTGCAACATCGATGAATTGCACTCCGAGCGGTGTGCCTTCAATCGAGGAATGGGGCCCGGGAGGAGGCGGCATCGGCTTCGTGTCGTAAGAGCGCTGCGCTCCCACCTGGCCCTGCTGCTCTCGCATCCACGGTGGCGTAGCCATCATCAACACATCAGAAAAAGGAAGAACAAGCGCAGTGCGGCTCAGTGATTGAAGAAACCGGCGTCGATTCATCGGATCGATTGCATTGTACGATTTTCATCGCATTACGGGCGATTCGACTCCAATGCAGCAGCCTTCGCGCGTTCCGCCGCCGCATCCGCAGCGCGTCCCTGGCGTTCATAAGCAGCCGCCAGTTGCGTGTGGGCCTCAGCATACGTTGGATCGCTGCCGATCGCATCCTGGTAACGATCAATCGCGTCCGCAATTTGCCCCTTCTGCAGCAGAAGATTGCCGGTATTCGTTGCGAACGTCGCCCGCTGCCGGTTCACCGCTACGCGTGTCAGATCAGCAGCAACCTTGCGCTCCGCAACTGCTTCATCTTTCTTGCCTTGCTCCTGCAGCACGCCCGCCAGCGTAATGTGCGTTCCCGGCTGATTCGGCAGCAGGGCAATCGCCTTGCGCAGGGCCGCTGCCGCGTCGTCATACTTTGCCTGCTGCTTGTAAATGCTGCCCAGCATCGCCCATCCATCCCCATTTTCCGGACGGCGCTCCAGCGCTGCCCTCAGTTGCGCCGCAGCATCATCAAATCGTCCCTGCTGCATGTACAGAATGCCGAGCGTATACGGAGGATCGGGCGAGGACGCATCCAGTTTCGCCGCAGCTTCCAGTTCCGTAATCGCGTGCGGCAGATCGTCCTTCAGCTTGAATGCCAGCCCCAGGTTGTAATGCAGCTGCGGGTTCTCCGGAGCAAGAGCAAGCCCCGCGCGAAACTCCCGGATAGCATCATCCAGGTCGCTCTCCTGCAGATACGCAACGCCGAGGTCCTGATGCGCCGTAGCATCATTTGCGTTGATCGCAAGCGCTCGCTGATAATAGGGGACAGCTTCCTTTGCCTTGCCCATCTGCACCAGGGCCAGCCCCAGATTCGTAAGAGCGCTGGTGTTTAGCGGCTGCGCGACAATTACTTTCTCAAACAGAGAAACAGATTCCTTCTCCTTGCCGATTCGCTGCAGCGCCCGCGCCTGCTCATCTTCAGCCTCAATCAAATTCGGATCAAGCGCTGCCGCCTGCTGAAAATGCGGGATTGCGTTCTCATCCTGATTCGCAGAAACCAGCGCCTTGCCAAGTTCCAGCTGTGCCGCGGCATTCTTCGGGCCAAGCTGCGCAGCCGTAGTCAGCTCCTCTATCGCAAGCGGCAGTTGCCGCTCATTGGCCAGCACCACTCCCAGGTGCAGATGCGCCGATGCCAGCCCCGCATCCAGCCGCAGCGCCTCTGCAAAAGTGTTCTGCGCCTCAGGCCAGTTCTGCATCTGTGCATAAATCGACCCAAGCTGGTCGTAAAGCATAGCGTTTTGCGGAGCGGCAGCTATAGCTGCTTTCGTCTCGCGAATCGCTGCGGAAAATTGCTGTGCGCTCGCAAGCGCTCGCGCGTATGCAGCGAGCAGATCAGGCGAAAGCGCAGCCTGCGACTTTTCAAGATTCTCAAAAATCGGCAGCGCCTTCTGCCATGCGCCAGTCTGCGCATAGGCAAGGGCAAGGTTCTGCTGCGCCGCCTGATCTGCAGGCTTCAGCTTCAGCGCCGCTTCCAGCTGTGTAATGGCCGCTGGATATTCACCAAGCTGGCAGAGCACCGCCCCCAGCGCACTGTGGCCCTCTTCGATCTGCGGCGCAAGCTGCACCACGCGTTGAAACTGCTGTCGCGCAGTTGCGAGGTCGCCATTCGACGCAGCGGCATATCCAGCATGAAACGCTTCATTCGCCTGCTGCAGATTTGTCCTCTGCGCCAAAGCTGCAGAAGCGAGAAGCAAAACGCAGGTGAGAGAGGATAGGCGTAACAACATCAGCGGGGGGCTTCCATGGTTGAAGGCTTGGGCGATTGCAACTGTTCTGATGTTCGAAATTCGCGGGCTGAATCCTCGCGCCGCCCTTCCGTGCGATATACCTGCCCAAGAAGATAGTGCGTCATGGAGTTGCCCGGATCCATCTGGCGTGCCCGTTCCAGATACATGCCTGCCATCACCGGATTTTTCTGGTTTATCATCAGCTTGCCCAGCAGAATGTAAGGTCCCGTCGCATTCGGCTCCAGCAGCACAGCTCGATTCAGCGCGTGCTGCGCCTCCGCATACTGATTGTTGCGCAGATAAGCATCGCCGAGTCGGTCATATGCTTCGCCATTCAGCGGATTGATCCGCGCCTCTTTCTCAAGCTCCGCAATCGCCCCAGCAACATCTCCGGTAGCGAGCGCAATCTCTCCCAGAAGCTGATGCGCCAGCGGTAAGCCGGCGTCCAGTTGCAGCGCTTTCGTTACGGCGGCGTGGGCAGCCGGCACATTCTCCTGTCGAAAAAACATCCGCGCAGCCAGCAGATATGCCGGCGCCGAATCAGGCGCAAATCCATACTGCGCCGCAAAGGCATGCCGTGCGTCATCCGCGCGGCCAACCTGCATGTAGGCAATGCCCAGCACATAATTCGGATCAATATTTGCATTCGGCAGGGCAGCATGCGCCTGTTCAAGCAGCGGAATCGCATCTGCTGCCTTGCCCATGCGGAAAAGCGTGACCCCGCGCAATTGCATGGCCTCGGTGTCCTTCGGGTCCTCCACAAGGGCCCTGGTCAGCGCCGCGTCGGCCTCCACAAATTTGTTTTGCTGATAAAAGATGAATCCCCGAAGGCGCTCAACTCCCGCCGGTTCCGGAATTTGCCTGCTGAGCGTGTCGAGTTCTGAAAGCGATTGCTCAAGCCTCCCTTGAGTAAAAAGCTGCCGGGCATCATCGAGAGAGGGGACCGGAGACGGCTGCGCGCTCATCTGTGATCCGTAAATGGCGACAATACCCAGTAAAAGAGCCGAAAGCATGGCTGATCGAAGTGTATCCAAACGAACAGCGCGAGGCGATATCCAATGTAGTACCGACCCGATGCCGACTCCCTGAAAACTTGTCAGGCCGCAAATCTTGTGGGAATCTTCTAATCCACTGATTCTACGTGTTGTTAGCTGATTGAATGAGTACCTGCCTCGCTGTTTTTCAGCAGGGAAAACGCCGGATGAAGGTTGTCATTTTCAGCAATGCGGTTGTTTACGTAATGCCAGACAAACCATCCGAGGGCAGAGAGCAGCACCAGAAGGACGGCGACTCCGGCCCAGCGCAGCCGGACATCCGGGCGCGGTGCGTCATCTTCCGGACGGCTTTTGCTTACATTTTCCGCAAACTCGATCCAGCTTATGTCGTCGTCTTTAAGCTTGCCGCTTTCCTGGTAGGCGGACATGAAGCGATTGACCCAGGCATCTTCGTCAAGGCCGACAACGCGCGCATAGCCGCGCATGATGCCCTTGTTGAAAACACCGCCGGGGAGGGCATCAAAATGCTCTTCTTCGAGAGCAAGCAGGTGGCGGCTGCTGATCTTGGTGACGTCTGTAATCGCCTCGAGCGCGATGCCGCGGGTTTCCCGCTCTCTCCGCAAATCTTCGCCGAACTGACTCATGCTCCTGTTCCTGCGCAGATACGCTTTGGGGTGAATAAATACAGCAACAAAATGTTGTACATCGATACAGCGCGAATGCACAACCTCTAGGGCACACCATAAAACTCAGGCAATGTAAAGTCAAAAGAAAACTGCCATTGCCCTTTATTTTCAAATAGCTAAAGTAAGGCTGCGAAGATTGAGGGCATCTAATTTCCGCAGGTATAGCTCATTATCGGCAGTATCGTCTGCTTTGTTACACTCGAAATTCGGCAGTTTTTCGCTATTTTCCCATATCAGCAGAGCCATCCGTTGCCGTCGGAGCTGCTTTTTCCAGGACTTTTGCCATGAATAAGCTAGTACTCGGTAACCTTTTTCATCGTCCTTTGCGCACTTTGATCGGCATTTTTGCTGTTGCGGTAGAGGTGGTGATGATCCTGTCCATTGTGGGCATCTTTGTCGGCCAGGTCGCACATACCCGCGAGCAGACCAGCGGGATAGGCGCCGATCTGATTGTCCGGCCACCGAACGCGAGCTTTATCAGCGGAGTGGGGGGCGCGCCGGTACCTGCCAAGATTGCCGGCGTTCTGGCCAAGCTGCCGCATGTGGCCGTGGCCGCCCCGGTGATACAGGATTTCAGCCTCGGCGGTTCGCCGGAGGTCATCTGGGGCATCGATTATGACAGTTTTAATGCGCTGAAACCCTTCGTTTTTCTCTCCGGAGGGCCCTTTCAGGGGCCAAATGACGCCATTGTGGACGATGTTTTTGCCTATGCGAACCATGTTCGTGTCGGCGATACGGTCCAGATCAAGAACCATCCTTTCCGCATCTGCGGCATTGTGGAACACGGCAGAGGCGGACGTAAGTTCCTGCCTATTCATACACTTGGGACGCTGGTGGGCAATCCGGACAACGCCTCGCTGTTTTACATAAGAAGCGATGACATTGCTAACCAGGATCTTATTCGGAAGGAGATTCTGGCGACTCCGGGCCTGAGCACATACCAGGTGCAGACGCTGGCCGAATGGATGTCGCTGATGACGCCGGAGCACCTGCCGGGATTCAACGCGGCGCTGCGCAGCGTGATTGGCATTGCGGTGATTGTCGGCTTTATTGTGGTCTTCCAGACGATGTATACCGCAGTGATGGAGCGGACGCGGGAGATCGGCATTCTGAAGTCGCTCGGAGCATCAAAGTCTTATATAGCCAATGTTGTGCTGCGCGAAGCGGCGCTGATTTCCATTCTGGGAATTGCGCTGGGGATTGGGCTGACCTATGTGCTCAAGATTTTCCTGAGCTATAAGTTTCCCACGCTGCCGTTTCCGGTGAGCCTGGGCTGGCGGACGAATGCGGCAGCGATTGCCTTCTTCGGGTCGATCTTGGGCGCTTTGTATCCGGCGCTCAAGGCTGCGCGGAAAGACCCGATTGATGCTCTGGCGTATGAATAGTCAGATTCCTCTCTTAATATAACGGCCTTCAAGGAAGTCATCGACCTCATCTTCGGTCATTTGGCTTCCACCCCTCCGCTTCGTTGTTGCTATGCAACACTTCGGTCGGGGGATGACATTTCAAACTGAATCTGCTTTAGGTGCAATGTCCGGGATACACATACCGCTGTATTTTCTTGCACGTAATGCTTTACTCATTGCGAAGTGCCTCTACCGGATTGACTGAGGCCGCTCGTCGCGCGGGCACGGCTGCGGCCAGAATGAGCACCAGCGTGGTCAGCAAAAGCGCGCTGATGAGCGTAACCGGATCAAAGACGGTTACGCCGTAGAGCTGACTGCGGAAGAGCCGGGCCAGTGCGATGGTTGAAGGCAGAGCAATAAGGGCTGATACTGCCGCGATGATGGCCATTTCGCGAATCACCAGCAAAATCACGAGCCGCCGCTGAGCTCCCAGGGCCAGTCGCACTCCAATCTCCCGTGTGCGGCTTTGGGTGGAATAGGCAAGCACCCCGTAGAGTCCGATGGCGGCCAGCAGGATGGCCAGAACGGCAAAACTGATGGCGAGCACCGCCAAGGCGCGTTCGTTGGAAGTGCTGATATCGACCTGCGTGTCCATAGTTCTCAAGCCATCGACGACGAGCTTTGGATCGAGATCGTGCATCGCGCGCCGGAGGGCGGCTTCGAGGGTCTCTGGCTTCTGCGCAGTGCGGGCGTAAATTTGTACGCCTCCGGGATGCTCTTGCTGAAGATACGGCGTGTATACAGCCGGGCCCATATCGGTGCGAAGGTCCTGATGCTTTACATCTCCGACTACACCGACGATGGAGATATCAAAATTTGGATGATCGCTGCTATCGCTGAGTGAACGTCCAAGGGCATTCTGCGCGGAACCGTAGTAGCGTTTTGCAAACGCATCATTGACGATGGCGACTTTCGGGCCGCCTTTAGCATCGGCTAGAGTGAAGCCCCTGCCGGCTAGAAGCGGTTGGTGCAGGGTTGCAAAATACCCCGGCATAACGTGGGGTGTTTCGAAGTCCATGCGCTCGTCTTCAGCCGGCTTGTAGCCTTGAAGGGCATAGCCGCCGGATGACGAATTGCCGACCAGCTCAGGATCGGTTGTGGCGGCGGCACTTTCTATACCGGGAATGCGGCGCACTGCATCCAGCGCTGCCTGCACAATTTCAGGAGTACGATCATCGCCATATCCTGAGCCGGTTGGGTCGAGTCCGAATGTCAGCAGATGGTCTGTTACAAAACCGACAGGCTGTTGGCGGAGATTATCGAGAGTGCGAACGAAAAGCCCAGCGCCGCCAAGCAGCAGAATGCTGAGAGCGATCTGGAGGCCGACAGCAAATTTTCGGAAATACTGCGAACCTTTCGATGCGGTCCCCGTGTTCTGGCGCAGCGCATTTGCCAGATCGGGTCGCAGAAAGTGAAAGAGGGGAGCAGCGCTGAAGAGCAGGCTTACAAGAAAAGACAGCGCAAGCGTGAACAGCAGCACGCGCATGTCAAGCGCGGTAGAGTAAGGTTCGCTGCCCGGGTCAGAATTCGTGATGAGCCGGACCAATATGCGGGCCACCAGCGGGGAGAGCGCGAGACCCGCCGCCGCGCCGGCCAAACCGAGCAGACATCCTTCAATCAAGAGCTGGGAGGCAATTCGCCTGAACTTCGCGCCGAGCGCATAGCGCATGGAAATTTCGCGCGCCCGCGCTGTGGCCCGCAACAGCAACAGCGTGGCCACATTCAGCGCGCACATCGCCATGAGCAATCCCGCCATGCTTAACAGGATGATGAGCGGCGTTTTCAATTCCATGCGCCCAGGCGAAAAGCCAGTGGAATCGTCCTTGACCTGAAGGCTTGACTTGTCGAGAAAACGCTCGCGGAAGCGTGGAGATGCATTAGGGTAGAGCTTCAGCTCCTCAGCGCGCAGCGAGTGCCACAGCGGAGCAAGACTGGCTTCGGCCTGCGCGATGCTGACGCCTGGTTTGAGGCGCGCCGCCACCGTGAGCCAAACTGACTGATGATTGTCGAGGTTGTGGCGGGACGCCATCCACGGCATCGCAATGCTGTCCATCGTGACGGGCACAAAAATACCGGGACGGTAGCCGCCAATAGCGGTATGAAAATTTTCAGGCGCTACGCCAACGATGGTGAAGGGATGACCGCTGATGAGCAATGTCTGGCCAACGACATCTCTCGATGCCGCAAAGCGCGTCTTCCAGTAGTCATAGCTGAGAACCACGACGGCATTGGCGTTCTTTTCAGTTTCATCCGAGGCGGCAAAGAGTCTTCCTGCTGCCGGTTTCAGCCCCAGAACCTGAAAATAGTTGCCGCTCACCAGTTCGGCTTCTTCATTCTCAGCCTGGTCATGCCAGGAGATGCCCACGGATGCATGCATTGCGGCCAGTACGCCTGCGAATACTTCGTTGCGTTCGCGCAGGTCCTTGTACATCGGGTATGAAAAATAATTGCCAATGTCGCCGCCGAAGCTGCTGGCCGAGCCGCTGAAGGACCCCCTCCATTCGAAACGGACCAGCTCCTGCGGGCGCTCTACCGGCAGCATGCGCAACAGCACCTGATCGAAGAGCGTGAAGATGGCGGAGGTAGCTCCGATGCCCAGCGCGAGCGTCAGAACAGCGGTGAGAGCAAATCCGGGAGCTTTCCATAACTGGCGAAGCGCGTAACGAATGTCCCGGTATATTCCATCTAACATGAGCGACATATCCATGGCTGTGACTCGTTCCCTGGTAATTGTGGGGTTGCCGAAACGAAGCATGGCATCACGCCGCGCTTCTTCCGGGGACATGCCTGCTGCGATGCTGTCCTCGATGCGCATTTCGATATGCGCGCGAAGCTCCGCGTCGATTTCCTGCTCTACGCTGGAGCGGAAGAAGAGGTTGGCGATGCGGCGAAGGAGCGGCATGGCATCACCTCAGGCGTAGCGCAGAATGGCGCGAACGCCCTTCACCAGCTGCTCGAAGCTCTTTTCCGCTTCGTCGAGCTGTTTGCGGCCGGCCGGAGTCAGCCGGTAGTACTTTGCCCTGCGGCCTGTCTCGGTCAGCGACCATTCTGAGCGAAGCCATCCGCTTTGCTCCATGCGGTGCAGGGCAGGGTAGAGCGAGCCTTCTTCGACGTTTAACAGTTCATCTGAGGCCCTTTGAATGTGGAGCACGATGCCGTAACCATGCATCGAGCCAATTTGTGAGAGGCTTTTGAGGACGAGGAGATCGAGACTTCCCTGAAGATCATTCTTGGCCATTCTTATACCTATACGTCTAGGGTTTTAAAGATAAGTCTAGAAGTATAGGTATGTCAATGATGGTGAGAGTCCCGTATTGCGCTTGATCTTGCTGACAATCGCACTTGTGAATGACATTGCTCTCCCACCCTATCGCCAAAAAACGATAGGATGGGGCACCCATTTCATGCTGTTCGATGTAAACTGCAGATCCCTTCGCTTCGTCATTACTGCCCACCCCAACGCGCGAAAACCGCGCGCCGGCGACCCGTTCGCAATGACTTCGGTCGGGATGACAATTTCATATTGCCTCACAGCAAATCCATATCTGCTCTAGGAGTGGCCGATATGGCTGAGGCGATCATGCCAGCGCGCCTGCAGCTCATCGGCCTTTGTGCGCTGCTCAGGGGTAAGGACCGTGGTATAGACCTTTGCCAGGAAGTGCTCTTTTTCCACCAGCAGCTTCGCGACCGTTGCTCCCTGGCGGCCGGCGATCTCCTGCACCTTGCTTTCATCGAAATTGCCGTTCGCAGCGGCACTGTCCATCTCTTTGCTCTCGGCAGCGAATTCCTGGACCAGCGAAGTGATTGTCGGCTTTTCTGTGTCCCACATTGAGCGGATCTGTTTTTGCTGCGAATCATTCAGGTCGAGTTCGTGTGAGATGAAGCCGAGAGGGCCCGGGCCTGCCCAGCCATGATGACCCCATCCATGGCCGCACCATCCATGACGCACATCCGCGCGCGCAATCAGTACTCCCGCGGTTCCTATCACTATCACGAGAGCAATAACTGACCAGAGAACATTGCGTTTCATTGTGTATCTCCTCCTTCTGATTCCAGCATCTGCCTTTCGCGCGTGCGATAAAGATTGGTTAAGCAAGGTAAAGTTTTGTAAAGTTGTGCCGCGTCTTTTGGCGCTCCATTACCATCAGGACAGGCAAGCATTGATGGAACGCGTGCTCATTGTGGATGATGATGTGGAGCTGTGCAGGCTTCTGGCGGAACGTCTGACGACCGAAGATTTCGCTCTGGAAACGGTGCACGACGGACGCAGAGGCCTGGAGCGCGCTCTTTCACGCGAGCATGGCCTGATTATTCTGGACGTGATGCTGCCGGGGATGGGTGGACTCGACGTGCTCCGATCGGTGCGCGCTCATTCCCGCGTTCCGGTGCTGATCCTGACCGCGCGCGGCGAAGACGTAGACAGAATTCTCGGGCTTGAAATCGGCGCGGATGATTATTTGCCCAAGCCATTTAATCCGCGCGAGCTGATTGCGCGCATTCGCGCTATTCTGCGGCGCACTTCACGTATGGAGGAGCCTCTCGACGTTATTAAGGTCGGTGGCATTCGTCTCGACCTCAGAGCCCGCGAAGTATCAATGGATGGAATTCCGCTTGATCTGACCAGTGTGGAATTCGCCCTTCTGGAAGCTCTGTTGCGCGATGCAGGCCGTGTGGTAACTCGCGAGAAACTTACGGAAGCCGTGCTTGGCCGCAAGCTTGGCCCATTTGATCGTGTTATCGATGTCCACATCAGCAATCTGCGGAAGAAGCTGGGCCGCAGGCAGAACGAAGAACAGATCAAGGCAGTGCGCGGCGCAGGCTATCTTTTTGCAGTGCGCTCGAAAGCGAAGCAGACGTGAAAATTCGCAGCCTTTTCCTGAAGATATTTCTGTGGTTCTGGGCAACTGTCATTGCCACGGGCATTGCCCTTGTCATTACCTTCATCTTTCAGGCGGAGAGCGTGCCCTCGCAGTGGCACAACACTCTAACGGATACGGCGCGATTCTCGGCGGTCACCGCAGTTGATCTGTTCGACAGGCAGGGCTCTGATGCTGCATCCGCCTATATCGATCACATCGGACAGCAGGCGCATCTGACCGCATGTCTCTTCGCTGAGTCCGGTGCTGTGATCTCAGGCTCCCGCTGCAACACGTTTGCTGATATTGTTCCGCGCGCCGCTGTTGCGGACGAGCCTGCTTTCAGCATGAAATATGGTCTCGCCCGGGTGGCATTGAAAATGCGTGGAAAAAATGGCCGGACCTTCATTTACGCTACTGAACTGCCTGCCGGACCACGCGCAGCGGTAGGTCTCAGACGCTCGGTCATTGCTCTTCGCTGGTGCGTTGCGCTTCTGGTATCGGGTTTTATCTGCTACCTGTTGACGCGTTATCTTACTGCTCCCATCCTGCGTCTAAGAGTGGCATCACTGCGCCTTGCTGGAGGTGACCTCAGCACGCGTGCAGCAGCAGGCATGGAGCAACGGCATGACGAGATTGGCTCGCTTGTCCGTGATTTTAATTCCATGGCTACGCGCATTGAAGGGCTCGTCACCCGGCAGCGTCAGCTGATCTACGATATTTCTCATGAACTGCGTTCTCCTCTGGCGCGTCTGAACGTAGCGCTCGATCTGGCGCGCGAACGCAAGGGCAGCGATCCTGCCTTCGACCAGATGGAACGGGACATGGAACGCTTCAACCAGATGATCGGCCGCCTGCTCACTGTCGCGCGGCTGGACACGACAGCCCCCCCGGTATCGATGATTCGCATTGACCTTACGGAGTTAGCCTCGCAGATCGTCCATACTGCGGATTTCGAGGCACGCGAGCGCGACGGCGCAGTTCATCTGATCGCTGAAGGCAACTATTTTGTGGAAGGAAACGCGGAGTTGCTACATAGCGCTATCGAAAATGTAATCCGCAATGCGATTGCCTATAATGCTCCCGGTCACGCAGTCGAGGTGCGCCTGAGCGCGCAGCCTCTTGCTGAGCACATGAAAGGGCCGGCGATGATCCGTCTGGTGGTGCGCGACCACGGCCCTGGAGTTCCCGAGGCGGAACTGACGAGCATCTTTCAGCCCTTTTATCGTGTGGCTGCTGAACGAAATCCACAAAGCGGCACAGGACTTGGCCTTACCATCGCCGACCGTGTCGTTCGCACTCACGGCGGCACGATTAGCGCCCGGAATGCAGCACCCCAGGGTCTGGAAGTAGAACTACTGCTGCCTACCTCAGCGCATAGGACTGCGTGAACGTCTACGTTATACCGGCTGCAGGAAATCTGCCGATACAGGGTTTTCATAAAGCGAATAATCGCGAGTGACCACTGTTAATCCCGACGGGGTGACGAAATAATTGCGCTTGTCTTCGTTCTGGTCGTAGCCGATCACTGTGCCTTCGGGCAGGTGCACGTCGCGGTCAATGATGGCGCGACGGATGCGGCAGTGACGCCCGATGTTCACGTGTGAAAAGATAATGCTGCCATCCACTTCTGAGTAGGAGTTGACGCGGACATCCTGTGAGAGCACGCTGTTGCGGACCACAGCTCCGGAGATGATGCAGCCGGCGGAGACAATGGAATTGATCGCCATGCCGGTGCGTCCGGGCTCGCCGAAAACGAATTTTGCCGGCGGGTACTGGCGGACGCGCGTCCGCATGGGCCAGTTGCTGTCATACAGGTTGAAGATGGGCGAGACGGAAGCGATGTCCATATTGGCGTCGTAGTAGGCGTCGAGTGTTCCTACGTCGCGCCAGTAAAGAGCATCATTGCTGTTTTCATCGACAAAGTTGTAAGCATGCATTTTGTATTTGCCCAGCAGCGACGGCAGGATGTTGTGGCCGAAGTCGTGTTTTGACGTTGGGTCTTCGGCATCTTTCATCAGGGCAGGCAGCAGCACGTCCGTGTTAAAGAGATAGATGCCCATCGAAGCATCCACCATCGTGGGATTAAAGGGCGAACGCAGGTCAGTCGATTTCGGTTTTTCGTGGAAGCCGATGACCTCTCCGGAGCGCGCCACTTCCACTACGCCGAAACGCGACACTTCCGACGGGTCAATGGGAAGGGTGGCGAGCGTGACATCGGCGCCGGACTCGTTATGGTGTTCCAGCATCTTTCCGTAATTCATTTTGTAGATGTGGTCGCCGGAAAGAATGAGCACATGCTTTGGCTGCTCGGAGCCGATGGAGTAAATGTTCTGGTAGACAGCGTCGGCTGTCCCCATATACCAGTTGGCGCTGACACGCTGCATGGGGGGCAGGATCTCGATAAATTCGCCAAGCTCCTGGGCCACGACGCTCGTCCAGCCTTCGCGGATATGGCGGTTGAGGGAAAGGGCCTTGTATTGCGTGAGGATATAGACGTGGCGCAGATCGGAGTTGATGCAGTTGGAAAGAGTGATGTCAATGATGCGGTAGTTGCCGCCAAAGGGAACTGCCGGCTTGGCGCGATCACGGGTCAGCGGGAAAAGGCGCTCACCTGCGCCGCCTGCCAGAAGTACTCCGAGTGTATCTTTCATGATTACGACGCCCCTTTGTGCTGGTTTCCTTATTCTCAGCTCGCGGCTCGTGCAGGGTAACATCTGCCGCAAACCGCGATACTAGCATATAGATGCGGACAAAGGAGTCAATACAAGGGACGCAGTTCCATGACCGCCCTAATCGGCGCGTTCATCTCCCTGGATGGCGATACGAAGCGACCGGAGAAAATGCACATCCTGGGAAGAAAATGATTTTCCTTCGAGCTGCGGGGCTTCCTCCTCACCGGCAGTGGCCGCAGATTCAAGCATGGCTTCGGGCTGCTGTTCGAGCTCGTTGAGGCCGATGGTGGCCTCGAGCATCAGCAGAACATCAAACCCCTGCTTGCGAATGTCCTGAACGACGCCGGCGATATGTTCTGATTCGGAGACGGTCTCGTGGATCGCTTCTCCCAACTGCTGAACGAGTTTGCGCAGTTTTGCGTTCAAAATCGGCTCCGTTTCCTCCGGCCACCGAATGGTCCGAAGTACTGGAATTGTTCTCTACCTTACTTATAGATGTGCATGGAGGGCAACCGGAATCAGAACGGCTGATAAACTTTTCCCTATGGAGCCGAATACGCTCGGCAGAAAATTCGGGATAGGCGTCCGTATCGCATCCAAAATGCTGATGGATCGCGCTGCTCGAAGCGCCCCTCCGGCTGCTGCCATGCCCTCACGTCAAGTTTACGCCGCGCGCGGAAAGTCTGTCGCTAAAGGAACCCGCAAATTCGGTGAAGCGGTGTGGAAACCATTTGCTCACGCCAGCGGTGTTTTATGGCTGGAAGTGACGGGCTTATTTTTCGGCATCTTCGCGTTGTTTTTCGGGATGAATACCTGGAAGTTGCGCCAACAGTGGGCCATCGGGCCGGATCATCAGCGTTTTCTTGTATATATGGTGGTGACACTGGTTTTCGTCTATTTCACTTTCAGCTCGTTTTATCGCGCCAGGAAAAAAGAGAAAATAAAGCGGCAGGCCGGCAGATAAAAAGGCTTCGGAGAAGGTATCCTTCTCGGTCTGGTCCATGTCAGCTAAAGGGAATCCCAAAACCGTCTACACACGCTCCGATCTGGAGACTGCCGGCTTTGATCCGATCAAAGACCTCGGCTTCCCCGGAGAGTTTCCTTTCACACGCGGCATTCAGCCGACCATGTACCGTGGGCGGCCCTGGACAATGCGCCAGTATGCCGGAATGGGGGACGCCGAGGAGAGCAACCGCCGGTACAAATTTCTGTTGGAGCATGGGACGGCAGGGCTGTCGGTCGCCTTCGACCTGCCAACACAGATCGGCTACGACTCGGATGATCCGATGGCGCTGGGCGAAGTTGGCAAAGTGGGAGTCGCCATTGATTCCATCGAGGACATGGAACGGCTTTTCGATGGCATTCCTCTCGACAGGATTTCTACCTCGATGACGATCAATGCGACGGCAAGCATTCTGCTGGCGCTTTATGTCGCTGTTGCGAGGCGTATCGGAGCGGATGTGAAGAAGCTCGCCGGTACGGTGCAGAATGACATCCTGAAGGAATACATTGCGCGCGGAACTTATATTTATCCAATCCGGCATGCTATGCGGATCATCACCGACATGTTCGCCTGGGCGAATGATGAAGTTCCGGAGTGGAATACGATTTCAATCTCCGGCTACCACATGCGCGAGGCGGGATCGACCGCAGCGCAGGAAGTGGCTTTCACGCTGGCCAACGGCATGACCTATGTGCAGGCAGCCATCCAGGCGGGATTAGATGTCGATAGGTTTGCTCCGCGGCTGTCGTTTTTCTTCAATGCTCACAACAATTTTTTTGAGGAGGTAGCGAAGTTCCGCTGCGCGCGGCGCATCTGGGCGTACCTCATGCGGGACCGCTTCGGCGCCAAGAATCCACGCTCGTGGATGTTGCGCTTCCACACCCAGACGGCAGGCTCGACGCTGACGGCGCAGCAGCCGGAGAACAACATCGTCCGCACGGCAATACAGGCGCTGTCAGCGGTTCTGGGAGGGACGCAGTCGCTGCACACCAACGGCCATGACGAAGCGCTGGCACTCCCAACAGAGGAGGCGGCGCGGATTGCTCTGCGCACACAGCAGATTCTTGCGATGGAGTCGGGCGTAGCCCAGACCATCGATCCCTTTGCCGGATCGTACTATGTCGAATCGCTGACGCACGAGATTGAGCAGCAGGTAAAGGCCTATTTTGACCGCATTGATTCGATGGGCGGGATGCTCCGGGCCATCGAGCGAGGCTGGGTACAGCAGGAAATCCAGAACGCGGCCTATGAATATCAGCGGGCGGTGGATGCTGGAGAGGCTACTGTGGTTGGTGTGAACAAGTTCACGCGCGAAGAAGAGCCGGCCATTCCGATTCAGCGGATTGATGAGGCTCTGGAGCGGAAGCAGGTGGAGCGGCTTCGGGCTCTACGCCTGCGGCGGGATAAGGCTCGCTGGCAAGCCGGAGTTGATCGCGTGAAGGAGCATGCGCGGTCTGGGGAGAATCTTATGCCTGCGATTCTCGGGGCGGTGGAGAGCTACGCTACCGTTGGAGAGATTGCTGCTGCTATGCGTGAGGTGTTTGGGGAGTATCAGGAGAGTGTCGTGGTGTGAACCGCGATTCTCTCTAATTTAATTTGTTCTGGCTCGAAATTCAGAAGTACCGCCAATTTTGGATACTGTCTCAAGAGTGGAAGAGCAACAGCAATTTTCCAGTCTTTGGTGCTGCGAGCCGACTAAATATCCATTGCTGATTGAAGTACTTCGAATGCTTTCTGCGGTGTTCAACTGGCTTTTCTCAATGACAATTATTGGTCTTCTTGTTTTTCATGTACGCTTCTCAGTGAGAGTTTGGGAGAATGTGCAAAAAGCAGATCCTTCGACTCCGCTTTCGCTCAGGATGCATATTTCATCTTAAGTTAGGAGAATCCTTTGGAACGTCGCAGCTTTCTTACTTCGGCACTGGCAGCATCCGCGATTGCATTTGCGGGAAAATCGGGCGCGCAGGAATCTGCGGGGAAACAGCGGGAATATTACGAACTGCGCAAATATTTCATGCAGACAGGGCCGCAGACCAAGCTGACCGAGGGTTACGTTTCCGATGCGCTGATTCCTGGTCTGAACCGGCTGGGGATGTCTCCCATTGGAGCGTTCAATCTGACGATCGGTCCTGAGACGCCGACGCTGTATGTGCTGATTCCCAGTGCATCATTGGAAACGCTGGTGACATCTGACCTGAAGCTGGCACAGGACAAGCAGTTTATGCAGGCGGCAGAGCCGTTCTGGAATGCTTCGGCGAAGGAGCCGCCTTATGTCCGTATTGAAAGCTCGCTGATGATTGCCTTTGAAGGCCACCCCAGGCTTACCGTCCCGCCGGCGACGGCGCAGCATGCGAAGCGCGTTTTCCAGCTTCGCACGTATGAGAGCCCCACAAATCAGGACCATGTACGCAAAGTGGAGATGTTCCACAATGGCGAGTTTGAAATTTTCCAGAAGGCAGGTTTTGGCCAGGTCTTTTACGGAGACTCACTCATCGGTCCACGGCTGCCGAACCTGACCTACATGCTCACCTTCGGCGACATCAGCGAGATGAATGAGAAGTGGGCTGCTTTCGGCAGCGATCCGAACTGGAAGAAGCTGTCGTCTTCTCCCAGATACGCCTTCGAGCAAATTGTCAGCAACATTACAAATCTGATTCTGACGCCGACCGCTTTCTCGCAGATATAGAGTTATGAAGGGGTTACACGCCACATCGTCTGTGATTGTTTATAAACAGCTTTATTCCAACTCATTAGTATCCGCAGCCACCGGCACTCCGCCATTTCTTCGTATCAGCAGATAGCCGCGAATAAATGGTTCCAGGTAGCCATCCAGAACGCGATCCACATCGCCAACTTCAACTTTGGTGCGATGGTCTTTGGCCATGCGGTACGGTTGCAGCACGTAGGACCGAATCTGAGAGCCGAAGTTGATATCGAGCTTCGAGTCTTCGAGTTTCTTTGTCTCCGCTTTTTTCTTTTCCAGCTCAAATTCGTACAGGCGCGAGCGCAGCATCTTCATTGCCTTCTCGCGGTTCTTGTGCTGCGAGCGCTCGTTCTGGCACTGAACGACAATGCCTGTCGGAACGTGCGTGATGCGCACGGCGGAGTCGGTAGTGTTAACGTGCTGTCCGCCTTTTCCGCCGGAGCGGTAGGTGTCGGTACGAATGTCTTCCGGCTTGATTTCGATTTCTATAGAGTCGTCGATCTCCGGCGAGACGAAGACCGAAGCAAACGAAGTGTGGCGGCGCTTGGCTGCATCGAAGGGCGAGATACGCACGAGGCGATGCACTCCGGTTTCACCTGAGAGCAGGCCGAAGGCGTAGTCGCCGGAGATGGTGAAGGTTGCCGACTTGATGCCTGCTTCTTCGCCGTCCTGATAGTCGTTCATCTCCGTCTTGAAGCCCTGCTGCTCGGCCCAGCGCAAATACATGCGCATCAGCATCTCGGCCCAGTCCTGGCTTTCTGTCCCGCCTGCGCCCGGATGCACGGTGACGATGGCATTCAACGCATCGGTTTCACCGGAGAGCATGGTGCGCTCTTCAAGCTTGTCAACATACTCACTGAGCGATTGAATCTCGCGTTCGAGATCGGCTTCGACCGGCTCGCCTTCGCGCGCTAGGTCAAAATAGGCATCGATATCTCCGGTGCGCCGAACTAATTCATCATCAGACGCAAGCTGCTCCTCAATGCGCTTGCGGTCGCGCATCAACGGCTGCGAGACGGCAGCGTTGGCCCACACGCCTGGGTCAGATAGCTTCGATTCGATGTCGGCTAATTGTTTGCGGAGACGGGCGGAGTCAAAGATACTCCCGCAGGTCGCGGACTTTGTCCCGGACGGGAGTGTAGGCGAATTCGAGATCGTTCAACACTTAGGAGACCTGTCTTTTACGTGAAGATTGGCGGGCAAGAAGGCGTGCTGCTTTCACTGCTGCCGCTAAAGTAATTATCCCACAGAGAATGGCGAAGAGGTCGCCGTAACGCGTGTAGAAGGTGAGGTCGTCGCGGTATCCATAACGAGCGACCAGCGTAGTAGCAACATGGCGCGGCGCGCTCACACTAACCCGGCCATATGGATCGATGGAAGTGGTGACGCCATTGTTTGTGTCGCGCAGAATCCAGCGGCGGTTTTCGATGGCGCGCATGCGAGCCATATTCAGGTGCTGCCAGGGAGCACTGGTGTCGCCATACCAGCCGTCATCTGAGATATTCACAAAGACCTGCGCTCCGTTCACAGCAAACTGCCGTACCTCATCGGCAAAGATGGACTCATAGCAGATGAAGATGCCGAAGGTATGCCCGCCTGCGCTGAAGACCTTGCGATACGTGCCGCGATGGAAGTCATCAATTTGCTGCGTCAGATGTTTCGCGAAAAAAAAGACATCGCGGTAAGGCACATATTCGCCAAACGGCACGAGATGAATTTTGTCGTAGCGGCCGAGGATATTGCCGTCAGCAGCGGCAAACACGGCAGAGTTGTACTCTCCGGTCCTGTCGCGTCCAATGAGCCCGAAGACCACGGGAGCATGTGCAGTGGTCGTCATTGATCGCATGAATGAGACAAAGCGCGGATCGTCGCTGCGAAACGGCGACGGCGCTTCTGGCCAGGCGATGATGCCGGGAGGCGGCGTATTCCGAGAACAATCCGTGGTTGTCTGCTGCGCCTGACGTGTCGGCATTCCGGCAATTACCGGAGAGCAGTTTAACTGGCTCTGCTCCATGATCCAGGAAATGTTCTCATCCCACTCGGGACCCACCCATACCTGGGTCACGCCTACGTCCAGATTGGGCTGCAGCAGAACTGCATAGGCCGATGTTGGCGAGGGCTTGGGCTGAATGAACGAGCCGAACTGCAACAGGACCGCGAGCAGAACAGCGCCCACTCCAATGCGCAGCCTCGTGTGAATGGAACGCGACAGCACAGCCGCTGCCAGCAGCATATTCACGGCCACCAGCACGAATGAAATTCCATAGACGCCTGTAAATGGCGCAAGGCGCGTCAGCAGAAAATTATCTACCTGCGAGTAGCCGAATTGGTCCCAGGGAACGCTGGTAATATGCGCGGCGGTAAGTTCTAGCGCCACCCAGAGGAACGGAGCCAGCGCCAGCGGAAATACATTTAAGCCAAAAGCCTTTCGGCAAAGCGCAACCAAAAATCCAAAGAGCCCAAAATACAAACCCAGCACCAGGCTGTAGAGGACAAGAATACCGGCTGCTCCTGCTGACGGCACGCCGCCATATGAGTGCATGGTGTCATAGATCCAGTAGCAGTTCAGGATGTACCAGAGAACCCCGCAGACATATCCGGTAAGCGCACTGCGGCGCAGATAACGCGGCGCTTCTACACTGCACGGCATCAGCAATCCATAGAGCAGCGGGAGCAGGGCAATCCAGGAAAATGCCGCGCGCCACGGCGGCAATGGTCCGGCAATGGGAAATGGAAGATCAAGCAGGACAGCAGAGAGCAATCCGAAAAGAATGGGCTTGCGGACGAGAGAGCGCATTCAGCCTGAGTCTAACATTCCATATCGCGGTAAAATGGTTTTGTGAACACGTTTGTAACAATGGGAATGCATCTGTTGACCTGGCTTTTTTTCATTGGAATGGCTGGGTCGGCCATCGTTATCGTCATCAGTTTTATTGAGGATCTGCACGAGCTCTTTGGTGAGTAACCTCATTTTCAAGTTTGTGCATTCCATTGACTGTACTTCCAACTAGACATACACTCAGCGCTGAGCGTCCTTGCCGGGGGCTGTAGTTCGCCCGGTGGTGAGAAGCAAGGTTTTCACCTTTATCCATGTCTGTCGGTCAAACGTTTACCGCTCCGCAATCGAACCGGGTAAGGCTGGTAGTTGCCTCCTCGGTCATGCTTACTTTTATATCCTTCTGGCGAGCGGCAGCCGTCGTTCTCAATGATTTAGGCTCATCGGCCTTCTATGCCGGCGGTATCGCAGAAGAAGCAGTTGGGAAAGCCGCGCCGTGGTTCATCCTCGGCGTCATGCTTTTCTCTTTTGCCGTGCGCGCCGTCTACGTGGAAAGCTGCTCGATGTTCACGCGCGGCGGCGTCTATCGCGTGGTAAAAGAAGCGCTGGGCGGGACTTTCGCCAAGCTGAGCGTCTCCGCCCTGATGTTTGACTACATCCTTACCGGGCCAATTTCAGGTGTATCCGCCGGGCAGTACATCACCGGACTCCTGAATGAATTAATGGCCGTGGGCGCAACGCATGGATGGCTGCCCGCCGCGCTGATTCACGCAGGACATGCACGCCAGTTGCCGATGAATGAGACATCGGCAATTTTTTGTGCCGCGGTCACAATTTACTACTGGTGGCAGAACATCAAGGGCATTGAGGAATCAACGGACAAGGCCCTTGAAGTGATGAAGATTACCACCATCATGGTCGTGCTGCTGCTGGGCTGGGGTATCTTCTCCGCAATTCATGTTCGCGCTTCACTGCCGCCGCTTCCCATTCCGTCAAACCTGCACTTCTCGCATGACGCGCTCGGATTTTTATCAGGAACAAAATTTGCGGCTTCGCTTGGCCTTTTCGGCATTCTGATGGCCTTTGGCCATTCCGTGCTGGCGATGAGCGGTGAAGAGACGCTGGCCCAGGTCAATCGCGAAATTGAGCATCCCAAGCTCAAAAACCTCAAACGTGCCGCGATTGTGATCGCGATTTACAGCTTCGTCTTTACCGGGATCGTTTCGCTGCTGGCCGTCATGCTGATTCCGGATTCAGTCCGCGTGCCGGTTTATCGCGATAACCTCATCGCCGGTCTGGCGATGTATGTCGTGGGACCGCTTACGTTGAAGATTGTCTTCCGCGTCTTCGTGGTCATTGTCGGCTTCCTGATTCTTTCCGGCGCCATTAATACTTCGATCATCGGCTCGACCGGCGTGCTCATGCGCATTGCCGAGGACGGCGTTTTGACTGACTGGTTCCGCAAGCCGCATAAAAAATACGGCACCAGTTATCGCATCGTAAATCTCGTTACCGGGCTGCAGCTCTTCACTATCATTGCCAGCCGCGGCAATGTCATTACTCTGGGCGAAGCCTATGCCTTCGGCGTGATCTGGAGCTTCACCTTCAACTCACTGGCTATGTTGGTGCTGCGCTGGAAGTACAAAGGCGAGCGGGGTTGGAAAGTTCCAATTAATATCCGCATCGGCAAGACAGAGCTGCCTGTTGGGTTGTTTTCCGTCTTTCTTGTCCTGCTTACTACGGCGATTGTGAACCTATTCACGAAAAGCGTCGCGACGGAGAGCGGCATTGCCTTTGCGGCTGCTTTCTATACCATCTTCACTGTTTCTGAGGAGCGCAATAGGCGCAAACATGCTGCTGCAGCCAAGCAGATGAAGGAGCATTTCCAGCTGGAGCATCCGGATACGATCGGACGCGAAGCTTTGGAAATCCGGCCTGGCGGCATTCTGGTCACCATGCGCGATGCTGCCAATCCCTTTGCGCTCAAATGGGCCTTGTCGCGCACGAATGCGGAAGACCAGGACATCGTCGTGCTTACAGCCCGCATGATGGGCGCGGGCGGTCCTGAATATATCAATGCGGCGGAGCAGCTATTCAGTGAACACGAGCAGATGCTCTTTACCAAAGCTGTTTCGGTAGCGGAGAGCTTCGGCAAGCATATCTCCCTATTGGTAGTTCCGGCAGGAGATATCTTCGCCGCATTAGTGCAGACAGCCAACTCACTGGAAGTAAGCGCGCTTGTTTCAGGTCTTTCTACAAAGATGACTGCACAAGAACAGGCCTATCACATAGGCCAGGCATGGGAGAATCTGGCTGAGCCGAAGCGGCAGTTTACTTTCTACGTTGTTATGCCGAACGGCGACGCGCAGGGCTTTCACATTGGCCCGCACGCACCTGCTCTTCAGGCGGATGATGTGCAGCTTGTGCACAGATTATGGCTGAACTTCCGCCGCGATCCGGAGATGCAGGGCCTCCATCACAGCGATATTGTTACTTATGCTCTAACCCGCCTTGCCATTGAATACGCGCGCGATAAGCAGGAAACTCTCCGCGACATACGCCGCTATAAGAAAGACGGAAGCCGCGGGGGAACACTGGAGCCTCCTTCTAAGCCAGACAAGTCCGGATTCGACTATTCCATTCGCGCGCCGAAACCATCGCCTGACGATCACGACAGCTAGCCTTCTTAACGGCAGATGCGCTCAGAACATCTGCCTGTTACATAAGTGAATTTCGGCTGTGTCGCAAGCTTGTGATTTGTCAATACCCGCATATTGCAAGTAGAGTAAAGGGGTATCTTCGCAAAATACATCAGGTAACAAGTTGGCAAGAACACAAGAAGTTAGCTATCGTTGATTACCTTGTTCTTTCCGACCTTGCGGCGCAAGGCCAACCTTTCGTTCGAATGGAGGAATAGTGGAAGTCAGTAGAATCGTAGCTGAGCTGGATAAGGAAATTGCGCGGTTAAAAGAAGCTCGTGCGCTGCTAGCAGGAGATTCTTCTTCCCGCGGAGCAGGCAGGAGATCTCCACGGAAACGGGCATTGAGCGCCGAAGGCCGGCGCCGCATTGCGGAAGCGATGAAAAAGCGCTGGGCTGAACGCAGAAAGCAACAGGCAAAGAAAGCAAGTTAATCGAAAATGAAAATCGGCGGTGAATCCAGTAGATTTACCGCCTTTTGAAAATTGCTATCCCAGGCTTTCTCCAGGTGCGATGGCATTCACTTCGATGCCGCTGCCATCCAGTAACTTCGTAAGTTCTTCCGCAGTGCCGGTAAGCACCGGAAATGTCCCATAATGAATAGGCAGCACCCTTGTAACTCCCAGATACTTTGCCGCCAGCGCTCCTCCTTTAGGTCCCATGGTGTAGTAATCGCCAATGGGCAGCATGGCAAGCTGCGGATGATATAGATCGCGAATAATCTGCATATCCAGAGAGACGCACGTATCGCCTGCGTGATACAGTACCGGGCCATTCTCTACGGTAATCACAAAGCCGACCGGCTCACCTCCATAAATCGTCTGGCCGTCATCGCTGATTCCCGAGCTATGTTTGGCTTCCACGACAGTTATGGTGACATCTTTATACTTCCATGAACCTCCGAGGTTCATGCCTACTCCGTTTTTCACGCCTTTCGACTGCGCCCAGCCGACAAGCTCCACCATTCCAACTACCGTTGAGTCATATTTCTTTGCTGTAGATATTAGGTCGGAGATGTGGTCGCCGTGTCCATGCGTGGCAAGGATCAGATCGATCTTGTCCGGAAACTTATAGCTTTTGGGAAACTTTGGGTTCTGCTCAATAAAGGGGTCAATCAATATCGATGTCCCTTTCGCCGTTGCGATCAGGACAGTCGCATGCCCCAGCCA
>DATGMQ010000053.1:0-25412 GCA_035293545.1 Alloacidobacterium sp. | reverse complement strand
CAACCCCAAAAGCCCTGAAGCCTTCGCCCATATCGGTCTTCTCGAAGCCCGGCAGGAACACTACAGCAAAGCAGTGGAAAACTACCGCAAAGCACTCGTCCTCGACCCAAACCTGCCCGGACTGGAAATGAACCTCGGACTGGCTCTCTTCAAGGCCGGCCGCTTCCAGGAATCCATCAAACCCTTTACCGCCGAGCTGGAAAAACACCCCGGAGATCCCCGCCTGACCATCCTGCTCGGAATGGCCCACTACGGAATGGGGGATTATCTGGTAGCAATCCCATACCTCAAACAGGCTGCAAAAATGGACCCGCAAAGCCTGCCGCTGCGCCTGACACTGGCCCATAGCTGCCTCTGGAGCAAGCAATACCAGTGCGTAATGGATGTCTATAAAGAGATTCTGGCGCTCAATGCCGAATCCGCCGAAGCCGACATGCTCGCCGGAGAAGCCCTCGACGCCGAAGGCAACATTTCCGGAGCAACCGAGCAGTTCCGCGCCGCAGTCAAGGCCAACCCCAAAGAACCAAATGCCCACTTCGGCCTCGGATACCTGCTCTGGGAGCAGAAAAAATACGACGAAGCCGAGAAAGAGTTTTTAGCTGAGCTGGAAAACGACTCCTCCAGCACTGCAGCGCACGCATACCTGGGCGATACCTGGGTCGAGCTGAATGACTACGCCAAAGCCCAGCCGGAACTGGAAAAGGCCGCTGCAGCCGACACATCGAACGCCTTCGTGCACCGCGATCTGGGCGTCGTCTACGCAAATTTAGAGCGCAACGAAGATGCAGTCAGAGAACTGCAAAAAGCCATCGAACTCGACCCGAAAGACGTAACCCCCCACTGGCGCCTCGCAAGGCTGTATCAATCGATGGGGAAAAAAGATGAGGCAAAAAAAGAATTCGACATAGCAGGCACCATGAAGAAAGAAGAAAACCAGGCGCTGGTGGAAAGACTCCAGAACAACCAACCAAAATGAGAAAAAACTTCATTTGATAGAAAAAATTGTCATCTGACGAACCGAACGGGTCCCCAGCACGTGCGGTTTTTCACGTGATTGGTGGTGAAGGGAGGAAGAATCTCCAGGATGTAAATCGTCAGAAACGCTGCCTTAAAGCGCAAAGAGGAGCTTGAATTTACTGTTCCTTACGCATTCTGTCTTTCATGCTCTTGGCCAGTTTTTCAATCTCTTCGGCCTTCTTGGTTACGGTAATCGAGAGGGTATTTTTATTGGTTTTGGCCACTTCGGCCTTCAGTTCCTGAGCAAGCTGATACAGCTTCTCCGAATCGGCCACATACTGGGCCTGCCGGGCCTGTTCCGGAGACAAAGCCTGGTTCGCCGGCGCTTTCGCATTCGCGGCATCATCCGGTTTTTTGTTATTAGTCGGAGCCTGGGGCTGCGGCTGAGATGAAGTTCCGCTCTGGCTGTCCTGCTGCCGTTCCTGGGCAGAAATGCTGCTGAAAGGGGGCGCTAAAAGCAGCCAAAACGTTGCGGAAACAACAAAAAATGACTTCAAAATGGACTTTTTGCTTCGCATTTTCTCCTTCAATACAGCCCCTGGCTCTTCTCTTTGATCGTTTTTGCGAGTTTTTCAATCTGCTGTGCTTCAGTTGCCTGTGAAGTCATCGTGCCTGGTCCTTCGCGTTTCGCCACATCCGTTTTCAGTTCCGCGGTCAGCGAAACCAGCTTGTCGGTTGCTGTAAGGATCTGCTGCCGATTCTGCGCAGCCCGCATCAGCGCCAGCTTTTGCTGTCGCGCAATCTCAGCGGGATCAGTTCCATACTGCTTCTCCAGATCAGGCGGTCTCGGCGTTGGATCGGGAAGATACAGCGGCTGCTGCGCGGGTTTGGTCGACTGCGCAATTGCACTCGCGCCGAATAAACAGGCCATCATTGCCCATCGGATTCGCGACCTGTGATTCATACCCCTTACGATTGAATGGAAACAGATGCAGTTGGCCGCAGTCCAGCAAAATGTGGTCAGACCGCTAAGCCGCATTTCAGCGGCTGAAACCGGCTTTGGGATAAACCTTAATCCAATGGTTTCTCATCGTTGCGCGAATCTCCTTGCCCGCAGTCTCGGAGACGATCACGTTGGTCGGCTCAACGGGCATATGGCAATCGATGCAATTCGCTTTGATCTTTTCTCCCATCGTCTTTGCCATTCCGCAGCTTTGCCACTGATGACACGTGAGACAACGATCGGAATAGCTTGCCGCAACTCGTTCCGGCGCGTGAACGTCATGACAGGTAGAGCAAGTCATGGTTTGCGAGGACCGGAAACAGCGGCTCCTCTCCAATAGTCCAACCTGATTGCCGTGCACATCCGGATGCTCGACAGTGTCGGACGGAATCGGCTTGAAATACTCGCTGAGCGGCTTTCCTGGTACATACGAGAATGCCGGAGCCAGCGCCTCGCGCTGAATACCGTTATGACACAGAGCACAGAGGTCAATCTGCCGGTCGCGCGAGAACTTAGCCGGATTCAGTATGGCCTGATCGCTCCCTTCGACTGGACCCGCTTTCTCTCTGGCAACGTGATCCGCTCCCGGACCATGACAGATCTCACAGGAGATTCCAGTGATGAGGCTGTTTCTGTCATAGGAATTTGTCAGCGGGTCCGATGAAAGCGCCTTGATGTATGTCGCATGGCATTCCAGACAGCCCGGATTCACCGGCCGCGAGAAGTTCGCCGATCCGTTCTCGTATCCGGGACTGTTGATCCACTGATGCCCATCCGTCCAATAGCTCACCGGCAGCTCATACAGCTTGTTCCCTTGCCAGTACAGATAGGTCACGCCGCGAACACCCGATCCGGTAACCACATCGATCCGCTCCGTTCGCGTCTGCAGATCATTACCCCAACCTGTAACGGCGGTCTCGTAATAGCTGCCGCCCTTCTCCTCCATCCTGAAGTACAGGCCAGGCACAGCGGTCGCATGCGCGGGATCGACAATCATCAGCACATTCGATTCTTCTTTAAATGAGCCGAGTACCGATTCTTTGCTCGCAAGCTGCGAGGTCAGATGATGAGCAGTGTGCAGATATGACAGGCCCTGCTCCCGATGGCAGGAAAAACAGGCAGCATCTCCCACATACTTGCTGCGTGCTTCTGCCTGAACGGCAGCCGGCGAAGGAGTTGCCTTGACCGATTTCGTGCAGAGTAAAGCGGCAAGGCCCAGCAGGGATACGATAGCCCAAAGATGAGAGATCAGCTTTCTGTTCCGTATCAAGCCTCAGCCGCCCGGTTCAATTCTTCGGAGCGATGATACAGCGGGCCCTCTGCTCAGTCCATGCTCAATATCGGTTCACATCCCGTCATAATTTGGACCGCCGCCGCCTTCCGGAGGAACCCAGTTGATGATCTGATACGGATCCATGATGTCGCAGGTTTTGCAGTGTACGCAGTTGGCAAAGTTGATATGAAGCTGCTTGCCGGAAGAAGTCTCGCTCGACTCGACCATCTCATAAACAGCTGCGGGGCAGAAGTATTGGCATGGGCTGCCATATTCCCGGATGCAGCGGTTATTGCAGATGTCCAGATCTTTAACAACCAGGTGCACCGGTTGATCGTCATCGTGGCGCGTGCCTGAGTGGTAGACATCCGTCAGCCGGTCGAAGGTCAGCTTGCCATCGCCCTTCGCATTGCCAAGAAACGGTGTGCGCTCGCCGCCCCAGTTGCCAAGTGTATTGAGCGGCTTCAGGTTCAGATAACCGGCGTGGTTCTTATAATCCGGCCCGAGATTGCCGCCGCGCAGAACGAACTGAATCCCGGCCTTCACCAGTCCTTCCAGGCGGCCATGCTCAAAGCCCTGATGGAAATTCCGCACCGGATACAGTTCGTCATAAATCCAGCTTTTATCGACGGAAGCTTTGTACTCGCTCAGCGTATCGGCCGAACTGTCACCGGAGAGCAGCGCATCGAAGGCGGTCTCCGCCGCGAGCATGCCGCTCTTGATGGCCAGATGAATACCTTTGAGCCGCTGCGAATTCAGAAGACTGGCCGAGTCGCCAAGAATCATCCAGCCATTTCCATAGATGCGCGGCATCGTCAGCCATCCGCCATACGGCATCGACTTGGCGCCGTAGCGGATCATCTTGCCGCCTTCGAGAATTCTCCTCGCCAACGGATGCTCCTTGAAAGCCTGAAATACATGATGCGGATCGGTGCGTGGGTCCTCGTAATCCAGTCCGGTGACGTAGCCGATGGAAACCTGTGTATCGCTGATGCCGTAAATCCATGCGCCGCCATACTCTTTTGTGGTCAGCGGATATCCCAGCGTATAAATTACTTCGCCTTTAGCAACACGCCCCGCAGGAATTTCCCATAATTCTTTAATTCCAATGCCGTAGGTCTGCGCGTGGTCCGGATCTTCCAGATGCAGCCGTTCAATGAGTTGCTTGGCGCAGTTGCCGCGAGTGCCTTCAGCCAGAATCGTGATCTTCGCCCGCAGATCATACCCGGGCTCGAAGTTCGCCTTTGGCTGGCCGTGCTTGTCGACGCCTTTGTCGTCGGTGCGAACGCCGGTCACACGCACAGTCTCCGGGTCGATGCTGTCGTCTTCAAACAGGAGCTCCGAGCCGGCAAATCCGGTGAAGACCGTGATGCCGGCCTCTTCGACTTTCTGTCCGAGCCATTTTACGAACTTGTTGATCGAGATGATGTAGTTGCCATGATCCCGCAGCGGGGGAGGGACGATGGGCAGCTTGCGTATTTTGTCTTTGGCCAGAAAATAAACGGATTCCTTCGTGACCTCGGCATCGAGCGGCGCTTCTGACTCGAACCCGGGCAGCAGCTCGCGCATCGAGCGAGGATCAAGCAAAGCGCCGGACAAGCAGTGCTGGCCCACCTCGCGCGCCTTTTCGAGAACGTAAATATTGTCCTTCGAGAGCTGCGAATCCGGATGATTTGCGTTGTGTTCATCAATCAATTGCGAGAGCCGCAGTGCACAGGCCATTCCGGCCGGCCCACCGCCGATGATGACAACATCGGCCTCCATCTGCGGGCGTTCAATTCCTTCAATCGGTTTACGAAAAGTGATCATGGTCGACCGACCATCTTACAGGGTTGAACGGCTGTCGTCAGCGAAGGGCGAGAATCACCTCAGATCGCTGTGGCGTAGAAGAGGATGCCACGTCGCGGTACTATTCGGGTGATATCATGCCGACCCAAAGCGAGCTTGCAAAGTATGAAGAGTGAAGGCGGTTTCACCGACCAGGCCGAACAAGTCTGGCGAAAGTGCCAGAGCCTATACTTGAATAAATGAAGCCGGCTTCATCAGCTTTGAACGACGCAGAATTCCTGACAGCTTTCCACGCCTGCTCGCTGCCGCCTTCCTGCTTTCATCATGCAGACCATCTGCGGTTGGCGTGGCTTCATGTTCATCAGAACCCGCTCGAAGCTGCGATAAGCAAGGTGCGCGAGGGCATACAGGCGTATGCAAAGCATCTGGGAAAGCCGGAAATTTATCACGAGACGCTGACCATCGCGTGGGTGCGCCTGATCGCCTCGCACAGCGAGCTGAAGTTTGACGAATTTCTCAAGCTGAATGAATATCGGCTGAATAAAGAGCTGCTCTATCGTTTCTGGTCGCCGGAACGGCTCGGAAGTGAGCAGGCGCGAAACGGCTGGCTCGTTCCGGACAGGATGCAGTTACCTCTACCGGCGCTGTTTCAGTGACTAGAACCCTTCTCGCCAATGTAGCGAAGGCCTAGTCTGCCGCGCAGCGGACCGGGCAGACAACCTGACCCTTTGTCGAAACGCGCGTCTGCATAGTAAGACAATCTTACCATTTAGAAAACGGTCGAAGGGCATTCAAGCCAAGAGCTTGAAATGGGGCAGTTTTAACGTTTTATTGCTGCCAGAATTGCTTTCTGATTTGCAAGAATCTCCTGCTGATGGCTCAGAATTTCGTTCTGATTCGAGAGTATCCGGTCGAGACTCTTTTGGTTCTTCTGGATGGTCGCCTGGTTCTCAAGGATGGTCTTTTGGTTCGCAAGAATTATTTTCTGATTGTTAACGACGTCGTTCTCTGACATGCAATCTCCATGAATTGGAATAGACGAGGACTCCGACGAGCCAGGTCGAATCGAATCGTACCGCACAGAATGACATCCACGCCTCCACCTTTGGGATGAATCTAACGTCCCTTCGGCGAGTGCGTCTTGTCCATCCACACATCCCACGTGACCGGCCCGATTCCCTCATCATCGAACGGGTGACCAGCCATCTTGAGAGCCAGTTTGATCTGCCCGTGATGGTAGCCTTCGTGCCAGATCATGTGCTGGAGGAAGAGAATCGGATGGTCGTAGTGGAGTTCCATCTCCCGGCCCGACTGCAGGCGGCCTTTGACCGCTTCTCGCACAGCGCTTGCGCTCTCATTCAGCATGGCGGCAATACGGTTGCGGTCACGCTCGCTTCTCCATTCGCCTTCGGGTAGCGGTCTCGCGAATTCGGGAGCATCTTCTGAGATGAACACCAGCCGCACATAGTGCATGTGCATAAACATCTGTGCCACCGACGGGCTGCCGTCCATGACCCTCGCTTCCAATCCATCTTCCGGCAGGGCATGGAGCAGGTTAACGAGGATGGTGTTGTTGCGGTCCCAGGAGTCCAGCAGGGCATCGAGCAGGTTCTGATCTTGTTCTGGCATCATCCTCTCCGTTTCGCTGCCGGTTTCCTGCTCGCCTTCTTCGGCTTTGCCTTGCCGGCTTCATTTTGAACTTCGTAGCGCAGCCGTACGGAGCCGTCGGCGTAGCTTTCCGAAGAGAGCAGACGCAACTCGATATCGCGATGGCGCGGCGCTACAAGTGGAATGCCCTCACCGATCAGGATGGGCATGATGTGAATGTCGAACACGTCGATCTCGCCGGCGTCAAGAAAGGATGCGATCAGCTCGCTTCCGCCCATCATCCAAATGTGCTTTCCCGGCTTTGAACGCAGGCGCTGCGCGAATGTCTTTATCGGCCCTGACACAAATTCAACGCCAGACGGGGCGTCCTTCGGCAGTTTGCGCGAGAAAACATAATTGGCGACCTTTGTGTCGAACATCCCCTCTTTTTTGCCCACTTTTTGGTAGTAAGCGAGCAGCCAGTCGTAAGTTTTACGACCCCAGAGGATGGTGTCAATGGTCTGATAGAACGCGTTCATCCCGTAATCGATCTTGCTGGGACGCCGGTTGAGCCATTCGACATCGCCATCAGACCGGGCGATGTATCCGTCAGCGCTGGTTGCGATGGAGACGATGATCTTTCGAGGGTCTAACATAAGGCTTACAGTTTTAAGCTAGCCAGGAGTGCTCTGCAATGCCTTCTTTTGATGGATTTATTGAAAAGCCGTTAAGCTCAGTTGCTTTCTACTTTGCCAAAATCAAATCATTTACATCTGTATAGAAAGATGTCATACAAATCGCCATCGAGTTAAATCCATTCTTTGCATACTCGAATAAGAAAAGGTCCGCGAGATCTCGCGAACCTTTCTCCTCTTCGACGAATTACTCTCTTACGCTTCGGCAGCTTCGAACTCTTCTTCCTCCAGACCATGACGCCGCAGCAGGTTAGGTAGATTCTGCGAGAACGCCGAGCGCGGCATCACCATGTCGCATCCGGCTTCCAGAGCCTTCACCTTCAGATCGCCCTGGAGATGCGACAGAAACCCGATCACCGAGGTTCCTTTCTTCAATTTTGCCTTGAGCTTCGGAATCAGTGTCAGCGGCTTGGCATTGGCATTGTTTAGGTCCAAGACAATCAGCGAAGGCTTCGCATCCTCAGATGTGCTTGTCAGTTTCGTGACCACATCTTTGTCGGCCTTCACGAAGCCAACTTTCACCCCCAGCTTGCGCGCCGTCTCCTGAATTTTGGCCAGGAAAAACAGGTCATCGATAAAGCAGAAAATGCGCGTCGGAGCATCTTCACGCACCGGAACCGGAGGTGGTTCTACTATGGTTTCTGGATGGAACCCGTTCGGATGAGCATTCCCGTTCCGGTATTCAATCGTTGAAGGCGGCGCATCGGCTACATTTCCATTGGCCACGCGGTAGCTGTGATCCATCGGTCCGACAAAAACCTGTTGCCTGCGCTGTTTGTTCTTGCGCCTGCCCCCGCCCTGACCGTTGCCATTCCCGTTTTTGTGGAACTGGCGGTTCTGACCTGAAAACTTCTGCTTTTGTCCCTGTCCTTGCTGGTTTTGCTGGTTGACTTGGCCATTCGCCTGGGGAGAATTTGCCTGGCCTTTTCCACCCTTCCGTCTACGACGGCGACGGCGATGCCCCTGGGGCTGGCCCTGCGGCGGTTGCCCCTGCGGCGCTTGTGCCTGGGGCTCATTCTGCTCTGTTGTCATGCTTGCACTTCCTGGTGCGTTGACTTGGTTGCAGCGTAAATTCCGGCTGAAAGCCGCTGCCGCTTTCGTATCATCGGGTTCGCCGGGAGATTCGTTGATTCATACCCCTGCACAAGTTTGGGCGCTCACTAAGTTGTCGAGGGAGGAACCGGGTCCTGGCCTGTACTGTGTGTCACGGGGTCCAATATTCGAACTCTTCAACTCGCTATCGCTATATTTTGGGTGTCCCACCCATCCGCCATCGTCCCACAAAGGAACGAACTTACATCAAGGTGATACGCGCCAGTTGAATTCTTGACTGTCGAGAAATGCGGCGAACTTTCCGGAAAACCCTCCGGCATCAGCCGCTCGATAGGCAAAGACGATACTACTAGCTATTGACACTTCTGGCAAGTAGTTGGATGCAGGAATTTATCGCCGGGTCGAAAACGGAACGGCCGCCTCGGTTGGCGGCCGCCTGCTTTCATATGGCCAATCACTGGCCTCCCTAAAAACCTGGTCGCCATAGGCTCCAGGTGAATGACCTCGGCTGGGTGGAGTCTCATGCGGCTCCAGCTCTCATCTGCCGAGGTCGACCCTTCATGCTCCCTTTTCAAATCCAGGAAGACACGCACGTCGCTGGCACTTAGGTAATAAGCAATTCTTATGCCGCACCTTCTCCAGTTTGTAATCAACAATTTACAAAGAGAAGACCTCGCCGATTCTTCCGATTATGGAAGGCTGGATTTCACTGTCTTCACAAATCCATAATTTGCTCATAATTTCACTGTCTTCCCACCCAGGGCGGAGAAAAGGAGAGAAGTCTGGCAGCTTTTTTAGAAAAATAAAAGCATAAGAGATTCTATTTCTGACATTTAGGGCAATAATGGGTTCCCCGTCCGCCCAGCACAGTTCTGCGGATCGGAGTTCCACAAACCAGACAAGGCTCACCGCTCCGCATATAGACCCGGTGCTCAAGCTGAAAGAAGCCCTTAACTCCATCCGCATCTACATAATCCGAAACGGATGAACCGCCAAGCGCGATCGCATGCTTCAAAATCGTCTGCAAAGCCGCGTGCAGCCGGCTTAATTGCTCCTTTGTAAGCCGTCCAGCCCTGCGCCCAGGCCGTATCCCAGCGCGAAAAAGGCTCTCATCGGCATAGATATTGCCCACTCCATGCAGCAATTTCTGATTCAATAAGGCTGCTTTAATGGCAGTTTTGCGTCCTCTAAATAGACCGGTAAATTCCTCAAGAGAAATAGTTAGCGGCTCAAGCCCCGTTCCCCGGAATCCATCTTCCGACATATCTTTCCCGCGCCAATGAATCCCCAGCCGCCCAAACCGGCGCGGATCAACAAAGCGCAATTCCCGCCCGGAAACCAACTTTAAAATGGCATGCGTATGCGGTGGAATCTCTACGTCAGGCGCCGAAACCAGCAGCCGCCCCGTCATTCCCAGATGCACAATCCACTGTGGTCCGGTCTTGTCATCCAGATCAAAAACAATATACTTCCCGACCCTGTACACCCGCTCAATCTGTCGTCCAGTCAGCGCCTCCGCCATTTTCCGAGGCGTGGTCTTAAACGGCTCCGGCTTTGATCCCAACCATACGGACTCGATCACATCCCCGGCCACCCGGTGGTGAACACCATTGGCCACAGTTTCAACTTCAGGAAGTTCCGGCATAACACTTTATCCTATCGCCAAGCTGCAGAGTCGAATCCGACGAGCTATGCAGGCGAGCGCGACACGCTCAGGCACTGGGCGGAAAACAAAGGCTTAAACGGACTTGAAGAATACTGGCGCGCGAAAAACACCCGCAGCATCGATGGATTTCCCACCGGATTACTTGAGATGACCGAAGCTGAATAACTAGAGGGAATCAGCCAGTTTTCGTGCCAGCGGCTTGATCGCATCGGTTCCGCAGGGGCAGGTCGTATATGTAATCCGAATCAGCTTGTCGCCTTTGCGCACCAGCATCATGGCGCCGCTTTCATCCAGAGCCTCATCGCCAATGCCGGCAATCTGCTTCTGCCCCGGCCCCAGCATGCCCATAACACCGCCAGTCAGCTTCATCTGAGCCGCGGCTCCGTTTTGATCGACGGCAAATACAAAAACCGGCACGTTCCCGTCACTCTCTTCGCCCTCATGCGATTCCTTTTGCTGCTGGGCGAAGACTCCTCCGGCAAATTTGTGAATCATCTCCTGCTGCTGGCTATCGGCGCCGTTCGCGCTGCTGAGCGCGGCCATGTGGCGCGCCGTCATATCCGCTGCCGTGCCTTTTGCCAGATACTCGCAGCCATCGGCAATGGCCCGAGTGGCGACAATCTCCACGCCCAGCGCGCTGCCTACCTCCTGCTTGCTCAATAACCGGCACGCATCTGAATCGCTCACGCTCGCCATGGCTTTGTGCATGGAACCTTCGCCCACTCCGGCGGCAGCCGAAATCTGATGCACCTTCTGGCTGACGCGATGGGCCACATAGATGACGCCGCCCACTGCTAATAGTCCGCCTACGAAGATGACGGCAATCACCACAACCAGAACCGTGACCCACGTGCTCGACTTTTTCCCCGTAGTTGCAACCGGAGCCGCAGAGGGAGCAGCAGCGGGAACCGGCGCGTATGCCGGATTTGCCGGAGCTGCGGCCTGCTGGAATTGAACGGCCGGAGCGGGTGCAGCGGGCTGCGGTTGCTGCTGGTACCCGGCAGCTGAAGGTTGAGCAGAAGGGACCTGTGGGACCTGTACCTGTTGATATCCTCCAGCAAGCGGAGCAGGCTGTTGTTGCGGAACACCGCGCTTTATTGCTGCCCCGCATTTCCAGCAAAAGCCTTCCACGCCCGAAAGCTGCGAGCCACACGCCTCACAAAAATTTGCCATGTTGAATTCCCCTATGGATAGATAAACGCCGCAATCAGCAAGGGGAGCAGAAAACGCGACTCTCATTCATTAGCACGCAGGCTATGACTCTGGCCAATGAATTTTGCCAGTGCGATCTGTTCCCGCTCTGCATGGGGAATTTAAGGCGATATTCGTTTCATACGCCTAGTGGAGCTTTATTAACGAACCGTGCTTCCGGCACTCACCAGATTCGCGAATATCCGATACGCCCCAGGAACGCCTTCCATCATTTGCCGATACAGCGCATAGGCGACATAAATATACTTCCCGTGCCCATATTGCGCATCGAGCAGGCCGCCCTTCTGCGGGTCCTGGTCCGGATCATGTGTTTCGGTCAGCGCGGTGTAATGCGGATCCCAGGACTGCATGAAGGAATGTCCGCGCTCCTCAACCCATCCGTTAAAATCAGCCGCTGTAATTTTGTTGGGAAAGGTCATCAATGGATTGTTGGGGTCAAGTATGCTGACTTTCGATTTTTCGTCTACAACCTTTTCTGGCGAGCGGCCCAGCGTATAGGGATACGGGCCAAAATTGTGGTCATACTCAGGTGAGTTGTACTGCACAACAACCGTCCCGCCGTTCTTTACATAATCGAGCAGCCGCTTTGCGGCTGACGCCAGCACTGGCCGCGCAGCATATGTGCGAATACCGAGCACGATAGTGTTGTATTGGCTTAGGTCGCCGTGCAGGATTTCGTCATCCGTAAGCAGGTGCGGATGGACACCGATCTGCTCAAGCGCCTGCGGTACATCATCTCCAGTGCCCATGATGTAGCCGACCTTGAGATTGGGCGCAACCTTTACATCCACACCACGCGCCCGATACGTCGCCGGCTGATAGTAGTAATAAGGCCGCACGCCGGAATATCCAACCTGCTGCACTCCTTCACTAAATTCGAAGTTTCCACTGCTCGCTATGGCCTTGATCGTGTATGTTGCATCGGCGCTCAGCGAAGATGGATGAACAGTAAATGTAACTGTGTCCGGATCATTTGCCGGGAGATGAAACTTCGCCGTGGTCGGATCTGCCGTCCAGCCGGCAGGCAGCTCGAGATGCAGCTCACCGTCGGCTGTCGTTGATTGCTCATTGTGTAGAGTGACCGTCAGCGGAAACGACTTTTCGCCAAGAGGCACTACACCGGCTCCAGCTCCAAAGTTGACGGAGATTTGCGGCAGCACAACGAGCGGCTGATACACAGCTCCCGGCCCATGCTCCCAGTGAACAGTCTGCACAACCTGGCCAATGCGGACAGGCACACCGTCATAGTCGAACTCCGCCCAGCCCTCGACTGGATAAGGCGCAAACGAGCGATTCAGCCAGCGCTTGTCGTCAATGTTGTAATACGGCTGTTCAATGTTAGGCCGACTGAAATAAGGACGTGTGGGAGCAGCCTTGCTCGGAACTTCAAGCTTGAAAAGAATGTCAGCCTCAGATGCGCTCGGAGCAATCGGTCCTCCAACTCGCGTGACCGGCCAGTGCTCGCCTTCCGGAGTCACAAGCCAGGTCTTCGCCAGTCGCAGGTTGCCTCCGGAAGTCCACGGCCCAGCACTGGTGACATGCAGGCGCACATGGAACTCCATGCCCGGCGTAGCATGCAGGAACGTCATCGCGGCAGAACTGCCTGAAAAGGGATTGCGATCTGATTGCAGGGTAGGCGTGACGAGCGCTGTCACCTCCAGGCCTAGCGCCTGAGCAAGCGCAGTATTGAACTGCGCCAGCTTGATGTTGAGCTCATGATTCACGTTGGCTTTATCATCTGCGCTTAATGAGCTTGCATCGACGGCGTCAATAAGCTGCTGCGTCTTCAGATATCCATCGTGCAGGTCTGGAACGATCTTCGACGGATCGGACGGAATATAGGCGTAGAGTGCCTTTGTGACGTGACGGTCAATTTCGCGCAGGCCATCTTTCAGAAATTGCGTATCACCGTGCGCAAGCGTGGCAATTCCGGCCAGCGAAACATCGATGCCATCAAAGAATGAGGACTCCTGATCTTTGGTTTCGACGCGTGAGCCATAACGGTGATAAGCGACGTTGAACGGCCCGGGCAGGGGTGGATTGCCGCCGCCATTCTGCGACTTCTGCTCGCTCCAGCCTTCACGCGACATCTGCACGTAAGAGCGCCCGAGCACAGGATCAAATTGACCCTCATGAATGAGGACATTGGTTGCAGGAACCTCGTCCATCCATTTGCTATTCACGTAGTCGCGCAGATGCAGCGGAGACGATTTGCCCGTTGCGTAATCAAACATGGTCGTATGCGGCCCTGCCTCTTCAAGGAAAAAGGGCACGCGCGCATACATCTTTAAAGGCGACCAGGGGCGCAGGCCCTCCGCTATCTGATCAGGGAAAACATTCGGATCACCCGCAGCTTTAAAGACTTCCTGCGCCATTTCGCCGGAAACCTGGTGATGCCCGTGGCCATCGGTGACGTTGCCGCTAAAAACCGATGTGACTACCAGAGGGCGATTAAGACGTACGGCGCGGACTGCATCATAAAGTACGCGGTCGTGGCCCCATTTCGCAAAGGCTTCATCTATGGTCTTGGAGAAGCCGTAGTCAGCAACACGCGTCCAGTACTGCTCCGTTCCGCTGAACTCATCAGCGCGCAGCAGCTCATTGGTTCGAATGAGGCCAAGCTCGTCGTATTCTTCCCCAGACATGGCATTCTGGCCGCCTTCGCCGCGCGTGAGCGTCAGCATGGCCACGCGCGCTCCGGCTCCGCGTGATTCCAACGTGAGCATGCCGCCGTCTTCATCGTCGGGATGCGCAACGATCATCATCACGCTCGCCCAGGTGTGCAGCTTTCGCAGTGTCTGCCACAGCCCGTCCGCGCCGCGATCTTCCGGCAACGTTTGCGCGTCTGGCGTAGCGGCAATCTGCGTGGCCCAGGGGACCGTCTGGGTCTGGGCGGCAGTCACAGCAGCGAGCGCAATGGTAGCAATCAGCTTGAGTCGTCGGCTGGCCGGGTGCATCTAGTTGTTAGTCTCCAGGAAAATAGCTATGCACAGTGTACAATCCACTGACTGCCTTAAAGTTCTACTGCATTTCTCCTTTAGATGAACATCAAAGCATGGCGTCGCAACTGAAACGACAAGTCGGGCTGGGGAATGCCGTCTCGCTGAACATGATGAACATGATCGGCGTGGGCCCGTTCATCACCCTGCCGCTGGTTGTGGCAGCCATGGGCGGCCCGCAGGCGATGCTGGGATGGATTCTCGGCGCATTGATCGCCGTCTGCGACGGCCTGGTCTGGGCGGAGCTTGGCGCAGCCATGCCGGAAGCAGGTGGCTCCTATGCTTTTTTGCGCGAGATATATGGGCGCAATGGCGCAGGCCGCTGGGCATCGTTCCTCTACATCTGGCAGCTTGGTTTCAGCGCGCCGCTTTCGATTGCCTCCGGTTGCATTGGCCTCGCGCAATATGCCGCGTATCTATGGCCTTCGCTCGCCAATTCAGTTCCAGGAATCGCGCATCTGCGCTACACAAGCGTACTGGCGGCGGCAATCTGCCTGCTGATTCTCGCGCTGCTCTATCGCAATCTGAGCACTATCACACGCCTTGCGTGGATTCTCTGGGCAGGCGTCCTGCTGACCATCGGCTCCGTTATTCTGGCCGGCATCACTCACTTCCATGCAGCGCAACTTGTCATGCCCGCAGGCGCATTTCATCTGACTCCGGCATTTTTTCAGGGGCTAGGCGCGGCAACGCTGATTGCAACTTATGATTATTGGGGCTATTACATGGTCTGTTTTCTCGGCGGAGAAGTGCGTGACCCGGGACGGACCATTCCGCGTGCTGTCCTGCTTTCAATCGCGATCGTCGCCGCTTTGTATTTGCTGATGAATATCAGTGTTCTCGGCGTCATTCCATGGCCGGAGCTGGTAAAAGGCGGTGACGGACGTTATGCCGTAGTCGCCGTCCTGATGCAGAAGACGTTGGGGGGAACCGCTGCGCGCATCATGGCGGCGCTGGTGATGTGGACGGCATTTGCTTCCGTTTTTTCTTTGCTGCTGGGGTATTCACGTGTGCCATACGCGGCTGCCGTTGATGGCAACTATTTTCGGTCGTTTGCAAAACTGCATCCGAAACACGGCTTTCCCAACGTCTCGCTGATTGCGTTGGGGATTGTTGCGGCCATCTTCTGCTTCTTTGATCTGTCGCGGGTAATCGCGGCGCTCGTCGCAATCCGCATTATTCTCCAGTACATCCTGCAGCAGATTGGCGTCATCGTGCTGCGAGTGCGGCGCCCGGAAATGGAGCGTCCCTTCCGGCTCTGGCTTTATCCATTGCCGCCGCTGCTCGCGCTGGCTGGGTTCCTGTTTATTGTCTTTTCGCGTCCGGATGCCTCGCGCGAATTCATCTATGCAGGAGTGATCGCTGTAACGGGCAGCATCCTCTATTTTGGCCGCGCATACAGGCGACGGGAGTGGCCGTTTGCAATCCGTAGCTCAAGCCAGGCCTGAACATGAGCTGTCATTCTGAGGAACAGAGTGATGAAGAATCCATGGAATGTTTGGAATTGAGAAGCATTTGTGCTTTATGCGAAGTAAATCTGCACGCTGCCGAACGTGGAAAATGTGACCCGGACTTCAGATCCGGCACTGGCAGTGAACTTACCGCACCAGCTCCCGGTCGTGATCCAATCTCCTGCTTTCAATCCGGCGGTACGCCGTTGGCCTTCGTTAGCCAGCCATGTAACCAGCCGTATGAGGTCTGTTCCCGCGCTATTGGAAGCAGTCCCCTCGAAGCGCACAGCTCCGTCAATGCTCACCACCACAGTTTCCTTCGTCAGATCGGAACTTCGCCATTCCGGAAACGCAGGACCGTAGGCGAACCCGCCATTCATCTGCAGGTCTCCGATCATCGAGAGCCGATCTACCTTGTCCGGATCAAGGAAAGCAGGCTCAAGGAGCTCAATTGCCGGATGCGCTGAGGCAATGACGTCAATGACTTCTTCGCGCGAATATGGCTTCTCCCGGACGGGCAGATCTTTGCCCAACAGAAACGCAATCTCCGCTTCAACTCCGCGATATCGGCGCCAGTTTTCGCTCAATGTCTGGCCGCTTTGCGTGAATCCGCCCAGCAGAGGCATGGGCGCATATGTTGGAGTAGCGTCAGGCGAGGGCGCGCCTACTTTCCATCCTCCGAATGGCCCCAGCGCAACGGCAATAATGTCCTGCAGCGCATAAGCCTGCTCGATGGTGTGCGGACGCAAACCCTCCGGCAGGTTCTCAATAGGCCGCACTTCGCGTCGCGCAGCCAGCAGCAATTCTGCTGCCTGGCGCATGCGGTCATTCTCCAATGCTGAAAGCTCCTGCTGATGAACGGTCCCGCCTGTAACCATTTGCAACTCCTCTACGTCAGATGAGTGGAGCACGGTAAATCCTGCTCCTAAATGCTGAAATGTCTTCTCTTAAATCGATGCAGGTTTTGATGTTTTTTGGCAACGTGAAATTCTGTATGGCCGCAAAATGCATCCATGAGCGTGACTGAAAGCGTACTCTTAAAGTAGTGGAAAGCGGGAAACGAGGAATGTTGATCGGCAAACCAAGCGATATTCCGTCTTCTGAGATCACTCCGAAATCCGTCTATTTCAATCGCAGAAAATTTATAGCTGCAGCCGGAGCCGCCGGCGCAGCAGCGCTTACCGGAAGCCGCATCTCGCGCATTTTCGATCCGGAAACCGATGTGCGCGCCGGAACAAAGCTGGATACCGTCAAAAGCCCGCTCTCAACAACCGGGGAAGACCTGACCCCGTACCAATACATCACCAATTACAACAACTTCTACGAATTCGGAGTAGAGAAAGGTGATCCGGCCAAAAATGCAGGCAAGCTGCAAACCCGCCCGTGGACGGTAACGGTTGAAGGCCTTGTCGCGAAGCCGAAGACCTTTGATATCGACACGCTGCTGAAGCTGCGACCGCAGGAAGAACGCGTCTATCGCATGCGCTGTGTCGAAGCGTGGAGCATGGTGATCCCCTGGGTCGGCTATTCGCTCTCAGAATTTATTAAGCAATGCGAGCCGCTTGGGAAAGCAAAATTTGTGCAGTTCCTCACGCTTGCTGACCGCAAACAGATGCCCGGCCTCAGCCAGTCTTCTATCAACTGGCCGTACTCAGAAGGGTTGCGCATGGACGAAGCCATGCATCCACTGACCACACTCTGCTTTGGCCTTTATGGTGAAACACTTCCCAATCAGGATGGCGCTCCGGTCCGCATTGTTGTGCCGTGGAAGTATGGGTTTAAATCTGCAAAATCCATCGTGAAAATACGCTTTGTGGAGAAGCAGCCGCATACGGCATGGAATGATCAGGCGCCCGAAGAGTACGGCTTCTACTCTAACGTGAATCCAAACGTTGACCATCCTCGCTGGAGTCAGAAATACGAGCGCCGCATCGGTGAGCCTCTTCTTAAGCAACGCAGGCCAACGCTGATGTTCAACGGTTATGGAGACCAAGTGGCCAGCCTTTATAACGGGATGGACTTGCGCCGATACTACTGATGTCCAATCGCCTGATTATTTTTCTGAAAGCCCTCGTGCATCTGGCCTGCCTCGCGCCTATTGCCTGGCTTGTGTGGCATTTCTGGCTCGCGAGCACAACTGTTCCGGACGCTCTTGGCGCTGATCCTATCGCTGCGGTCACATTCTTCACCGGCAAGGGAACGTTGCGCCTGCTGGTGATCTCGCTCGCGATCACGCCAATCCGGCGACTAATTCCAAAACTAAGCTGGACCATCCGCTTTCGCCGCATGCTCGGCCTTTATGCCTTTTTTTATGCTTGCCTACACCTGCTGACTTACGTCTGGCTTTATTCCAGCTTCAGCTGGGCCGCGATGATTAACGACATCACGCGCCGCCGCTTCATCACCGCCGGTTTGACTGCATGGCTGCTGCTGGTTCCACTGGCGCTGACATCCACCACATGGTCCATCCGCAAGCTGGGCGGCAAACGCTGGCAGGCGCTGCACCGGCTGGTGTATCTGGCGGCCATTGCCGGAGTGGTGCATTACTGGTGGGGTGTAAAGTCCGGCGTGCACACGCCATTTGCTATCACGGTGGTGCTTGCCGTACTGCTGCTCGCGCGACCCATGCTGAGCTATACCGCCAGAATGTCGCGGGAAAAGACGCAGGCAGGGAAGGTTCCTCTCAGCCGTTAATGAACAACACAGCGCAACTCTTAGAGTGAATCGTGGTTATACAAGTTGTCGGGTATTCCTGATGACTCGTGCCACTCTATCCAGTTTATCGTTGGCCATCATTACAGCCGCTCTGCTGACGAGCGCCGCCTTTACGCAGAGTAGCACTTCGCATAAAGCACAGACCCCGCTCACAAATGAGGAGCGAGCACAGCAGATTCTTGACCGCTTCACCTTTGGCCCCCGCCCGGGCGATGTAGCTGCCGTCACAAAGACCGGCTGGGAAGCATGGTTTAACCGGCAGCTGAATCCGGATTCCATCTCAGATGCTGAGCTTGACCATCGCCTCGCGTCCTATCCTTCGCTGACGATGACACCGTCGCAGGTAGCCATGAATTTCCCCGATGGCGGCGTGATCCGGCAGATTGCGGCCGGCAAGCTGTCGATGCCGCAGGATCCGATGCTGGCTGGAGCCTACGGGGTCATGCTCGCGCGATATAAGCGCCGTCAGGCAAAAGAAGCAGCCGCGAACCAGCCGTCGACGATGCAGGCGAAAGACTCGGCAAGCACAGCACAGGCGCCCCCACCAATCGATCTTGATGACGAGCCGCAAGGCGGACCCACGGCGCAGATGCTGGCCAGCCAGATTCTCGGCTACCCAAAGAATCTGCGCATGCAGGCGATCATGCGTCTGCCGGTGGAGCAGCGCATGGTCCTCTGCCGCCGCGTTACCGACCCGCAGCGCAGCCTGTTGCTCAATGACTTCACCCCGCGCGAGCGCGAGCTGTTCCAGATGATGGGTGGAGGGCCGGCAGGAATTGGCGTTCCGCAAAATGAGCTGCAGCAGGCAAAAATTCTTCGCGCAATTTTGAGCGAACGCCAGCTTCAGGAAGTAATGACCGATTTCTGGTTCAACCACTTCAACGTCTTCCTGCATAAAAACCCGATTGAGACCTACTACCTCGCCGACTATGAGCGCAATGCCATCCGGGCGCATGCACTAGGAAAATTCCGTGACCTGCTGCTTGCCACAGCCCAACATCCGGCCATGCTCGATTATCTTGACAACCGCACCAGCATCGGTCCCGATTCGCCGGCAGCAAATCGTCGCAGAATGAACCCGAATCAAAATGGCAAACAGGCGAATCCGGGGCTGAACGAAAACTATGGTCGGGAAGTGATGGAACTGCACACGGTCAGCGTAAACGGAGGCTACACGCAGGCCGACGTTACCAATCTTGCGAAGATACTTACTGGCTGGACCATCGATCACCCCGAACTTGGCGGCCCGTTCGTCTTCAATCCCCGCTGGCATGAGCCGGGCACAAAGAAATGGTTCGGGCAAAAGATCAAAGAGGACGGATTCAGCGAAGGAGTAAAGGCGCTCACATGGCTGGCCGCGCAACCGCAGACGGCGCACTTCATCAGCTACAAGCTGGCCCAGCGCTTCGTAGCCGATGATCCGCCGCCAGCACTCGTCGACCGCATGGCAAAGACCTATCTCTCCTCCGATGGCGATATCAGGCAGATATTGCGGACCATGGTGCACTCGCCGGAGTTCTGGTCGCGCTCCAATTACCGCAACAAGGTTAAAACACCACTTGAATTCGTCGCCTCAGCTTTCCGCGCTACCGACACGAATCCTGCCAACCCGGGGGCGCTGGTGGGCGTGCTTGCCCGCATGGGAGAGCCTCTCTATCAGATGCAGCCGCCAACCGGCTATCCCATGACCGCGGATCACTGGATGAACTCGGCAGCTCTGGTGGACCGGCTGAATTTCTCTATGCAATTGGCAACCAGCAAGCTGGGCGGTATGAAGTTCGATGCATCCCATCTGCTGGCCACCGGGGTGCTGAATTCTCCCCCCGCTGCCACTCTTCGCGTGGCCCAAAATCAGGAAACAGCACCTGCGACCGGTCCGGAAGACAATGCGTTAGAGCTGATGGAGCAATTGCTGATTGCAGGCGACGTTTCCGCAAAGACGAACACAGTAATCCGCGAACAGTTGAGACAAGCGCAGCCTCAACAGGACACCGATAAGGTACTGGACACAATGGCTGCGCTGATCCTCGGCTCGCCTGAGTTCCAGATGCGATAGCTAACTAAGCATCTTAGTGCAGGTGTAAACCGCCGTCATTCTGACGACCGAAGGGAGGAAGAATCTCAGAGATATGTCAATAATCGACATCGCTTGTTCTTGATTCCTCGCACTTTGTTCATGTATTTCATCCAAGCTTTCTTATATCTATCCGCGATATCCGCGCAGAGCATCGCAGGCCTTCTTCAAATCCTCATCGCGCTTGGCGAAACAGAACCGCAGAATGTCCTCGCCGCGTCCCCCGGTAAAGAAAGCGGAGCCCGCCACTCCTGCCACCCCCGTTTTTGCAAGCAGATTACGAGCCTTCTCGCGCGCCGTTACACCCGGAACTGCACTGACATCAGCCAGCACATAGTATGCTCCCTGCGGAATGGATGGCTCGAATCCCGCAGCCTGCAATGCGCCGCAGAGCATGTCGCGCTTGGCCTGATATTCCACCGCCATCTGCGTATAGAAGCTGTCCGGAAGCTCCACAAGTCCGGCAACAGAAGCATATTGGAAAGGCGAGGGGGCGCAGACATAAGTCAGATCGTGGAAGTAAGCAATGGATCCCAGCCATCGCTTATCTGCTACAAGATAGCCAATGCGCCATCCCGTAATGCTGAACGTCTTCGACAATCCGGAAATTGTAATAGTCCGCTCCGCCATTCCCGGCAGCGACGCAGGCGAGATATGCTCTGCGCCATCAAAGAGAAAGTATTCGTAAATTTCATCGGTCAGGATGAAAAGATCGTGCTCTTCAGCCAGAGCAGCAATCTTTTCAATCTCCGAGTGGGTGAAAACTTTGCCGCAGGGATTCGATGGAGAATTGATGATAATGGCCCGCGTACGCGGAGTAACAGCAGAGCGCAGCGCGTCAAAATCAATTTCCCAGGTATGCATCGTCAGCGGGACGGCCTTCGTCTGCACGCGCAGGCTTAAAAGCGTATTGAGGTGATATCCATAGAACGGCTCAAAAACAATAACCTCATCACCGGGATCAAAGAGCGCGAGGCACGTAGCATACATACCGCCGGTCGCGCCGGAAGTAACCAACACTTCCGAATCCGGATCAGCCGCAACGCTGTTGTAGTGTGCCATCTTCCGCGCAATGGCCTGGCGCAGCGGCGCAATTCCATCAAGACGCGTATAAATATTGTGACCGTCATGAATGGCTTTGATTGCGTTCTCAACAACTGGCGCCGGCACCACGGTGTCGCACACGCCTTGCGCGAGGTTCACTCCGCCAACGCGGTCGCATTCAACAGTCATGGAGCGAATCTCCGACTGCATAATACGCGGGGAAATCTCGCTCAAACGCAGCTTTTCCGTTACAGTTCCCATGACCTACATCTATCACGATCAGGGCAGGAATAAACAGCAGACTATCGTCAGGAGTTACAAGATGAATCTGAATCGCCGCCAGTTCAGCGCGCTCGCAGGCGCAACGCTCTTGTCGAGCGCTTTGCCCAATCTTCATGCCGAAGACAATGGCCGCCGCATCGGTTATTGCATCGTGGGGTTGGGCCGAATCTCGATGGACCATTTCATGCCGGCAACAAAAATGTCGAAGCAGTCAAAAATTACCGGTATCGTCAGCGGCCATCCGGACAAGGCGCGCAAAATGGCGGCGGAATATGGTGTCCCGGAGCGCTCCATCTATACCTACGAAAATTGCGACCAGATGCGCGACAACAAGGATATTGACGCCGTTTACATAGCCCTGCCCAACAACATGCACGCCGAATACACCATCCGCGCTGCCAAGGCGGGCAAGCATGTCCTCTGCGAAAAGCCTATGTGTACCAGTATTGCGGATGCTTACGCGATGATCGATGCCTGCAAGCAGAACAATGTAAAACTGCTCATCGCTTACCGCTGCCAGTATGAACCGACGAATCTCCGCGCCATCTCTCTTATCCGCGAAGGCAAGCTTGGCACAGTTCAGGCCATCGAGAGCGCCAACGGATTCAACATCCGCCCGGGCGAGTGGCGCTTGAACAAGAAAATGGCTGGCGGAGGGCCGCTGCTTGATGTCGGCATCTATTCGCTGAATGCCTGCCGCTATCTCACTGGCGAAGAACCGGCAGAAGTGAAAGCTTACTCCACCACCATCGATCATGATGGTCGCTTCGATCAGGTGGAAGAAAACACTTCATGGACCATGAAGTTCCCGTCCGGCATCGTCGCCAGCTGCAATACCACCTATGGCGCTAATATGAATGGCTTTTACCGCGTCCACGGATCGAAAGGCACGCTCGACGTGCAGTCCGCTTTCGGATACGAAGGCCAATACCTCAAAGCGCAGTTCAACGACAAAACCAGCCTCGACGAGCCGAACCCGGCAAAGGACCCATCACAGTTCGCGCGCATGGGCGACTACTTCAGCAACTGCATCCTGAAAAACGAAGAGCCAAAGACCAGCGGCGAAGAAGGCCTGCGCGATATGCAATGGATGAGCAAAATATACCAGTCGTGCGGGCTCAGTTTGTAGCAGCAAGCGACGCATGGTAGCGATTGATCGTCTCCAGCAGACGCTCACCCATGCTCTGCGCCTTGCGCAGAAAGAGAGACGCAGTCTCAGGTGAGAACAGCTCTGATGTCGTCTGCTTCCACAGGCCCAGCCAACGATCGAAATGCTCCGAGCCAATGCGCGGGAGCATCAAGTGCGCCATCATGGGATTGCCCTTATAATGGCCGCTCGCCAGCATGAGTGACGACCAGAAGGCGCGCATCGTTTCCAGATGCGGCTCCCAGTCACCGGGAATGGCAGCAGCGAAAAATGGTCCCAGAACCTCGTCCTGCCGCACACGCGTATAGAACCGATCAACCAGAACACGGATCGACGATTCAGTGATTTCACCAGGCGGTGTCAGCGATACAAGCATGCTTTTATGATAAGTTTTCAGGGTTTTTGGATGAAATATCTTGCATTGCAGGGCTGATTTTGGCTGTTGGATGGGAGTAATTGATGCTTAAGAAGTTACTGAACATGCTCGCAGTCGCCATTCTCATCCCCGGGAGCGCGCACGCGCAGCAACCGGGCTGGAGCCTCGTCTGGAGCGATGAATTCAACAGCTCCGTCTTCTCTGCAGCCCCCAATCCTGCAAACTGGACCTACGAAACCGGAGCCAGCGGCTGGGGCAATCACGAGCTGGAAATGTATTGCAGCTACGGCTCCTCACAGCCTCCCTGTGACTCAACCCGCCCGAATGCATTTGTCGGCAAAGATGGCTATTTGCACATCGTGGCCCACAGCGATGGCCACGGACATTACACCTCCGCGCGCCTGAAATCAGAGGGCCTGAAGAGTTTTCAATACGGACGCATCGAAGCGCGCATCAAAATTCCGAAGGGTCAGGGTTTCTGGCCGGCGTTCTGGATGCTCGGCGACAACATTGAGCAGGTCCATTGGCCCGCATGCGGCGAGCTCGACATCATGGAGAACATTGGAAAAGAGCCTGGCACAATCCACGGCTCTATCCATGGGACAGGCTTGACAGGCAACCAGATCGGACTGCCTTTCACCCTTCCGGGCAGCCGGGCATTCGGAGATGCATTCCACGTCTTTGGGCTGTTGTGGTTTCCGAAAAAGATCGCCTACTACGTCGATGATCCGAAGAACATCTATGCATCCTTCACGCCGTCAGACCTGCCCAAAGGCGCAGTATGGCCTTTTGATGATGGCAAATTCTTCCTTCTGCTGAATCTCGCCATTGGCGGCGATTGGCCCGGCTCACCCGATCAGGCCAGCAAATTTCCGCAGGAGATGCTCGTCGATTATGTCCGCGTGTACCAACAGGACAAGCATTAACGCAGCTCCGAACAAATGCAAGAGGATTATTGCTGCGGCAGATCATTGTCATCCGATCTTGGCTGCCCTGACGCTACGCTCATATCGTGAAAAATCTTCTCCAGCTTGTCTTTCATGCCCTTGTACTTCTTGTACTCCGCGATTTCCTTGTTCGCCTCTTCGCTCTTTCCCTGCCGCCGATACAGCGTAGCCAGCCGGTAGTGGGCCACTGGATTTGACGGATCGATCCGGAGGGCACGCTCCAGCAACTGCTGGGCTTTCTCCGTCTGGTTCATAGTGATGAGCAGCTTGGCCATCTCAAGATTTGCATCCGCATCATCGGGCTGGAGTTGTAATGCGCGAGACAGATAGTCCTGTGCGGCCTTCGTGTCTTCGCGCTTCGCCGCTATCATTCCCAGCATCAGCAGCGATTTCTCATCGTTCGGATTCTCACCCAGAGCAGTCTTGAATTCGGCCTCCGCCTGAGCGCGCCGATTCTCTTCAAGCGAGTTATAAAGCAATGTCCCAAGCTCAAAGTGCACGCCTGGAAGCTTTGGATTGAGCTTTATGGCCTCGCGATAATTCGCAATTGCCGGACCCTCGTCCCCATGCCGCGCCAACTCACGCGCCATCACCTGGTGCATCTGCGCGCTGTTCGGGACCGTAAGCGCCAGCGTCAGCATCGCCTTGTCCGCCAGATCACTGTAGAGACGGTATGAGAGATAGAGCAGCGACGTATCCGTAGGCTGCGCCGCCAGCAGCGTCGATGCTACGGCCGCTGCCTTCTCCAGATCGCCTGTCGCGGTGTAGTTATCGATCAGTGCTCGCCCCACATCGGCCTTGAACTTCTCTTCCGTAAGATTCGGAAACGCTGTCTCCAGATCATGCCGTCCGGCATCAACATCGCCTGCTCTGATTTCCGCCAGCCCCAGCAATCCCTGAATCTTCCACAAATCAGGCTTTGCCTTCACCGCCACGCGCAGATGCGGAACAGCCCCCGCATAATCATTACGAAAGAAAAGCAGAACGCCGAGATTCCCCTGCGCGTCCGTGTTCTCAGGCTCAAGCGCAACCAGAGCCTGCAATTCCGGAATGGCCAAATCAGGCCGCTGCTGCCTGAGATACTGCTGCGCAAGCTGCGTGTGTTGCTGGATCTGCTCCCGCTTGCTTGGCGTGGACTGAGTA
>DATGMQ010000052.1:0-6536 GCA_035293545.1 Alloacidobacterium sp. | reverse complement strand
GGCGCTTGTTACTGCGATTTTGGTGATGCTGACAAGCTCGTTCGATACATTTCTCGTGCTTACCGCTGGTGGCAATTACCGCTTTTGCCAACTGTTAGTACCTATCCTGGCCTTACTTGCGGCGCTCCGCGTGAAGCTCAGGGGTCTTCTCCCCGTACTCGGTGCATCCTTTCTCTTAATCTGGCTCGCATTCCAAGCCATCTTTATTCCTGTTTCCGAATTTTGGCCAAAGAGTGCCGGTTATTGTTTATGGCTGCTCCTAAATATTGTCATGATCTGTTCCTTCGTCCAGCTATTTAGCGATCATTTCGAAACACTCAAAATCCTGCTGCAAGGCTACGCCTGCTCCTTTGGCGTAATTGCGGCTTTTGGGATTATTCAATTTATGTTACCGCTCCTTGGATACCAAGCGCCCTTCATCACTCAATGGTGGATTCCCAATCGATTTGCAAGAGTAAGTGGATTTAGTTATGAACCATCCTACTTTGCAACTTATCTCATCATTGGATTCATCTTTATCGGCTCTCTGCGACGCAAACATTCGAAACTCTTGCCGCGCCGGGCAGCCACAGTGCTATATTTCTCAACGGCCGCTGGAATTCTGGTCTCATCCAGCCGGATCGGCATCTTCTTTCTGATTCTCGACATTCTGATAACCAACTTGGGAGTCTGCATCCGTTCCAGCCGTTATTTGCTCAAAAAATCCATTTCGCGGACAGAATTCCACCATCTGTGCCGCGCTCTACTGGCCATAGCGGCTCTGATGGTCCTTTCCGTGCTCTCTTTCCGATTCTTGGAAGAAAACCCTGATACTGCCCTGTTGCTCTTAAACGGCACCGGAATCTCCGACAGCGCAGCCCATTCGGTGCTACAGCGCGAAAACGCATTCGAAGACACACTTGCCGTTTTTATCGAACATCCCGTGATGGGGCAGAGCCTGGGTGGCGTCTCGGCAGCAATCGCCTCTCTGCACGGTCAGACCATCCGAACCTTTGAAGACTCAAAGGAGTTTGAAGGCATGAATGTCTTTGCAGAAGCACTGGCCGCGAGCGGCATACTGGGAGTGATTCCTTTTATCGCATTTCTGGTGGTTACCGTCCGAAAACCGCTAACACTCACAAACCTCGTTCATCCCTTTTACGCCAGCACACTGCGCGCTTTAGTGCGTTCATTGGTGTTCGCCTGGGCAGTTCTCCAGTTCAATCAGAATCTGCTGCGGCCTTATTTATGGGTTCATATTGGAGTTCTGGCAACTGTTTACGCTGCTGCACTCCGCTCGCTAACGCTGGCCGCCAAACAGCACCGCGCGCAGCCGCCTCTTCCAGAACACGACATACCTGTTGCTGGTAACGTTCCAGCGTGAAGGCTTGCTCCCACAATCTTTTGGCCCGCTGGACAACCTTCCTGATCTCACTCAATGGCAGTCGCATGACATCCATGATTCGTTCGGCAAGCGCAGCCACCGTGATCTCTCGCACAAGAAAGCCAGTTTCACCATCTTTGACAATCTCCGGAATGCCTCCCGACGGATAGGCGACCACTGGGACTCCTGCAGCATATGCTTCCGGAATCACTCTGGTCGTCGCCTCGCAACCGGTAGAAGGAACTACGAGTAACTCCAGATGCGAAAGCACGCGGCCGATGTCATCTTGCCACCCTTCGAATGCCACCGTCAAACCGCGGCTAGCAGCAACAACCCTGTGATAATAATCGCCTGCTGAAAATAAGGGCGCGCCCACGATCGAAAACCGGGAATCAGGGAAGTGCTGAAGAACGATTTTAGCGGCGCGCACAAATTCGAGCTGTCCCTTTTCTTCCTCGATCCGCCCAATCACGCCTATTTGTCGCGGGCTGCTAGCGATCTTGCTGCGGTAGTACGGGCCGAGTGCCACACCGTTATAAATGACCCGGTAACTCGTCGCGTAAGCCTTAAATGGCTCCGCGACATAGGAACAGCACGCGATCATTTCACCGTGTGCTAGCCGCAGCGCGTTTCCCGCCGCAACCAAGGCCGAACGTTGCAACAGCCGGCTGTGGCAGTGAAATACCAGCGGAACACCTGCTCTTCGAGCCGCCCATGCCGCGGGAGGCAAGAGTCGGGCACCGTTCACGTAAACGAGATGGATTCTATGCACGCGGAGTAACTCACTGACCTGCTGGCTCAGCCGCGCAAAATCGGTGAAGTAGATCAGAATCTGGGAAGCCGGTTTGTATCCATTTCGGTATTGATGGCACCGCAGCAGATTCGTGGAACAACCTAGCCTCTGAACTCGATCGCAAAGCGGGCCTTCTGACGGAACAGCCAAACAAGGCTGCCATCCGCGCGCAAGGAACGCCGGCAGAAGATCCAAAAGGCTCCGCTGGCCGCCTCCTAAGTCAGAAAATTGATCAACGCAGAGAATATTCATGCTGTGTTGCAGCATCTTCTTGATCGTTGGTCAGCAAGAGACCGGTCATTTCTTCTCGGAATCTTTGCTCCGAGAAATGTAAGGCTACGCCCCGAATCGCACTTGGTGAGAGTGATCTCTCTTCCCTCTCGAACCGCTCCACGGCAGACTTCAACGCCTCCACTCCCCAAGGCTTATAAAGAAACCCGGCACGCGGGTTGTATTCGGGAACGCTCTCGAGAACGCCACCTCCTGCGGCCGCGATCACAGGTTTCCCGCTGGCCATGGCTTCTACAGGGACTATCCCGAAATCCTCTTCTCCGGGCATAACCACTGCGCGGCAGCGCGCGTAAAGCTCGCGCAGCTCAGCATCTGAAACCCGCCCCAGGAACTCAATCGAGGGTCCCGCAATTCGTTTTAGTTTGGCATACTCCGGACCGCTCCCGACAATCTTCAGCTTTCGTCGTAGTTCAGAGAAACAACATACCGCATCGACCACACGCTTGTACGAAACAAGCTCAGAAACTACTAAGTAATAATCCTCAGGCGGCAGTGTGTAGAACGAATCAACTGCAACTGGAGGATAAATCACTCTCGAAGTGCGCCGGTATGCCTTCCAGATGCGTTTCTGCACATTTCGACTGTTGGCGACAAATTCATCAACCCGGGCCGCAGATGCATAATCCCACAGCCGCAAATAGTTCGTTGCGAGAGACATCGCATACCGCTTGAAGTTCCATCTCACCCAGTCGTGAAGATATGCCGAATATAAGTCCCACAGATATCGCATAGGCGAATGGCAGTAACAAATATGGCGTGTATTTGACGCCGTTATGACACCCTTAGCCGGACCTGATTCACTGCTGATCACCAAGTCATACTCTCGTAAATCAAAGTATTCCAGCGCCACCGGCATCACAGGAAGCAGGGATCGATAATACCGGCGCAGAGGATTCAGGAACGAGGCACGGATGCGGTGCGATCGAATCACCGGCGATACAAGTTCCGGCTCGTAAAATAACGTGTAAATATCCGCATCCGGGAGAATCCGGCATAGGGCCTCTATCACTTTTTCGCCGCCGCGCATGCTCAGCAGCCAGTAGTGAACAATCGCGCAGCGCATACCCATCTACCAAGCATTCCGGCCCGTCAGGACACCTGGAATTGTGGCCGCCAGAATGCGCGCGTATAGGCCGAGCGACCATTTGCGAATCATAAAGAGATCAAGCCTGCAACGCTGCCTGTAGGTAAGCCGGCTTCGCCCCTTCACCTGCCATAATCCGCTAAGTCCCGGCTTTACGCTGAGAAGAGGGGCCGCGGTTTCACGGTAATAAGTTTCAATTTCTTCAGCCGTCAGCGGACGCGGTCCAATCAATGCCAGATCGCCACTTACCACCTGCCAAAGTTGTGGCAGCTCATCAATGGAATATTTACGGCAGATTCGCGCCAGCCGGCTTGTGACGCGAGGATCAGTCGGCAACTTACGAGGATTGAGTGGAAGTTGAGAGATCGCGTCTCCACCAACATCTTCAAGTCTTTCGAGAAGCTGGAAACGGCGCACCGAAGTTCCTTTGCCCTCCCACATCGTCCGGAGTTTGATTACCCATATGGGTCTCCCTCTGTGGCCCACTCGCCGGTGCGCCACAAAGGGGGACCGGCGTGACAGCACCCAAATCACGCTGCTGACAACCAGCAGCAGAGGCGATGCAATTGCCAGCAAAATTCCCGCGATTATTCGCTCCCCCATGCCAATCACCTGCCAAAAAAGCGATCTTTCCAGCCAATCTGCCCGCTTGAGGGCGGCATCCGGGATGGTTAAAAGTTGAATGCCCACGCTGCTTACATTTCAAGACTAGGGGAGCCCTCCTTTGCGGGTGTCGGAGTTGTGTAAAAGTGTTGTAAACCGCCTCGAACAGAAACAAGCGCGGATTCCACAAAAGGCGCCGGATTTGTATCCCCTTGTCAGATCGCAGTTCTGTAAAACTTTCGTAAAATCTGCCGACCAGCAAACCCTCACTCTTCTGCCGTTATTCGATTGGCGATAGAATGTCTAACACTATGCAGAAAATCCTCGTCATCGACGATGATGAGAGCTTGCGCGAAACCATTGGCGTTCTGCTAGAGCGCGAAAATTTTGTGCCCATTTTCGCCTCTGATGGAAAGAGCGGCTTAGAAAAGGCAATTATGCTCAAGCCGCAGTTACTGCTCGTGGATCTCAGATTACCCGAAATGAGCGGGGTCGAACTGTGCAAGCAGCTTCGCGCAGATCGGGTGCAAACACCCATTATCGTGCTAAGCGCGATCGGCGACGAAGTAGACAAGGTGCTGTTACTCGAGATCGGAGCGGATGACTACATCGTCAAACCTTTTGGTACGCGCGAATTGCTCGCGCGCATTCGCGCCCTCTTACGTCGCAGCACTCCAGAAACAAGAGTAATCAAGTTCGGCGACGTTGAAGTCGACTTCGATCGCAGAACCGTAATCCGCCGCGGAACGGAAGTGAAATTTACCCCAGCCGAATACAACCTCTTGGCGTTCTTCCTGCATAATTCCGACCGCGTGCTAACCCGCGATCTGATTTTGAACTCGGTTTGGGGCTATGAATCTTACCCCAATACTCGTACGGTAGACGCACACGTAGTTCGTTTGCGCCAGAAACTCGAGCCCGATCCAGCCCTGCCACGCCATTTCCTCACCGTCCACGGCGTCGGCTATCGCTTCCTCCCCTAGCGGTGGTCGATATGCCGCGTACTGTCCTGATCGTAGAAGACTGTGAAGAAATTGCAGCTCTCGAGATCGCACTCGCAACCCTGGATGGCATGAACGTAATTGCGGTTGCAAATGGGCGCGAAGCGCTCGACTTCCTCAACCGTGAATCCGTTGAAGTAGCCGCTATCATAACCGACCTGCACCTGCCGTATGTAGATGGCTTCGAACTCATCAAGACGCTACGCGCCCACTGCCGCTACTCACATCTCCCTATTCTGGTCGTAAGCGGCGATGGCCAACCAGATACTCCGGAAAAATTGCGCAACCTAGGGGCCGATGCGTTCTTTTCCAAACCCTATTCGCCTGCTGAAATACGCCACAAGCTGAAGGTTCTGCTCAATGCTTCGTAGAATCCTGCTTCTATCTGCCGTCTTCCTCGTCCACCTGTCTGCTCAGGTTCAAACTGATTCACACGCGCTCATGCTCCAAATCCTGCAGCGATTGGATACTCTCGAGCGCGAAAATCATCAACTGATAGAAGAGCTGCATGCTCTCAAGCAGCAGTTGAATCTCCCCCAGCGCCCTGCTGCGTCCCCGGCGCAGTCCGCGCCGCAGGCAAGCCAGGAATCGACACAACCCTCTCTCGATGAGCGAGTCACTGTCGCCGAGCGGCGCATCGCAGAGCAGGCCCAAACCAAAGTCGAAGCTTCTCAAAAATTTCCTATCTCTCTCACCGGCATGTTGCTGTTCAACGCTTTTCTAAACAGTGCAAACGTAACGTTAACCCCTACCACCGGCAACTACGGCCTACTCTCCGGACCCAGCCAATCCGGCGCCACCGTTCGCCAGTCGCTTCTCGGCCTCGACTTTCAGGGACCCTCTCTGCCCGGCTCTGGCAGGGTCAACGGCTCCTTCATGATGGACTTTTGGGCAGGCTCCTCTGCACCGGGTGTAAGCTGGCTGCGCATCCGCCGCGCCTATCTCTCACTCGATTGGCCAAATCGCAGCTTTACAGTCGGCCAGGACAAACCGCTCATCTCTCCATATGCGCCAGATTCGCTCGCTGAGGTCGGCATTCCTCCGCTCGCAGGAGCAGGAAATCTTTGGCGCTGGCTCCCTCAGGCCCGTTATGAGGAACGTGTGAATCTGGGAGAAGACGCCGGCCTGATCGGCCAAATCGCGCTGCTGCAAACAGCCGACGAATTCGCAACCGTGCCGCAGCGCTATGCCAACTCGCTCGCAGCAGCTCGACCCGCTCTCGAAGGCCGCTTTGCTCTTTGGCATAAGTTAGGCGACGACGGCAGAATCGAAGTCGCGCCAGGCTTCCATCTTTCCAGCACCCACGTAGCAGGAACCTCTGTCGGCTCCCAAATCGCCTCCTTTGACTGGCTGTTTGCGCCCAACGCAAAGTTTCAGTTCACCGGCACCTATTTTCATGGA
>DATGMQ010000051.1:0-75282 GCA_035293545.1 Alloacidobacterium sp. | reverse complement strand
GTAAGCGTACGGCCCTTCCCTTGTAGCGGCGACGGTGTTTCGGCGTAAAGATCGGCACATGTCCGATGGTGTAGAAGTGAGTTCCGGTCGTCGTGTTCGTCGCTGGCATCCGATTTCAGAGAAGCTGAAGATCGTGAAGTTGGCGTTGCAGCCCGGCGTCAGCGTGGCTGAGGTAGCGCGGGCTCATGGTGTGAACGCCAACCAGGTGTTCACTTGGCGACGCGCATTTGAACGTGGCGAACTAAGCGAGCCATGCGCGGCGTTGATCCCGGTCGCCGTGTCGAGCGCAGAAGCGGAGAGGCGAGAGTCAGAGGCAGGTGCAACGTGCGCCGGCGGCGCGATCCACATTGAGCTTCCGGGTCGAGCACTGATCAGTGTGGAGAGCGGCGCTGATCCGGTTCTGTTGCGTTCGATTCTGGAGAGCCTTCGCCAGTGATCCAGCTTCCTGTCGGGACCAAGGTCTGGATTGCAGCAGGAGTGACGGATCTGCGCCGCGGATTCGATGGACTGAGTGCGCAGATACAGAACGTGTTACACGAACAACCGTTCTCCGGGCATGTGTTCGTGTTTCGCGGGCGACGAGGCGACATCGTAAAACTTCTTTGGTGGGATGGCGATGGTCTGTGCCTGTTCGCCAAGCGCCTGGAGCGCGGACGATTCATCTGGCCGAAGGCGGAGAGCGGAGTTGTGCGGCTCAGCCGTGCACAGTTGTCGATGCTTCTGGAAGGGATCGATTGGCGTCGCGTGGAGCGCACATGGGCTCCGGAAGTGGCGGTGTGATGATCATCATGATTCCCCTGTATTGATGCGGGTTTTCCACGCTTGCACTTACTCGAAGTAATGGCATACTGCGTCCATGGATCGCGCACCATTACCGGATCTGGATGCACTCGATCGCGATGCTCTGCTCGATCTGATTCGTGCGCACGAGCAACAGCATGCATTGCTGATCGCTGCGCAGGATGAGGAGATCCGGCGGCTTGAAGCCGAACTCGATGCGCAGCGCCAGACGTTGTCCGAACAAGCCGAAGAACTCGACTCGCGCAGAGCGCGTATCCAACATCTGAAGCTGATGGTCGAGAAGTTCCGTCACATGATCTTCGGCAGGAAGAGCGAGAAGCTGGTCCTTAAGCTCGAGCAGATGGAGTTTGAACTGGAAGAGGACGAGACCACGCAGGCAGAAGCCGAAGCGATTGCTGAACGGGTCTCGCCGTCCAAGGAAGCCAAGCCTCGTTCCGAACGGAAGCCGCTGCCTGAACATCTCAAGCGCGAAGAGAAGATGCACAAGCCCGACACGGATTGCTGTCCGGATTGCGGTGGTGGTCTGCGCCACTTCGGTGACGATGTCTCTGAACAGCTCGAGTACGTTCCTGAGAGCTTCAAGGTCATCCGCCACGTGCGGCCGAAGTTCGCCTGCACAGACTGCGATCGAGTGGTCGAAGCGCCGGCGCCGTCACGGCCGATCGAGCGCGGACTGGCAGGGCCGAGTCTGCTGGCGCATGTGATCGTCTCCAAGTATGCAGATCATTTGCCGCTATTTCGGCAGTCGGAGATCTATGCCCGTCAGGGCGTTGAGATCTCACGTTCAACCATGGCCGGCTGGGTCGGTGCATCCAGCGATCTGCTTGGTCCTCTGGTCGAGGCCATCGGCAAGCATGTCTTCGCCGGACGCAAGCTCCACGCCGACGACACACCCATGCCGGTGCTCGCGCCCGGCAACGGCAAGACCAAGACCGGGCGGCTCTGGACTTATGTTCGCGACGACAGGCCGGCAGGCGAGCAGGCTGCTCCTGCAGTCTGGTTTGCCTATTCGGAAGACCGCAGAGGAGAACATCCGCGACAGCATCTCAAAAACTTCACCGGGGCTCTGCAGGCCGATGCTTATGCAGGCTTCCATCATCTATACGGCAACCATATATATGAGGCAGCCTGCTGGGCACATGCACGCCGCAAGTTCCACGACATCCATCTGGCGCACGCTTCACCGACCACCACTGAAGCGTTGGCCAGGATCGGTGCGCTCTATGCAATCGAAGACGAGATTCGCGGAAAGCCGGTTGATCTCAGGTTGAGCGTTCGGCAGACGCGGGCCAAGCCGCTGCTCGATGACTTGCGCAAATGGATGGAGAAGGCGCTTCGCTCTCTGTCGTCGAAGAGTGAGACTGCGGCTGCGATCCGATATGCGCTCTCACGCTGGTGTGCTCTCACTCGCTACACCGAAGACGGTTTGCTAGAGATCGACAACAGTGCCGCCGAACGGGCGCTCAGAGCCGTCGCTCTTGGAAGGAAAAACTTCTTGTTTGCAGGATCAGACTGTGGCGGAGAACGTGCCGCCGCCATGTACACCCTGATCGGCTCGGCTAAGCTCAATGGGCTCGATCCGGAGCTCTACCTGCGCACCGTCCTGGACCAGATCGCTGATCATCCCATCAGCCAGATACAGGATCTGCTGCCCTGGAACCTGGCTCCCTCACTGCAGGTCCACTCTTCTCAGGCTGCTTAAGACTCACTCATCAAGTGTCCACAAAGAAAACAAGTGGACACCTGATGGCACACTCCATTGCTGTCAATAGGGACTGGAAGTACTCTTACCAATCACGTGGTTTTTCGCCGCGTGCTCCTTCGCCAAGAAGCGGGTAGACGGGTTATTTGAAATCACTTTGTTTTGTCCTTGGGAAAGCTCAATACCCCGTTCGGCAAGGTATTGACGGACGAGCAATGGCACCAACCATTCGCGGACCACAGACCGCAGGCCATCCTGGTCCGGCATTCCGGGAGAAAGAATCAACTGGACTTCCTTTCTCCATTGCGATCTCTGCTTGACCAAGGGTCGATCGTCCCCTGACAGGCTGGACATTTCTGCTTGCGAAACACCGGCATCTCGCTGGCGCTTCATAGTTGATTTCCTCCCCGACAGTCACAATTTCATTCGTGGCATTCGCCAAGAACGAGCCCTACTAGACTCTGCTCAGTAGGGTGGCGAATCGGGGATGTTTCATTGAAAGTTTCTTGTGAAATTAGCTTGCTTGGCAAACGCTCTGTCGGACCGTAGAGACATCTTAGTAACGATCGGCCCGAGTCGGAATGGTACGGGACAAGATCAGTAGAAACGTCAGACCAATAAACTGCCTTTAGCCCTTCATCCGTGTATTGACTACTCAGTAGTCAAATGGCAAGGACTCATTTGCGGGCGAAAGCTACCAATGCGCGGAGGGTACGCTGAAGCATCTGCGGAGGATGCGTAAACGCTGAAACTGCCGTCATTATTGGGCTCGCGGGGAGTGCGGGGCGTGCGTAAGGAAAAACGCCCCCTACATGCGCATATATGTATTCACAGGTGTGACATTCTTCATAGTTGCTTCCGCACCCTACGCACTCTACGCGGATACGCATAGGCATTGGGTTTCCGCAAGATCCTCTCTCCGCATACCCTCCGCAACAATGCAGTACTCGACTCTCATGTGATTCTCCGTGCAAAACTTGGCAGGAATTCCACATTTTCTACTGTGATCAAGCTTCTGACCCACAGCCCTCGGTGAGAAACATTTTCCGCACTAATTACCGATTGAAGGTCCTTTTTTGTATTAACCAATGAGGACTCAATTATGACGCCTACACCGACTCCGACGCTGAAGCTCTCGCAGATCATCCACCTCGTACCCGCCACCAGCCGCCTGTGTCTGCTCGCCCTCGTCGCTTCGACGACGCCGATGACGATCGGTCACCTGTCCGAAGTAACTGGCTCGACGCCTAGCACCCTGATCAAGGTGACACGCAAGCTCCTGGTGCGCGGCTACCTGGTCCGCACCACCAACGGTGGCGCGATCTCGCTGTATGCGGTCGCGCCGCACATCCAGAAATAGGTGGCGATGATGCAAGAACCACAGCCAAAGACCTATGCCGATCACGCCCTCTTCCTCAACGTGCTTCGCGAGGGAGTGGAGATCAGAGACGGTAAAACAATCCGTCGTCCTGCCCACAGTGTGGAACAGGACATCGTGAAGACGGTAACGGATTTTCTGCTCGCACGTGGAGAATTTTTTCGTGCCGCATACCCTTATTACTTCGACCGCGTCGCCCATGAGTTGATTCGGCTCGACTCCGCCACCCCGGAACTCTTCCGCATCTTGCGCGAGATGGGGCTGCTCGCCGGTCAGAAGCACACGGAGATTGTTACTCGCAATCTTCGCGCCATTGGCGACGTAGCATCGGAGCGCACGCTGCATCGTTTCGCCTTTATGGGAGACACGGCGACCTATATTCGCCATTCTCGCGCCACGATGCTCAAGATCACAGCAGACACCATCGAGGAGGTCGACCTGGGCACCGATGGGGTCATCCTGATCGCTAACGATCTTCCTGACTGGCCCTCCCTTGCCACACTCCAACCTCATATCGACGATCTGCATCCGCAGGTAGGCAATACGTGCACGCGCCTCTTGCCGGGCCTTCCGATGACCGACCTGCTGACGACGCGCTGGTCGCAAGAGTCCGTGTTTCGCCCTGAGCAGGCGCACCAGATGTTCATTTCGTGGCTGTTGTTTCCGGTCGCCGCATCCGAGTACACATTGTGGCCGATCCTCGTCAACACCGGTCCGCAGAACTCGGGTAAGTCAACTCCTCTGGAGTTACTGATCGCCGCGTGGCACGGACGGTATATTGAGGCAACAGCCCTCCCAAAGAAGGACCGTGACCTGACAGCTTCAGCCACGAACCGCTCACTTTTGATCTACGACAACATCGATGAAGTGCAAGCCCGCGACTACGACAACTTCATCTGCAATCTCTCCACCGGAGCGGAGGTTGACCTCGCGCGCCTCTACGAGACAAATACTCTCGCGACCTTCCAACTTCGCAACCATGTTGGCTTGACCGCTAGGATCAACCCATTCACCAGGTCAGACGTGATGCGTCGCATGATTGTGCTTGATGTTGCTCCTTCACAGCAAAAGAAGACCGTTGATAAAGCGAAGCTCATCCGCGCCGTCCTTGCGCAGCGCGATCGCATCCTCGCCGAGTACATCCTCCGCGCCCAAAATATCCTGCGCGCGCACCAATGTGCAGGCGACGAGGACTACGAATTTCAGTCGCAAATGGGCGAGTACGAGGCGTTCACGCTGCGGTGCGCCGACTACGAAGGCACGAGCGCTGCAACACGGGCCATTTGGTCCGCCTACATGCGGCAATACGAGCGGTCAGTGACAGAGAGTAACCCCCTCGTCTTCGCCTGCCGCCTGTGGCTCGGCAAGGGTGGCAATGCAGGGCGGCAGGTGTCACCGGCAACATTGTTCTCCGAATTGCAGGCCATCTACGAAGACACGGATCAAGTCCTGACGTACCGTTCACCATCAGCCTTCGGCATACACGTCGCCAAGAACAAGTCAGCCCTCGAAGTGATTGGATTTGGCAATCCGAGAACTAAGAACGGTAATGACTACGTTTTCCACCCCCAACGCGGAAGAACTCGACCGCTGCGAGACCATGTATGCGGACATGTACACCGCTGCGACCAGGCGGTCGGTCTCCAAGCTAAACGGGTATCGCCGGGAGGAACGGATGCCGCTCGAAGACGACACTTCCGATCTCGACGACGACACCCCCTTACAACAAGAAAGGAATCATCCAATGACCAAACAGCAGTAGATCCACGGCATCTACACCTTCCTCCGTCGCCTCCACCACGACGGCGACTTGATTGAGATTCGGGGCCTGTATCCCGACAAGAAGGGCATGGGGAAGCGCTCCCCGGCCCGGCTGCTCACGGACGATTTCCACCTTGCAGCGCGGGCTGCGTACCGGATCGAGGCTGAGGGCGCGAACGTCTATTACACACTCAATCCGGTGCGTCCCGACAGCACCTATGCCCGGCGGACGTCGAAAGACGAACCTTATAAGCACGCCTTCTTTACTGCGAAGGACCAGGACATTGCCTGCCGCCGGAACTACCTTATCGATGTAGACCCGGTACGCGACATCGACGCGGCCACTCCCGAGCAACGCGCCGCCACAGCCACGACTGCCGCCGAGGTCCGAGCATATCTTTGTGAGCGCGGCTGGAGCGAGCCGATCGCGGTGCTCGACTCGGGCAACGGCATCCATCTCCTCTACCGGGCGATGGCTGCTCCGCTGACGACGATGCCCTGCGATTCGCCCTCAAAGCGCTTGCCCATAAGTTCAACGGGGCGTGCAAAATCGATACCGTCGTGAGTAACCCGGCGCGAATCTCCCGTATGCCCTACACCATCAATAGCAAGGCTCAGCGCCGGTCATCCGTGATCGAATATCCCAAGGACTGGCAGCCGGTAATGGCAGGCAAGGTTTGGCGCTTGGCCCGCGAAGGGGGCTTGAAGACCGACTACGACGTGACCCGCACTCAGAGCAGCAGCACCCTCGCCATCGACGAGGATGGCGTCTATGATCTGATCGAGGAGTACCCGGACCAACTCCATCTCGACCATGTCAGCCAGCAGGACGAGAAGATCTTCTTCGCGCTCGCGTCCTGCCCCTTCAAGGGTGCTCCTCATCGCGACCAGAACGTAGGCAGAGGCCACACCTCGATCATTCTGCGCCCCAACTCAATCGGATTCTCGTGTTTTGGAAGCGAATGCGCGGATCGCACGTTCGGCGATCTGCTTCGGCTCCTGCACGAGCAGACGTGACGGTGGCCGTCGGTGGAGATATGGGACGATGATCTCGCACTGGAGGCTCGTTGGTGCAACGGAATCGTCAATGTGCACGAGCCTGATCCGGTCGAGGAGTTCCTTTGTGATTAGATTTGTCATCTATGCCCGATATTCCCCTGATCTTCAGTCCCCTGATTCGATTGAGGATCAGAAGCGTACGTGCCGGGAGTATGCAGCCAGGGAAGGATGGCTGGAAGTTCGGATCTATAAGGATGCTGCCATTTCAGGCACGGGAATGGATCGGCACGCCTTCCAGCGATTGATGGCAGACTCAGCCAGTCTTACGACAGATTTCGATGTCATCCTGATCGATGACACCTCCCACTTAAGCAGATCGCTTGCCGATGCGGTCAACCTGCATCAGCGTCTTGCCTATTAAAGATTAATTCGCCAGACACATCGGGAATTGTTCAATACGCTCAGTCGTCAATTCACCCGCTGAGCAGTTTCTTGTCAGAATGAACCGTTAAGAAGTGACGAGCATCCAATCTTTCTATCTTCCAACCATTGCGCCAAAATTACCGGGTCGAATTTCACCCTACCGAGGACGCAGTAGTGCGGAATCTCGCCTGCCTTTGCCTTCTTGTACAGCTTGTCCTCATGCATCCCCAGGAACAAGGCCGTCTTTTTAACGTCAATCAGACCGCATTCGAGCCTTAGCCTCTCATTCACAGTCATTCCGACGTGCCGTCCTTCCAGCCAGCGCGCCAGAATTGCTGGATCCAGCTTCAATCTGCCGAGCACGCGGTAATGCGGAATTTCACCAGCCTTCGCTTTTCTATAAAGCTTGTCCTTGTATGTTCCAAGAAGCATTGCTGCCTTTTGGGCGTGGATTAGACCACGCATCACCGTCAACTGCTCGATCACTGTCATAAAATCCCCCCTAAAAAGAAGTACCGATTCAGGAGGTGAAAGCTAAATTTGTAGTCAGAGATGAGCAGATTTTGAGGAGTGGTGAACGCGCCGTTCATGCTGTTGCTGCCGGATTCGCCTACCGGCTAACATTTCGCCTGGATTTGGAGTACATTGATCAGGGTCACCTCATGCAAGCGTCAACGCACAAAGTGACTATCACCCGCATGGTTATTGGGCAAAACTGAATAAGCCATCTGATTGCATAGAGTTGCGGAATTGGGCTTGGCTAATCCCTTCTTCGGCACCAGATCAAAAGCAGGGTGAATTATCTCCCAATATACTGCTTCTTCATTTGCCTAACGTGTCATAGAGCGGCTGGACCGGCTTCGTTTCAGCATTTTCGTGTGCCACGGAAACAGCTAGTATTCGGATCTTGTCATTGGCCGGCAACGTGAGCGTGCTTGCGTGTGGCGACAACGGGATTCCGTAGGCAAAAAGGTAGCTGTATTCATACGGCTCGTTGAGGCCGTCCGGTGTGTGGTGATGTGAGGCGTACCATGCGAGGGTGGCGCGTTTGATGTAACCCGGGCGGAGTCCGATGTAGTCTTCCGGATATCGGGGGGCCCAGTACGGCGAGCCCCGGTCGCTCAGGTCCCACGCGGCATGGTTTGCTGATACGGCCCAGTTTTTGCGTAGCGGAACTTCTTTGGTGGCGCCGTTGTTGCCAAACTGCCGGACAGTTACGGTATCCGGAGCGGATTTCCATAGACGCGTGTCCCATTGGCCGATGAATCCGCCCCAGTTTTCGACTGTTAATTCGAATGGTTTATCGGCAACTTTGAAGGTGGCTTTCTGATCGCCGTCATCTGAAGCAGCAATGATGTAGAGCTTGTTGAAATTGCCGGAAGGCAACTGAATTGTCTGACCACGCGCAACGATTGCATTCGGCTTCGATGTTCCTGCAGGAGCCAGTTTGAACTGCACTCCATTGAGAGCCAGTTCTGTGGGCAGCATCTCGGCGGGAAGCGCGTCGCCCTTGCCATCGAAGCCGGTTGTAGATTTCCTATCGTCTTCGCTGGCAGTGGCCAAATCGTACTTCAAGTCAACCGGCTGGGAAGTGACGCTGTTGAGATGTGCAGGAGCAGCGCCGAGTTTCAGTGCGAAGGTCTCCGGCTGATACGCGTGGAACGATGTTTGGAGTGCGCCTTCGACCACATTCGCAGAGCCGAGAGGCAATTCCTGGCCATTGACGGCACGCGCTGCCGCAATTGGGCCGGCGAATTTTACCCGGACGTTGTCGGCGGGCTTACCGTCCAATTCCACCATGCGCAGAATGACTTCGTCGCTCATCTCTGCTTTCTTAAGAGCGAGTATGCGGATACGAGGATTGCTGACGGTCACCAGGGAGAAGTTGCGGCCCAGCATCCCGTTATGCTTCGTCGTCTCAAAAGCAATAAGGGGCGAACTCAGCTGGTATGCCTGCCAGTCTGTCTGCGCCTGCCGCCAGTCATTCGCGTGCCCGGCAATGCCGAAGAGAATTTCATGATGCCCCCAGTCCTGATTGAGCTGATCGGAGTATGCGCGTCTCTGATCTCCCGGCGCGAACCCGGGAGAGCGCAGCAGCGTCAATCGAATCGTGTGATCGTCGCGTTTGTCCGAGCCGTTCTTAGGGCCGGTCAGGATCGTTGCTCCATAAGAGCCGCTATCGTCCGTGAGATCGATCCAGTGGTGCGAAGCCACTTCAAACTGGCGATCGTATGCATTCGGTCGCTGGATGGTTCCGACTTCCCAGTTGTATGTGGCCATCTTGTTGCGGGCTGAAAGCGGGAAGACGGCCTTGAGATTTGCAGAAAGTGATTTCCAGTCGATGGAATTGCTGAATTCCACTCGGTTTCCGGCCTCTCCCGCAGAAAGGCGGACCGTCTGGACGAATTTCGATCCCTCGGCTTCGCGCGTGATCTCGATAGCTACGCGAACCGGGCCATGTTCAACGATCCGGACCTTTGCCGGGCCACTTACATAGGAGCGCGGCGGAGCCTGTTCCTGATCGAAGTCCATATTCCATGCAGGCCACTGGCGCGGCGCATCGTTTGAAATGGCCAGCCGGATGGGCGAAGAGAGCAGCTCTTTTTTGAGCTTCTTGTCGAAGATGCTGGATACGTCACCGTCCTGATTCAGCTCGACTTTATAGCGGGCATTCTCGAGTGAGGATTCCGTGACTTTCAACTCAGCTGCCTGTTCAGAGGACTTTCCCGCGCGAACGTCGTAAACCGAATATCCAACGGATGGGGTCTTTGCAAGGAAAAGAACCTTGCCGTTTTCCACCTGCGCAGGAACATCTTTTCCATCCGGACCAGTCACGCGGACAGCATTGGGCTGCTGGCCCGGAAGCGAAACGGCTGCTTCGACCACATCTTCACGGTCAATGTTCAACGGATTGTAAACGACAACCGGCACTCCCGTGACCTCGGTATTGAGGCCGGATGCAATCGATTCGGTTGCGCTCGTCAGGACTGAGGCGAATTGGTTCAGAGCGATGACATCGTCGTTCTGCGCAAATTCGTAAGAGCGAGGTGTAGCGGTGCCGGCGCCCGTGTCATGGAACTGGCCGCCCATCACCAGCGTCCAGGCATCATTCAGCCGCTTTTGCGGATAAGGCCGGCCACCCATCCAGGCTGCTGCGACAGATGCTTTTTCTGCAGCGTCGGCAAGAAGCTCGTTTTCGCGGTTCCAGCGCTTGTGGTATGCCTGCGATGTCAGTGAGCCTGCGGAGTGGTTGATCAGTTCGAGATCGCCTTTATATCGCGGCATTTTGGCGGCCATGTCCGGCTTGATGTCGAGGAACATCTGGTCCGCAGTTGCGGAAACGACGCGTACCGGGCCGTCTCCCATGCGAACAGGCGCGCCGCTGTTGGATTGAGGGGAATTTTCGGAAGAAGGAGGAACCGCTTCGCCTTGCGTTGCCATCGCTTCGAGCAGCTTCACGGATTCTTCATCGACTGCGCCGCCGATATCGCCCGTTCCTATGTAGTGGTAATCGGCGAAGACGCCCGTGGCTTTGCCGTCGATGTCAATGCGCTTTACCCAATCGGTTTCCGGCGGCATTGGACGGCGACCCGGTCCCGGATTCAAATCAGCGGGCGATTGAGGCGGAGGCGTTTTGCTGAGATCATAGCGAATGCGGCTGCCATAGCTTCCTGGATTGAGCGCAGCCAGAACGGTTTCGCCATCAGGTCCTTCCCAGACGCCTACATTAAAGGGAATGCCTTCGGGGGTCTGCTCCGGAGAATCGGGACCACCAACCTGGGGCGCAGGCTGCCAGGCCGCGCTGAGCTTCTGCGTTGAGAAGCCTTTCACGCCGGCATGCGCGAGAATTGTCGGCAGCGAGGCCGGAAACCCGAAGCAGTCCGGCAGCATGTATTCTGCGCTGGCCTTGCCAAATTCGTTGCGAAAATATGTATTGCCGTACAAAACCTGCCGGAAGATCGATTCTGCGCTCGGCAGATTGACATCGCCTTCTTCCATGGAAGAGCCGGCCGGATACCAGTTGCCGGCGGCAATGTACTGCTTCATCTTCGCGTAGTCGTTTGGATAGTATTCCTTCATCAGCCGATAGCGATTCGCGCCGGTCCAGTTAAAAACGTAGTGTGGATATTTTCCGATGTAGTCGAAGTTCACCCGCATCGTCTTCAACAGGTATTCGCTGATCGTCTGCTGGAAATCCCATCGCCACTGGGTATCGAGGTGCGCATACGGGACCACGTACAGCGTTGGCTGTTTTGTGATGTCGGGCGCTTTCATCGTTTGTGCGGCAGCACCTGATACCAGTGCCGCTCCTGCTAGAGCGGCCCAAAGGCCTTTTGAGGAAAATGACATGCCTGGCTCCGTCTTTTAAGGCTTATTTACGGCTATGGAATCGCTACCATTTTCGGACAACCCACTTTACTAAGCCGGAGCGGGAGCCTGTCAAGTTGGCTTAAAACCAATTGAGAGAAACGAACTCATTCAATCCGCAGACTCTGTGTTACCTGAACTCCTTGTAAGCTGTTCTCCAGCCGATTTGACGGATTTATCCCGCCGAAAATATTTCCTTGTAAATCGCTTCTTGCTCAGCAACTTAGGGCCAATATAGTGAAATGACCCGGCCAATGTTTAATTCTGAGAGACGAAGCCGCAAATCCTGATATCCTATACAGGCCCTGATGGGCCGGTTTGGAGGTGTAGTTCAGTTGGCAGAAGTTCGTGTGCAGGAAGGCGAACCGCTCGAAAATGCGCTGCGCCGCTTTAAGCGGAAAGTACAGCAGGAGGACATCATCAAGGAAGTGAAGCGTCACTCCTTTTACCTGAAGCCGGGCGAAAAGCGCCGCGTGAAAGAGGCGCTGGCGCGCAAGCGGAATCGCAAAAAGGCTCGTAAAGAGCAGGATTAATATACTTCCAACCAGATAATGCATTCACAGCCCCGCAGTGTTATAGTTGCGGGGCTGAGTTACAAAGAGGCAGTACGCATTTTCTTCGGCGTGCCTCTCGGCATGTCATACCGGTTCACTTAAAGAACCGATATTCGCCGCCCCTCACCGCGGCTGGGCCCCTTTCGCAATACCGTCTTTTAGAAGTTCACCAAAAGAAGTTCGCTACGATCAGCAGCCTCCGTTCACTATGCAGTGAATCAAGGGCTCTGAGCCGGTCTGCGGTCCCTTTGCAGCCCGGCTGGGGAACGGGTATGGAGTTCGTCGACAAGATTCTCAAATGTGTGGATTGCGGGAATGAATTTGTATTCACCGCCGGGGAACAGCTTTTCTTTCATGACAAGCAATTCAGGAACGATCCCAAACGCTGCAAGCTGTGCAAGGCAAAGCGCGCGGCGGGCGGATCGGCGGTGCGCGCGGAAACGCGCACAACCTGCTCGGAATGCGGCCATGAGACCACGGTTCCATTCAAACCGACGCAGGGCCGGCCAGTGCTGTGCCGGGAGTGCTTCCAGAGAAAGCGTATTGTGCCGGCTGCCGCTCAGCAGCCACCGGCTCACTTATAACCAGAAATCAGATTTGCCGGATCCTAGCTGATGGCTACAGCTTTGTGGCGCGGCGCAATCTTCTTCTCTGCGCCTACCAGTTCCGGTTCCTTTTTTTGGGCGCGGCGCTTTTTGTCTTCATGCGTGACCAGCAGGGCCTCGATCTGCACAAGCAGGTCCTGCGTGTTCATGGGCTTCACCAACATCTCGTCTGCGCCTTGTTCCTGCCATTCATCACCGGGAAGAGGAAAGGCTGTGAGCATAGCGATGGCAGGCTGGTAAGGGGCTTTCTTAGCTGCCTGCACGACCTCCAGGCCGGCTTTTTCGCTTTCCATACGCATGTCGGTGATGACCATATGATACGGGCCGCTTTTGATTTTTGATTTTGCTTCCCGGGCCGAAGCGGCTGTTTCCACTTCGAACCCGTTGATCTCCAACACAGCTTTGAGCGTCAGCAGAATTGCCAATTCATCATCTACCAGTAAAATACGCCGCTTCATATCGAGCTCCTGACTTTCTCCACCGTACTTCTGAAAAGAAACTTTGATTCCGGTTCAGCGTGTTGCAAACTGCGTTCCAGAACCTCTGGGGTCGTGAATCATCATTGTTACACTAAACAACGTGGCAGAATATCATGTCGAGAACTTCGGATGCCGCGCCAGCCGGTCGGATGGAGAGGCGATTGCTTCGGACCTCCGGCGACGTGGTTTGCATCCTGCCATAGACTTTTCCAGCGCAAATGTGGTGATTGTCAATACCTGTAGCGTTACTACAGACGCTGATAGTGGCGCCCGCGCATTTATCCGTCGCGTGCATCGCACCAATCCTGAGGCACAAATTGTTGTCACCGGATGCTATGCGCAGCGGGCGCCGGATGAACTGGTGGCGTTAAAAGGTGTGACTGCCGTTATCGGCAACAGCCATAAATCTCTTGTTGCGTCGAGTATTGTTGAGCCGTCGACGTTTGTTCCGTTGGCAAAGCTGGTAAACAGCGTTCCGGTATTTGTGGATGAGAATTTCGCGCATGCCGATCTGGCGACTCTGCCGTTTGCCGAAGACGCTGACCAGACCCGACCCAATCTGAAAGTGCAGGACGGCTGCGCGAACCGCTGCTCCTTCTGCATCATTCCGGAGACGCGTGGGCCAAGCCGGTCTGTTCCTCTGGAGGCATGCATATCGTCGGTCCAGCGCTTTGTGGAAGGCGGAGGACAGGAGCTGGTGCTGTCGGGGATCAATCTGGGACGTTGGGGACGCGATTTGCATCCGGCCATGCGGTTTGTTGATCTGGTTGCCGCGATTCTTGAAAAGACTGAGCTGCCGCGGTTACGACTCAGCTCGATTGAGCCGATGGACTGGACGCCGGAGCTGCTGGGGCTATTCACGACGCGTGAAGGGCGAATGGCGCGGCATGCGCATCTGCCGCTGCAGTCGGGTTCGGATACGATTCTGCGGTGGATGTACCGGCGATACCGGCCGTGGCACTATGCGGAGAAGCTTGCGGCGATTCGCCGGCTGATTCCGGATGGTGCGATTGGCGCGGATGTGATGGTTGGTTTTCCCGGCGAAACGGATGCCCTGTTTCAGGAGAGTTACGATTTCATTGCGGCGCAGCCGTTTACTTATCTGCATCTATTTCCCTTCTCGGCGCGTCCGGGGACGCCGGCTGCGGAACTGCATCGCGTGCAGCCTGTCCCTGCTTCGGCGGTTCAGGAACGCATGAAGGCGCTACGAGCGTTGGCTTCGCAGAAAAATGAGGCTTTCCGGCGGAGTTTTCTCGGACAGGAATTGAGCGTGGTCACGCTCAGAGGAAACGTCGCGGGAACCACCCCGGCGCTATCGGATAATTTCATCAAAATGGAAGTAGAAACAGCTCTACCGGCAAACCATATTGTTCGTGTGCAGGTCACAAACCTGAGCAAAGAGGGGCTCATCGGCAGAATCCGCTCATAAAACGAGTTTCCTGAGAGGTCCCGGATGATGCAGAATATCCAGCGCGCTACGCAGGATTCGAATGATTCTTAGTGGATGGGGATCGGGAACAATTACTACTGCTTGCTCAAAGCTTGAACAGATAATTTTCCGAAATGAAGGGGCAAACCGTATTACGCAGCATAATCGGCTGTGCATTTGCACAAAGTTGACGATATTGGAGTTACAGTAGTCTGTTGCATCTAATAATTTTCACGAAATCCTGAACACCGCGGACTCCCTCATGGACACATTCGATTTGCTCGTTATCGGCTCTGGCCCTTCCGGACAACGCGCTGCAGTTTCCGCGGTCAAGAAAGGCAAGCGCGTTGCGCTGGTGGAGATGCGCAGCGTGGTAGGCGGGGTCTGCATCAATACCGGCACCATCCCCAGCAAGACGATGCGCGAAGCGGTGCTGCATCTTTCCGGGTACACGTATCGGTCGATTTATGGCATGAACTACCGCGTGAAGGAGAAGATCACGATGTCTGATCTTGCCTTCCGCGTGCAGCACGTGATCAAGACAGAAATTGATGTGACGGAGGCGCAGCTCTCGCGCAATGGTGTGGATGTGCTGAATGGAGTTGCCAGCTTTGTTGATCCGAATACGATCAAGGTGGATGGCGCGCGCGGCACAAATACTTTCCGTGCGGAAAATATCGTTATCGGCGTGGGCACAAAGCCGGCGAGCAGTCCGAAGGTTCCCATCAACGGCAAGACCATTATCAATAGCGATCAGGTGCTTGACTTACCGGAACTGCCGAAGACGCTGATTGTTGTTGGCGGCGGCGTGATTGGGGTGGAGTACACCTGCATGTTTGCCGCGCTGGGTGTCCGCGTGACGCTGGTGGAGAAAAGGCCCAAGCTGCTTGAATTTGCCGACCAGGAGATTGTGGAAGCTCTCAGTTATCACCTGCGTGACAGCCGGGTCACGATGCGTCTGGCTGAAGAAGTGGAGAGTGTAGAAGAAGGAGCGGGCGGCGGTGTGGTTGCAAATCTGGAGAGCAAAAAACGCATCTCCGGCGATGCGCTGCTGTATGCGGTTGGACGGCAGGGGAACATCGATGAACTGAATCTGGGAGCGGCGGGCATTGAGGCTGATTCGCGCGGGCGTATTCCTGTGGACCAGGATTTTCGAACGAAGGTGCCGCATATCTTTGCTGTGGGGGATGTGATCGGGTTTCCGAGCCTGGCATCCGTTTCTATGGAGCAGGGACGGATTGCAGTGGCGCGGGCTTATGGCGATGAGAATGAGCAGTCGAATCCGGGCTTCTATCCTTATGGCATTTATACGATTCCGGAGATTTCATTCATCGGCAAGACGGAGGAGCAGCTTACCGAGGAAGACGTTCCGTACGAGGTGGGCGTGGCCTATTACCGCGAGATTGCGCGCGGGCAGATTCGCGGCGACACGACAGGGCGGCTGAAGCTGATCTTTCATCGCGAGACGCGCGAGATTCTTGGCGTGCACATTATTGGCGAGGGTGCGGCGGAGCTGGTGCACATTGGGCAGGCCGTGATGGCTTTGAACGGCAAAGTAGATTACTTTATCGATTCGGTGTTTAACTATCCCACGCTGGCTGAGTGCTACAAGGCGGCGGCCTTTAACGGGGTCAACCGCCTGGCTCGATTTGAATAGCGCGGAGAGTGGAACGAGGGCAACATGGCAAAGACCATCGGGGTTGTGATGACGGAAGCCATCCGGTCGGGCTTCGTGGAAGATCACAAGATTACGGGCGATACGCGCAGATTCCCGGAAAACATGGATGAGTCGAGCGGACTGATCGATGTTCCGGCCGATGCACTTTGCGAAACCATCTGCGATGAGATCAGGGCCCTTGTTCCTGATGGAACCACTGTCGATGCCATCGGCGTGGCCATGCCGGGTATTGTTCGTAACGGCATCGTCGAGGACTCGCCGAATCTGCCGCAGCTCAAAGGCGCGCGGGTGGTTGAGGCTGTGCAGACGGGATTAAAGGCGCGTGGGATCGATAACCGCGTCAGCGTTTTTAATGACGCAGATGCTGCTGCTGCCGGGCTGGCAGCGACGCGCGGTCAGCTGGACCGGCTGATCCGCGTGTGGACCATTGGCAATGGCATTGGATTCGGGCGGTATCCATATGCGGAAGGACCGTGGGAAGGCGGGCACACGATTGTCTCGCTTGACCCGAAGGAGAATTATTGCGGCTGTGGCGGACGCGGGCACCTGGAAGGCATTATGGGCCACCGGGCCATGCGGCTGCGCTTTCTCGATCTGGAACCGGATGAGGTCTTTGCATTGGCGAAAAAGGGCGACAAACGCTGTCTGGAATTTGTCGAGCGCTACCATCGCGCCCTGGCAGCGGCCACGGCGACGCAGATTCATCTGGAGGGCCCGGGCAAGTTTTATTTCACCGGGCGCGATATTTCACGGCTGGATATTACCCGGCTGAAACATTATCTTTACGAGATGGTGAAGATGAGTCCGCTGCAGAGTTATACGCTCGAACTCCTGCCCGAAGACCCGGCGATCAGCATCATCGGGGCTGGAACGGCGGCCGAGCAGACGGCGAAAGTTTAAGCGAAATCGCAGCGCATATCCGTTCAAAAGGCAAACCGTTTGAAACTGAAACTTAGCGCTGTAATTGCTGCCTGTTCTTTGGTTTCCATCGTTTGCTTTGCCATCTATGGCTATTCGGGGATTGATTACAGATATCACCTTTCGTCGTGGCTGGATTATTCGGCCGCGTGGAAGAGTGGTGTGTTGTATCCGGGGTGGACAGCGCGGGCGAATTTCGGGCTGGGTGAGCCGCGGTTTTATTTCTATCCGCCAGTGTCGGTGTGGTTTGGATCGCTGCTTACCCTTCTGCTGCCGCTTAAGATTGTTCCCGCGGCTTTTACCTGGCTGACGTTCTGTCTCGCCGGATTTTCGATGTACCTGCTCAGCGGATTATTCCTGCCGGAGCGGGAACGGCTGAAGGCGGCGGCGCTTTACTGTCTGAGCTATTACCTGCTGATCAGCGCGGCCAAGCATTTTGCGATGGCAGAGTTGCTGACGGATGCTTTCCTGCCGGTGATCTGCTTTTTCTTTCTTAACGTCTTGCTGGAGGAGAAGCTCGGAGCACTTTTCGGGCTGTCGGTAAGCCTGGCACTGAGCTGGTGGACGGATATTCCCGCTGCGGTGGATATTGCGTACACACTGTTTCTTGGGGCCTGTATTTATCTTGCATGGAAGCGGAGGGCTGGTGGTTTTTTGCTGTATCTGGCGGCACAGGCGCTGGCTCTGCTGCTGAGCGCGTGGTATCTGCTGCCGGCGTTTCTGGCAAGACAGCGGATTGGATCAACGTCGTACCTTGCTTACGATTTTCGTTATCTGTTTGCTCACACCTCTTCGGTGTTTCTTGATGAGACTCTTTCGGCGCTGGCAACGATTTCGGTAGCGGTTCTGATTTTTTGTCTATTTCGCCTGCGGCAAGGTTCGGAGCAGCGGGATGGTATTCGGATTCTGATTTATTTGGGACTGATTGCCTTTTTCTTTCAGCTTCCTTTCACGCGCTATCTCTGGGACCATCTGCCGGAATTGCGGATTGTCGGATTTCCATTTCGGTTTCAGATTTTTCTGGCGATTGCTCTGCCGCTGGCAGTCCTTGCACTTCCTTCTGCCCGAAGGCTGCGCGTATTTGTGTTTGCGTTGTACGGAGTGTTTGCTGTGCTTCCTTTGTTGTCGTACCGGGCGTGGGTACACACACACGGGCCATTTCCGCCAATGCATGAGTATGCGGGGTCGCTGGAAGCGGGTTCCGTTGGCATGCTGGAGTATACTCCTGCGGGAACGGGGGCAGTTGCGCTGCGCACGGCTGAGGAGCAGCCTCATGTCGGGCTGATTTCTTCTGCAGAAGATGGCTGTTCCGCCACAGTGACGTCGTGGCTGCCGGAGTACAGAGAGATCCATACGGCCTCGAATAGCCGATGCACGTATCAACTGCGGTTGGATTATTTTGCTTTCTGGAATGTATTTGTGGATGGGCAGCTTGTGGTTGCGTCCCATGGACCGACAGGCTTATTGGAATTCGATACGCCTGCAGGCGCACATCGGGTAGATGTTCGGTTTGAGAGGCCGAAGAGGCCGCTGATTCTTGGGGCTGCTGTGACGGCTCTTAGTCTGGCAGGAATTGCCTTCGTATATCTACGGCGGCGGCCTTCGGCTCATGTGTCAGCTTATTAAAAGCTACCGGAAAGGATGCCAAGTACCGCGAAGGCCCGCGGAACCTAATTAACTCAGGTCTGAAAGCGCACAAATAATTTTATCGATAGCTGCGTTGGTACGTCCGAGTGATGCGGTCGTGCCAGCTCAGGTGGTCTTCGTCGAAGAACATCCATAGGAAGCCGAGGCCCAGCGGCATGGCTGAGAGCAGCAGCGCGCCGACACGAACACGCATGGCTTTGCGTGTGGGGTTTTCATCATCGAAAGTGCAGAGCGCGATTCGGGCGTAGCGCATGCCCGGCGTTGCATCGAGATACGAAAAAAAGAGCCACTGGTAAAGCATGAAGAGGCAGAAAAGCGCGCCGGCTGCCCCCATGAGGGCGGTTTTACCCACGGGTGGATGAGCAGTGCAGGCGGCGAAGACCAGCACAAAGAGCAGGAAAGCGATCATGACCAGTGAGGCATCAACGATGCCAGCCATGAGGCGGTCACCGATGGAGGCTGTCTGCAGCGGCAGATCGAAGACGGTGTGAGCGGATTTGGTTTCCGGTTCTTCGTAGAATTCTTCGCGTGGCCTGGCATCGAGGCGAATGGAATGCCACTCGGGCAGAACGGCCTCTGATACCGGCTCTTTGGAGATGGTCTCAGGCTCGACCTCAAAGATGCGCAGCTGCGATCCATCAGATGCGGTGGCCTCGCGCAGCGGACCTTCGGCCAGGCGCGGGCGGGCTTTGCGCGTGGCGATCAGCTCGCGGGGGAACTCGATCAGCTTGGCCGGAAGGGGCTGTGGCACGGTGACAGTCGCTTCTTCGAAGGGATCGACGATTTCGGTGATCAGCGGACGGTAAGGCTCGGGAGCGGCTTCGATTTCTACCGGCTCGGGCGCGTGCTCTTCTATTTCCAACCCGGCGAGCATTGCCTGGGTGGCGGCATGGGCCTGCGCGGCTGCTTCAGCAGCTGCCTCGGCGGCGCGGGCGGCTGCGGCCTGCGCGGCGAGCATTTCACTGTAGGTTGGGGCTTTGGCATAGCGCTCGGCTACGCGGGCGGCGACGGTCGTCTTGCGCGGAGCGGCGTTGTCGGATGCCGGCTCGAAGCCGGGCAGAGAAGACTGGCCATCGGGCGTGCGGGTACGACGCGTGCGGTGCGCAGCCAGTCGCGCGTTGACTTCGTCTTTCCAGGAGGCGGCGGTGGCAGATTCAAATGGCACGCTTGATGTGGATGTGCTCAATGGAGTTCCCCGTTTATTTTTGGGTGCTTTGCAGCACCTTTTCTAGTGTTTGGGAGGACCAGAGGCAGCGGAGACACGTACAGTACGCCCGTTGGGAAATCAGCAACGGCGGCGCGGCGGCGAGTTGTCATACACCAGAGCAGCGGCGCTTTCTCCCTCGTAAGGCAACTCCTAAATCATTCGCTGGAGCTTTGTTATTCTGAAAATGCCCCTCGTGATGAGAGCCCGCATCTTTTTATGTATCACGCTGCTCTACCTGTGTCATCCACCGCTATGGCCGCAGGCAGTAACGAAGCAGTTTCCTCCGTCCGCGGGCACGGATTCTCTTCCCGATGACCCCAGCGCGGAGGCTGGGATTCCGGTTGCTAAAGTGGTTCCGGCGCCGCCCGGAGGCGTGCCGGTGGAGATCCATGCCGATAGCCAGCGCGAGCAGAACAACATCTTCACGCTGAACGGCAACGTGATCATTTACTACAAGAGCTACACGGTGCAGGCCGACACCATTACCTACAACCGTGATACGGGCGAGGTGGTCGCTGAGGGCCATCTCATCGTAGATGGAAGCCCGGACAACGAGCATATTACGGCCACGCACGGACGCATGAATCTGGATGAAGATACGGCCCATTTTTATGACGTGGTAGGGACCATCGGCGTCTCTGCCGGGCCACATAACCGGGCGGTTTTTACCTCGCCGAATCCGTTTGCCATAACCGGCAAGGAAGTCATCAAGCTGGGCCCTGGGCGCTATCAGGTACTGGACGGCACCATGACATCCTGCCGCCTGCCGAAGCCGGATTGGCGGCTGCTCTCCAAAAACATCAGCGTGGCGAATGAGATGGCGAGCGCGCGCAATACTCGCTTCGAGCTGCTGGGCATTCCGCTGCTCTATCTGCCCTATGCCACGCATCCGGTTGGGGAGGAGAAACGCAGCTCCGGTATTTTGCTGCCAATCATTGGAAACAGCACGACGAAGGGATTTATTTTCGGCGAGGAAGTTTATTTTGCTCTGAGCCGCAACTCAGACCTTACTATTGGGACGGAATACTTTTCGAAACGCGGCTTTTCGCCCATGGCGTCCTTCCGCTATCGCGGATTTGGCGAGAATTTCTTCAATGCCCGATATCACGCTTTGTATGACCGGCTGCCGGAGGCGCTGAATCAGGGGGGTACGGACATCCTGATCGATGGCCGCCGCGATTGGGGCGCGCATACACGGGCGATAGTGGATGCGGAATATCTCAGCTCTTACGCGTACCGTCAGGCATTTGAAGAGAGCTACGCACTAGCCATTAACTCTGAAGTCAAGTCACAGCTCTTTGGCATCCATGCGCTGAATGGCTTTGCGGAAAGCCTTCGCTTTGACCGCTACCAGAGCTTCCAGAACTCGGCCACAAATGCGGAAATCCGTATCCTGCACCTGCCTGCCTTGCAGCTTGAAGCTGAAGACCGATATCTGGGCGAATCGCCGCTGATGTGGGGCGGCACTGCTTCGATTTCTTCGCTGTCGCGTTCTGAGCCGGCAAACGATATGAATACGGCGACCTTTCGCGCACGGGGAGTTCCGCGCGTGGACCTGTATCCGCATCTGGCGCTGCCGTTTTCCGCGAAAGGCTGGACATTTCGACCAGAGATTGGCGTTCGCGACACGTTCTATGGCAGGAGTCAGAACCCTGCGCCGCTTGGAGTTGTACCGAGCGTGCGCGAGGCAAGCGTGAACCGAAAAGATTTTGAGGCCGGCATCGATCTGCGGTCTCCTGCAATTGAGCGGGATTTCACTGCGCCATGGCTGGTGCATCTGTTTGGCGGCGATGTGCGGCATACTATTGAGCCGGATTTCCAGTACCACTATGTTTCCGGCATCGACAATTTCAACTCAATTCTGCGCTTTGACGATGCCGACATTGTCAGCGACACAAGCGAGCTTTACTACTCGGTGACGCAGCGGCTCTTCCTGCGGCATCTGCATCCTCATCCCTGCAAAGGCGATGAGGCGCTGGGGCCGAATGATCTCTGCGGCGGGGGCACGGTGGACTGGATTACCTGGCAACTGGCGCAGAAATATTTCTTCAACAATGATTTTGGCGGAGCGGTCACGACGGGCACGCGCAATGTGCTGGCTACGACCCTCGATCTGACAGGAATCGCTTTCCTGACCGGGCCGCGCACATTTTCTCCGGTGATCTCGCGGCTGAAGATGCGGACCTCTTCTGCCACCGATGTCGAATGGGACCTGGATTACGATCCTCGGCTGGGAAGAATGACAGCCAGCAACGTATATGCGGGATACAGGAGAGGCGATTATTCCTTCACAATCGGCGATTTCCATCTGAATGCACCGGAAGCACCGGCCACGCCGACGAGGGCTTCTTCATCGCTGACTGCGCCGGTTCCTGCCATCACTTCGAATTACAACCAGCTGCGGTTTTCAGCGAGCTACGGGGGAGCAACCAAAACAGGCCTGAGCATGGGAAGCAGCATCGGCTATGACTTTGTTCAAAGCCAGCTGCAGTACGGCGCGGGACAGGCAGCGTATAACTGGGACTGCTGCGGATTGAGCTTCGAGATCAGACGTTACTCGCTGGGAGCTGTGCGCGACGATACGCAGTATCTCTACAGTTTTACGCTTGCCGGAGTGGGATCGGCAGGGAGCTTGCGGCGCGCGGTGCGAATCTTCTGAAGAACGGGTGAACTGCAGGTCTCTCCGCTACCCACTTCATACTCCGGTCGGGATGACAAATTTAGGCTGAACAAACAATGAACACCAAAGCACATTGGGAGGCGGTTTATCGCGCGAAGGCTCCGGAGGCTGTGAGCTGGTATCGTCCGCACCTGGAGAGATCTCTGGCGCTTATAGAACATAGTGGCGATCCCTCCGCATCAGTCATCGATATTGGGGGAGGGCAATCCACACTTGTTGATGATCTGCTGGCAAGAGGATTTCACAATCTGACCATTCTTGACATCTCTGAAGCCGCTCTGGAGGTAACAAAACAGCGGCTTGGCGAAAAGGCCCGTCATATCCGCTGGATTGCAGGCGATGTTACACAGATTGAGCTTCCGGCACATACTTACGACATCTGGCATGATCGCGCAGCTTTTCATTTTCTTACTTCGGAAATGCAGCGTGCGGCTTACGTTCAGCAGGCGATTCGAGCAATCAGGCCCGGCGGGCATCTGGTTCTGGGCACGTTTGCTGTGAACGGACCGTCGCGGTGCAGCGGACTGGAGGTGATCCGCTATAGCGCTGAATCGCTGGCGCAGGAATTAGGCGAGCATTTTCGTCTGGTGGAAAGGGCGGAGGAGATGCACCACACTCCGAACGGGGTGACACAGCCATTTACTTACGCCCGCTTTCAGGCCCGTGCCTAAATGAGATAATCGGAAGATAGATTTCTCCCACCGGAGAAAGGTGGTTTTCTTGTTTCGAACCCGTTTTTTCTTTGGCTGCCTGCTTGTTCTTTTAGCAGCCGGATGCAAGGCGCAGGATTCTCCGATCAGCCCGAAAGTCGACCGACGCATCGAGATTCTGGTGCGCTCACAGCTTAACGTTCCGCAGGACTGGCGCGTGGAAATAGGGGCGCGGAGCAAGAGCGATATCGCCGGATTTGACTCTGTGCCGATCACATTCAGCTCCACTGCTGATCCCACGAAAAAACAGACGCTGAATTTTTTGCTTTCCAAAGACGGCAATACGCTGGCACGTCTTTCAAAGTGGGACATCAGCAAGGACCCATCGGAACTGATTACAACGGACAGCAGGCCGGTGCGCGGCAATCCCCAGGCGAAGGTCACAATTATTAATTTTGATGATCTCGAATGCCCATACTGCGCGCGCATGCATGCGCAGCTTTTTCCTGACACGCTGAACCGATATAAAGACCAGATCAAAGTTGTTTACAAGGATTTTCCGCTGGTTGAGATTCATCCGTGGGCACTGCATGCATCCATCGACGCAAATTGTCTTGCGGCGCAGAATCCGACCGCTTACTGGAATTACGTTGACTACCTGCACTCGCATGGCGATGACATAAGCGGTCCGCAGCGCGATCCGGTGAAGTCAGCAGCAACGCTAGATAAGCTGGCACGCGATGAAGGCCAGCGCAGCAAGCTGGATGCAGCGAAGCTCGATGCGTGTCTGACGAAGCAGGATGATTCGGTCGTGCGCGCTTCCATGAAGGAAGGCGATGCGCTCGGAGTGGATGGCACGCCAACGTTGTTTATCAATGGCGAGCGGCTCTCAGGGGCGTTGCCGGAATCACAGGTATGGCTGGCAATTGATCGGGCCCTGAAGGCTGAAGGCATGACACCACCTGCTGAACCTGCCTCAACGTCGCATCCGGAAGGCGCGGCGAAAAGTCCCGGCGACAAATAGAGGCTGCTTTTCAGCAATGGACGCGAAGATTATTCTGGATAAGCTGGCGAGCGCGACTGGCGCGCTCCCGAGGAGACAGGTATTGCAATCTCTATTGAACGTCAACTCCATCTATCAGGCGTTGAAAATTCCCCATAAAATGACCTTCGTTGGCATTGCCGCTCTTTGCTTTGTGGGCGTTGCAGGATGCCGCCGCACGCATGGTCCGGATGTTATGGCAACGGTGAACGGCAAGCCAATCATGCGCGCCGAAGTGGAGCAGGCTTACCAGAGCAATCTGGGCGAGTCGCAGCAACAGCCATCTAAGGAACAGGCCGACATTGTGCGCCTGAACGTTCTTCGCAATCTTATTGACGAAGAAATCCTGATGGAGCGCGCCGCAAAGCTGAACCTGACGGCGACCGATGAAGACGTGGATAACCAGGTCAATGAATTCAAGGCGCCCTATACGCAGGAAGAGTTCAATAAGCGCCTGGCGGAAAAGCATCTCACGCTCGATGACTTGAAGCGCCAGATTCGCCGCTCGAAGACGGAAGACAAGCTGCTCAATAAAGAGATCAACTCGAAGATTAACATCTCTGACGCGGACATCACGGCCTATTACAACGCGCACAAATCCGAGTTCAACCTGATTGAGCCGATGTATCACTTGGCGCAGATTATGGTGACTTCGATTCCGCTGCCTCCGCAACAACAATCGATCAACCTGCAGAACAGCAAGGCCACCAGCGACGCGGAAGCGAAGAAGAAGATCGAAACGCTGCACAATCGGCTTGAAAGCGGCGAGGACTTCGGACTGCTGGCGCAGAACTTCTCCGAGCGCCCGGATACTGCTTCCAATGGCGGCGACATGGGCTTCGTTCCTGAATCGCAACTGCGTGCCAGCCCTGAGGTCTACGCGGCTATCAACAAGATCAAGCCGGGACAGATCACCGAAATCATGCCCGTCTATGACAATCAGCATAAGACGGTTGGCTATCAGATACTGAAGCTGATTGATAAACAGGCTGCCGGACAACGCGAGCTGAATGATCCGCGCGTGCAGCAGACGATCCGCAGCCAGCTGCGCGATGCGCGCTCACAGCTGCTGCGCAATGCTTATCTGGAAATGCTGCGCGATGAAGCCCGCGTAGAGAACTACTTCGCCGAAGAAATTTTCAAGAACGGCGCACAATGACGAGTCACTAGATCAGATACCCCATCCAGACATCAGTCCGGATGGGGTTATTTATTTCACAAAAGAAATGGAGATCTCTCATGGTCCGCTATGGCATTCTCGGCTTCGGCCACCATGCTGTGAAACGTCTTATGCCTGCCTTTGCCGAATCTCAGGTTACCGGCATATGGCGGCGCGATCCGGCAAAGGCCCGGGCCAATGCGCGCGAATTTAAGATTCCGCATGCCTTTGATTCTGCTGAAGAGCTTTGCGCTTCTCCTGAAATTGATGCTGTATTCGTCGTCTCGCCCGATGCTTTGCATCTGCCGCATGTTCTGCTGGCGGCACAGCACGGCAAGCCCGTGCTGTGCGAAAAGCCTCTGGGCATGAACGCTGCTGAAGTTGAAAAAATGCTGTTTGCTACTCGCGCGGCGGGAGTGGTCTTCGGCGTTGCGCAGAACATGCGCTACAACGCGAGCACGCAGCTGATTCGCGAATGGATTGCTGAGGGCCGCATTGGCCAGCCTTTGCTGGCGCATTCGCAGTTTTGCTACAGCGCGGAGAAAAGCCCGCGCGCGTGGATTTACGATCCATCACTCGCTTGCGGCGGCCCTATCGGGGATGTGGCTATTCATTGTCTGGATGGTTTGCGTTTCATTCTCAATACAGATATCACCGAGGTCAGCACTCTGGCGCACAAGGACGCGCAATCGGGCGAAGTGGAGTCGCACGCCGTCGTCAGCATGGCGTTCGGCAACGGCGCGATGGGAGCCGTTACGGTGACGACACGCGGCTCTTACCGGTCGCTTATCGAAGTCACAGGCGAGAGCGGCGTGATTCTCTGCGAGAACGGGTTGACGGTGGACCATCCTGTCGATGTGGTTCTGTATCGGCAGGACAAAGTCGCGGCACATCAACGCGTCTCAAATGCTGACGCGTATACGCGCATGATTGATGGGTTTTCTGCTGCGGTTGAGGGACGCGGTGAGTATCTTGCAACCGGAGAAGATGGCCTGCATAATCAGCGCGTGCTCGATGCAGCTTATACGAGCTGGCGGACTGGGGCGAAACAGATTATTGAGTAATTCGTCGTTCTGAGCGCAGAAGAATTTCAAGCCTGGTAAATGCTTTGAGATTCTACGCTGCGCTCAGAATAACGATATTTGGGTTAGAACGAGAATGTAATCTGTCCTGTGATTGCCCGCGGCGTTACGTAATGCGTACCACTGAACGTCGAGAGGAAGTTATAGAGCGCGTATTTGTTCGTCACGTTAACAGCGGTTATACGCGCTCCCCAGCGATAGCGATCTCCATTAAAGATGTTGTCTTCGCCGGCTGACATGTCGAAGAGGTTGCGCGGTTGAATGCGCGGCGGGTTTTTGTCGTCGTTCTCCGTGCCCGGCGCTGGAATCTTTACCAGGTTCGATGTCAGGCCGTTTGCATCGCATTGTGTAAAGCCCGATGAAGGCGTAGCGCGCACTCCGTCACAGGTGAGTCCCGCCTGGAACTGCTGGTCAGGCGTAAAGCCGCTCAGATCGATGCCCGGCTGCCCATTGGGTAACGTAATCGACGTGCCGCCGCAGCCACTATTCGGATCAGTAATGCCGTAGCAGGGTACTGATCCGGCGACCTGTCCGCTGTCGAAGCGCCAGTTAAAGCCGAACCATGTGCTCTTGCGAAAGGGCAGCTGATATTGAATGTGCGTGGTCTGGTTGAAGCGCTCGTCGTGATCGATGCGGAAGGGATAGCCGCTCTGTCCGACAGTTGCGCCGGCCCCGCCAATCTGCGGAGGAAAGAAACGCGCCGCCACCGATGACATGACCACGAACGCACTGATGTTGTGGTAATTCGGCACTTCAGCGCGTAGTGCGAAGCCCGGAATTTTCGAATTATGCCAGTTGATGGGGAAGGTGATGGGCGTATTGCCGAGCACGCTGAAGTCGTACGCGTTGTGCGTGTACTTCCAGATATATTCGCCGCTCAGAACAAAGTTCTTGCCGAGAGCCTGCTGAATACCTGCATGGAATTCATTGCGGAAGCCGGGATTGAGACGCCCTGAAACTCCGGGCGTGCAGTTCAGCAATGGAGCAAGTACGACATCTGAACAGCCGATACTGGAGAGAACAAGATTTTCATTGAATGGCGTTTCGAGGGAACGGCCATACGAAACGCGCAGAACGGTGTTCGTCTTTTTGATGCTGTAGGCAATGCCGGCGCGAGGCTGTGCTTCACGCGCGATGGTAAGGCCGTTGTAAAGGTCCCCGCGAATGCCGATATTAAAGAGCCAGTTGCCGGCGGTGATCTGATCCTGGGCATACATGGCTAATTGCTTTACATCTGTATGCCCATGAAATCCGAAAAGGCCGCCGCTGCGCGTCAAATCATAGGGCAACAGATTGGAATCGAAGTTCGGATTCGGCTGATCGCCCGCAGCAGCACACTGCGAAGGATCGGTAAACCCAATTACCGGGCTCCCGTTCAGGTCTAGGCAAGGCGAGTTCAGTGTCGGATTAACGATGCCGAGCGAATCGTTTTCGCGCAGGATGGTCTGCTCATAGATCGCGCCTGCCTTGAAATTGTGAATGCCCTGCACATATGAAATATCCGAATGCAGGCCGGCATTCAGCAATGTACGCCTCTGGCCGATGGACTCCGATTGAATCGGGCCGAGATCGGCAAGCGGGTCGCTGCTGGGGAAATAGTTATAAGCATCCTTCCTGACAAATGCGCCGAGGTTGAATACTGAGGTCTTGCTCAGCAATCTGGTGTATGTCGGGGAAATATTGAAGGTCTCAATACGCGATTTCTGGTCGGTTTCTCCAACGTTGTTTCCAAACTGATCCAGCACATTCAGGTTGTCGTATGCGTTCGGCGTCTGGAACCATGAGCGTGTGTAGTTCAGGTTCAGGTGAATGGAATCGTTCTGTGTAAACTGGTCGTCAATGCGGTCAAAAATGTTCTGCTCGTTGCCTTTCGCGTGAAAAACCTTGAACTCCGGCGGATCAAGAAAACGTCCGGTGTTGAGTCCGGATGCCGTAATGAAGTTGCCCCAGTTCTCTTTTCCATATCCCAGATCGAAACCACCCGTCGCCGTACCAAATGCGCCGTATGAAGTATTAATGCTGCCCGTGGGCCGGGTCATCCCTTGTCCGGAGCGCGTCGTCACTTTGATGACAAGACTTGTTTTGTCGCCGTACTCTGCGGGCGGAGCGCCATCGATTACTTCCATCGACTGAATCGAATCAGAAGGAATCTGGTTGGAGAAGGTCTTGCTTTGCTGATCGGTGATGGGCTGGCCATCCACGGAAAAGGAGTTCTCTGCGTGATCGCCCATCCCATGAAACATGCCATTTGAATCGGACGTAACACCCGGCGACGAAAGCGTTACGAGCGAGCTGACTGATGATGACGCACTTTCGAGCGGCAGCTTCTGGATCAGGTCGCGATCTACGTCGGTATGCATTGTGGAATCATTCTCGACGAGGTCTTCACCGCCGGTCACGACCACGGTATTCGCGGTTGTGCCCAGAGCAAGGCTGATGTTCGCCGTCACCGGAACCACCGAGTTCACGTTTACATCCTGCGCGGCATCACTGAATCCGGACATCGTGACGGTTAGGTGGTAGGGATTGAACGGAACATTAGGAAACTGGAAGTGCCCAGTCTTGTCCGTTTTCAAAGTACGTTCGTACTGGCTGACAGGATTGTGTATCGTAACCGTAGCGCCGGGAATTACAGCACCGGTTGGATCAGTGACGGTGCCGCTGATAGTGCCTGAGTTGCCGGTAGACTGCGCAAGAAGCACGCCCGAAAAGAGAACAACGCCGCAAATCCAAAGGAAAGCGGAAATGATGCCACGTAAAAACGTGCGCATAAAAAACCTCCAAAAACCTGTTTGTGAATGCCCTGTTGAAAGCTGAAAATCAGGCAGCGATCAGGGACACAGGCGGAGGACGGTTAGCTAACTTATGCAGAAATTTCTGGCGTGGCCGCTGTACAGGCAGTTCTGCGGCTGCGCGCCATACCGGATGGACAGTCACAGCTACAGTCACCAGCGCAACCGACTGAACCGTCTGATGCGCGGTGTTGCAGAGCGAGCAGCCTTCGTGGTCTACCTGTCCGGGATGCGTATGTGCGACCTGGATGAATCCAGCCAGCAGCACAAGAGCAACACACAGCAGACCGATCCATCGGGCCCAGGATGACTGGACCTTTGATGATGGCCGCGCTTGCTCTCTGGAATACAATCCATGCATCTTAACTTGACTATAGAGTATATGGCTCTTACACGCAAAATATGAAAAGCCATTTGAGCCCGTAAAAGGGCCGTAATTAAACAGTTTCCATATGACGTAATACGTCATACATCAAAAGACATTAAATTTAGGAATTACAGCTTCGTTGCTTTGGAGGAAGCCCGTTCTTTACTCCACCACGGCCAGCACATCACCCGCAGCTACAGTGCCACCAGGCTCCACCCGCAACTGAACTACTCTGCCGGCCTTTGGGGATTTCAATTCATTCTGCATTTTCATTGCCTCGATAACTACTATGCCCTGATGCGCCTCGACCGAATCGCCGACATTTGCCAGCACACGGACAACGCGGCCCGGCATGGGCGCGGTTACGGGCTTTGGACCTTCCGCGCCGCCGTGCCGTTTGCGTCGCGATTTCAGCGAGCGCGGATCATCGACGCGATAGAGAAGCCGCCTGCCGGCTAGGTGAATTGCAGTTCCTTCAGGGCTTTCTTCCAGCACGCAGCGATATGACTTTCCTTCGATTTGCAGCGAAAGCACGCCGGGACGCAGCATTTGGGCTGCAATATCGAGTGCCGTCCCACTATCGATGCTTGCGCGATATTGCCCATCGGCGTCTGCGCGGGTCAGCTCGATCTGCCGCAGCTCACCGTTGATTTCAAGCTGAATCACCATGCGCGCAGACCCTCGCGGCGTGCCGTTTGCTTCCAGTTGCTCATCTCGGATTTCGTGCTGTTCTGATCGGAAGTCGTCCCGTTAGGCGAACGCATGCTCTCAAAAAGGGCGGCGGCTATGAGCGCAGCGCCTGCAGAATAATCCGCGTTTTCGGCTGTTGTACCGTTCCCGGCCAGCAGGCGGTCGAGATAGCCTGTATCGATACGCGCTGCCTTAAAATCAGCATCGCTCAGAATGCGGCGAAAAAGTCCGAGATTCGAGCGGATACCGCCAATTACGTACTCATCCAATGCGCGCAGCAGCCGTGCGATTGCCGCGTCGCGCGTGGGCGCAAAGGCAATCAGCTTTGACAGCATCGGATCGTATTCGAGCGGCACCACCCAGCCTTCGTAAACGCCAGAGTCCTCGCGAATCCCCGGGCCGCCGGGCTGCAGCAACCGCGTGATTTTTCCGGGTGATGGAAAGAACCCGTTGTCCGGGTCTTCGGCGTAAACGCGGCACTCGATAGCGTGGCCGCGCAAATGAATGTCTTCCTGCCTGAACGGCAGCGGCTCGCCTTGGGCAATACGTATCTGCAGATGGACGAGATCGAGGCCTGTCACCAACTCCGTAACGGGATGCTCCACCTGGAGGCGCGTGTTCATTTCGAGGAAGTAGAAGTTCCTGTTCTCATCGACAAGGAATTCGACCGTGCCCGCGTTTGTGTATCCTGCCGACTTTGCCAGGCGAACAGCAGCTTCGCCCATACGCTTGCGCAGGTCTTCGTCAACAACAGCAGAAGGCGCTTCCTCGATCACTTTCTGATGGCGTCGCTGGACTGAGCACTCGCGCTCGCCCAGCGAAACACAGTTGCCATGCTCGTCGGCCAGTACCTGAATTTCTATGTGACGAGGACGCTCAATGAGTTTTTCCAGATACACTTCACCAGAGCCGAAGGCCCGCTCGGCTTCACTGGCAGCCGCAGAAAATGCGGCGGAGAGGTCGGCCTGGGAAAAGACCGCGCGCATGCCTTTGCCGCCGCCTCCCGCTGCTGCTTTCAGCATGACTGGATAGCCGATCTCTTCGGCAACAGCATAGGCCTCCTCAAGAGATGCCAGGCCTTTTACCGATCCGGGAGTGCGCGGCATGCCTGCCGCATCTGCTGCCTGACGAGCGCGGGTTTTTGAGCCGAGAGCGCGCATGGCGCTTGCCGGCGGCCCGATAAACGTGACGCCGGCGCTTGCACAGGCTTCGGCAAAGTTTGCGTTCTCAGAGAGAAAGCCGTAGCCGGGATGAATGGCTTCGGCGCCGGTGCGGCGCGCGACTTCCAGAATCAGGTCGCCGCGCAGATAGGATTCGGTTGCAGGCGCGGGACCTAGACGATAGGCTTCATCCGCCTCCAGCACATGCAAGGCTGCGCGGTCAGCGTCAGAATAAACAGCAACCGTGCCGATGCTCAGCTCACGGCAGGCGCGGAGGATACGGAGCGCGATCTCTCCGCGATTGGCAATCAGAATTTTAGAGATGCGTTTCTGCGTCTTTGACACGGCAAGAAAGGATTCTAAATGGAAAAGCCTCCGCGTGAACGGAGGCTTTCTCTTGGAAGCAATTACCTGCTATTTCGCATTGCCTTTGTTGTCGAGAACAATACCGCCTGGCGTATTGTTCTTCTTCTCTTCGTTGGCCTTGCGCGTACCCATAGCTTTATCACGCCATTGTCCGGCCTGATCGATGTCTTCCTTGCGGGCCTGATCATTGCCGCATTCCAGCGTGGCCTTCTGACGATACATCAGGTTCATGTAGGCCATGGCGTCGTCGTAGGTGGGACGAATATCAAGCGCCTTTTGCAGGTACTGCATACCCTCAGCCACAATAGGCGAATTCTGTTCGGCAAGCTTTTTGCAAGCGTCCTTCGGCATTTTGGGATTGCCGTCGCCGGCGTCCTGCATGCCGACATTGGTCAGCGCCTGGACAGCGTTTTTGTGAGCCACACCCCAGTCAATCACGCCGATGGTGTAGGCCGCTTCCGCGTCCTGTGGATCCACGGCAAGCACCTTTTGCTGCCACTCCTTGGCTTTGTCGAACTCGTCGATCTGGAAATAGAGTCCGGCGATACCCTTGAGACTGCTGACGTCCTTGGGATCTTTTTCAAGCACCGATTCGAAACCCTGGATCGCCATGTTCGCGTTCTTCAGGTTCTCAGGCGTCTTCAGGTCAGGGACAACCTGCTGCGCATACGCGGTGGCCAGATACAGCTTCGCCATCGGCAAACTTGGATCGAGATTCACCGCTTGCTGGAAGTGGCCGATTGCCTCTTCGTACTTGGCATTCTTGTAGGAGGCCACTCCCTTATTCAACTGGTCGCGTGCCTTGAGGCGGTTGCACCCGGTCATCGTGGTCAGCATCGCCAGGAACGCGGCCGCCATCACCGGAAAACGTGCGATTCGATTCATTCTCTCCCTCATCTCCTTTGATCGCATGATCGCCAGCTTACGCCCCATACAGCGAAAGCAGAACTGCGGAATATTCGAGAATAGGCTTTCTCAATATTCTTCTCCGCATGCCTTATTCAGGCAAATGAAATTCTACTCCTGCTCCTAACCGCGTATAGCATTGGGATGCATCAATAAAAGTCTCTGCGCAGTGATTGTAATTGGTTTCTGCCGTAAGGCAAGTCTCTGTTTGACGGGCCTGTGTGCCGGAAAGACGAGAGGACCGCAACAATCGAGAAAGGCGAGCCTACTGGCCCGCCTCAATCTTTGGGGTAATCAAGCCGATGTGATCGACGCCTACGCCGTGAGCCATGTCCACAACCTCGGCCACGGTGGTGAAGTTCAGGTTGGGATCGCCCTTAATGAACATCACCTTCTCCGCGCGCGCCGCATAAATTGCATCAAGACGATTGCGCAGATCATTCTTGGCTACGTCATCCTGATTAATTTTGTAGGAGGGCGTACCACCCGGACTGCTGTTGATTGTGACCACGATGGTGCGGTCATTCGGCTGCTGCTGTTGCGGATTCTTCGGGGGCTGGGGAACAAGCGCATCCAGGCCCTTCGGCGTAACCGGAACGATCACCATGAAGATGATCAGCAGTACCAGCAGCACGTCGATCAGAGGGGTAACATTGATATCGGCATTCAGTCCGCCTGGACCTGAGCCACTTCCCATTGCCATAAATCAGTTCCTCGTTTCTTCAGTGCGTTGCGCCTTATTCTCCGCCAGCTGCCGGAGGCGGCTGATGGCTTTCTGCGCCCTGCCGCTGCTCGGTCAGCAGGCCCACTTCTTCCACGCCGGTTGTGCGCACAGCATCGATTGCATCCATCAATGTCCCATAGTGTGCGCGCGCATCAGCACGGAAATACACCATCTTGTTGGTCTTGTTCTGCAGCAGGTCGCTGACTTTCGCGCCCAGATCGGCAAGCGAAACCTGGTCCTGCCCCAGGAAGACCTTGCCGTCGCGTGTAACCGCGACAACCACCGCATCTTCGTGATCGGCATCCGGCATTGCTGTCGGATTGTCCGTCTGCGCCAGCTCGACATTCACCTTGTTCTGCAACATGGGTGTGATGACCATGAAGATGATCAGCAACACCAGCATGACGTCCACCATCGGTGTGACGTTGATGTTCGAGTTGACCTTTTTGCCTTCGTCTCTTTTTACTAATGCCATTCCAGTGCTCCCCGTTAGATCGGGCGTTCTGATCGAGAAACCGCTGGAGCGGGGCTTTCCATAAGCCCCACTCCGAAGCGCAAGAGATTCCCGCTATTCAGGCGCAATTGCCATTACCGGCGATTGCCCTGCTTGAGGAAGTAGTCAATCAGTTCGCTCGAGGAGTTGTCCATCTCAACGTCAAACGCTTCCACCTTGTTGGTGAAGTAGTTGAACGTCATAACGGCGGGGATGGCGACCAGCAGACCGAACGCGGTTGTTACCAGCGCTTCCGAAATACCACCGGCGACTGCGCCGATACCTGAGGTCTTCTGCGTCGCGATCTGACGGAAGGCGTTCAGAATACCGACGACCGTTCCGAAGAGTCCGATAAACGGGGCCGTGGAACCGATGGTGGCCAGGCCGCCCAGGCCTCTCTTCAGCTTCGCGTGAACGATGGCTTCTGCCCGCTCGAGAGCGCGCTTCGAAGACTCGATCTGCTCCTCGGTGACTGCGCCCCCGCTGCCATAATTGCGGAACTCCTGCAGGCCGGCGGTGACCACTTCGGCGAGGTGCGATTTCTTGTTGCGGTCGGCAACCTTGACGGCTTCGTCCAGCTTGCCTTCCTTCAATGCGCCGGCAACGCGGGGCGCGAACTCACGCGACTGCTTGCGGGCTGCGCTGAAATAAAGCCAGCGGTCAATCATGACGGCCAGTGACCAGATCGACATGATGAACAGGATGATGACGACGGCCTTGGCCAGATTGCCCATGTTGTTCCAGAGATCGAGCGGGCTGAAACCCACTGTCTGCTCCTGGAAAAACGCCAGCGGTGCGGTGTGAATAGCTTGGGTGAGATGAGCGAGAATCACTTGGATCTTTCCTCCTGAGGAGTTTTCTTCGTTAGGAAAACCTGCGGGTAATACCTGCGTGGCTGCCTGCGGTTTACCCCTGCGGAGACCGCAGGGGCCGGATGATGAAAATACGCGCCATCAACCGCCGAGGTTGAAGACCACGTTGACCTGGGTTTCGACCTCCACCGGCTCGCCATTGAGCAGATAGGGCTTGTAGCGCCAGGACCGCACTGCGTCCAAGGCCGCCTGCTGCAACATGGGCGGGCCGCTGACTACGTGCAGATTTGTGATTGTGCCAGTCTTGGAAATCGTTGCCTGAAGCACAACAGTTCCTTGAATTCTAGCCGCCTTGGCAATGGCCGGATACTGCGGCATGGTCTTGACCAGCAGGTTGCCCTGCATTACGCCCGACGACACAGCGATTTTCTTCGGAGGCGCGGCTTTTACGACTGGTGCCGGCCCGTTGCCGATACCGCCCAGCACGCCACCGAGCACTCCGCCTGCGGAGCCTCCCCCCATGCCTTCCATTCCGGCAACACCGGCGGTGCTTGGGGCGGCTTCTTCCTTGACCATTTTGATTTCTTTTGGAATTTTGGTCGGCGCAGTCAGCTGATTGTTCATCAGCTCAGAGACAACCTTCTGCACATGGACAGGGGCCTGCGGCGGAGGTGGTGGCGGAGGTGGTGGCGGTGGCGGCGGCGCAACCAGCAGGGTTGCCATCATCGCCTTGGGCAACGCCTCGGGATAAATCAGCGGAAACAGGATCATCGCAGCGAGGATCGACCCATTCAGCACGAAACCAATGATTGTGTAGTACTTGCTCTTGGTCTTGATCCTGCCGCCCGATTCCATCAAGGCATCTTCAAACATAGCCTACCTCTTCCAAGCAAAACTTGTTATCACCTATTGACACCAGAGGGGTGTTGATTTGTTCCCGGTTACCCGGCATTTTTTGTGCGGGTCAGAGAAGTTGAAAAAGCCGAGTGAAAAAGCTATATCACACTCGGCCTACATCTGGAAACGTTACCCTGACCTAAACTCTGGCTTTTTTTGCTGCCGGTAAAACCGCCGCCTTGCCTCTTTTCTGGCGCCATTCCTGATAGGCGACCAACATCGGCGCTGCCACGGCAATGGACGAATAAGTGCCGATCAGAATTCCGACGACAAGCGCAAATGAAAATCCATGAAGCACTTCGCCGCCGAACAGGTATAAAGAGAGCACCGTCAGGAATGTGAGACCTGAAGTCAGAACCGTCCGGCTCAGCGTCTGGTTGATGCTCCGGTTCACCAGATCAGCCAGCGGCTCGCGGCGAGTCATACGCAGGTTTTCGCGAATGCGATCAAAAACAACGATGGTGTCGTTCATCGAGTAGCCCACCAGCGTCAGGATGGCCGCAATGACTGTCAGCGAAATTTCCTGGTTCGTGAGACTGAATGCACCTACCGTGATCAGCGTGTCGTGGAATACTGCGACAACGGCGGCTACGCCATAAATCAGCTCAAATCGGAACCAGAGATACACCAGCATTCCTACCAGCGAGTAAAGGGTCGCGAGCAGTGCCTGCTTTTTCAGTTGCGCACCGACCTGCGGTCCGACAATCTCCACGTTCCGAATGGCGAAGCCGGACAGATACGCATCCTGCTTCAATTCGGCGACCACCGCAGGTGTGGCCACTCCGTTCAGGTTGTCAATCGATCCCATGAGGCCGCTGCGCGAGTTGCGGTAATTCAGGATGGCCGTCGCCTGCTGCGCGTAATGCTGAGTAGCAGCGTCATTTGTGCCCAGATGCTCGGGGTCTTTCTGCGCCAGCCATTCAGCCAGCGATCCCTGGCCCACGTTGTTGAGATCAAGCTTGCCCTGATGGGCCGCACTGTCGCCCGCGTAATTGGCTTCCAGCGTCTGCAGGATGGTCGCGCGTCCCTGATCGAGAGACGACTCGTTCGCCTTCTGCGCCAGCGAAATGATGACCTCGTTGCTTGTTCCCTGGCCGCCGCCGGTAATCGCCTGAATGCGAACATCCCTCAGCCCGGCCTTATCTGCCGCCGTACGAATGCGATCCACATCCGGCGCCTGGTCAAACTTCACCCGCACCACCGTGCCGCCGCGGAAATCCACGTCCTGCGGCAACCCATGCCAGAAAAGCAGCGAGAGCACACCTGCCACGCTGAAAATCAGTGAAAAGCCGAGGAAATACCACTTCTTCCCCAGCCAGTCGATTTTTACGTCATGAAACAGTTCCACGGAGTTCCCTCAAATCAGCTAAAAACCGGATAGCTAAATACCGGGCAGCCATTTTGTAATCTGGCAGAGCTAACCGCTTTTTCGCTAACCACTCGTTAGCTACCCGCATTTTTCGCTGTACTTCTAAATCGAAATCGGCTCGCCGCGCAGTCTCTTATTCAAATGCGCGTCGAAGATCACGCGTGACACAAACACCGCTGTAAACAGGTTCGCCAGCAGACCAAAGGTCAGCGTGACGGCAAATCCACGCACCGGTCCTGTACCGAAAATGAACAGGATTGCGGCTGAAACAATGGTCGTTACGTGCGTATCGACAATCGTCGTCCAGGCATGGGCAAAGCCCTGATCCACGGCGGCCGCCGGCGATTTGCCCGCATGCAGCTCTTCGCGGATACGCTCAAAGATCAGCACATTGGAATCGACGCCCATACCGATGGTCAGGATCACGCCGGCAATTCCGGGCAGCGTCAGCACCGACCCGGTATAGCCCATGAAGCCGAGCAGAATGACCAGGTTCAGAATGAGCGCCAGATCAGCATTGATGCCCGCTCCGCGATAATAGATCAGCATGAAGATCATCACGGCCAGCATGCCGACAATCGAAGCCAGAACGCCGTGGCGGATCGAGTCTGCGCCCAGCGAAGGCCCGACCGTGCTTTCCTGCAGGTAGTGAATCGAAGCAGGCAATGCGCCGGTGCGCAGGAGCATGGAGAGGTCCTTGGCCTGCTGTTCACTCATGGCGCCACCGGAGATCGTTCCCGTGTCGCGGATGGTATCGCGAATGTTTGCTACTTCGTAAATTTTGTTGTCCAGAACGACACAGAGCGGCTTGCCTTTATTTGCCGTCGTAAAGTCCGCAAAGTGATTGCCTGCCGCGGCAGTCAGGTAAAAGACCACCTCCGGCTCATTCGTGTTCTGATTGTGCGAGGCTTGCGCATCGCGGATGTCCGTGCCGGCCACTTCAGCTGCGCGCTTGATCTGGTAATACTGCACACCGCTGTTCGGCGAGGTTGCGCCAGGAGCGGTCTGGAGCAACAGAGAATCGTAAGGGACGCTTCCGCCCAATGCCTGCAAAGCTGCCTGCTCATCCGGCCAGGGGCCGCCCTGGACCAGGTGCAGCTCCAGCCGCGCGGTGGACTGAATCACATCCTTGACGCGCGCGAAATCATCCACGCCCGGCAGCTCGACCAGAATCTGATCGCTGCCCAGGTTGTACTCCTGAATTACCGGCTCGCTTACACCCAATGAATCGACGCGCGTGCGGATGACCTCAATCGCCTGCTCCACGGTGCGCTTCTTCAGGTCGGCGACTGCGCTCGGCTTCATCGTCAGCGTGAAGGTATTGTTCAGGCCGGAGGCAATGTCGTACTGGTTGCTGTAGCGCTGGTTCAACACGGAGCGGATATCGCCTGATCGGTCTGCCGGAGCGCCGGAGATCACGATGGTCTCCGGATGCGAGGAGTCCGGAATGACGGAGCCGACGGTAATGCCGTTCTGCTGCAGGTCGGTCTGGATATGCGCGGCATCATTGGTGGTCGCGGCATTCACCGCTTCCTCGACCATCACCTGCAGAATCAGGTGCGTGCCGCCCTTCAGGTCAAGACCGAGATTGATGCGCTGGAGGATCGCGTCTTTCAGAGCGGTTCCGCTCACACCTTTGGGAATGCCAAAGATGCCGAAGATGAAGACGATCAGCACCGCAAAGATCAGGATGGTTTTTTGAGTGAGATTCTTACGCATTGGAATTCAAATTCAGAGGAGGGCTACTTTGCGGCCTCGTCAGTGGTTACGGAAGCGATGGCGCTTTTCACCACTTCCAGCTTGATATTGTCCGGCGGCACGCGCAGCTGAATGGCGTCGTCTTTAATAGACATAATCACGCCGCGAATGCCGCCGCTGGTTGTGACCTTGTCGCCCGGCTTCAGGTTGCTGAGCATCTGCTGCCACTGCTTCTGCTTGTTCTGGTTGGGACGGATCAGCAACAGATAAAAGACCGCAATAATGACCACAAAGGGCAAAAATGAAACCAGGCCCGGAGGCAGCGCGGCGGCCAGAAGCAATGTAGGGTTCAACGTGCAATCCTTTTCATTGCAGAGCTTTGCGTCATGCAATGATGAAAATAGTTTGTATCCGCGGAAGGGCTTTGCGATTCCTTCAGGAACACAGACCCTGCGTCCAGCCGTCAGCCCGCGACCGCAACCTGTGTTTCAGGCGCGTAAATACAGGATGGCCATGGCAGAAAGGTCCTAGCTCAATAGCTTTTCAGTATGGGGTGGTTTATGTCAAGGCGCGACGCCTATGGCTTGGCGAGAATTGCTGCGGCATCCGCTCTTAAGGTTCCACCGCTCTGAATTCCGTTGCTGTAAAACTGTGCCCTTCCTGGTTCCATAACCAGCGCCTGCGCTCAACCGCAACCAATCGTACCCGGTCAGGAGCCGCTGCACTGATAGTTTCATGCAATGTTTTCGCGCATGTCTCCTCCAGACTGCCGTCAGGGAACGGTTGCAGTGTGCTTTTTTCCTCCACCGTCTTCCCCTCCCCCATGAGGTCTTCTGATTTGTATTCCTGTGTTTTCAGCAGGGTCACTAAATGCCCTCCGCGCACGCCGAGCAGCAGTATGTCATCCTGCACATAGCCGGAGCCGTGCCCTTCATTTGCATGGTGGACAAGGATAGATGTGCTCTGCCCGGGAACGAGCGGCAGCTCATAGGTTGCGTCCTGAAACCAGCAATCCAGAGACATCTCATCGGCAACGTGCCATGCCTGCTTCTTTCCGGGAAGCAGCAGAAAGAGATGCGCCATCGGAGTACCCGGACCACGGCATGGCAGGAACAAGAGGCCTGTATGGGAGCCTTCCAGCTTGTCGATCCGGATGCCTGTTACGGAAACGGATTGAGCGGCATTATGCGCAATATCTGAATTTACCCCCAGACGCTCCAGCAGATCCTGGCGCTGCGCCGGTTTGCCAAGCTGCAGGGCGTCCATCATCTGATCGACGGAGGAGGTCAGAGGCAGCTTGCCGGAATATCCAGGCGCCAGATACGTCTGGGCCAAAGCAGGATTCCCAATGCAACGTAGCAACAACAATGTAGCTGCTGCAACAAACCGAGCCAGGCAGATCATAACTTTCTATCCAACTCTACTTTCTATCCAACTCTTCCATTTCCGCAATCGGAAAACGCCTTGCAGCTCTCCTCTGAGGAAGATAACCACAAGGCGTTACAGCTTTTCTTATCGATGTGAATCAAGAATACTGTCGTCTGGGCCGGGTCCCGGACACGCGATTATTGCATGCTGCGGCGGGCAGGCGAAGAATCTCCATCCAACCTGGCGTGAGATTCTTCGTCGCTTTACCCACCCTATCACGTGAAAACCGCACGTGCTGGGGGCCCCGGTTTTGCTCCTCAGAATGACGACCTACACCTGTTTAATAGCGGTAGTGGTCCGGCTTGTACGGGCCTTCCTGAGGAACGCCAAGATAATCAGCCTGCTTCGGAGTAAGAGTCGTTAGCTTTACGCCGATCTTCTCCAGGTGCAGACGAGCTACTTCCTCGTCCAGCTTCTTGGGCAACGTGTAAACGTCGGTTTTATAAACGTCCTTGTTCTTCCACAGGTCGATCTGGGCCAGTGTCTGGTTTGCGAAGCTGTTACTCATTACAAAACTGGGATGACCAGTCGCGCAGCCAAGATTTACCAGCCGTCCTTCAGCCAGAACAAAGATGCTGTGGCCATCCGGGAAGGTGTATTGGTCCACCTGCGGCTTGATGTTCGTCTTCTTCACGCCGGCTTCGCCATTGAGGCGGTCGATCTGGATTTCGTTGTCGAAATGGCCAATGTTGCAGACGATGGCCTGGTCCTTCATTGCCTTCATGTGCTCGAGCGTAATGATATCCAGGTTGCCGGTGCAGGTGACGTAGATATCTCCACGACCGAGTGTGTCTTCAATGGTCGTAACTTCAAAGCCTTCCATGGCAGCCTGCAAAGCGTTGATCGGGTCGATCTCCGTCACGATGACGCGAGCACCCATGCCGCGCAGCGAATGGGATGATCCCTTGCCTACATCGCCATAGCCGCAAACAACAGCCACCTTACCCGCAACCATTACGTCGGTGGCGCGTTTGATACCGTCCGCCAGCGATTCGCGGCAGCCATAGAGGTTGTCGAACTTCGACTTCGTCACGGAATCATTTACGTTGATGGCAGGAACCAGCAGCTTTCCCTGTTCCTTCATCTTGTACAGGCGATGCACGCCCGTCGTCGTCTCCTCAGAAACCCCGCGCCATTCCTTCACCACTTTGTGCCAATGCTGCGGGTCCTCCTGAAACACGCGCTTCAGGAGGTCCTTGATCACCTGCTCTTCATGGTTGGAAGAGGCAGTGTTGACCCAGTTATCGCCCTCTTCCAGCTCATAACCTTTGTGGATCAGCAAGGTAACATCTCCGCCATCATCTACTACAAGCTGCGGGCCTTTGCCGCCTGGGTGTGACAGCGCCTGATATGTGCAATCCCAATACTCTTCGAGAGTCTCTCCCTTCCATGCAAAGACCGGCACGCCTGCGGCGGCAATGGCGGCGGCAGCATGGTCCTGCGTTGAGAAGATATTGCAGCTCGCCCAGCGAACCTCAGCGCCGAGTTCAACCAGCGTCTCAATCAGCACTGCGGTCTGGATCGTCATATGGAGCGAACCGGTAATGCGAACGCCCGCCAGCGGCTTTTGTGCAGCATACTTGCGCCGGATCGACATAAGACCGGGCATCTCATGCTCGGCGATCGAAATCTCTTTGCGTCCCCAGTCAGCCAGCGACAGATCGGCTACTTTGTACTCGGGGGCAATACGTTCAATAGTTGCAGTGGCCATTTGGGAACACCTCTCGTTTCCGGGCTGCGGATTTTAATCCTGAAAGAACAACCCTTCTATTCTATCGAAGTCGGGGATTTGCTCTACTTTCCAATGCAAAACGTAGAGAAGATCAAGTCCAATACATCATCCGCTGTGGTTTCGCCGGTCAGCGCATCCAGCTGACGAAGCGCTGCGTAAAGGTCCAGCAGCAGCATCTCATGAGGGATTTTTGTCGCAACGGCCTTCTCTGCCGCCGCAAGACTATCCAGGCTGGCCGTAATGGCCTGATGCTGGCGCACGTTCGTCAGCATGGCGTCTTCAGCACCTGAACCGGAGCTTTGCACCAGTTCCAGAATCGCCGACCGTAATTCTTCAATTCCTTCTCCGGTCAACGCGGAAGTTCGAACAACTCGCATACCTTGATCCGGAATTTGCTTTTCGAAGGAACTCTGGCTGAGATCGGACTTGTTAAAAACGATCAGTGCGCGCCTTCCCTCAACCGAAGCAATCAGTTCCGCATCCTCATGCAGCAGTTTGTCAGAAGCATCCAGTACAACCAGCACCAGATCAGCATCCGCCAGCGCTTCCCGCGACTTCTGAATCCCAATCGATTCCGCTTCGTCTGCCGCTTCTCTCAGTCCTGCGGTGTCCACAAGCTCAATCGGTATTCCGCCAATGGCGACCTTCTCGGTAACTAAATCGCGCGTAGTTCCCGGTATCGCCGTGACAATTGCCCGCTCGCGTTCGAGCAACCGATTGAATAACGAGGATTTCCCGACATTAGGCCGGCCCACAATCGCCAGGGCCAGCCCGGAATGGACGATACGGCCACGCTCAAATGTGCGCGCGAGTTCCGCCAGCAACTTGCTTACGTCATGAATGCGGGCCACAATCTGCGAGTCCGGTGTAACGTCTACATCGTCCTCAGCAAAATCGATGCCGGCCTCTAGCAGCGCGATCAGCTCAACCAGGCTTTGTTTGATCGGCTTGATTCTGTTTGAGAGCGCCCCACTCAATTGCTGCGCCGCAACACGCGCCTGATAAAGCGTCTGGGCTTCAATCAGATCGCGAACAGCCTCCGCTTGCGTCAGATCGATGCGTCCGGAAAAAAAGGCGCGTTCTGTGAATTCACCCGGGTTCGCCAGTCTTGCTCCGCTGGCAAGCGATTGCCGCACCAGCAGATCGAGAATCACAGGTGATCCGTGCGCGGCAATTTCCACAACATCTTCGCCGGTATAGGAATTCGGTCCGGCAAAATAGGTAACAATTGCCTCATCCAGCTTCGTTTGCGTTTCCGGATCAATGATTTCGGCGAACTTTGCGCGCGCATGCTCAAGCTCGCCTCGCAGGCTCAACAGAGGCAGCGCAATGGTTATTGAGAGAGGTCCGGAAAGCCGCACAATACCGATGCCGCCGCGACCCGGCGGCGTCGAAACAGCAACGATGGTTTCGTTTTGGTTGGATAGCACAAACTATCGGCGCACTCGCGCCTTCGTTGACTCGTAGCCCTTTGGATAGGCCACAACGAACCGACGCAATCCCTCGCCGCTGGAGGATGTCTCCAGATCGTCGTAACTGCGAAAGGCCAGGTGGAGCATGCGTCGCTCGCGCGAGCTCATTGGCGCAAAACTGTAAGGCTGGCCGGTGCGACGCACTTTATCCGCAGCTGTTTCTGCAGCAAGCTTCAACTCTCGCGCACGAAGTGCTTTGAAATTATGCGCATCGAACGAGACCTTATCGTGCTCTTCGGCGTCGAGTCGAATAATTTTTGCCGCTACATGTTCCAGAGCGCGCAACAGTTCGCCACCTCTCTGCGTAAGCAATGCCGCGTCAGGCCCAGCCAGCTCGACATAAATTTCGCGAGCTTCCAGCCCATCCGGATCAGCCGCGCCGGCACCCGCAGTGATGCGGTATTTCAATCGGAGCCCGCCAAGCGTGGTTAAATTTTTCAGGAATGCGGCAATCTTCTGTGCTGCGGCAGAATAATCATCAATGGGCATCGCTTTAGTATCTCACTGGAAATATAGATGATGCCAACAACGCTAATGTCTGGTTGAGGTTGTAAAAGGGTTCTCGATACGGATGCCGGAGATCTTCTGTCCCGTATTCAAATCCTCGGAAATAATCTTCGCAGCTCCGCATTTTATGGCGGCAGACACGATCAGCGCATCCCAGAAGCTGATTTTCGTTGTATCCTCAACTCGAAACGCCGCAACAATTTCGTCAGGTGTTATCTGAACGCACCACGGGATGTAGCTTTCAACAATGAGACGCGCTGCAGCTTTGGAAAGAGGTTTCGATATTTTCCTTGTAGCGCTTACATAAAACTCTTGCAGCACCTGGATGCTCAGTGCTCCGGTGCGTGCGGCCCAAAGGTCGTGCAATATCTGCTTCGCTCTATCGTGCTTTAAACCAGCGTCTTTGTCATGAGCATAGATAAGAACATTGGTATCAATGAATACTTTATCGCTCATGCAGGCTGTCTCGGTCGGAAGGTGGTGCTCCCCCCATATGGAATCCACGACTCAGCAAGTCAAGCGCCTGCCGCTCCGCTTTGTGATAAGCTGACTCCTCTTTCACCAGCATTTCAATTTGGGCTGTTAGTAGGCCACTAATCGATGTGGCGCGGCGCGAAGCAAGCAAGCGTGCCTGTTCAATCGTTTTTCGGCTCAGACTGATGGTAATGTTTTGCTTTTGAAGCTCGCCGCTTGGCATATCACCATCATACACGTTTCATACGTGCAACACGTGAAATACGTGCTAGTCATCCGAAAGCGCATTTAGATCACCGCTTATCTGCGAACCAGTGAAGTCTGCTTGCCGCCACGCTTCGCTGCTCTCTTCAGAGCAAGCTCGCGTACTTCGCGGCCCATCTTGGTGCGGTTCATCAGCATCTGCTGCACAATTCCCAGCACGTTCGAGCCCGCCCAATAGAGCGCCAGTCCGGAGCCGATGTTCCACGTCATAAAGCCGAAGACAGCCGGCATGGTGAAAGCCATCATCTTCTGCTGTGCCGGATCCACGCCGGGCGATGGCGTGAGCCACTGCACCAGGAACATCGAGACGATGAAGAAAATTGGCAAAATATGCAGCGGATCGGGAGCCGAAAGATCAGGCAGCCACAGCCAATGCGCCTGACGCAGCTCAATCACATTGCCGAGCATTCGATAAAAAGCGAAGAGCAGCGGCCACTGAATCAGCATTGGAATACAGCCGCCGAACATGTTCACCCCTTCGCGCTTCTGCAGCTCGAAGACCTCCTTGTTCATCTCCTGACGGCGCGGGTCGGTGGCTTTGTACTTTGCATACTTGGCCTTGATTGCATCCATCTGTGGCTGAATGCGCTGCATCTTGAGCGATGACTTCATCATCTGGAAACGGGTCGGCAGCATGGCCAGATTCAAAATGACCGTGAGAATCAGGATGCCCCAGCCCCATTCGCCGGTCATGTGGTCGTGAATAAATTTCAGAATCAGGAAGAGCGGCTTGGCGATGATGCCCCACCAGCCAAAGTTGACCACCTTCTCAAGATTCACTCCGCCATTCGTCGGAATCGCTCCGAGGACATCAAGGGCCTTCGGGCCGGCAAAAAGCTGCACGCTGTAGGGCTGTGCCGCTCCCATCGCCGCGCCGAGAATAGGCGCCTGGTCCGTATGGGCCGGGTTTGGGCTCTTGCGGTTTTGCGGAACAGCAAGAGTATTGTGCAGACTTACCAGATCGAGATTTTTAGGTGAATCGGGAAGAAAAATGGCCGCGAAGTACAGATCGCTGACGCCGGCCCAGTCAAACGGGCCATGCAGTGTTGCTCCTCCACTTACTTTTTTGTAGGCAACCTGATCAGCCTTTCCATCCTGTGCAGTATCGAGCGTAGCAGCAGCATAATGCGGCAACGTATTCTGGTCGCCGAACCCCGACGGCCATGAGAGCAGCGCCGCTACCGGCGCGCCGTTCTGCGTAACCGAAACTTCGGCGTGAATCAAATAATTCGTACCGAATTTGAAGGTCTTGTGGACCGTCACGCCGCCGCCTGCATACTCAAAGCTGAGCGTGCCCGGAGCCGCAATGCTTCCTGTTGCCGACGGCACAAACATTGCCTGCTGCAAACGGCTCGTTAATGCCTGATCGTAAGTAAAAAGCGACAGAGGATAACCGAATTTCGCTGCTGCTGTCTGGTTAACGAGATCCAGCGGCTTGCCATCGTCATCTTTGTACTTCTTCAGAATCCAGGACGTGACCTGCGCGCCACGATTCGAGAAGGTAATGCGATACAGTTGATTCTCGACAACGGTAGTGGATTCACTTGCCGCCTGTGTCGTGGCTGTTTCTACAACAGGCGAAGGAGGAACATCCGCTGTCTGCGCCTTTGGTGCCGTTGAATCTGGAACAGCAGGCGCCGCCGCTTTCTGCTGAGTTTCGGGAGCAGGCGTTGCGGGCTTCTTCGGCTTCATAAACTGCAAGCCGAGAAACATGACCAGAAAAATACCGGTGAACGCGAGGATGGTCTTCGAGTCCTGTCCTCCGCCGCCCTGCTGATTGGGATTTCTTATTTCTGCCAAAAGAGTTGCTTCCTATGATCTCAAATCGTGTGAAATGTGCGCTTCCTTCATGGTAACTGGCGCATGCGAACTCTGCATGAACGGGACCGGATCAAACCCACCTTTGCTGCCGGGATGACAACGCGACAAGCGCTTCAAGGCCATCCAGCCACCGCGCAGCCATCCGTGCTCATGCACAGCAATAGCCGCATATTCCGAGCATGTTGGTTGAAAGCGACATGCTCCGCCAGTCATTCCGGCGCCCGCGTGCAATACAGGCGATATAACGAGTTTGTAGAACGAATGCATCGCTCTACTCAGAAATACGCGAACTCTTTCTTTGCGGTTCATGCGTCCGTTTCTCGAACGTCTTTTTTCAGAGACGCCTCCACGCTGGCAAAGACCCTGTTTATTTCGCTTTCAAGCCGGGGAAAATCCATCTCCAGCACGCTCTTCCGCGGATGGAGCACCACATCCACATCCGATTGCAGGCTTCCAAGGTTTTTGCGCACAGCTTCGCGCATACGGCGCTTGATGCGATTGCGCTCGACCGCCTTGCCTAATACGCGCCCGGCAGTCAGCCCAATGCGTGGTCCTGTGATCGCAGGAAAGCTCTCACCGCGCGGACTGAAAAAATAGGTCATCGATGCAGAAAAATATTTACGGCTCTCCTGATACACACGCTGATAGTCTGCGTGTTTACGCAGACGCGCTCCCCGCTGTGGGAGCGGCGTCCGGTCAGAAGTTGGTTCCTGCATGGCTTTTGCTTGATTCTGCCTCGCAGACCTCCGAGGCGAAGAAGAGACTCCGCGCTTAGTCGCGGTATCCTGCGCTTACAGCGACACGCTTGCGTCCTTTCGCGCGGCGGCGCGACAGAACTGCGGCTCCGCTCTTGGTCTTCATGCGGCTGCGAAAACCGTGGGTCTTCGAGCGGCGGCGGCGATTCGGTTGAAATGTGCGCTTCGGCATGGAAGTGCGCTCCTAAAAAATTTTTTGCTGAATTACGGGATGCGTCTACAGAGCAGAAAATACTCCGTGCAGCAATTTCTGAGTATATCTCATCTCAGCTTTCACCGCAAAAGATGCGGTCGCGAGCCACTTTTTCACAACCTGTGGTGCAACTTAAAAATAGATGCACATTTTGCATCGAAAGTAAGGTTTCAACGCACTCCAAATGTGCTACTATCGGCTCCGTTCACTTGAGATTTTTCTGCACGTCTTGCTGCACTCAATAGATCGCATCGTGAGAGCGTAATCAAACTCTCATCGAGCTCCTGGCACACCAGAGCGAACCTTGCCCCCGGGATTTTCACAGCCGGGCAGGGACATTGCTTTTTCGCTGTGGCCTTAACCGGGAGGTCCTGATCGTACGGTGGCAGGCGTCGCGCGAAGGAAATACTGATGTCGTCTTTTGTACCGGCAACTCCTGCGTCGCTCAATCCCTGGGTGCGGATTCTTGGAGCCCTCGAAAAGAAAATCAACAGACAATCGTTTGATACCTGGTTGAAGCCCACGCGATTCAGCCACATCAGCGGCAAAAAGCTTTTTGTGCGCATTCCTGCGCCCGAGTTCCAGCACGTGGGAGATCGCTACGGGGATCTCATTCAGGAAGCCATCGACAATCTCCAGCTCGAATTCGACGAGGTGTCCTTCATCACGCCGGAAGAAGACCCGACACTGGTGCGCGTGCGCGAAGATGGAGGCTTCGCCCCTGTTCCGACCCATGCGCCCACCGCTCCGCAGAATGGAAGCCGCACTGCTCCCCGCGTGAATGGAGCTCCGCAGCAAAGCCGTTTCGACTGGTCAACGGCTGCGCAACTCAATCCGCGTTACACCTTCGACGCCTTCGTTATCGGCGCCGGCAACCAGTTCGCTCGCGCAGCCGCGCAGGCTGTAGCGGAAAAGCCTTCCAAGGCCTACAACCCATTCTTCATCTATGGCGGCGTCGGACTGGGTAAAACCCACCTGATGCACGCCATCGGCCACGAAGTAAAACGGCGCGAGCCAAACGCTTCCATCTGCTATGTCACCAGCGAGAAGTTCACCAATGAGATGATCAACTCGCTGCGTTATGACAAAATGACCAGTTTCCGCGACAAGTTCCGCACCGTGGATCTGCTGCTCATCGACGACATCCAGTTCCTCGCGCAAAAAGAGCGCACGCAGGAAGAGTTCTTCCATACCTTCAACACACTGCACGAAAACATGAAGCAGATCGTCATCGCGTCCGACCGCCCGCCGAAGGAACTGGCCGAGATTGAAGACCGCCTGCGTTCGCGTTTCGAGTGGGGATTGATCGCCGACATTCAGCCGCCCGATCTTGAAACCAAAGTCGCCATTCTGCAGAAAAAGGCCGAGAACGATCACATGACGCTTCCCGTCGATGTGGCCCTCTTCGTCGCATCGAACGTCAGAACGAACGTGCGCGAGCTGGAAGGCGCGCTCACGCGGCTCTTTGCCTGGTGCAGCATGAGCGGCGTCGAGATTACATTACCGGCAGCTCAGCAGTGCCTTAAACAGTTCATCGACACACAGGTCCGCAAGATCACCATCGAAGCAATCCAGCGCGCCGTAGCCGAGCAGTTCGGCATGCGCGTCGCCGAGCTGAAGCAGAAGAATAATTCCCGCGCCGTGGTTGTGCCTCGCCAGATTGCCATGTATCTGGCCAAGACCATGACTGAGGCCTCGTTGCCGGAAATTGGGCGGCAGTTCGGTGGAAAGCACCACACGACCGTCATGCACTCCATTGCAAAAATCGACGAGCAGCGACGCACGGACAAAGACCTGAACCGGATGATCAATAAATTGCAGGAAACGCTAAATAGCTGATTTCGAAAGCCTCTTCTCAGAGAGATCGAATACTCCTTGAAATCTCCGCATCTTTGCGCTAACGTACCTGCGCTTCACATAAGCGAGATTTGTCTGCTGTAAGCGCACATTTGCGCAATCAGGAAAGGAGATTTTCATGCTCTTTATTCTCTGGTGGATTATCGTCGGTCTCATCGCTGGCTGGATCACAGGCAAGCTGATGAAAGGCAGCGGCTACGGCGCCATCATGGACATCATTGTCGGAATCGTAGGTGCCATCATCGGCGGATTCATCATGCGCGCGCTGGGCTTCACCGGCCAGGGCGGCATGATCTATACCATCATCATCGCGGTGCTCGGCGCAGTGATTCTGACGTGGCTGATCAGGCTGATCAGCGGCAAGAAGTCCTGAACGATCCAGCGCAAAGATTGAACATACAGTGCCGTCGTAAAGGGAGAATCTCAAGCCAGGCTAGCTGTGTATTCTTTGCTTGTCCACTATATGTAACTGTGTATGTTACATATTAAATACTAGTGCCGTCATTCTGAACGAAGCCGAATGCGCAGTGAAGAATCTCGAACTTCATTGGTTGTGCTTGCTGCGTTGGAGATTCTTCCTCCCTTCACCCACCCCATCACGTGAAAACCGCACGTGCTGGGACCCCTGTTTCGGGTCGTCAGAATGACGGTGTTTATACACTAAAAATACTCGAAAGCAGATAAAACCTGCGCTGAATTACCCGAGCGCATCCAGCAGCGCGTCAAAATCTTCCAGGCGCGCATATTCAATAATTACGCGACCGCGTCCATTTTTATCCTCTATGCGGACCTTCAACCCAAGCGACCGCTGCAATCGCTCCTGCGCCTCGCGCACATTGGGATCGATTGGCTTTTCTTTCACTTCGTCCTTGTTAGACTTTTTCTCCGGATTGAGCGCGGACTGCACATAGGTTTCCGTCTGGCGCACCGACAATGAAAGCGCCAGAACCCTCTGCATGGCCTTCAGGATCGTCTCCGGATTTTCGAGCGATAACAGCGCCTTCGCATGGCCGATGCTCAGCTCGCCAGTCTCGACCTTGCCCTGCACCTCTACGGGAAGCCGCAGCAGGCGCAGAAAATTCGTAATCGAAGCACGGTCCTTGCCCGTGCGCTGCGCGATTTGCTCGTGCGTCATCTTGAATTCGCGGCCCAGACGCTCGAAGGCGCGCGCCTGCTCTATCGGGTTCAGGTCGGCGCGCTGAAGATTCTCGACGATGGTCATCTCCATCGCCTGCTCATCAGAGACCTGGCGCACAACTGCCGGCACCGTCTCCTTGCCGACCTTTTGCGACGCCAGCCAGCGACGCTCGCCGGCAATCAGCTGGAAGCGCCCATTCGGCAGCGGACGCACCACAATCGGCTGCACAACCCCCATAGCCGCAATCGAGCTGGCCAGCTCCGCCAATTGCTGCTCATCTACATGGCTGCGGGTCTGGTAAGGATTGCGGTCAATCGCGTCCACAGGAATCTCCTGGGGCCTGCCTGTAGCCTCGACTGCCTGCGGTTTAGCGGGAGTTTCGGCTACGGCCGCGATGGTCGCCTGCACACGCGGCAACAGTGACTCCAGCCCTTTTCCCAGGGCGCGCCGTTTCGGTGTTTCTGTTGCTGTCGTCATCCTTTCACCTCCCCAGATCATGCATAAGGCCAGAATCGAATTTCCTTTTTGCCGCGCTTCGCCGCTGCGGCCTTGCGCTCTTTTGCTTTCGGACTTTCGATGTTGTTTCGCTTCAGAAGCTCGTTGGCCAGCTCGATATACGCCTCAGCACCGCGGGACTTCGGATCATAAAGAATAACCGGCTTGCCATAGCTAGGTGCTTCGGCCAGACGCACATTGCGCGGAATAGCAGTTTTGAGCAGCTTGTCCTTAAAGAACTCGCGGAGATTTTCTGTCACTTGCTGGGCGAGGTTCGTTCTGTCGTCATACATAGTCAACAGCACGCCCTCGATCTCAAGGCTTGGATTAAAGCTCTCGCGTACGCGGTCCATCGTGTTCATCAGTTCGCTTATGCCTTCGAGGGCAAAGTATTCAGCCTGCATGGGAACCAGTAGCCTGTCGGCAGCTACGAGGGCATTCAGCGTCAGCAGATCGAGCGCTGGCGGGCAGTCCAGCACGATAAAGTCGTATTTTTCGCGCTGTGGGGCGAGAGCTTCTTTCAACTGCTGCGCCCGATTGTCGTTTTGGATCAGCTCCAGATTTGCGCCGATCAGGTTTTTGTTCGACGGAACCAGCTTGAGCGTCTCAATTTCTGTTTTCAGGGCCGATTCCTCGACCGTGGCCTCGCCCAGAAGAATGTCATAGGTAGACCGCCGCTCATCATCGCGTGCAAAACCATAGCCGCCCGTGGAATTCGCCTGAGGATCGCAATCGACGAGGAGGGTATTCAGACCCTCCAGAGCCAGAGCGGCGGAAAGATTGATAGCGGTGGTGGTTTTTCCTACCCCGCCCTTCTGGTTAACTACAGCCAAGACCTTGCTCATGACAATAGGAAAAGACTAAAGAGACGGGGGCATAAATTCAATTGCGAGACCCCTGTGCATAACCGAACATAAATTGTGGAAGACTTTTCTGCATCGAAAGATGTGATGCCGTAACTGCTTGGAAGATGAAGAGATAAGGCGGGCTTAGGTCAAGTTGCTGAATGAGGTATTCTGAAATGTAATCCGTGGAAAACTTCCAATGTTCCACGTGGAACTTTTGTGAATGTGCTATTCGGAAGGCAATGTTCCACGTGGAACATCTTGCTTGAAGCCGATCAAAAGCTCCCTCTGCTTGGATCCTGCCAAATGGATCGGCTCGAGCCAGTTCAATCCTGCGATGTCTGAAATCAGGCCCGGCAGCTTCTCCGCTGTGACAAAAAGAACCAGAGAGCCCCCCGGGACGAGCCTCCCGATAGCAATCCGGCAGGCCTCCTGCATCTTATCCACTGCCCGCAAAGTTACAGCATCAAATTGCTTCTTCGATGTTTCGACACGTCCGTTATGGACCAAGACATTTTGCAAGTTCAGAGTTCGGACAGCCTCCCGCAGGAAGGCGGCCTTCTTGGCCTGTGATTCACCCAAGGTTACGTGTATCTCCGGGCGGCAAATCGCAATGGGAAGCCCCGGAAAACCACCTCCGGAGCCGAAATCCAGCAAGTTCTCGAGGCCGACCGGCAACTGACGGGCGGCGAAGATGCATTCTACAAAATGCCGATCAACAATCTGCGCGGGCTCGCGAATCGCGGTAAGATTCAGCCGCGCATTCCACTTAAGCAGAATCTCCAGATAGCTCTGGAATCGACGGGTAGCCTCTGAGGAAAGAGGCTCCAGCCCAGCGCCGGCCACGGCAGCTTCGATCTCCGCTGGTGTCATCCCGCGACAGACTCCCGCACCTCGCGCGGTTTCCATTCCGCGGCAGCCGTCACAAATTCGCGGAAAATGGCCTGCGAAACCGCGTTCACATCAAACGTGCGCTCCGGATGCCACTGTACGCCCAGAACATACTGCTCACCGGGCTGTTCGACAGCTTCTGTGGTGCCGTCGGGCGCCGTGGCTATGACACGCAAACCATCTCCTGGCACAGCAATGGCCTGATGATGACTGCTGTTCACCGTAATCGAGTGAGGAAAATGGGCAAGCCTCTGTGAGTTCGGAGCGACCGCCACCCCATGGGCCTCCGTTACTTCACGCCCAGCCTTGTGATTGATGGCGGTATTCAGATGCTGTACCAGGCTTCCGCCTTTCCATACGTTCAGTGACTGCGTCCCGTAGCAGATGCACAGCAGCGGCTTGCGCAGGTTAAAGGCATCCTGCAGCAGCAATTCATCTACCGCCTCGCGTGATGCGTCAGCAGGAGCACATTCCGGGGCCGCCTCCTGACCGTATTTCTGCGGATTCAGGTCCGCCGGACTGCCCGGCAGCAGCACTCCGGAGCAGGAAGCCACCAGGCGGGCCACGCTGGCCGGTGATTCGGATAACAAAACCCTGACAGCCGTCCCTCCGCAAGCTTCGACAGCCTTTGCGTACTGCGGCCAACTGCGTTGGTTGTAATCTGCCTGCGTGGAATTCGGCTCAGGAATAGCAATACGTGGCGATTGGCAGGTCATACCGCGTTCTCCGGGACTTCGGTGATAGCTTCAAGCGACGGCTGCGCTGGTGATTCCAGATACGAATGAGCATAGTAAAGCCGGCAGATTTCATTGCTCAGACGCGCCGTTAACTCGTCAACCTGCCGCATGGAGTAACCGGTTGTCTCAATCGGCTCGCCAATAGCCAGCGTAATGGGCACCGGATAAAACTGTCCCGTATGAATGGGCAGCAGTTCGTGTGTCCCGATCAGTGCCATCGGAACAATCGGAACCTGTGCGCGAATCGCCATGAAGGCGGGACCATTCAGGAAAGGTGCAAGATGTCCATCTTCGCTGCGTCCTCCCTCGGGGAAGATAAACAGCGGCATGCCGGATTTCAACGTCTTCACCGCGCTGCTCAGGCTGGAGATCGATGCGCGCGGATTGTCTACATTGACTGGAACCTGTCCGGAGCGCCGCAGGTGCCATCCAATAAAAGGCAGCTTCCAGAGATCATGCCGCGCTACAATCCGGAACTGGAACGGCAGGCTCGAGAAGATGACCGGCGTGTCCATGTAGGACAGGTGATTGCAGGCATAGACCGCTACGGGATGCCTAACTAGATTCTCCCTGCCCAGAACCGTAACCGGACAACCGCTCACCCACACCGAAGTGCGCGCCCACGCCTGGGCAATGCGGTGCTGCATCCTGCCATTTTTCTCAAATAATGACGCCAGAAGCGAAAGGCTGCCGAAAAAAGCTGTTGCAGCAAAGAATGCCGGGGCCTGAACGAAGAAGGACAAGAGACGATTGGCCAGCGGCAGCGGGTTCGGCCTGGGTCCAAGCGGCCGACGAGTCATGCTGTCAGCTCCCGGCGCAGCGCTCCGACCAGGTAAACAGAGCCGGTGCCTACAATCAATCCTGCTTCAGGCGTAATCTCCTGCGCGCGCTTCAGCGCCTGATGCTCGTCGATGCACGTTTCGTATTCGGCGCCTGTTGCTGCCGCGGCTGTTGCCAGGTCTTCAATCGCTGCAGAGCGCGGCGAATCGACTGGGGTAAGCAGCACACGATCAAACAACGGAAAAAGAATCTGCGCCAACTCTGTGATGGCCTTATCGCGCAAACAGCCGAAGATCAGCGTCTTAAACTCCGTTACTTTGTCATCCTGCGCGGAGCGCGCCGCGCGGAATCGAAGAACCTGCTTTTCTTCTTCCATTTCCGTAAGAACCGACCGCAAAGCCCATGCGCCGGCCGGATTGTGGCCTACATCGAGCAAAATGATTGCGCCGTTCACGGCAGTGAACTTTTCCATGCGCCCTGGCCAGCGTGTTTCGCGAATGCCCCTGGAAATATTGCGCCCAGAGATTTTGTAACCATAACGGTTACGTAATTCCACTGCTGTGGCAATCGCCAGCGCGAGATTACGCTGCTGGTGTTGCCCTGCAAGCGGGGAGTCTACTTCGATGATCTCTTCTCCTGTTTGCAGCGTGTAGTGGTTGCGGCCATTTTCAGAGTGAGTGGTACGCAGCGGAATGTAAGCTGCCGCATTCACTCCGCGGACATTCAACCGGATTGCTGCCTCTCCGATTGCCTGGTTCGCTTCCGGATGCTGCGGCAGAGTGATCAGCACGCCGTTCTTACGCAGAATGCCGGCCTTCTCGCGGGCAATGTCGGTAATGGTGGGCCCCAGCCATTCCGTGTGGTCGAGCGATATGTCCGTAATGACGGAAACCAGCGGCTCGACAATATTGGTCGCATCGAGCCTGCCACCCATGCCTACTTCGAGCACCGCTATATCTACTTTCGCCTCAGCAAAGGAGCAGAAGGCCAGCGCCGTCATCGTCTCAAAAAAGCTTGGGGGGCCAGGCAGATGGCCTTCATCAACCAGCTTGCGCGCCATATCATCCACATGAAAGTAGAAGCGGGCAAAATCATCATCCGAAATATCAGCGTCGTTGATGCGAATGCGCTCATTCACGCGAACCAGATGCGGTGAGGTATAAAGGCCCGTCTTGTATCCAGCCGCCTGCAGAATCGAGGCCAGCGTAGCCGTAGTCGATCCTTTGCCGTTTGTACCGGCAATCAGAACCGTAGGAAACTTGGTCTGCGGATCGCCCAGAGCCGCGGCGAGCACACGCATATGCTCCAACTCAAATTTGCGCCGCGGCTGCCCCGGCGCTGTGTGCAATTCGCCGGCAAGCGCAAAAAGACTATCGATGGCCGCAGCATAGGACATGGATTGATTTTAGTGGATTCCTGGCGGAGCAGATGATGCATGCTCGCCGGCAGAAAGGCGGTCCCGCAGCTTTTGCATCGTATCGAGGTAAAACGCGAGATTATGTAACGTGTTCAGTACTGCGGCCAACGGCTCCTGTGATGCCATAAGGTGGCGCAGATAGGCACGGCTGTAGCGCTGACAGACCATGCATCTACATGTAGGGTCGACTGGCCCCTGGTCTTCGGCAAAGCGCCGGTTTTTGATATTCAAACGGCCTTCGGAGGTGAACAGGAGGCCGTGGCGCGCCGCTCGCGTCGGCAGAACACAGTCCATCATGTCGACGCCCATCTCCGCGTATTCGACGATTTCGTCGGGATAACCGACGCCCATGACGTAGCGCGGCTTGTCTTTTGGTAGTAATGGAAGCGTTTCGGCAATGATTTCTCGGGTCAATTCGCGCGGCTCGCCTACGCTAAGGCCGCCGATGGCGTAGCCGGGAAAATCCATTTCGACCAGGCGCTCCGCGGCTTCCCGACGCAGCTCTTTGTACATGCCACCCTGCACAATACCGAACAGGCTAGGACTCAGCGCCTGCTGCGAGCCTGTTGTGTCCTGCATCCATGGCGTTTCGTGCTTGTGGGCATCGAAGTGCCGTTTGCTGCGTTCGGCCCAGCGCAGTGTCAGGTCTAGTGATCTACGCGCTCGCGAGTAGTCTGCCGGATACTCGGTGCACTCATCGAAGGCCATAGCGATATCAGAGCCGAGCGCAATCTGCACATCCATTGAGTGTTCTGGAGAAAAGAAGTGTAGTCCGCCATCGAGATGCGAACGGAACTGCACGCCTTCTTCTGTCACCTTGCGCAATTCGTTCAGGCTGAAGACCTGAAAACCGCCCGAATCAGTAAGTATGGCCCGATGCCAGCTCATGAAGCGGTGAAGACCGCCCAGGCGGCGTATCAGTTCGTGTCCTGGACGCAGATAAAGGTGATACGTGTTGCCGAGGATGATTTTCGCGCCCAACTCTTCCAGCAGATGCTGCGGTACAGCCTTGACCGATGCCACGGTTCCGACCGGCATAAACACCGGCGTTTCAACGGCTGCATGCGGCAGCGTCATGGTGGCGCGGCGCGCGTTGCCGCTGGTCGCGTGAACTTTGAAGACTAAAGACACTTAAATGATTGTATCGATTGACCGTGTATAGAAAGGACGCTACTCTGCCTGTAGTGGCCTTATATCCTCCATCCTTCGGCTCACTCCGTCTCTGTTGTCGCTGACGCGTGCCTTCTTTTTGCGTTTATCTCTTTTGCTTCCTGAGGAAATCAGAGATGAAAGTCTATCGTTCTATCGCATTCTGGTCGTTTATTTCGTTTGCGGCTCTGCTTGCGGCTGCAACTATCGATGCTCACTGGAAGGAAGGATTAGAACAATGGCGTGAGCAGCGCGCGCAGCATCTTTCTGCTCCGGACGGCTGGCTTACGCTTGTTGGCCTGGAATGGCTGCGGTCCGGCAGCAATACCTTTGGCGCGGCGGCTGATAATCGTATCAGGCTGAACGCGAAGGTTGGCGATCACCTCGGCGTACTGGAGCTGAAGGGCAACGATGTTTATCTGTCCTCGCCTGCATCCGGTCTACTGCTGAATGGCGCTCCCGCAAAAGCAGCGAAGATCGATACGGATGGGCCGAACCCCACGGTACTGAAAGCAGGAACGCTTACGATGCTGGTGATCCATCGTGGCGACCGTTTTGCTCTACGCATAAAAGATTCGCAGGCCCAAACGCGTGTCAACTTCCATGGATTGCATTGGTACGCGCCCGATCCGCACTACCGGATTGAGGCAAAGTGGATTCCGTTCACCCCGCCGCGAGAAGAATCGATCCCGACAATCATTGGGACTACGCTCAAGCTACCCGTACCGGGAATTGCCGAGTTTACTTTAGACGGAAAGACCCTGCGCCTTGAGCCAGTTATCGAAGAACCTGGCGACAGACAACTGTTTTTCATCCTTCGCGACTACACCAGCAAGACTACAACCTACGGTGCTGCGCGCTTTCTCTATGCGGACTTTCCTGAAAACGGCCTTGATAAACCCGGTCATCTAGTGCTGGATTTCAATCGTCTGCAGAATCCGCCTTGCGCGTACACGCCATATGCAACCTGCCCACTGCCTCCGAAGCAGAATAAGCTGGCGGTGGCGCTGCCTGTGGGGGAGAAGCGGTATTCGCACTGATATCCTCCCAAAGCTATCCCGCAACAGCAACGCAATAAACGCAATAATAGGATGGGACAGACACAAGGTCATTGCACCGAATGGAGAACCAGCAGGTGCTTCGCTACGCTCAGGATGACAGCATTTAACTGAAGGGGTGCAAAAAAAGAGCGGGAGATACTCCCGCTCTTTTTGGACACACATATTTTATAGCGCAGTTGTTACGGCTTTTACTTCAGTGTAGTTATTCAGGACTTCGGAGCCCATTTCGCGGCCCCATCCGGATTGTTTGTATCCGCCGAACGGCAGCGCCGCGTCGAAGACGTTGTGGCAGTTGATCCAGACTGTACCGGAGCGGATGCGCTTCGCCATTTTGTTTGCAGTTGAGATGTCCCGCGTCCAGATGCTGGCTGCCAGGCCGTAGGGCGTGTCGTTGGCTTCCTTGGCGATGCGGTCAAGATCCGCGTCGCTGTACGGAATCGCGCAGACGACCGGCCCGAAGATTTCCTCGCGGACAACTTTCATGTCCGGTTTTGTCTTGGTCAACACCGTTGGCTGCACGAAATAGCCTTTGTCAGCTGCCCTCTTGCCGCCCGCTGTTGCCTTTGCGCCTTCCTGCAGGCCGGAATCGATATAGCCGGTGACTTTCTGGAACTGTTCTTCAGAAACGAGCGGGCCCATTTGTGTCTGCGGGTCGAGTCCACTGCCGACGCGAATCTTCGAGGCGATGTCGGAAACGCCTTCGACGACTTTGTCGAAGATGCTCTCATGCGCGAAGAGCCGCGAACCGGCGCAGCAGCATTGACCGTGATTGAAGAAGATGGCGGAAGCCGTCCCGGGAATTGCCCTCTCGAGATCGGCATCGGGAAAGATGATCGCCGGCGATTTGCCGCCTAATTCCAGCGTGACTTTCTTCAGATTGCCTGCGGCGGCATGCACGATCAGCCGACCAACTTCAGTCGATCCGGTGAAGGCTACCTTGTCGACCAGCTCATGCGCGGCAAGTGGGGCGCCTGCGCCTTCGCCGTATCCGGTCAACACGTTGACGACGCCTTCCGGGAAACCTGCTTCGTGAATCAGCTCAGCCAGACGCAATCCGCTGAGCGGTGTCTGCTCGGCCAGCTTGATGACAACGCAACATCCGGCGGCGAGCGCCGGACCCAGCTTCCATGCTGCCATCAGCAGCGGGAAATTCCAGGGAATGATCTGCCCGACTACCCCGATCGGTTCGCGCAGGGTGTAGGTCAGATACTCCCCGGGAAAGGAGATCGGGAAGGTGTGCCCCATGATCTTGGTCGTCCATCCGGCCATATAGCGAAAGAGGTCAGCAGCCAGCGGCACATCGGCGGCACGGGCGACGGTGAGCGGTTTGCCATTGTCCATCGATTCCAGCTCGGCAAACTCTTCGAGGTTCTGCTCGATCAGATCAGAGAGTTTTGTGAGCAGGCGTCCGCGTTGCGATGGACTCATCTTAGCCCAGGGGCCTCCATCAAATGCGCGGCGCGCAGCACGAACGGCACGATCCACGTCTTCGGATTCTGCCTCCGGAACCTGCGCCATCACTTCGCCGGTGGCCGGATTATAGACAGGAAAGGTTTTGCCGGAAGCGGCATTCACAAATTTGCCGTCGATATACATGCGGTGCTTCTGGGCGATGAAGTCAGCAGCCTTTTTATCGAGGCGAGGATCAAGTGCAATCGTTGCCATAGGGAGCTCCTTTGGCGGACGGCCCATGTGCCTTGCATCAGGGAGTGTTCATCAGGACCGAAACCGCGCCGCGCAACACGATACACCCGCGCAGGAGCAATAGGAAAGGCGAGGATGGAATAATTGAATTTGTCGGCTGTGATGCTGGATTAACGTTTTGGTAGTCCTGCTTGAATCCTGGCAAATTTTGCTACCCTGCAATCCGGTAAGACTGTATTGCCTTGTCAGCCGCTGCTGAAATTGGCCGTGACAACTCTTCAATATTCAGGTCAATTGCGGATTTGTGCGTTTAGTTTATTTCCTGCATGTTTTACGCTGGCCCGCGGGAAATTACACTCTATGTGCAGGCATGCCTTCGGACTTTGCACAATTCGTCAAGCAGCAGGCCGATATCGTAAAAATCATCGGCGACTATGTGCGCCTGAAGAAATCCGGAGCGCAGAACTACAGCGGTTTATGCCCGTTTCACAAAGAAAAATCGCCGTCGTTCTCCGTGCACGCCACGCGCCAGTTCTTTCATTGTTTTGGCTGTGGGGTTTCAGGCGACGTTTTTTCATTTATTCAGAAGATTGAGAGCGTCAGCTTTCCCGAATCTGTCCGTTTTGTCGCACAAAAATGCGGCATTCCGCTGCCAAAACGTCAATTTTCCTCCGAAGAAGAGGCCCAGGAAGGCCGCCAACGCGCAAAACTGCTGGAATTACATGAGCTGGCAACATCCTGGTTTGAAGAACAGCTGCGCTCGCCCGAGGGAGCGTTGGCCCGTGAATATCTCACGGGGCGCGGCCTTAAGCCCGAAGATATCCAGAAGTTCCGCATCGGCTATGCGCCCGATTCGTTCCATGCCCTGCGCGAGCATTTACAATCGACAGCCGATGAAGAAACGCTGCGGCTCTCCGGCCTGTTCTCATTCAAGGAGCAGGAAGACGGCAAACCGGGACCACTCTACTCGCGTTTCCGCAAGCGCGTGACCTTCCCCATCGCCAATGAATCGGGCCGCATCATTGCCTTTACGGCGCGCGCTCTGGAAGCAGGCGAAAAGGCCGGGCCGAAATACCTCAACTCGCCCGAGACGCCGCTCTACTCAAAAGGCAATGTGCTCTTCAATCTCGATAAGGCGCGGCAGGCAATCCGCGAGCAGAACGGAGCGGTTCTGGTTGAAGGCCAGATGGACTGCATCTCCGTCTACCTCGCCGGTGTAAAAAGTGTCATCGCCACCAGCGGCACGGCATTTACGGAAGCACAAGTCCGCCTGCTGTCACGCTACACTACGCGCGTCATCGTCAATTTCGATCCTGATACCGCCGGGGCCAATGCTGCGGAAAAGTCCATTGCGCTGCTTACTGAAGAAGGTTTCGATGTAAGCGTGGTGACACTTGAGGGTGGTCTCGATCCGGACCGCTATATCCGCGAGCACGGAGCGCAGGCGTATATGGAGGCACTGCGCGGGAGAAAGCGCTATACCGACTTCCTTATAGAGCGGGCGCGCCAGATGTTTCCGCCTGCAACTGCCGATGCCAAAGTAAAGGCGCTGAATTTTTTGCTGCCGCATATCCGTCGCGTGCCGAACCGTATCGCGCGGGTGGAATTCGCGACCGACGCAGCGCAGAAACTGGGCATTGATTCTGCCCTGGTACGCGAGGAACTAAAAGAAGCAGCGGCAAAACGCCGTGACGGGCTGGCGCATGCCGGCCCCCCTCTCAGCGACGCGGAAAAAATCCTGCTCTGCGCCATGGCCGGAGCCATTTCCGAATCAGCGTGTCAGGCAGCCATGGCCGGCTTTGATGCAAATGAACCACATTTTGAGGGACTTGCCGTCACATCACTTCTCCAGCAACTGCGCCGTCGCGGAAACATCGACCCTCTGGAAGCCATTGCAGATACCGCCGGACGAAACATGCTGGCGCAGGTGCTCCACGGCGAATCAAGGCCTATTAAAACCGAAGAAGTAGCAGCGGCCCTTGAAACGCTTCGTCGCCGCCATCTGGAGCGCCGCCAGCGCGAGCTGCGCGCCGCCGCCAATGAAGCGGAACGCAAAGGAGACTTCGCCTCCGTCCTGCGGCTGAACGCAGAAAAGCTCGCCGTGGACCGGCAATTGCGCGAGTTTTAATGTGCGGTCGTCCCATAAGCGAGTTATGTGCTGTCATACTGAATGGCGTTAGGTTCATATCAGTCGTCAGAGATGACGCGATTCTGCTATAAGCGCCGGCGAGACACAGAAAAGCCCGCCGGAGCGGGCTTTTCTGTGGTTGTTTTCGGCTGAATCAGAAGCTGAAACGCGCTCCAAATTCGCCGGTGAAGGACTGTGGAATCACAGTGCTGTTCGGAGTGATGAAGTTGGTTGGTTTCAGGAACGAAGATGGGTCGTTAACATCAAGCGAGTTCACATTGCTTTGAAGGTTGGGGCCAAAATTTGCCCGATTGGTCAGATCGAATCCTTGGAAGAACATTTCGACGTTATATTTTTCGCCGAAGGTAATGGTCTTCCCAATGCGGGCATCCAGTTCAATGAATGTCTGACCGTGGGCCGAATTGTACGAAGTTTCCTGGCAGGTTCCGTTGGTGAGACAGTCCCTATAAAAAGTGCCGCTGTAGACGCTCCCATCGGAATTAAAGAGGGCAGTGAGAGAAGCAAAGCTGTCCATCTTCCCACCTTTGGGGATGATGGCATGAGCGCTGCCGCGACCACTACCTACGCCCCATTTGTCGCTGCTGGAAAATGGATCGACAGGCCGCGCCGAGCCAACCTGGAACATCGGAGAAATATTGATCTTCCAGGGAAGAGCAAACGTTGCAGCTGCTGTCAAATGGTGCGTTTCGTCATTCGGAGCGCGACCGTAGTCCTGCCGGCGGAACTGACCCAGGAACGGATTAGTTGCTGTATTACGGAAGGCCGCCGGGTTACCTTCAAACGCGAGCGCTTTGCCCCATGTATAGTTGGCGGTACCGGTAACGCGCTTCCACATCTGCTGACGATAGCTCACGTTAAGCGCGTCATAATAAGAACGCCCGATCGACTCTTCCTCCCCAAATCGACCAAGTACAGGAACGCCAGCCGCAGCAAAGGCTGCGGAGAACGGTCTGATTCCGCCATTGAAGTATTCGGTCGGGTTGATGTTGACGGTCTTGTTTTCATGAATGCCGCGTGCCTGCACATATTCCACTTCCACCACGGAGTGTGTATTCGGCGCGATCTGCATTCCAACGTTGATCTGCTGCGTGTAAGGGTTGCGATAGTTCGGATTCATCAGACGACCGGTGGAACCAGGCGCAAGATCGTGGCTGGCGGGAGGAATGACGGGCATCGGATCGACGCCGTAGCGCCATTGGCTCAAATTAATGTTTGTGCCGGGAACGATATTGGCACTGGAGCAAGTGGTGTCAGTGGGGCCATTGCAGTTGATGCTGAACGTATTGGCGAACACCAGATCGTTCGATTGCTGGATCATGAACAGGGGAATGTTCTCGAATGTCTGCCCGAAGTAGAGCCCATAGCCACCGCGCAAGACCAACCGGCTATTGCCGAAGACATCGAAGGCTAAACCAATGCGCGGGCTGATATCCAGATTGTCATTGTGCGGCAGCCCAGTGTATGTGCCTCCGATAAAGCTGAGGTCTGGCACATAGCCTACGCTGTAGTTGTTGCTGTTGCGCGTTGCCGGTACCGTCGGAACACCAGTCGCGGCAGCGGCTTGCAGTTCCTGAACGGTACGGCTGATCTTCTGCTTGGCGATGCCATAGGTGTCAATGTCGCGGTCATAGCGGATGCCGAGGTTTAAAAGCAGGCGCGGGGTGACTTTCCAGTCATCCTGAAAATAGAGGCCGAGCATTTTAGGCGAAAGGTTGAAAGACGGATCGCCGGAAGTACCGGTCATGGCTTGAACTAGACCGGGCGTCGCAAAGCCTTGCGGATATTTAGCGGGATTTCCGAGGATGTTCGACGGAGTATCGAAGAAGTCGAATTCCGGAGTCGGATTGTTCTCAAAGAATCCTCCTACTTGGGGCTCATAGATATAGTCAACACCAGTACGCAACGTATGCGAACCGTGCATCCATGAGAAATCGTCGCGGAACTGGAATTTGTGCTGGCTTGATTTCTGTGGAACATTGGCATTTGTGCCGAAGCTGGTTCCGTCAGGAAAGGTAATCAGAGGAGTCTTTACCTTTGAATCGATAAGGTTATTCCAGTACTGGAAGCCTGCGGTGAAGTTGTTTACCGTGTTCGAACTAAAGATGGAATTTAGGGTGAAATTTGTCAGAATCAGATCGTTGATCGTAAAGTTGCCTTCCGACAAATCATCTTGTGCATTCGCCTGATCGTTATTGCTCTTATTGTCCTGTGCCGTGTAGCTGAGGAACGCATGCTCATTCTGGCTGAAGTAATGATCGATGCGTCCGTTGTATCGCTTGTCGTCATAAGGGGTGGGAAGCGTATGCGAAGGCTGAGGAGCAGGATTGAAGACCCCACTCTGGGCGGCTAGGGTTAATTCGTTGAAAGAATCTGGATTGACTGAGATGCTGGAACGTTCGCGTAAACCCTCATAAGCGAAGAATCCAAAGTCCTTGTCCTTGCGAATCGGACCGCCGAATGAACCGCCGTATTGCTGACGGCTGTAATCCGGCTTTGGCTGATTGCCTTTTTCGGCGAAGTAGTTATTGGTCTGGAAGTCCTGGGTACGGAAGAAGCCATAGAGACTTCCGTGGAAATTGTTTGTACCGGACTTGGTGATGACGTTCAGCGCTGCGCCTTCGCTCTTGCCATTGGCAGCAGAAAAGCGGTTCGGGCTGATGTTAAATTCCTGCACAGCTTCGAGAGGAAGCTGCATCACGGCGCCGCCAACGGTATTGTCCTTGTTGTCGATTCCGTTGACGGTAGTGTTGGTATTGCGGCCGGAGGAGCCGTTTACGGCGTAGATCGCATAACGGTTTTTGGTCGGGTCATAGCTGTCAACCTGCTTGACGCCCGGCGCGAGGATGGCCAGGTTGGCGAAATCGCGTCCATTGAGCGGAAGCGCTTCGATGTCGTGCTGGGTCACGGCAGTAGAGACATCGGTTTTTTCCGTGTCCATCAGCTGATTGTTTGCAGTGACCTCCACGGTCTGCGACACCTGCCCGGCGCTCAGCGGAACATTGACGGAAGCCGTAGTGCCCACCAGCACCTGAAGTCCCTTCACCTGCGCAGCGCCGAATCCGCTGGCCTGGACCGAAAGCTGATACGTCCCTGCGGGGAGCAGGTCGAAACGGTATTCACCAGAGCCGTTTGTGGTTGTTTTTCGCTCGGCGTTCGTAGCCGTGCTGGTTACGGTTACGGAAGCTCCGACAACCGCTGCGCCGGTCGGGTCCGTCACCACACCGGCAATATTGCCGCTGGCTGTTGCTTGGCCCAACAACATTTGGTTTCCCAGCAGAACAGCAAGCACGAACAAGAAATATCGAATGGGGCGCGGATGCGCCCATCGCGTCATAGCCATATACCACTCCTTCAGGAAAAAACTGCTTCATTCCGGCTTCATTTCCACCAGAAAGCCGGTGTTCTCTATAGTGAATCTGAGGATGCTGCCATATTCACAAACGGAGATTTTGGGAGATAGTAAACTCTTGCAACGCAATCGTCGATAGGAAAAAAACGAATGCGACGAGTCGAAATAACTTTCTCTTATGGCAAATTTTGGAGCAAGGGCAAACGATTGACTTTATCAGGCGTCCGGCAACGTAAGTGCCAGAGAATACGCATCATAGACGCTCTCGAATACCGAGTCCCAGGAAGCAGTGAGCGCGTCGGCGCGAGCAGCAGAGCGCATCTGCTGATGCAGCTCAGGATTGCGCAGAATTCTGAGAATTACCGCGGCAAATTCCTCGTCCTGTGCTACAAAGCCCGTTTTTCCTTCCCGGATGATGTAACGCGGGCCTCCGTCCGGCGTAACGATGGCGGGAACTCCGGACGACAGCGCCTCGAGAACCACATTGCCGAAGGTATCGGTATGCGAGGGAAAGACGAAGAGGTCCATATTGGCGTAGGCGCGCGACAGCGCAGGCCCTCGGAGCACGCCGGGAAACTCGGCATTAGGAAGATGCTCCCGCAGCCAAGGCTCTTCGACGCCGTGTCCCACGATCAGAAAGCGGAAGTTGCTGAGTCCGGCTGTGAGCAACTGCTCGCGGATACGCGCCAGCAATGCCACGTTCTTTTCAACTGACAAACGGCCTACAAAGCCGAGAACGAAGTCCGTGTCCGTTTCTGCGCGGTCGCGATATCGCGGGGAAAACTGCTCTGTGTCCACGCCCCGCGGCATGAGTTTGCACGGCCTGTTGGTGGCGCATTCGAGAAGGGCGCACAATTCGGCATTGGGCGCAAACAGAACGCGGGCGAGTGAATAGAATCTTGCGCTGGCGTAGAGGCTGATTTCCTCAATCTGGCGCGCAGCTGCAGGGGCCGTCCTTTCCGGGAGCCGGCCGAGAAACCACTGCGAACGCTTGGCGGCGTATTCGTGCACATTGGTGTGCCAGGAGGCCACAAGCGGCAGGTGATAGTGATTGGCCATCATGGCCCCGATCATGCCGAAGTCACTGGGACCGGTAATGTGGATCAGGTCCGGGCCGAAGTTGCGCAGCGCCCGCCCAATGACAGGAAGATGACGAAAGAAGCCGAGGTCAAAGCTAAGGTCTTTTTCCAGACCAAAGGACAGCGGGCCGCGGGAAAGCTCCAGCGTGGTGAGATTACCTTCGGTCAGCAGGCGCGGGGTTCTGCTTCCGGCGCGAATGCAAAGAAAGGGCAGATTCCTGCGGCGAACGAATGCCTCAAACTCGCGGCTGGTATGGGCCACGCCATTGATCTCGTGGAACGAGTCAGGGAAATAAGCCACACGAGGCGTTGGCGAGAGCATACACAAGGGAGTGTAAATCGGATGACAAATGTCATGGCGTTTTGCTGATAAACCTTACTGCCCGGCTTGCCGGAAGAGTGAGACTCTGATGCTGTCAATAAGGAGGCGTTATGAACAACATTCCTGTACAGCAGCCGATGGAGACGTGTGACTCGTTTTCCCGAGTTGTGTATGGCCTGGGCATGGTGCTTTTCATGTTTGGAATTTTCGTCCCAGGCGCGCATACGCTGATGATGGTCGGGCTGGCATTGCTCGCTGTTGCCTGGGTCGTGGAGTGGTAAAACCGGATTCATGCGGCTATGCTACACTCGCACGTTCACCGGATACTTCCGAGTAAATGAGGGAATATGTCAGTTGCCGATATTGCTCATGATCTGGTTTCGTTGTGCCGCGCCGGAAAAAACCTTGAAGCCGTGGATAAGTACTACGCCGACGATATTGTCAGCGTGGAATCCTCCAGCGGCCCCAATATGCCGGCAGAGATGCGCGGCATCCAGGCGGTCAGAGGCAAGAATGAATGGTGGCTGGCGAACCATGAAGTTCATGGCGGCGAAGTGAACGGGCCGTATGTCGGAGAAAACCAGTTCGCGGTCGAATTCAAGTTCGATGTTACGAACAAACCATCGGGCAAGCGCATGCAGTTAAGTGAAATGGCCCTGTACACGGTGAAAAACGGGAAGATTGTGCACGAGCATTTTTATTACAATCCGGGCGCTTAACTAAGCTGGTGGAGATTGATTTCTGGTCGCCGAATTTTAGGGCTGCGCGGCTGTTGAAGGTGATGATCTCCATGCCGAGGACTTTGGTGTAGAAGTCGGTTGTGGCTGAATGTTGGTGACGGTCAGGAGATGGTAGTTGCTCCAGGGTGAAGGCCATGCTGCATTATGGACGTTTAGTTTTAAGGCGAAAAAGCAATTTCGTCATCCTGAGCGAAGTCGAAGGATCTGCTTTTCGCAAACTCGCGACCCATCTACTAAAAACCGCATCGCAAAAAAGCATGTCCTTCGACTCCGCTGCGCTCCCCTCAGGATGACAATGTTCTGGAAAGTGGGCTACACCAAAATCCCCAACTTCTTTGCCACTTTCTCCAGCGTGTCTAATGCCTGATCCAGCTGCTGCTTCGTATGTTCGCTGGTCATGATGGTGCGGATGCGCGCTTTACCCTCAGGCACCGTTGGAAAAGCTATGCCTGTCGCCATCACGCCTGCCTCGAAGAGGGCTTTTGAGAACTCCATAGTCTTTTTCCCGTCACCGATGATGATGGGCGTAATGGGCGTTTCGCTTGCGGGTGTAGTGACGCCGCCGATATCAAACCCGATACGGCCAAGTTCTGACTTGAAATATCGGGTGTTGTCCCAGAGACGCTCGATGCGCTCCGGTTCGTTTTCCAGCAGATCAAACGCGGCGATGCAGGTTGCCGTTACCGATGGCGGATGCGAAGTCGAAAAGAGAAACGGACGGGCGCGATGGTAGAGATAGTCGATGAGGTCACGGCTGCCGCACACGTATCCGCCCAATGCGCCGATGGCTTTCGAGAGCGTGCCGACCTGCACGTCGACGCGTCCGTGACAGCCAAAGTGATCGACTGAGCCGCGACCGTTTCGCCCGAGAACGCCGGAAGCATGCGCGTCATCGACCATCATGATGGCCCCGTATTTGTCAGCCAGATCGCAAAGCTTATCGACAGGCCCAATGTCCCCGTCCATCGAAAAAACGCCATCGGTAATGATGAGTTTGCGGCCCGGCTCGCTTGCGACTTCTTTGAGCAGCTCTTCGGCGTGGGCGACATTCTTGTGGTGGAAGACTTTGATTTTGGCGCGTGAGAGGCGCGCGCCGTCGATGATGCTGGCGTGGTTGAGCTCGTCGGAGATGATGAAGTCTTCTTTGCCGAGAATCGACGAGACAGTACCGGCGTTGGCGGTAAACCCGCTCTGAAACACAACGCAGGCTTCGACGTTTTTGAAACGCGCGATCTTCTCTTCCAGTTCCATGTGAATCTTCATCGTGCCCGCGATGGTGCGCACCGCTCCCGAGCCTACGCCGTATTTTTGCGTGGCTTCGATGGCCGCTTCACGCAGCTTTGGATGATCGCAAAGCCCGAGATAATTATTAGAGGCGAGATTGATGACCTTCTTCCCGTCATAGGTGCAGACCGGCCCCTGCTCGTCTTCCAATATGCGCAGCTTGAAATATGTTCCGCGCTGCTTTAGATCATCGAGCACGGCGGTAAGATGTTTCAGCTGGGGCCGCTGAGAGAGCGTCGTCGACATTAGGTTGCCTCGCTTTACAAAAATCTGCGTAACTAAGCATCCTATCGTGGAGGGGCGTGGGAATACCAAGCCGGAAATCTGCCTGCGAAGAGGCAGCGCTTACCTATGGCATGGCATCCGAAACGAGGGCAATTCCAGCCGTACCAGGAGAAAGACAAAACATGATAAGAAAACATATTTCAGGCATGACGCTTCTGTTGGCCGTCACACTGGCAGCAGGTTGCCACAAGAGCGCTTCCCCTAATGAGAAACCAACAGCGAGCGTTCCCGCGAACCCCTCGCAACCGGCATCAAGCGATCAGGCGCAGAGCGCGGCTGCTGCTTCACCGGCTCCGGCAGGAACTCCTTCCACGGCGCAGCCTGCGCCCGCGACACCGACAACGCCCGCAGGGGCGTCAGCCAATGCTCCTATCACCCCCACACCGGATCAGCCAGTCGCGCCTCAACAAGCCGCCGGTGCTCCGGCTCCAGCGCCTGTTCTGCCGACAGTGCCGGCAGGAACGGTCCTGAGCATTCGCATGAACCAGACCATCAATGTAAAGCATGCAACCGCCGGTCAGCCGTTTTCGGGATCGATCGTGAACCCGATCGTTGTGGACGGGAACACCGTAATCCCCTCTGGCTCCACAGCCGAAGGCATGGTGGTGCAGGCGCATAAACGCGGGCATTTCAAAGGCGCATCGGTACTACAGCTGACACTGACCGGCCTCAATGTGAATGGCCAGCACTACCGCATTGATACCAGCAGCATCACCCGAACCAAGAAAGGCAAAGGCAAACGCAGTGCGGCATTCATTGGCGGAGGCAGCGGGCTGGGCATGCTGATCGGTGGTATTGCAACCGGCGGCACGGGCCTCCTGATCGGCGGCCTGGCAGGCGCTGGAGCGGGCACCGGCGTCGCAGCATTTACCGGCAATAAAGACATCACAATTCCGGCTGAATCTGTGGTGAATTTCAAACTGGCAGCGCCGGTCCAGCTGCGCTGATTCTCTTTCCTACCGGGCACTCTGAAGGTGGTGCCCGGCCTGCGCGGGAAATAAACCTCCTAATCCGGATTTGCTGCGTCTAACAGGTGCGTTTACCGGACGAGTATGGCAAGACATCGCCGTTTTCGCCGCGCGCAGATACAATTGTGTATTAACCAGAAATCCTGTTGAAAAGAGCAGAGAACCGGACGAATGAGTTTGCAGTCAACGCGCAGCATCTGGAAGTGGAATTCCACCGCAACAATCAGACGTGGGTCATATCTTGCCGCGTTTTTCGCTCTTTTTCTTTTGATTCCGCTGGGCCGCACCCAGACTATGGGCACGCGCACCGCACTCGCGGTTGCCACGGATGCCGGGAAAGCTACTCTGACCGTGACGGTGAAAGACCCTACAGGCACTGCGGTTTCTGATGGAACGGTCAGCTTCATCAGCAACGGTCAATCGCTGGGATCGGCATTCGTTCGGGAAAACGGCACAGCTACGCTGGCTCTGGAGAAGATTCCCGCAGATGCAAAGCAGATCACGGCTGTCTATTCCGGCAGTGATAGTCATGCGGCTTCGACATCCGCGAACGTTACACTGCAGGCGAATGCCGCACCAGGACCGCCGGATTTTTCCATCGCCGCGAATGCGACTTCATTGAGCCTGACTGCGGGTGAATACGGCACAGTCATTCTTACGGTCACACCTCTGAATGGATTTACGCAATCCGTTACGATGTCGATATCGGGCCTGCCCATCGGAACCACGGCTGTTTTTACGCCGACTATTGTCACTCCGACAACAACGGCTTCCGTCCCGAGCACTCTGCAGATTCAAACTACAGCCAGCTCGAAGTCTTCGCAGAACCAGGCGCTGCCTTTCGGGAATCATTCATCGCGCATTGCATATGCGGTGCTCTTTCCGGGCGTGCTGGCATTGGTGGGAATAGGCGCATTGCGGAAGCGCAGCAGCAATGGTCTGCGTCTCTTCGGAGTAGCTTTGTTGCTGCTGGCCGGCACTTCCGGACTCACCGCCTGCTCCCAGCGGTACAGCTACCTGCATCATCCGCCCGCTGCGAACCCGGGAACTCCTGCAGGCAATTACACGCTTACGGTTACCGCTTACTCCAATAATGGCGGCGAAGTTACCAGCCATCCGCTACAACTAACGATGACCGTAAAGTAATGCTAAGAGCATTTTCGTATAGGTGTAACGCTCGTCATTCTGACGCCCGAAGAGGAGGAAGAATCTCAAGCCAGGCTGGCTGGGGATTCGTCGCCTGTCCACCCCAACACGCAAAAATCGCGTGTAGGTACCGGGGATGGGGCTAAGAATGACGACTCTTGCCGGGTCTTCTTTGTGAAGAAACTCTTTAATGCGGCGAGTCATTAATTCGCTGTATATCTTCGATTGGTTTTGCCTGGATCGCTAAAAGCAGGCCCTTCTTCACTCCAGCGTATCGATGACAGCGTTATTGATTGAGTGAACAATCACACTAACCCGCAATTGCTGCGGCCAATTTATCAATTACAGCAATATTGGCTATCAACTCCTGCGGTAATCCATGCCGCGCCGCCACATATTCAGGCGCGTTCCAGGAAACTGAGACATTTCCGTTCGCGTCTTCGGCAATCAACAGCTTCAGCGGCAGATCAATGGCGATGCTCGGAACAGCTACCATCAGCGGCGTTCCGGCTTTCGGGCTGCCAAAAATGGCAACCTTCGTCGGCGGCATTTTTAATCCGGCCTTTTCTGCTTCGCCGCTGTGATCGATGACCGCAAAGAGCTTGATCCCTTTTTCCTGAAGAAGCTGTTCCAGCCGCGTAAGAGTTTCTTCGACTGAATAGCGGCTGGGGAGAGTGATAAGTCCATTCGTGTCTGACATGGACTGCCATTGTACGCGGAGCTTATAACGAAGGCGTGAGCGCCGCCAATGTCTTTTCCAGACTTGCTTCATCGCCGACATTCAGCACTGTCTGCGAGCGGTCAATCTGTCGCATCAATCCGGAAAGTACCTTCCCTGGACCAACTTCAATGAAGTGTGCCGGCTTTTGTTCAATCAGGAGCCGCATCGATTCCACCCAGCGAACGGAACCTGTGACCTGGCGGATGAGGGCATCGCGTAACGGTTCTGGGTCTGTCGCCAGAGTGGCATCTACGTTCGTCACCACCGGCACGCCTGGAGCGGAGAAGCTTAGCTGGCGCAGGTCCGCAGCAAGTCGGTCCTGCGCGGGCTGCATCAGAGCGCAATGGAAGGGAGCGCTCACGGCGAGCATAACGACCTTTTTTGCTCCGGCTTCTTTGGCAAGAACTGCGGCCTTTTCGACCGCAGCCACGGCGCCGGAGATGACTGTTTGTTCCGGCGAATTGAGGTTTGCGGCGGAGACAACAGCCCCTGTCTCCGCTGCCGCTTTCGCGCAGAGTTCGATTACCGCTTCGGGAACTAGACCCAGAATCGCTGCCATGGCACCCTCGCCTGCCGGCACCGCCTCCTGCATGTAACGGCCACGGTTGCGAACCGTCTTCACCGCATCAGCAAAGGACAGCACACCTGCTGTTACATTCGCTGAGTACTCGCCCAGCGAATGCCCGGCAACGAAGCTCGCCCTTATGCCTTTCTCTGCCAGCACGCGCTGCGCGGCAATGGAAACAGTGAAGATTGCGGGCTGCGTGAATTCGGTCAGCTTGAGCTGTTCTTCCGGGCCTTCGAAGCACAGCTTCGACAGCGAAAAACCAAGCGCCTCGTCGGCTTCTTCGAAGGTTTGTTTTGCAGTGGAAAATTTTTCGTAAAGATCGCGGCCCATGCCGACGGCCTGCGAGCCCTGTCCGGGAAAAAGGAATGCCACTCTTGTTTCATTCATGCAAAGGTAATTGTAAACAGGAAGGCCCCGGACTCCTTTTCAGGAAATACGGGGCCATCATCTGCAAGCAGCCTGTAAGCCGAATTCTGTCGAGGACGGTCATTCCTCTAGGCGACGCATTACTGCGGCGCTCAAGCGACCTACCCGAAGGTTTCCGATCCACGCGATGGAGCAGGCCCCGTCCGTATGGATGACCCTCGTTGGCGCGCCGGGCCGGCACGCTGCGCGGCCCTAAGGGGTCCAGCCACGCATCCCTCCCTATTTGGTCTTGCTCCGTGTGGGGTTTACCCTGCCTCCGGCGTTGCCGCCGGAGCGGTGCGCTCTTACCGCACCTTTTCACCCTTACCCTCGCCGCTTCCGAAGAACCAGCGGGGCGGTATCTTCTCTGTGGCACTAGCCGTCTCGCAGCCTTGACGCTGCGATCCCGGACGTTATCCGGCACACTGCCCTGCGGAGTTCGGACTTTCCTCTCCTGATCCTGCGATCAGCAGCGACCGCCCAGCTGCCCGCTAGTTTCTATGGTAGCTCAGGAGAGACTGTGACTGCGGCTTAAGCTGCGTGTTGATGCACTATTTCCGGGTTGTGTGAGTATGCTTATTCCACCTGAGAAATCCAATGAACACAACTCTCATTCCGGGTATGATCTCCTCCGTCGTTGCGATCATCGCTGCAGCCATTGCTGTTTGGGGACAGCTTCGCGTCAAGCGAGTCGAAGCGCAGCTGGATTTGCAGAAAGCTGAAGCCGGGCGGAGGGCCGAAGCTGAGCAAACGGCGCGTCGATTTCGCGAACCTCTTGGGCGCGCTGCGTATGAATTGCAGAGTCGAATCTTTAACATTATTCAGGGTAGTTTCTTAAGAGTGTATCTGGAGCGCGGCGACGATCGGACACGGTCGTATGCTCTTAACCACACGCTTTTCGTCATTACGCAGTATTTTGCCTGGACAGAACTCATTCGCCGGGAGATTCAATTTATCGATCTGGGAGCGGATGAAGAGACGCGCCGGCTAGCTGAGCTCCAACACAAAATTTATGCCAATTGGCAAACTGACAAATATGGGCCGCTGCTTCGCGTGTTTGGAGGTGAACAACACGCAATCGGCGAACGAATGATTTGGGAGGGCCCGCGAGGGCCGCAGTGCATGGGCTATGCCGCCTTTCTCGACTATCTTCAATGCGACCCGGACCCATTGATTTGTGCCCTGAAAGAGGATGTTGAATCACTTGGAACCCGTCTTGAAGAAGCGCTGCCGCGGTTGATTGAACTCCAGCATGCTCTCATCGATCTTGTAGTATTCCTGGATCCTGAAGCCATACGATTCCCGAAAAAGAATCGGGTAAAGATTTGAATTCTTACAAGGAAAGTTTGGCCTGTACCCGGGCCGCTATCTACCTGCGGCTCTCTTTTGATTTGTCCTCAATCAGTTTCTTAGTCAGCCAGACCAGTCCCAGGAGCTGTCCCCACTCCGACACGATATTGCCGACAACCTGTCCCCATTTGCCTTCGGTGTCCATCTTGCCGTAGAGGATGACCCATCCTATGCCGGTGATGACAAGAAAGATGCTCAGCGAGTGGTTCCGAAGGATTCGCTGGAGGCGATCACCGAATTGACGTGTCGGTTGTCTGCTCTCTGCCGAGCCGATTTCGTAGAAGTATTTTGTAGCGATCACGGTTACGACTACGCCGGTCCAGTCGGCAATGGCATTGCCAAAGAAAGAACCCCAGTGTCCGCCTGGATCACTGTGAAGGTAGAGGATAATCCATAGAAGCAGAATACTGATTGCGGCAATGCTGAGAGCGTGATGGCGGAGAAAGCTCTTTTTCTTCGTTCTTCTCATTCTTTACCTGGTTTACTGGTGAATATTGCCAGATCAGGACAAATTCGCGCCTGACCGAATATTGAGATGCAGGCGCAAAAGCTGTTTTGTCCGTAATGGCAGCACCAAATGGTCGATGTAACGAGAGAAAGGGCAGATTGACCCAGATGGCAATAACCAGTACACTATTTAAGTTTGGCGATCCTGCCTGTTGCCTTATGCGCGTAGTCGTCGGCGCATCCGGCTCACCGTAGTTTTGGTTTGAGCATCCGGCGCGCGAGGCAAGCATGTATCTGCCCAGCTTCATTGAGTTTGCGCGCCTTAGAATGAGGGCGCTGGAGGATTTATGTACGCGGTCATCCGCACTGGTGGTAAACAGTATCGTGTCGCTCCGGGCGATGTGGTGAAGATTGAGAAAGCGACTGCGGACGAGAACGGCACCGTGGAATTCAGCGATGTGTTGGCGGTTTCCGGCGATGCAGGCTCGGTGGCAAAGCCGGGTTCAGCAAAGGTGATTGCCACTGTTCTAGGTGAAGGACGCGGCGATAAGATTCTGGTTTTCCACTACAAGCGGAAGAAGCAGTACAAGAAGTTGCAGGGACACCGTCAGGCGTTCACGCAGGTTCGGATCAACGAGATTCAGGTCGACGGCGCGACATACACCGCGTAGAAATTTTGGCCGGTAACTCCGGCGAATGAGGATTGAGAAATGGCACATAAAAAAGGCGGCGGAAGTTCCAATAACGGTCGCGACTCTAACGCGCAGCGGCTGGGCGTAAAGGCATTCGGCGGCGAGTTCGTTACTGGCGGATCGATCATTGTGCGGCAGCGCGGCACGCGTCTGAAACCGGGCCTGAATGTTGGCCGGGGAAGCGATGACACGCTCTTTGCCAAAATCAGCGGCAAGGTAAAGTTCGTGGATCGCGGACGCATGGGACGCTTTGTGGCGGTCGAGCCGGTTGCGGCTGAGTA
>DATGMQ010000050.1:0-136688 GCA_035293545.1 Alloacidobacterium sp. | reverse complement strand
GCCGCTCACCGTCACATCTGTTGCCCAGTAAGCGAGCCAATCCAGCCAGCTCCCCAGCCAAGAACTCCGGCGCCGAAAAGAGCGCCGAACAGGCCGGGAATGGCATCCTGAAAGCGTCCGGACATCATGCGAATTCCGGCGAAGATCAGGCCGCCGAGGCAGATCACTGCACCGGCATACATGGCGAAAGTCTTAAACGTGTCCATCAAGGTAGTTGCGCCGGAGAAATCCATCGTTCCCTGGGCATGGGCGACGGCACTGCTGGCGCCCGCGAACATGAGCGCCGTCAGAGTAGGCCCCATCACGTGAGCGGCGTGGAGAAGGCTGTCTTTGGTGAGGAGTTTTCTCAGCCTCTGGGCAGGCTGAATATGCAACCGAGCGGCGGCTTTATCCGATCGGCGACGACAGGCGATTCCATTCACTTTGCACCTCCGCTGACCTCGCGGATCAGCTATGGCGCAAAGTTAAGGTTGGTTTTCCGGTCGCGTCCAATGAATTCCAGGGAGACCGTTATGCCTCCACGGCATAACGATGAATTCCGGCGCGTAGTTTTGCCGGAATTCAAATTGCATGCATTCAAACCGGGATTGATGAGCGACTTGGCGATCTCGGATCAAATAACGGCAATGCACGCGCCAGTCTGACGCTGTTGCTATCAACAGCCATCAAGGAAAGGACTGCTAAGTTGCGAAGGATTCACAGCTCGTCCGTTTAAGAAAGGTTGAGCCTAGCGTCGCTAGATGACTCAAAATAGAGAGAGCACGTCCTTATCAACTCGTGCCGCCTTTACCAGGAGGGTTGCGATGTCGAAAGCGAATTTTTCGGTCGTGCTACTTTCGCCCGAATCTCTTCCTCCTATCGTGATCCCTGTCGCCTCGCTGGCTGCTAGTCCCGCCAGATAGTTAATTTGCTGGGGCACTCGGATGGCATCAATCGGCTTCTGCGAATAACGCGCAACGACTTCCGCCAAGTCTGTTAGATACGCAGGATCAAGCGGTGGGAGTTGCTGGTCCTTCTCAAGAATCTCCCGCGCACGGAGCATTTCTTCAACCCGGCGCAGGAGTTCTCGGCGGCTCTTGTATACGGACGGGCCACCGAACAGATACGGTGGCAGGGTTTCGGCCAGTCTGCTCGCCCCCGTGAATGTCACGAATTCGCATAGCTGAAGCACGGAAAGCGAGAACAGCGACAGGAGATCGAGGAAGGCAAACCGGCCCAGCAATGTACCGCTTAGGGATTTAGCATTGCGTCGGGTCACGCCAACAAGGTTCTGGATGTTTCTGAAATCTCGGTAGTACCAGTATTCGCCGCGGGTATATCCAAATAACCCGTCGAGATCATTTCGCCGCCCCAGCTGTTCCTTTAGCATCACGTACACATCAGCGGTAAAGTGAGCAGGAACCGGCTGGTTACCCACCTGTCTGCCCTTCCACAACTTCCACTCCTCAAGCGGGAATAATGCGATGTCGAGCTGTTGCGCCAGCCCATACATGTGAGCATCGATCTTACGGTCCGCGAAGATCGCGTATCCGCGCTCCGCCTTCAGGTAGCGCATGACACCCGCCATCATCAGGGTTTCCTTGATGGGGGATAGGCTCTTTGACGATCCGGCTTTGCAGCTGACACACACCGTATCCGGATGAAAATCCGTCGCAAACCTTGTTGCCAAGACATCGACATCAGTGATGTCAGTGAGTTTCTGTGCACCACGGGCGCTGAGTAGCGGCTCGGACAACGCGACATTCATGCGGACAAAATATCCCGCACTGCAGAGGGCCTGCGCTGTCTCCAGCTTTAGCAGGTAGTCCTTTTCAGAGAGGCTCGCTTTCTCCCTGACTTCCGCTGTTGGCCGCGGCGTGGGTACTTCCGGAGCGAGTGGCTCCGACGCGGGTGCTCCGGCCCTTACCGATTCCGATGCGGGAGACGGCACGTTCTCCTGCCCAGGAAACAGTGTGGGATTGGGGCTTTCCTGCGGTGGGGAATTATCCCCTCCTGAGGATTTCGACGAGGTCTTCGAGTTCGTCATCTCCAGCTCGCTTTCTTTTGTGCGCCAGGCTTATGCCGTCAAATTCATTACCGATCGCCCCTGGAGCGCTCAGTTGCGACGCATCGGCGATGTTGAGGCTCCGTTCCTCGACGATCTCGTTCCGGTTGAGAAGCTCGATGGCAAGGCGCACTGCACGTTTATTCTCTTCGCTCGGAATGAGTTGGAAGACGTACCAAGATCCAGTCTGAACGATCCGACCCACCCCCCGAAGGACAAGCTGACCATACTGCTGCTTAGCTTCACTGTGACTTGCCAAGGAATAGTTGCGGCTTGGGTCGAGCAGAGCCCGCAGCAGGGCCGCTGGATAGCGAATCCTGCTGGCGCCGGCATACTGCTGTCCGTACCGAACGCAAGACACGATTGCACGGGCTTTTCCCAGAAGCTCTCGTTCGGTCTGCTCGGTAATAAGGGCACCACTATAGGGGGTAAAAGTGAAGGATTTAACTCCAGCCACGGAATCTACGGGAAAGGTTGGGAGAAGTCCGATAGTGACTGCTTTGGCTGCCAACTCTTGCTCATGATGGGTAAGGTTAAGGAGGGACAGTTCGGTACCCGAACGCGCGGCTTGTACTTTCCCCATGATCTGCTTTAGCCCAGAGCTGGTCCCCAACTGCCCTAACGCTGAAGAAACCCGCTTTGGATCGAGATCCCAAAGCATCGGAGCAAATAGCATGGGCTCACCCGCACCGACGCTCAGGGATTCGACGAGCCGGGCGTTACTCGCAACTTCGAGAATCGTTTTCTGCAGCGTATCACTGGTCCCAGAGAAGGAGTCCAGTTCTGAAACGTACCGAGGGAATTCGACCAATTCGTCGAGTGCATAAACAGTCAGTTCTTCGCGCTCATCTTTCTTCCGCTGTTGCCAGATGTCACCGACACGTTCGTAGTTTTCGCTGAAGTCGATCTGTCGAACCTTCTCATACAGCTTCCCGCGGCGTTCCTCTATCAGGTCTGCTTCCTTGAGAACTTCGAGTACCGATTCAAAATGCATCGGGTCAATCTTGAGTTGGGCGGCCGCAATCGCAACAAGCCGGTCCTGGTCTTCGATGACATCCTGCCCGCGAATGAGCTGGCAGAATCGGGCTGCTTGACCGAGCAGGCGGCTATGCCTGTAAAAGCGGAGGCGCGGTGAGGTTGGGTCGAGATTCGATGCAAAGGCACTCTCTAACTCGTAAAGCCGAAGTCCGACATGGCGTGAATCGATCTTGCCCAAAAGTCTCCTCCGAGCAGCAACTTCCAGCTTACCCTCGCTGCCAGAAAGACGTCGACTGGCGCATTCAGGGCAACCATTGGCGGCACCCCTTTTCTGACTGTGGGGACTTTTGTGGGTATACTCCTTCAAAAAAGTGCGAAATTGTGGGTAGTACCCACAATTTGTTGCGAATGGAATGCGCCTGTAAGGTGCTCATAATGGGCGATATAGAACAATTCTGAGCAATGCTGAACGGGGCGATTTTTCAACTGTTAACCGAAGGGTTGTAGGTTCGAGTCCTACCTGAGGAGCCAATCTTTCAGGCACTTACAGCACTACGCTCATATGAGCGTCCGAACAGCTGAAGTGATTCACCTGTTCGTATATGCAGAAATAGTATTTCGTACGCTCTCCAGCGCCATTTCGAATATCTCTGACGTCAGCAAAAGAGCGCGACGACGATAGCAGCAAAGTAACGAAGTGCGTTTTGTTTCGGCGTGGAAACGCTTCATTCGCCAGGGTATGTGTCCGAGTTTAAGTTTCTAAACTGCCCCACTCAAGACAAAGGTAGTTCTCGCCAACCCCGGTTATGATGTGGATGCTATTGTGAGTAGTTGTTGAATGAAGCCGAACACCCGAATCAAGAACGAAGGAAGTCGACTGCATGAAACTGTACCGCACTTCACAGGGCATCTTTGTTGAAGAAAACGCCCGCTACTACCGCGTAGATACTGATGACTGGGATGCGCTTATCACCAGAGGCGATCTGTTTGCGCGCCTAAAGGCAGTTGTGCAGGGCGAGGCTCTGGAGAAGCTGGGTTCCGTAACGATTCTTGCGCCTGTGGTCGGTCAGGAGGTATGGGCGGCGGGGGTTACGTACTATCGCAGCCGCAACGCCCGCATGGAGGAGTCAAAAGATGCCGGCGGAGGAGATTTCTATGATCGCGTTTATGCGGCCGAGAGGCCGGAGCTGTTTTTCAAAGCGACGGGCCGGCGAGTGGTTGGCCCTGGCGGCGAGGTCCGCATTCGGTCTGACGCGAAATGGTCGGTGCCGGAGCCGGAGCTGGCGCTGCTGGCGAATCCGGCGGGTGAGATTATCGGGTACACCGTCGGAAACGATATGAGCTCGCGGGATATTGAAGGCGAGAACCCGTTGTATCTGCCGCAGGCGAAAGTCTATGACGGAAGCTGCGCGATTGGGCCTTCGGTTCTGCTTACGAAGGAGCCGCTGTCGAAGAGCACAGCCATCCGCCTTGAAATTGAGCGGGAAGGAAAGACGGCCTTCAGCGGCAGCACGACTCTGTCGGAGATCAAGCGCGAGTTTAAGGAGCTGGTCGGCTATCTTTTTCGGGACAACAGCTTCCCGCATGGCGCATACCTGATGACCGGGACGGGCATTGTGCCGGGTGATGATTTTACCCTGGCGCATGGCGATCTGATTCGCATCAGCATTGACGGGGTTGGGGTGCTCGAGAATCGTGTTGGTTGATCTCAAACTGCCCCACTCAAGCTAAATGTGGGCTTGAATGGGCCACCATCCTCTATGGAAATTCGCACTACAATAAATGCATGGAACCTCTGGTTATCGCAGGCAAGGCATTTCAGTCGCGGCTGATTGTCGGAACAGGCAAATACAAAGACGGGCCGGAAACTCAGGCTGCCATCGAGGCTTCAGGCGCTGAGATCGTTACTGTTGCTGTGCGCCGGGTGAACCTGGATCGTTCGCGGGAGTCATTGCTTGACTACATCGATCCGCAGCGGTATTTTCTTTTGCCCAACACAGCTGGCTGTTACACAGCGGAAGAGGCGGTTCGCGCGGCGCGGCTGGGCCGCGAGGTGGGGCTGTCGGATTGGGTGAAGATTGAGGTCATCGGCGACCAGGCAACGCTGTATCCGGATGTGCAGGCGACCCTGGAAGCGACCCGCACATTGGTAAAGGAAGGCTTTACTGTTCTCCCGTATACTTCTGATGATGTTGTATTTGCGAAACGCCTGATCGATGTGGGCGCAGCTGCCGTTATGCCTCTCGCGGCGCCGATCGGCAGCGGTCTGGGAATTCAGAACCGGGCCACGCTGCAGATTCTTCGCGAGATGGTGACGGAGGTTCCGCTGATTGTGGATGCCGGGGTGGGAACGGCATCGGATGCGGCTCTGGCGATGGAGATGGGCGCCGACGGCGTGCTGATGAATACGGCCATTGCGGCGGCGGCGAATCCGATTCTGATGGCCGAAGCGATGCAGCATGCCGTGCTTGCCGGACGGCAGGCGTATCTGGCAGGGCGCATGGCGAAGAAGCTGTATGCCACGGCGAGTTCGCCGCTCGAGGGGATTTCGCGGTAAGGGCGAGTTTGCTGAAACCCCCAATCACGATCTGTCATTCCGACCGACCTGAACGAAGTGAAGGGAAGAAGAGGGACCTGCAGTTTCTATACCGACTGAGTTTCACTTCGGCGAGACAAACGGCAGGTTCCTCCGCTCCGTATCCGCCTAAGGCGGATACTCCGGTCGGAATGACAATTCTGATATAGCAGTAATGGCACCCACTCGATACTGTTTTCCCGCCGACCACATCAGCTAAACTCATCCTCAATGCGAGTTTTCGGCATTGACTGCGGGACAGAGTGCACCGGCTACGGCGTTGTCGAGTGGGATGACGCTCAACGCGAGCCGCATCTGGTTTCGTTAGGATGTGGCGGAATTCGGCTGCCGAAGAAAGAGCCGATGCCGCATCGGCTGGCGCTGCTCTATGCCGAGTTGAGCGCGTTGCTGGTTGCTCATCAGCCGGATGTGGTGGCGATTGAAGAAGTTTTTTACTCCGTCAATGCGAAATCGGCGCTCAAGCTGGGGCAGGTGCGTGGTGTGGCGCTGCTGGCCGCAGCCAACGCAAATCTTTCTGTAGCCGAATATGCCCCTCTGACGATCAAATCAACAGTGGTGGGTTACGGTCTGGCGCAAAAAGAGCAGGTGCAGTTTATGGTGACTCGTCTGCTGCAACTGGAAACCGCGCCGGAGCCTGCGGATGCAGCCGATGCGCTGGCCATTGCTATTTGCCACGTGCATACGGCGCAGACGCTCACTTTACAAAGGAGTGGTCGTTGAGAATGAGGAAAGTTTTGCCCGGACTGGCGTGTGTCTTTTTGGGAGGAATTCTGGCGGCAGGCGCGCAGCAGGCCAATAAGGCTCATATCCGGTTTATCTTTGAAAACCCGAAGCTGCAGCCGGCGAATTACGTGCTGGACATTAACGAGGACGGAACGGGTCATTTCCAGTCCCAGCCGGGAAATGCGGCCGCGCCTGATGCCGAGGGTATTACACCTCAGCCGGTGACTACGGACATCAAAATTAATGAGCCTCTGCTTGGCTCGCTGTTCAAGACGGCGCGCTCGCACAATTACTTTAATGTGGCCTGCGAGAGCACGAAATCGAAGGTGGCCTTCACGGGCAAAAAGGCGCTGCAATATACCGGGCCGGATGGAGAAGGATCCTGCACCTTCAACTGGTCGCACGACCAGCAGTTGATGAAGGTAGTGGATGATCTGATTGCAGTCGCGTTCACACTGGAAGAAGGCCGCCGGCTGGCTGTGGAGCACGAGCACAGCCGTTTGAGCCTGGATGCGGAACTGGAAGAGCTGCAGGACGCCGCCAAAGCAGGCCGTGCGCAACAGATACAGAACATTGCGCCGCAGCTTGAGGCGATTGCCTCAGACGAAAAGGTGATGGAGCGGGCGCGGACTCGCGCGCGGCAACTGCTGGCAACAGATGGCAAGACTGGCTGAGTCTGTGGTTTCTCTGGCTTTCAACCAGAATTGAATTACGCAACCAGCCGGCCCCGTCAGGTACATTAGAGCCATCGTGATCATCAATCTGGCGCGGCGCGCGCACAACCACAATTGGGAGCTGGACCCGATCACCCGCTCCCTGCTTGACACCGATTTTTACAAGCTGCTGATGCTGCAGTTCATCTGGAAGCATTTTCCCAGGACGCGCGCATCGTTTTCCTTTATCAATCGTTCAACGCATGTCCGGCTGGCTGAAACCATCAACATTGGTGAGCTGCGCGAGCAACTGGAGCAGACGCGCCGCCTGAGCTTCCATAAATCAGAGCTGATCTGGCTGGCCGGTAACACTTTTTACGGACGGCGCGGGATATTCGAGCCGGCATTTCTGAAATGGCTGGAGCGCGATTTTCGGCTTTCAGAGTATGAGCTGTCCACACGCGATGGGCAGATTTCGCTTACCTTCGATGGCCTGTGGACAGAGACGACGCTTTGGGAGATTTATGCCCTGTCCGCTGTCAATGAATTGAGAACACGCGCGGCGCTGAAAGAGTTGTCCGAACTGGAGTTGGACATTCTCTATGCGCGCGCCAAGACGCGTCTCTGGGAAAAGATGGCGCGGTTACGCGGGGTGCCATGCCTGCGCGTAAGCGACTTCGGTACGCGACGACGGCACAGCTTTCTATGGCAGGAATACGTGGTTAACGCCATGACCGATGTATTGGGCGCGAGCTTCAGCGGCACATCGAATACATATCTAGCGTACAAGCATGATCTGGAGGCCATTGGAACCAACGCGCATGAGCTGCCAATGGCGCTGGCTGCGATGGCCGATAGCGATGAGGAACTGAAGGCGTCGCAGTATCGCCTGCTGGAACTGTGGCAGCAGACATATCAGGGCGAATTGCTGATCCTGTTGCCGGATACCTTTGGGACGACGCAGTTTTTGCGCGATGCTCCGGATTGGGTGGCGGATTGGACCGGACAGCGAGCCGACAGCAAAGATCCGTTTGTGGCAGGCGATGAATACATTGCCTGGGTTCGTGAACGAGGGCGTGATCCCAAGCAGAAGCTTTTTATCGCGTCCGATGCGCTGGATGTGGATGAGATTCTCAGCCTGCATGCGTATTTTGCCGGGACGATATGCAATGGCGCGCGCCCGGCAGATTTCCGCGATGCCGCCTATTTCCTGAATAAGAAAAACTGGATTCCTGAGCGGCGCATTCGCTTCAGCGCCGGATGGGGCACTTTGCTTACCAATGACTTCCGCAACTGCGATCCGCGCGGCGATGGAGCTTTTGATCCGGTAAGCTTTGTCTGCAAATTAAACGATGCAGACGGCAGGCCGGCGGTGAAGCTCTCGGATAATTTCCAGAAGGCACTTGGGCCAAAAAAGGAAATCGAACGCTATCGGAGGGTCTTCGGAACTGCTGGCATGGCGAATGCGCCTGTCGTGACCTAGCCGGCTCTAGTAAGCTGGAAGTCTATGCTCGATCTTGCATCTGTGAGGGCCAACCTGCCGTTGGTCGAAGAAAAATTGCGCGCGCGGGGCCAGGACCCGGCTGTGCTGCTTGGTGATTTTCATGCGATAGACGCGCGCCGCCGCGAGCGTATTACTGAGGCGGAACAGCTCAAAGCACAGCGCAATAAGCTGAGTGAAGAAGTCGGAAAGCTGAAGCGCTCCGGGCAGGATGCAACTGCTTTGATGGAGGAAACGCGGGCGCTCAAGGAGAAGATGGAGGCACTGGATGCTGCCGCTGAAGAAGCAGATCAGGTGCAGCAGCTTACACTGGCAAACATCCCGAACCTGCCGCATGAATCTGTTCCTGTAGGTAAATCCGAAGAAGACAATGTCCAGATCAAGCGCTGGGGCGAGCAGCCTAAGTTTGATTTTCAGCCGAAGCCGCATTGGGAAATCGGCGAAGCGCTCGGCATCCTCGATCTCCAGCGCGCAGCGAAAATTTCCGGAGCGCGCTTTGCAGTCTACTGGGCAGAAGGCGCGCGGCTGGAGCGGGCGCTGATTAACTTCATGCTCGACATACAAACTCGCGAGCATGGATATACCGAAGTCCTGCCGCCTTTTCTGGTCAACAGCAAGACTCTTTTCGGAACCGGACAACTTCCGAAATTTGCTGAAGATTTGTTTCGCTGCGAGGATGAGCAGGCCTTCAAAGAAGGCGAGTACCGCGAGAATGATCACTGGCTGATCCCCACGGCGGAAGTCCCTCTGACGAATCTTTATCGCGATGAAGTGATCGACGAGGCGAAGCTGACCATTTCGCTGACGGCCTATACGCCATGCTTCCGGTCAGAGGCCGGTTCATATGGCAAAGATGTGCGCGGCATCATCCGCCAACATCAGTTTCAGAAAGTGGAGCTGGTGAAAATTGCAAAGCCGGAAGAAAGCTATAACGAACTCGAAAAGCTAACAGCGAATGCTGAGGCGATTCTCGAAAGGCTCGGCCTGCCCTACCGGCGCATGCTGCTGTGCACGGCTGACATGGGCTTCAGCTCCGCAAAAACCTACGATTTAGAGGTCTGGCTGCCGGGACAAGGTCTATATCGTGAGATATCTTCCTGCTCCAACTGCGAAGCGTTTCAGGCGCGCCGCGCCAATATCCGCTATCGCCCACAGGGGAAGAACAAGAGCGAATTCGTGCATACGCTTAACGGCAGCGGGCTGGCGGTTGGGCGGACATGGCTGGCGATTCTCGAAAATTATCAGCAGGCGGATGGCTCCGTGCGCATACCTGAGGCGCTGGTTCCATACATGGGCGGGCAGACAGTAATCCCGCCAAAGTAGAATAAGTTAAGAGTTTATGGGCCGTATTCTCAAGAGCTATATTTTCTGGACGTATGATCGCGGCAGTTTCCATTACGACGTGATGGTGACGTTGATCCTCGCGTTCATCTTCATTACGCCGCATTTGTGGAACTACGGCGATCATCCTTCAGTGGGCAGCTTTGCTCCGAGTGAAGTTGTGGTGCGTTCTGTAGGCGTCAGCACATTTACCTATCAAATTCCTGCTGAACAGGTGCGCGGAACTTCCTCCATGAAATTTGAAGACCGTCTGGAGCAGAGCATCGAGCGCATCTCCGGCCCTATGGTCATCGACCACTACGACACGCTGCGAGACGCCAGCGGTAAAGTGACTGCTTATAAAGTATGGGCACACCGATAGCGATCAATCTGCATCCAATGCATCGTGTCGCCTGAAGGAACTATGAATCGAATCAGGATCAGCTTCTCCATCGTCACCGTTTTACTTGCACTCACGGTCATTCCGGCTCTGGCCCAGAACGGTGATCTTCAGAAAGTCCTCAGTCAAATGGATTCCGCCTCGCAGAAGTTCCAGAGCGCGCAGGCGGACTTCAGCTGGGACCAGCTGACCGCCGTGGTCCAGAGCCATGAGATCACTGCCGGCACGATCGCTTTTCGCCGCTCCGGCACGAGCACCCAGATGATCGCGCATGTGAAGACTGATAACGGCCAGCCTGCGCCAAAAGAGATTCTGTATAAGAACGGCGAGCTTACCTACTACCAGCCCACGATAAAACAGCAGACGATCTTCTCAGCGGGCGCGAACCGGCAGCAGTATGAAGGCTTTCTGACGCTTGGTTTTGGCGGCAGCGGCAAAGATCTGGCGGCCAATTGGAACATCAACTTCCAGGGCATGGAAGTCATCGATGGCGTGCAGACGGTGAAGCTTGATTTGACGCCGAAGAATACAACCGGCAACCAGATGTTCACCCACATCACCATCTGGGTCGATCCGGCCCGCGCGATTTCGCTCAAGCAGATTTTCTTTCAGGAGAGCGGCGACACGAGGACTGCCACCTATTCAAACATTCAGATGAATCAGGTCCCGGCAAACGCATTTGCGATTAAGACCGCGCCGGGGACGCAGACTACGCGCAAATAAACAACAGACCTTTCCGTCATTCTGACGACCAACGGGAGGAAGAATCTCTGAAATGTTTCCGGGCCGCAAAGATGTATTCTCATCCACCTGCCGCAATCTTCTCCGTCTGCCGTGACATCTTTGCCGTGCGCTCCAGCTTGTCCCAGTTAAAGGGCCGGCCATCGATGGCCCGCTTCAACGTCTTGAAAAGCACCAGCGAAAAGATCTGCCTGTAAGAAAAGCGCTGCAGCCAGATGTGGAAGAGCAGCCAGCCATCGCCCTTGTTTGCCGGATGACGCCGTTCGAGCGCAAAGGCGAGAACCGACGTGACGAAGTCGATCAGCAGGAAGGCCAGGAAGTAGACCAGCAGTTTTTCAAAACTGGCCGCGCTTGCTGCTTCCGGATGGTAGTGCTTGTTCCACCAGTACTGGAGAATGCCGGCAGCGAACATGATGTCAATAAAAGGAGAGACGAGCGGCAGCAGGATTTGAAAAATAATGATATTCGGCAAAGCAAACAGGCCCATAGCGCGATTGGTCCGGAAGGCCTGCTTGTGTTTGAAGACGGCCTGAAGAATGCCGAACGACCAACGGAAACGCTGGCGCATCAGGCCATTCATAGTCGTCGGAGCTTCTGTGAATGCAAGCGCGCGGTCTTCGTAGATGACCTTATATCCCTGCTCCAGAAGATTCATGGTCAGGTCGGCATCTTCGGCTACGGTGTTGATCGGATAACCCTCAGCTTTGATAACAGCGCTTGTCCGCCACGCGCCGATTGCCCCCGGAACGACCGTCACAACATCGAAGAGATCGAGAGCCCGACGCTCGAAGTTCTGGCTGGTTATGTATTCGAGCGCCTGCCAGCGTGTCCAGAGATTGACCTTGTTGCCCACTTTCGCATTGCCGGCAACCGCGCCGATCCGCTCATCGGCGAAGTGGCAAACCAGTTTTGCAACTGCATCCGGTGCGATGACGGTATCGGCATCAATGCCAACATAGATTTCCTCTTCGAGCTGCTTCAGTCCGAAGTTCAGCGCCTCCGCCTTGCCGGCGTTGGGCTTGGTGAGAACCGTCAGCAGCCCTGACGCAATCTCTTCCGGATAGGCCTCGCGCACTACGTTATAAGTGCGGTCTTTTGATCCGTCGTCAATAACAACGATGCGCAGGTTTTTATACGTCGAATTCATCACCGAGCGCACAGTGCGCACAATGACTTTTTCTTCGTTATATGCCGGAATCAGCACCGCAACACGCGGCTCGTATTCGCCAATATCGGGAGTTCTGCGTCGCCGCAGGCGATCTATCAAAGCAAAGATTCCGACGAGAATCAGGCGCGCGCTCATCAGCACATCGCCGACAAAGAAGACCGTCACAACGAAGTGGCTGAAGAACCCAAAGATAAAGAAGGCAACCGAATCAATGCGCGCCTGCCAGCGAAGTTGCGGCGCAATGGGCGGCATGACTTCAGCTGTGGTCTTGCCCATCAGCTCAGAGACCGGAACGAATTCGTAACCCTTAGCGCGCAGCGTAGTGATGAGCAGCGGCAGCGCCGCAACAGTAACCGAGCGGTCACCACCGCCGTCGTGCAGCAGAACAATGCTGCCGCGAAAATCCGGCCTGTCTTTCATGGCGGCCAGGGCATCAAGGACGGTATTGACGATCTCCTGTGGGGTCTTGCGCGGGTGCTCGTTCCAGTCGTCGGTGTCGATTTTGTTGCCGACGATGATATAGCCCATCTGCTCGATGCGATCGGCAGGAGCAGCCTGCTCGTTCGTGTCAGGCTCCTGATCGATGGAGTATGGGGGACGAAAATACAGCGGTTGCCGCCCCAGCTCAGCGGCAAAGAGACGCTCCGTAAGATTCAGCTCCAGCTCGACCTGGCGTTGCGAGATTTCGCTGATGTCCGGATGAGTAAAGGTATGGTTGCCTATCTCATGGCCTTCACGTACATAGCGTTTCAGCAGGCCGGTGTTCTCTTCGGCTGCCTCGCCGATCACCATAAAGGTGCCCTTGACGTTGTAGTGCTTCAGAATGTCGAGGATCTTCGGTGTCCACGTGGGATCAGGCCCGTCGTCGAAGGAGAGCGCCAGCTTCTTCGGCTGATAACCATACTGCCCCAGCGTGTAGGAGTGGGGCAGTGTAGTCATGTGCTCGTCCGTGACAGTGAAGTTGTCCGCGTCCATGCTGATCGTTCGGCTGCCGCGCTCCGGCCGCGCAACGATGCGCAAAATGTCGCCTTCGCCTTCAAGATTTACGTCGTGGCCGGGAGGCACATCTTTGAGCAGCTGCGGAGCATCCGGCGCACTGGGGTGGTCCCAGATGGCCCACATCGAACCATCCTCTGAGCCGAGCCGCCAGAGCGCGAAGGTCCTCAGGCCCATCTGGCGTGCGGCCCGCAGCTCGTTCAGAGCAGTCACGCCATCCAGAAACCACACCTGATGCCGCACCTTCGCATCCTCGTCGTCATAGGCAAAGTGCGCGTTCAGCTCATCGCCTTCCAAATGTACGTCGGCATCAGAGTCAGAAGCGCGCTGCCAGGCCTCCTGCACCGTGAGGTCCTCGGTATCCAGAACCTTGTTACTGGGCTTCTTGCCTTTCTCAGGCAGTGGAGTAGACCAGTCGTACCCGTAATTTCCCAACGCGCAGATCACCTTCTGCCGGGGAACAATCTTTAACACGTGAGTCAGATTTCCCTCGAACCAGTCCTGCGCAGCTACCGGGCCGGGCGCGCTGGTCTCCTCGTGCTGGTCATAGTTCATCAGGATGATGCCGTCGCTGTTCCTGGCAATACCCTTGATGATTTCGTCAGACGTGCTCACCTGCACGTTGACATAGAGGCGCAGATTCTTAGCGTGCAGGTCGTTGTAAATTTCTCCAATCCAATCGACGTAACGCTTTCCATCCTTTTCAGGGACCTGCTCAAAATCCAGGCATATCCCGTGATAGTTGGGATTGGCATACAGAAACTTATCCAGCTGAATATGCAGGCTCTCCCGTGCCGCAGGGCTTTCGAGCATCTGCCCAATCGCGTCGCCGTTCCATTGGCCGGCCATCGTATCGTAATCATTCAGCATGGGGAAGACTTCTGTGTCTTCCTTTGCCGCGGTAATGGTGCGTGCGACTCGGTTCTGGGGATCAACGCTATGCACGGTTCCGTTGGCATCCACGACATCGAAAATCTGCACCGGAAAGAGCGCCGTAGCACCGCGCAGTTTTCCGTCGGCAGTGCTCACGTGCAGCCAGTCAGGAAAGAGCATATCGATCTGGTGAATGTGCGCCTTCAGCGACGAGTAGCTCGGCTCGTCATTGACATAGAAAGCCGCTCGCAAGCCCTCGTCCACATTCAACGGAATCTCCGATGGCCTGCGCTTCGAGCGGCGGCGCGGTGTTCGCAGCGCGGTCTTCTTCGCATCCGTCTGGATCTTGAGCGCTTTGTAATTGCGCTTCTGCGATGGGAGCAGCAATTCAGGTAGCGATTGGCGCTTAATGACACTGAAAGCGAAGACGGCCAAAACAACGGTCAGCACGACAGCTGTTACGTCAAGAACACGCCGCAGCCGCTTCCAGCGCTTTCTCTGCGGATCATAAAAGACCTGTTTCATTCGCTTCCGGTTATCTCAGTCTCTATTGTATGGGTTTGGGTCTTTTCATAAGCCTGTCAATGCCCTGTATGATTCACTTGCATGCTGGCTGCGCTTCCTCGCAAATGGTGGATCGCTCTTTTTGCGCTCGCTGCCGGGGCCGCGCTGCGGCTCTGGTTTATCCACGCCTATCCGGAAGTGCAGGGCGACCCGCTCATTTATGGGGACATCGCGAAGAACTGGATGGTCCACGGCGTGTATGGGTTGTCGAGTTCTGACGGCATCCGCCCTACATTGATTCGCCTGCCCGGTTATCCGCTGTTTCTCACGCTCTGCTTCCGTCTCTTCGGCATGGAACACTACCACGCAGTCATGTATGTGCAGACGGTCGTTGATCTGATTTCATGCCTGCTTATGGCAGGATTCACCGAGAAAATGGCCTCGCGCCGTGCTGCATGGGTTGCGCTTTGGCTCGCCGCGCTCTGCCCGTTCACTGCGAATTATGCCGCTACGCCGCTTACCGAAACACTGGAACTTTTCTCCATTGCGCTTGCCTTATACAGCTTTGCGCGCCTATTAGACAACCCGCAATGGCGCTGGGTGTTGCTGCTGGCATTTGCATTTAGCTATGCCGCAATTCTCAGACCCGACGGCGCGCTGCTGGCCGTGGCGTTCTGTCCCGCAGTTGTTTATTACGGGTCAAAGCTCTGGGGAACTCGGCTGATGCTGCGCATGGCCATCGTCTGCGGCGTGCTTTCCATCTTGCCGTTCATCCCCTGGACCATCCGCAACTGGAAGACGTTCCACGTAGTTCAGCCGCTCGCTCCACGTTATGCCGTAGACCCGGGTGAAGACACTTTTCCCGGTTTCAATCGCTGGACAAAGACCGTCTGCGCCGATTTCACCTGCACCTGGGAAGTTTATTGGAACGCGAACAGCGATCCCATCCAGCTTAGTTATCTGCCTTCGCGCGCCTTTGATTCTCAGACGCAGTACCAGAAAACGAAACAGCTCCTTGCCGATTACAACCAGACCACCACCCTCACCCCTGAGATCGACGACCGCTTCTCGCAACTTGCTCAGGATCGCATCAGCGCCGATCCGCTCCGCTACTACGCGACCATGCCGCTGCTGCGTCTGGCCGACATGTGGCTGCGTCCGCGCACAGAGCTGCTGTGGATTGAGCTGCGATGGTGGGAATATTCGAAGCATCATGCCGAGACTGAGTTCGCCATTGCCTACGCCGCCCTGAATCTTGCTTACATCGTTTTTGCGCTGATTGGCCTCTGGCGCTGGCCGCGTTTTGCCGGAGCCCTGCTTCTCTTTATCCTGTTGCGCTGCGCTTTGCTCGCAACCATTGAAGCCCCGGAACCACGCTATACCCTGGAGTGTTTCCCCATGCTGATTGCGTTGGCAGGTGCAGCATTCGACCGAAAGGACCCTTATCTCCGGCTACCAATTTGATTGATAGTAGTGCCCTTGTGTTGTCATCCTGAGGAGCAACGCGACGAAGGATCTGCTTTCCCCGCGGAAACAATATCTAATTAAGAGAACATTATGGACAAAGAACTCTGGACTGCTGTTGACGAATACATTCATGACCGTCTCGTGCCTTCGGACGCCGCGCTCGATTTAGCGTTGGCTGCCTGCGAAGAAGCAGAGCTGCCTGCCATCAGCGTGACGCCCAGCCAGGGAAAGCTGCTGCATTTGCTCGCCCGCCTGGTGAACGCAAAAAACATTCTCGAAATTGGCACACTTGGCGGCTACAGCACCATCTGGATGGCGCGCGCATTGCCGGCGGACGGACGGCTCATCACCATGGAGTTCGATCCAAAGCACGCGCAGGTTGCCGGCGCAAACATCGCAAATGCCGGGCTGGCGGATAAAGTCGAGTTGCGCGAAGGCAATGCTCTGGAATTATTACCGGAGCTGGCCGCAGAAGGTCTTGAGGCCTTCGATCTTATCTTCATCGATGCCGACAAATGCAATAACCCGCAGTATTTTGACTGGGCTCTCCGCCTCTCCCATAGAGGCAGCCTCATTATCGTCGACAATGTCGTGCGCGATGGGCGCGTCATCGAAGCCGAAAGCGAAGACGCCGATATCCAGGGCGTCCGAACGCTGTTTGAGAAAATGGCCGCCGAGCCGCGCGTTCTGTGCACGGCACAGCAAACCGTAGGCAGCAAGGGTTACGATGGCTTTGCCATCGCGTTAGTTATGAGCTGAATCGCACACGCCGGAATTGCGTCACTCTAAAAGAGCAAAGCGACGAAGAATCTCCGATAAAAATCGGCGGCTGTATCACACCCAGCCACCATCGACGATGTAGTTCTGCCCTGTGATCGCGGAAGAATCATCCGCCGCCAGAAAGAGCACAAGCCGCGAAACATCATCGGGCATAAGCGCGCGCTTGATGCTCTGCCCGGTCATGATCTGCTTCTCATATTCCGGAGTCCACCACAGTCGCCGCTGTTTCTCCGTAAGAATTGCCCCCGGCAGTACGCAGTTTACGCGAATTCCCGACGTACCCAGTTCACGGGCCATGGTCCGCGTCAGCCCAACGATGCCCGCCTTCGCCGTAACATAAGCCGGAAGACCGGTGCTGGGAATCATCCATGAGATGGAGCTCATATTGATGATCGAACCCTGCCCGCGGGTTTTCATCCCCGGCGCCACTCCCTGAATAGCGAAAAAATGATGGCGCAGGTTGACCTCCATCATCCGGTCCCAATACTCCGGAGTGATTTCCTCCCATTTGTGACGCTCATCATTCGCCGCATTGTTCACCAGCACTTCAACAGACCCGAGTTTTGCCTCGGCTTCGCGAATCGATGATTGCAGCGCTGAAATATCTGTAAGATCGCAGCGAATGAACAGCGGAGAGTGTTGTGCTCTCAGCGTCAGGTTCTTTACCAATTCCCGTGATATATCTTCTGCCAAATCCAGAAAAGCAACTTTTGCCCCCTGCCGGGCAAAGTGCTTGACCATGGAAGCGCCAATTCCTGAGGCGCCCCCGGTAATCAGAACTACTTTTTCACTCAGACTGGGATAGCGGGCAAATCGGTCTTCAGTCATATCAAATGCATTTCTCCTGAGCGCCACTCCAAATCAGCCCCGTTTGGAATGCCGTGAAAGACGGGAATCAAACAGAAAAGGCGTTGGCTCACCAATTCGCAAACGATTGAAATCCGGATGATTCGGATTTAGAAGAAAATTGAACTCACCCGGCACAATCGCGCTGGGCACACGCAGCACGGCTGAACGTGCATTGCGCACCCAGGCATCGCCTATGGCTTGCACGTCCGATGGGGGTGGGTCATCCGTCCAGCTCTGAGGAAGTGTGGCGGTGTCCAGCTCCATGACAAAGCTTTCTTCAACGTCCACACTCATAAGAACGTATTTCTGAAGCAGATCGGGTGAGTCGAGATGGACCAGCATCTCCAGTACTGCCAGAGACCTTGATCCAGCAGTGTAAATGACCGAGGTCCCCGGCCTGTTCCACCGGCCGCCATAGAGACGCGCTCCTTCTCCATCGAAGGCTGCATCCGCATAGCGCGCCTTCGTGATCCTCCAGACGGAGAACACTATGAGAAGACCCCTTGCTCCATACGGCCAATCAGTTTTTCCACCTCTCTTGCGCCAATCTCAGTGCGCGCAAACTGCAGCGGACTCTGATGTCTTAGGGCCTTTTTCGGTGTAGACAGCCATCTCCGGGCTGCATCCCGATCTCCCTCGAATAACTGAAACGCCAACTCGACAAGATTGGAAAGCCGCCATAGACGTTCAGACTCAGCCGGCGTAAGCCGCTTGCTTTCCTTACGACGAGCGAGGGTACGTTCTGGGATCCCTAACAGGCGTGTTGCCTCGCTGATAAGCATCCCGCTTGCTGAGACAAAATTCGCAAATGTTGCGTAAGGGAACCCCTGCTCGATCTTTGGAATCAGATCAGTTACGTCTGCTACTCGGAAACCCAGGATTGCTCCAGGAGAGCTGAGATCGCGTATTTGGCCCGTCTTCAATTCCGTTTCTGCCGCCATAGATCGATGGTAGGCAACATCCTGCCAATCTGTCAAATTATACCTGCCATTTGGCAATGATGTGTGCCGGCAGCCGCGAATAGGCTGTCGAATCTGGATCCGCGCACTGCGCTAAACTAGAAGGTTATGGCTACCGCAGAAATCTCCACCGTCATCCTGCCGCGTTTGCCCGAAGGCGAATTCCGCAACGAGCCCTTTACCGACTTCTCAAAGCATGAAAATGCGCAGGCCATGAAGAAGGCTCTGGAGCATGTCGGCGATCTGCTGGGTCACGAATACGAGCTCGTCATTGGCGGCGAGCGCGTACGCACTGCGGAGAAGATCGAATCGCGCAATCCCGCCCGGCCTGCGCAGGTGATTGGCATTCATCAGGAAGCCGGCCCTGAGCATGCGGACAAAGCCATACAGGCAGCACTCAAGGCATTTCAGATATGGCAGTACACGCCGGTAGAAGAGCGCGTTTCGCTGATCCTGAATGCAGCCCATCTCATTCGTGAACGAAAATTTGAATTCTGCGCATGGCTGACATTCGAGGTCGGCAAGAACTGGGCCGAGGCCGACGCCGATGTAGGCGAGACCATCGACTTCCTCGAATTCTATGCCCGTGAAGCTCTGCGGCTTTCAAAAGCTACAACGCCCATCCAGTATCCCGGCGAACGCAATCAGCTGCTGTATATCCCGCTGGGCGTCGGAGCGGTCATTTCGCCATGGAACTTTCCCTTTGCCATTATGGCCGGCATGACCGCGGCAGCCATCGTTACCGGCAACACCGTCGTCCTCAAACCTTCCACCGATGCCCCGACCGTCGCCGCCCGTTTTCTCGATGTTCTTGAAGAAGCTGGGATGCCTCCCGGTGTTGTCAATCTTTGCCAGGGCGGACCCGCTTTCGGTCAAGCCATCGTCGAAAATCCAAAAACGCGCTTTGTCTCCTTTACCGGCTCCAAGAAGGTCGGATTGGAAATCAATGAGCGCGCTGCGAAGAACCAGCCCGGCCAGAAATGGATCAAACGCACAGTTCTCGAAATGGGCGGCAAGGATTCCATCATCGTCAGCGCCGACGCCGAGTTGGACGACGCAGTAGCCGGGGTCATTGCGTCGGCCTTCGGCTTCAGCGGGCAGAAGTGCTCAGCATGCTCACGCGCCATTGTTGAAGAGCCCATTTACGACGTTTTCATTGACCGCATCCGCGAGCGCGTGGCGCAGCTCACAGTAGGAGATCCGGCGAAGAACCCGAACATGGGCCCGGTCATCAATCCTGCGGCAGTACAAAAGATCCGGAACTACATTGAAATCGGCAAAAAAGAAGGCCGCCTGATCGCGGGCGGCAGTGCCATCGAGACTCCCGAAGGCGGCTATTACATTGAGCCGACTGTCTTCGCCGATGTAGCGCCCGACGCTCGCATTGCTCAGGAAGAAATCTTCGGGCCGGTACTCGCCATAATCAAAGCAAAAGACTACGACGAAGCTCTGGCCATCGCGAATAACACCGAATACGGACTGACCGGCGCCGTCTACACCAACGACCGCCAGAAGCTCGACCATGCCCGCCGCGTCTTCCACGTTGGCAATCTCTACTTCAATCGCAAGTGCACCGGGGCAATGGTCGGCGCGCATCCCTTCGGCGGATTCAACATGTCCGGAACGGACTCAAAAGCCGGCGGTCCTGACTATCTGTACCTGTTTACACAAGCAAAGTCAGTCGCCGAGAAACTGCGGTAAGAAACAACTCTTGCAGAGAAGTTAAGGCACGCCGCAGAATGCCCAGGGAGGATTCTTCGCCTACGACCGCTATGTGCCTGGTCTATACCTATAACGAAAAATATTTAAAGCGAAAGATCTCCCCTGCGGCTAAGGCTGGAATCCAGTCTGGAGATCAGCTTTGAATCAGATCATGAAGTTTACCAACACGCATTTCACGCCAGCCGCACCGGTCCTGGATACCTCGCTACAGTCGCATCATCAGTCAGCAACAAGATTCCCTCAATAGTGGCTTGAGCAATCAGCAAGCGATCAAACGGGTCTTTGTGGATTGGCGGCAGAGTATCTACGGCAACTACGTGCTCACTGTAGATCGGCAGCTCTTGATAACCATTGTCCATCAGACCACGTCTCAGCACACGAGCATCAACTTTAAAATCAGGCCGGTTCAGCGTGCTCTTAATTGCGATCTCCCATAAGCTGGCAACGCTGAAGAGCAGTTCGCTTTCTGAATCAGACATTAGGGTGCGAGCCCGAGACGGAACACGTTTGATGCTGTCTGCTGCCCAAAGCAGCAGATGTGTATCCAGCAACAACTTCACGCCTTGCCCTCAAATAGCTTCAGAATTTCTTCTTTACCCATCGTGTTGAAGTCTTCAGGCAACTTGATCTGTCCTGCCATAAATCCAAAACGCTTTACCTGGGATGGCTCCGGCGCATCCAGCGCAACCACTTTCACCATCGGCTTACCCGATTTGGCTATCACAAAAGACTCTCCCTTTGCTGCCTGGTCCACCAGTCTGGAAAGCTGAGTCTTGGCTTTATGGATATTTACCGTTTTCATAAACTAAGTCTATCAGACTAAGTTCAATTTTCAGGCAAAAAATGGACCGGCAAAAGCCGGTCCGGAACTGCTTTGGCAAGAATGGCAGATGGATCAGGCCATCTGCATCGTCATCATCTGGTCGCCGACCGCGGCCGCGGCCTGCGCCAGCATCTTGTGGTGCATGGTGAAGAGGGCAAGTTCCAGACGGTCAGAAACGCCCGTCTTGTCATAAATGCTGCGCAGATAGTTCTTCACTACCTGCTCCGTCGTCCCCAGGCGAATAGCAATTTCCTTGTTTTTGCAGCCTTGAGTAATGAGCGCGACGATCTTCATCTCTTTCGAGGTCAGCCGGTCGCGAACGCGCGCGCCTACGGAGTCTTCATCTATAAGCTCGCCATTGCCGATGCCGGGCTGATGGAAGCAATCGCCTCCCGCCACGCGCCGCGCGCAGTCCAGCAGAGCGGGACCGCTCACATTGCGGTAGACCAGCCCTTCTACTCCGGCTGCGAGAAAAGGCTGGGGTGAATCGTTGTTTTCAAGGATGGCAATGGAGCGGCTGCCGGCATTGGAAATGCGCTCCATAAGTGTCGTGAGGTCTGCCTTCAGCGTAGCTGCAAACATCAGCACTACGCCGCGAAATGCATCGATGGCCTGGTACAACCGGTCCGTGTCCGGACACTGAGCAATGATGCGAAAATCGTCTTCCATGGCCAGAATCTTCGCCGTTCCGGCGCGAAAAATGGCCTGATTATCCGCAAGAATAATTTTGTTCATAGAGCTGCGTTCGTTCCCCCGTAAACGAATGCGTGGTCAGGCTCCAACGAAGAACCAAGGACCAGAAGTTGTGAGCAACATGCGATCTGGAATTGCACTCCAGGACGCCGGAATTTCACATCCACTGCGGCAGAAAAATCGAAACCAAAGTGTCCCATTTCAGGGCACTGAGGCACGAAAAAAGGGCTTTAACACCTACCAAAAACCCCTTGTGTCAACAACTTTTTGATTTAGTGCAACTAAGCGTACATGACGAAATACCATTTTGGAAACAAAAATTTGAGACGAATACAAATAATTATTGACGGTGTTGGAAAACACTAAGTGGTTCCACCTAGATTCGGCCCATTTCGATCTACTCACAACCAGGCCTCTGATCTTTTTCCGCCCGACACCTTACACTAGAGAAGCATGCCTAAGCCGGTTATTCTCGCAGTCGACGACGATATCAGCGTTCTCGAAGCCGTAGTACAGGACCTGCGCCGCCAATACGGGGCAAACTACCGCATTCTGCGCGCGGGCTCCGGGCAGGCGGCTCTGGACACCTGCAACCAGCTCCAGCAGCGCGGAGATGCGGTTGCGCTCTTTCTCTCTGATCAGCGCATGCCGGGTATGACCGGCGTGGAATTCCTGGAAAAAGCGCAGGTCATTTACCCCGAAGCCAAACGCGCGCTGCTGACCGCCTATGCCGATACGGAAGCCGCCATCAAGGCCATCAATACGGCAAAAATCAGTTACTACCTGACAAAACCCTGGGACCCGCCGGAAGAGAAGCTCTATCCGGTGCTCGACGATCTGCTGGAAAACTGGAAAGAAGGTTATAAGCCGCCCTTTGAAGGGCTGCGGGTTATCGGGCCGCGCTGGTCGCAGAACGACTATCAGGTGCGCGATTTCCTTTCTCGCAACCAGATTCCTTATGTCTGGCTCGATCCGGAGAAGAGCGACGAGGCAGTGCAGCTTCTGGAACGTTATAAGCTCAGCGACCGCAAACTGCCTGCTGTTCTCTTTCCTGACGGAACATCCCTGGTACAGCCCAATCAGACAGAGTTGGCAAGCCGCATCGGCCTGCGGACCCAGGCGCAAAAGGACTTCTACGATTTGGCAATTATCGGAGCCGGTCCTGCCGGGCTGGCTGCCGCAGTCTACGCCGCTTCCGAAGGGCTGAAGGCATTGGTCATCGAGCCGGACGCGCCGGGGGGACAGGCCGGAAGCAGCTCCAGAATCGAAAATTACCTCGGTTTTCCCTCCGGCCTCAGCGGAGCCGACCTGGCCCGCCGGGCCTACGCTCAGGCCTCGCGTTTTGGAGCGGAATTTCTCACTCAGCGGGCCATCGGCATCCGAACCGAGGCCCCATACCATTTCATCCAGCTGGCCGACGGCAGGGAAGTCTCCTGCCATGTGGCGCTGGTGGCCGTGGGCGTCAACTATCGCAAGCTGGATATCCCCGGAATTGACCAATTTACCGGCGCAGGGGTCTATTACGGAGCAGCCCAGGCCGAGGCAATTTCCTGTCGTAACGAAGATGTCTATATCGTCGGTGGTGCCAACTCCGCCGGACAGGCCGCAATGCACTTTTCCAAGTACGCGCGCAAGGTTACGATGCTGGTGCGGTCATCGCTCGAAAAGAGCATGTCGAAATATTTGATCGATCAGATTGCTGGAACATCCAATATTGAGGTCCAGACAGGCGCTGAAGTTGCAGAAGTGCAGGGAAACGGTCGTCTGGAGTGTATAAAGGTGCGTAATAAGCAGGGAGAAATCGTCTGCGCGGCCTCTTCGCTCTTTATTTTCATAGGAGCGGCGCCGCAGACGAACTGGCTTCCGGACAACATCATGCGGGACCCGAACGGCTTTGTTCTCTCAGGCCCGGACCTGCAGATTGAAGGCAAGATGCCGAAGATTTGGAAGGAAGACCGCTCGCCCTATCTGCTGGAAACCAGCACGCCCGGTATTTTTGTTGCCGGCGATGTGCGGCATGGTTCGGTCAAGCGCTGTGCTTCGGCGGTTGGCGAAGGGTCGATTTCAGTCCAGTTTATGCACCAGTATCTCGCTCAGTTTTAGGATTTCGACAACATTAAGATGGCTCAACAACTCGCTACCGCCAACGCAAGAACAGTCAGCGCCCAGGAGCTTTATCCTGAGTTGCACAGAATCTCAGCTTTTGCTCAAACGTCCGAGCAGGATTTGGCTTGTCTTGGCGATATCGAGGTGCTGGAAATCCCCGCCGGCACTACTCTCTACCGCACGGGTGAGGAGCCGGTGTATTTCTGGATCCTTCTGCACGGCGAGATGCGCGCCTACAAGAACGACAGCGATGGCTCCGAGATTTTCATCAACCAGGTAAAAGAGGGCGATACCTTCGGCGAGGTATCCATTCTGGCCGGACACACCGTCACCGGCGCCACCTGCGAAACCGTTACCGATTGCACGCTGGGGCGGGTCCTGCCGGAGAACTTCTGGAGCCTGATGGCTACCTGCCCGGCAGTACGCAAAATAGTCCTCAACAACATGTCGCGCAGGCTGGAGGCATATACCGCCCTTACGCTCCATCGGGAAAAGCTTATCTCGCTGGGCACGCTGGCCGCCGGACTGATGCACGAATTGAATAATCCCGGAGCAGCGGCGAAGCGGGCTGCCTCGCAATTGCGGGAAAACATGACGCGCCAGCAGGAATTGAGCCTGCGCATGACCCGCGCCCAGCTTTCACCGGAACAACTTGAGTGCCTGGCGCAGTTGCAGGAAGAGGTCTTCAGCCCGTCCAAGCCGCTGGTAATGAGTTCGCTGGAGCAAAGCGATGCGGAAGAGGCCCTGACCGAATGGCTGGAGAGCATCGGCGTCGAAAATGCCTGGAAGATGGCGCCCACACTCGTGGCCGCCGGCTGGCGACAGTCTGATATTGAGTGCACGACGCAATCTTTTCCGGCAAACGTTCTCTCTGATGCGCTGAACTGGCTTGAAGCTCTGGTCTCAAATGTCCAGCTTGTAGGAACCATCGAAGAAAGCATCGCGCGAGTTACCGAGCTGGTCATGGCGGTCAAAAAATACGCCTACGAAGACAAGAATAAGCAGCATAAACTAGATATTCACGACACCATCCACAGCACCCTTACCATCCTCGGTCACAAATTCCGCCACAAGCAGATCACAATACAGAAACAGTTCGGGGCCGATATCCCCGTGCTCACCACCTGCGGCACAGGCATCAGCCAGGTCTGGACAAACCTGCTGGACAACGCCATCGACGCCTCTCCGGAGTCCGGAAAGATCACCGTCCGCACATGGCTGGATGGAGAATGGGTATGCGTCGGCATCGCCGATCAGGGCCCCGGCATTCCTCCGGAAAACCGGGCCCGGGTCTTTGAGCCGTTTTTCACCACCAAACCTGTCGGCATTGGAACCGGCCTCGGCCTCGATATCGCCCAGCGCGTCGTGACCGGACACTATGGCGGAAAAATCAGCTTCACCAGCGAACCAGGCAACACTGAATTTGTAGTGAAGCTCCCCGTTGCTCCACCGAAGCCTGAAAGCCACTAAGCTGTTATCTGGATTTCCTCTGCGAAAGCTTCGCGTCCTCTGCGGTGAGTCTTTTTCTAGATTCCGCTTCTGCCTGTGCTGGATACCAGATTCCTGATCCGCTCAAAATGACCGCCCCATTTCCAATAATCAGCGCAGGTTAGAATGTACTTGAGTGGCCCTGTAGCTCAGGTGGATAGAGCAACGGTTTCCTAAACCGCAGGTCGGAAGTTCGAATCTTCCCAGGGTCACCACTCGAACTCAGCCATCCTGCTTTAACGTACCCGAGTCAATCTGAAACCGCCATTCTGACAACCCTGGCTCCTGAACATGAGGAAGAATCTCAAGCCGGGCTGGTCAAAGATTCTTCGCCTTCGCTCCGGAAGGTGCTCTTTCTGGTACGTCAGCACGACATCAAATAACGCTCAACAACTTTTTGCTGGTAGGTTAGAGTTATCTTTCGCTGCTGTAATTGCAGGCACGAAACGGAGCAGTGCCCCTTGAGAGACCTGAGTCAACAAATCCTTCTGATTGCCAGAAATGAAACCGGACTGGCCACGAGAATCTATTCAGATATTCTTCAGAACGCCGGATTTCAAGTATCCCGGGCTGAGACCCTCGGACGCGCCATCGTGGTGGCAAATTCTATCCATCCAGATCTCGTCATACTCGAACAATCATTTGCGGAACGCGAACGTACCGCCTTCATCAATTGTCTTCATCAGAACCATCCCGAAATTCCCGTTTTGTTTCTGCAGCCCGGATTGGTCCGCCCTGATGTCATTTTGAAAAGTTGCCGGGATATTCTATCTGCGCAGCCGGGCGGCAGGACCGTTCACACCATTCAGGAGTACAACGCGAAGCCGGCATAGATGTCTTCCCATCTAAGCCGCCTTTGAATTTCGCAGCTCAAATTCAGCAATCAGCCGAAAGATATTCCGCTTGGCTTTCAGCAGAGCCGGATCAATCGGCCTGAGCAGCTCTTTTTTATCCATGCAAATCGAGAGTAAGCCGGGGAACTCGAAGAATAGTATCGAGGGGCATAACGCCATATTTCGCCGCCTGGTATCAGAGATGAAGCAACCGGCACATCGTTTGCCGTTCGTGAGAATTGACAATTCCTATTAAGGCAGGCAGTAAACCGTTTACATGGGGCATCCAAGCGCGTACAGGGTTTATTGCTCATGATGGTACAGTCCTCCCCCGGCCTAATTGAACTCCTTCGTTCCACCCTTGAACAGCTTGAAAGCAGTCCTGATATTCGAAAAGATGATGCGGCCATGCGCGAGCTCAAGAATTCTATTCTGCGCACCCTTGCCGAACTGGAAGTCCGAAAATCGGCTGCTTAAATACTTTGAATCTGGCTCTTTGACATCGTTCCTCTCTGCCGGAATAATCAAAACATTCCGGCTTGCCAGCCGGTGTGTCCTCCATGCAAGGAAGACGGTTTTCCGGCTTCGTCATGGGTCTACATAACGATCAACGCGTGAGATGTTCGGGAAGACGGTGAGAATCCGTCACTGCCCCGCAACTGTAAGCGCTGCGCTGTGCGTCTGGTTGGTGCCGGGCGCGGAGTGAAATGTCGTACCTGAAGCCACTGGAAACATCCGGGAAGGCGGTCCGGCAGCAAGCGCGAGTCAGGAGACCGGTTTCACGCGCGAGACAAACGGACTTATTTCCGTTCCAACCGCGTTCCGAGGGGAACGAAGGAGATGTATGTTAAATCATCTGCGGCCTAAGCGCCGTTTTTCCCTGATTTCTGTTTGCCTTCTGGCTGCTTTGCCTTTGCCTGCTGTCGTCGTTACCGGACGCGTGACCGATCCACTGGGGCGGCCCATTGCTGATGCCAGCGTTTCGCTTGTACAGAACGGCCAGGTCGTTGTCGTAGGCAAGACCCTGAGCGATGGAACCTATCAGCTCACGAATTCCGCTACCGGACGTTTTTACGTCCTGGCTGGCGGCAAGTCATTTCGCCAGCTTGCTACCGAGAGCTTTTACGGTGGAACGCTCGACAGCGTGGAACAAAACATCGTACTGGAGCCAGAATGGGTAAGGCAGTCGATTGTAGTGACGGCGACGGGAACTCCGCTGCCGCAGGCGCAACTGAGCGCTTCCATTACCAACCTGAGCAAGACGGATTTCATCAACCGCACCGACCTGGTAGACGTCATGCGGCAGGTGCCGGGCGTGAACGTAGTGCAGACTGGGCAGCGCGGCGGCGTAACCAGCCTGTTCGTGCGCGGAGGCAATTCCGACGCAAACAAGATTCTCTTCGATGGCGCTCCCATTGAGGACATCGGCGGTCGCTTCGATCTCTCGACCATTGCCTCGACGGGAGTACAGAATGCGGAGGCATACCGAGGACCGAATTCGGTGCTGTATGGCTCGGATGCTGCGGCGGGCGTCATCGGCTTCAGCACGCCGCGCGGATCGACCCCGTTTCCGTCGCTCCTGTACGAGGGTGATGCGGGAAGTTTCGGCACGTACCGCAATGAAGTCCAGCTTGGCGGCACGCATCGCGCCCTTGATTATTACGGCGGCTTCAATGATCTTCAGACGCATAACTCGATTCCGCAGAGCGAATATCACAACATTATGGAGACCGCGAACCTGGGTTACGCGTGGTCTGCGGCAACAACGCTGCGTGTGACGGCGCGCAATGCAGACATTGCGACCGGGCTGCCCGGCGCTTATCAGTTCTATAAGATTGCGAATGACGCAAAGCAATCAGACCAGAACATCTTTCTGGCCGGAACCATCGATCACAACTTCTCTGACCGCTGGCACGCGCTGGCCCGGTATGGACTGGCGCGCAAACGGGAGCAGTCCACGCAGTATTCACCTACGGGAATATTTCTGCCGGATGAAGGAATTTACGTCGGCAATCCCGTAACGATCAAGGGCGCCAACGGCTATTCAGTGAGCGGTCAGGCGATCCTGAATTATGCCGGAACCTATCCGATAACTTCCGATCTGGTGTCGAACCGCGACAATCTGTACGCGCAGACGGACTATCAGTTCACCCCGCACCTGATGGCGATTGCCGGCTTCCGCTATGAGAATGAGCGCGGCGCGAACCGGTTCCCAGGCTTTGTGAATGACACGCTGGAGCGCAGCAACTACGATTACATGCTGCAACTCGGCGGCGATTTTCGCGGCAGGCTCTTTTATTCACTGGGCGGCGGCATCGAGAAGAACCAGCTCTACGGCACAGAAGGAACGCCGCGCGTCGGGCTTTCCTATTATGTCGTCCGCCCCGGAGCAGGACATCTTCACGGCACGAAGCTGAACTTCAACTTCGCCAAAGGCGTTAAGGAGCCAACACTCACCGACCAGTTCGGCTCTCTGTATAGCTTCCTCTTCACCTATGGCGGGCAGCAGGCAGTTCAGCAATATGGCATTCAACCCATTGGCGCGGAGCGAACGCGCAGCTATGACGGCGGAGTAGAGCAGAGCTTCTTCAGCGAGCGCATGCTGATGCGCGTCACGTACTTCCACAACGAATTCGGCAACCAGATCGAGTCCGTCCCCGCAGCGGCACTGGGCGAATTGCTGCCGAACCTTCCTCCTGACCAGTTGCAGCAGCTGATTGCTCTGCTCCAGGCATCGTTCGTCTCACCAACGCTGAACTCGCTGGCATTCCGTGCGCAGGGAATTGAGAGCGAGGTGCAGTACGGACTTGGACGCAACATCTTCTTCCGCGGTGGCTATACCTATCTGGACTCAGTAGTGCAGCGGTCATTTTCGTCAGACGCGCTGAGCCCGACCTTCAACCCATTATTTCCTGATGTGTCCATCGGAGTGTTTTCGCCCCTGCGCGGAGCGCGGCCCTTCCGGCGCCCTCCGCATACCGGATTCATAAGCGCCACCTACACAGGCAAACAATGGACGCTGGTAGGCAATGCCGCCTTTTCCAGCCGCAGTGACGACTCAACCTTTCTCGATCCATTCACGAATGCCGCCTTCGACAACTCGCTGCTGCTCCCAAACCGGAATCTCGACTACGGCTACGCCAAGCTCGATTTCGGCGCGGTGTACCAGATCAAGCCGTGGATTTCGGTATACACGCAATTGGATAACATCACCAGCAACCAGCACATAGGACCAATCGGATACACTTCGCTGCCATTCAACTTCCGGACAGGACTGCGATTCGCTCTCGGCAAAGAAGTGAAATAGCACCCACTCGAGCCTGACAGAAGGTGTCCGGAATCATAACAGGTTACAAGCCTCCGGATGTTCTCTGGGACTTCGCCGCAAGTGCAGCCGGCGGCGGAGTCCAGAAGGGCCTGGCCTACTGCTGCGGCTTTTGATCCTGAAGCCGCCCCTGTTTGGTTGAGGGCAGGTTCATTGGTGAGAATGAATTCAGCGAGCCGCACGCACCCGCAAAATCACCCGTCGATAAGAAGTCAGCTTTGGTGAACCATCATCCGTGACGGCAAGAATAATATGAGCCACCCCAGCCCCTGGGCATGGAGGCCCAGGCGGCAGCCATTTCTGGCGGCACGCTGCCGTTGGCGTGACAACAGCCTTCGCCGTATCGGCGTCCGCAATCGTTACATCGGCGAGATTCCCATCCGCAAGCCCAGCCTCCGCATAATGAAACCAGTGATAATGCAGCGTCTGGCCGTCTGGATCGCGTGTGCCCGCAGCGTCGAGCGTGATAGTCTTCCCAACCCCGGCATCCATCACAATCGGAGCAGTGCCGCCCTGCCCATTCACCACAACTATGGGATTGTGGTTCGCATGCGCATAATCCCGAATAGTCCAGTCCATGCGCGCGGCAAAGTCATTCTGGAAAGCCTCGCGCCAGCGCCAGATCGTTGCCTGGTCGGAGACATACTCGCGACCGTCAGCACCCATCACCGTGTCCTGCGAAGTCACGCGCCCGAACTCGTCCCCGCCCTGTGTCCAGATCGCATGCGTCTCGCCATATGGCTGCCGGTAGACATAGCGCCCGCCCCATCCGCCCCAATCGGGTCTGCTCCATGAAGCCAGGCCGTTATCGATCAGGTTCAGGAACGACGGCGTATCGCCCTCCATAATGAACATGAACTTGGGATACAGCTTCCCCATCGGCCCCTTGCTGCGGATATTAGAATCGAGCCACTCATTCGTGACGGTTGTAAAATCCGCGCCCGCTCCGTTGCGGTAGTAACGGTCTCCGCTGATCCCTGTCCACGTCGCGTAATAGTATTCGCCGCTCGTCGGCGTCGAAGGCTGAACGATGTAAAACAGGTCGGGGAACTCGCGCCGAATCCACGGCCCTGCATCGTCCTGGTCCGAGATCGAATACACTCGCAGCTTCGACACCAGCTTTTTCAACTCCTCCGGCGAACGCGTCGCGCGCGCCGAAAGCAACGCCTCGGCCAGCGTATTCGCACCTCCCCAGATCGATATCCACAGTGGACGCGGATCATCTCGATCCGCCGCCCTGAGAATGGCCTTCGCGCCGTCTGACACTTTGTCCAGACCCGTTGCCGCCATCCCATACGCCGGCTGTCCGGTAAAAACGCGGCGATCCAGATCGTCGCTCGAAGGCCAGCCCTTTGCATGCAGCAGCAGATTCGCCCGCACCTGCCCATAAGCCTCAATGAGCTTGTGCATTGTCTCCGGATGCGTGACCGTCTTCTGCCAGGTCGACGTAGCGGCAATCATCGCCTCAATGTCAAGCTCATTCGAATACAGCAGCAGCCGTGTAAACGACATCTGATCATCCGGCTCATTGCCGATATCGCTGATGACAATGATCCGCGGATGCCCGGCGAAGTCATCGACATGGGAGGGGGGAAGCGGCTGACTTGCAAGTAAGCTATAGCAGGCAAAAGTAAAGCAGATGAACACAGCAGTAATTGGTTTTCGCTTCATCAGGCAACTCGATTCCTAACCCTCTTATTCTGGGGAACAGCTCTGTTCTGCCGGAGAATACCAGACCCATGCCTTGTTGATTCAGAATTGCACTGGAGACACTCGCCATTACACTGAAGATATGAAGACCATCCTCCAGAACGGCAATGCCGCTACTACCGAAACCGAACTCCTCGTCGTCTTTTCCACCGACAAAGCCACTGGCAAGGATGCCAAGCCCGAAATTTCGCTCCTGATCAATGAAGAAGCCGTTCAGAAAGCCGCAGAGAATATCCTGACAACAGGCGAATTTGCCGGCGGCAGCAATGAAACTATTCTGCTGCATGCTCCGGCAGGCCTGAAAGCAAAACGGCTGCTCATCATCGGACTTGGTAAAGCGTCCAAAGCTACGCCGCACGATGTTCGCAGGGCCGCGGGCACCGCTGTCCGCTTTGCCAAACCGCGCAAACTGCGCGAGCTGGCTGTTGTTCTTCCCTCTGGCTTGGATTCAGCTGCCACCGCGCGTGCCGCCGTTGAAGGAGCCATCCTCGCAGACTTTGACCCGGATACCTACCGCAGTGACCGCAAAGACCAGAGTATCGAGTCGTTGACCATCCTGACGCAGGATCCAAAAGCTGCCGAAACCGGTTTCAACGAAGGCCGGATCATTGCCGAATCCCAGAACTTCACTCGTACTTTGGTCAATGAGCCAGGAAATCGCATGACGCCGACGATTCTGGGACAAAAAGCCGTTGAAATGTCGCAGGAATTTGGCCTGAAATGCGATGTTTTCGGCGCAGAAAAGCTCCACGAACTCAAAATGGGCGCATTTTGGGGCGTTGCGCAGGGTTCTGAAGAGTCTCCTGCGTTGATTGTTGTCCGCTATGAGCCGGAAAATGCGCCCTCCGATGGTCCGATAATCGGGCTGGTCGGCAAGGGCATCACGTTTGATACCGGCGGAATTTCGATCAAGCCATCCGAAAACATGGAAAAGATGAAGTACGACATGGCCGGCGGGGCTGCCATGCTGGGAGCCATGCGCGCCATCGCGCAACTCAAACCTGCCGTTAGAGTTATCGCCATCGTTTGCGCTACGGAGAATATGCCTTCGGGCAAGGCTTACAAGCCGGGCGACGTGCTGACTGCCATGTCCGGCAAGACCATTGACGTAATCAATACCGATGCTGAAGGACGCTTGGTTCTCGCTGACGGCCTGGCTTATGCCCGGCAGCTGGGTGCGACACATCTGATTGATGCGGCGACACTTACCGGAGCCGTCGCCGTCGCTCTCGGCCAGGTCAATGCCGGGGTCTTCTCAAACGACGAAGAAACGTACCAGCGCTTTGCCAAAGGTCTGGAGACATCCGGCGAGCGCTTCTGGCGGCTGCCGCTTGAAGACGAGTACCGCGACCAGATTCGCTCCGATATTGCCGATATCAAGAACACTGGGGGACGCTACGGCGGAGCCATTACTGCCGCCATGTTCCTGAAGGAGTTTGCCGAGGACACGCCCTGGATACACCTCGACATCGCCAGCATGGCCTGGCAGGACGATGCCAAGCCCTGGACTGCCAAAGGACCGACGGGGGTGGCTGTTAGAAGTATTGTGGAGTGGGTTAGAACCTTTGCGAAATAAGGTCAAAAACCAGCATAAAAACGCGCCAAAACGGCGCGTTTTATGCTCAAAAATGAACCGAAAATGCTCTAAGAAGCAGCCTTTAAGTGCTTTCCATCTGCAATTTCCTCGATAACTTTCTTGTTGAAGGCAGGAATATCGTCCGGTTTCCTGCTTGTTATGAAATTGCCATCCATGACGACTTCTTTATCAACCCAATTCGCTCCGGCATTTTTGAGGTCGGTCTTCAGGGAGGGCCAGGAGGTCATGGTGCGCCCCTTGACTACGCCGGCTTCAATAAGGGTCCACGGCCCATGGCAGATCGCCGCAACAGGCTTGCCGGATTGGGCAAAATTTTTAACGAATTGCACCGCCTTTTCTTCCATACGAAGATGATCCGGATTGGCGACGCCGCCTGGAAGCACCAGCAAATCGTAGTCTCCGGGCCTTGCATTTTCGAGCGTTTTGTCCACTTTGACCGAATCGCCCCAATCCTTAAATTTCCAGCCGCGAATCTCGCCGGACTTTGGCGCAATCACCTCGATCGTGGCGCCTGCCTGTTCGAGCGCCTTCTTGGGTTCGGTAAGTTCAACCTGTTCAAAGCCATCCGTGGCCAGAATTGCGACTCTCTTACCTTTCAGGTTTTGCTGCATGCCATCTACCTCCACTTCTGCGGCATAGCATGAGATTTACGTGCTTATTCCATAGGAAGGCGCCCTTGAACGAAGCGTTGCCATATAACGCCGTGCAAAAGTCCGGGAAACAAAATATAAATTTTCGTTGAAGAAATTTTGCCCGAAGCATCCGCTCAGGCTGATGCTAACAACTGATCTTCAAAGAGGAGGATTTCAGTGAGGAACTTCATTTCCACACGCAGTTTTGCTGCAGCCACGGTGATGCTTTCGCTGGCGGCCATAACAGGATGCCGGTCGAGTGGGCCGGAAAACGTCCAGATTTCAGGCGCAGGCAGTACCTTTGTCTATCCGGTGATGACGCGCTGGATTCAGGATTTTTCCAAAGCGCATTCCAATGTGCAGGTGAATTACCAGTCCATCGGCTCCGGCGGAGGGATCCAGCAGGTAAGAGCGGGCACGGTCGATTTCGGCGCATCGGACGCGCCGCTCACGGATGAGCAGTTGCGTGAGATGAAGCCGGTAATTCAGATTCCGGAGTCTGCCGGACCGGTTTGCATTACCTATAATCTGCCGAACCTGAAGCAGCCATTGCAGCTCTCTCCTGATGCGCTTGCGGGCATCTTTCTTGGCAATATCAAGACCTGGCAGGACTCGGCGATTGCCAAAGACAATCCGGGCGTGACTCTGCCGAATACGCCTGTGGTGGTCTCGCATCGCGCCGAGGGCAGCGGCACGACGAATATTTTCACGACTTATCTTGCTGCTATCAGTCAGGAATGGCAGGCCAAAGTGGGCAAAGGTAATTCCGTGAACTGGCCGGTCGGCCTTGGCGGAAAGGGAAGCGAAGGCGTTACCGGAAACATTCGCAATTCGCCCGGCGCGATTGGCTATGTGGAGCTGACCTATGCCCAGCAAAACCATCTGCCGGTAGCCAAAATCAAGAACCAGGCCGGACAATACATCGCCGCCACGGCCCAGGCCACAACTGCTGCCATCAATGCCTTCAGCGGGCAGCTCTCGCAGGACCCGCGACTGCCGATTGTGAATCCACCGGCTTCGGCGGCTGATGCTTACCCCATTTCCGGGCTGACGTTCCTCATCATTCCTAAAGATGGGCCGGGAAAAGCAAAACGCGCTGCATTGAAGAACTTTGTGCAGTACATCATCACGGATGGGCAGGCGACTGCGGGTTCGCTGAACTATGCTCCTCTGCCGGATGGCGTGAAGCAGTTTGATCAGCAGCAGTTACAGCAGCTTACTGCGGATGGGCAGGCGTTGCAGTAGTACACTTCTTTTTCAATTTTGTCATCCCGAGTGGAGCGAAGCGAAGCCGGGGGACCTGCAGTTTGCATGCATTATCGAAGAGTTTGTTCGGAGCAAAGCAACTGCAGGTTCCTCCGCTCCGCATCCTGCGGATGCTCCGGTCGGAATGACAAATTCAATGCAGCGCTCGGTGCTGCATGCCCTGTTCTACATCATTTCCGGAGCGCTGATTCCCAGCCACGCCAGCGAACGAATCAGCTCACGCTGCGTAATCGCAGTCGTGGCTAATAGGAATTTCTTCCGCTCAGGATCAGTTTCAGTCAGGATGTGGTGCTTGCGGTAGAAATTGCTGAACTCCTGCGCGAGTTGAAAGGCATGCTTCGCCAGATACGCAGGCTCGGCGGTGGCGATGCACTGGTCGAGCAGCAGAGTCGTCTTTGCCGCCCTCAGCCATACCTGCCAAATGCCGTCTCCGTCTTCGCCTGCGAGATAGGGTGAGGCATCGACTCGGGCAAAGTCGGCAAGCGCCTGCTCTGCTGTTATGCCTGCTTTGCGGAAGATACTGCGTGTTCGCACGACGGCGTACTGCATGTAAGGCCCGGTTTCACCTTCGAAGCTCAGAGCATCCTTAAAGTCAAAGGCGATGACGGTATTGCGCGTGTACTTGAGCATGAAGTAGCGCAGCGCACCTACGGCAATTTCTTCGGCAATCTGTCCGCGCTCGGCTGCCTCCAGTTCCGGATGGCGGCTGTCAACTTCCGATTGCGTGGCCGCAATCAGCTTGTCGATCAGATCATCAGCCTTCACACCGAAGCCCTTGCGTCCGGAAACTTCGATATAGGGCCGCGCACGGTCCTCTTCTGAGACTTCGTAGCCCAGTTCCTCTGCGCAGCGTGGCGTGAGCGCGACCATTTCATAGGAAAAGTGCGTGTAATGGTCCGCCTGATCGGTATAGCCGAGTCCGCGCAGCGCTTCAATGACGTTTGCCTGCGGATCGGACTGCCGCGAATCGATCACGTTATAGATGGCCTGCGCCCCACCGAAATGCGGATGGTCGGGGTCTCCCTGCTCGGCGGAAATCCAGCAGGTGTGGTTGGGATATTCGAAGAATTTCCTGTAGGCGAAGTCACGCCCCAGCAGGCCGAATTTCCAGAGATGGTAGGCAATGTCCTTGCCGACATAGGTAACTGTCCCATTCGAGCGGACGATGACTTTCGCGTCTTCGTCAGGGCCATCGGCCTCTTCTGCCTGGGGCGTACCCGCGCGACGCATCACCCAGCAGCCCTTGTTCTTACCTGCTGTCTCGAAGTAGAGCACTCCTTTGGCCTTCAACTGCTCGAAGGCGAGATTCCAGAAGTGCAGATGAAGAATCTCGCTCTCGCGCGGCAGCAGGTCATATTTGATGCCGAGGCGCAGCATGGTTTCCAGATGCCGCCGCAGGACCGCCGTAGAAATCAGTTCCCCAATCTGCGCTGCTTCGTTGCCGCCGTGCTCGATGGCGTGCAGCGTATCGAGGCGAACCTGTTTCCGCACATGCTTCTGCGATTCGTCAGCTTCATACCACTGCGAAACGCGGGCATACAGGTCCCAGCAGTAGTAGTCGATACGCTCGTTGCTTGCCGCCAGCTTAGCCATCAAGGCCTGCACATCGTTCAGCGACATGCCCTCCAGATGCATCAGCCCGACGACCACATCGGCCACCTGCACGCCGGTATTGTCGATGTAATTCTGCACATCGACTTTCTGACCAGCGGCGCGCAGCAGGCGCACAAATGTATCGCCGAGAATGGCATTCCGCAAATGGCCCACATGCGCGGCCTTGTTGGGGTTGATGCTGGTGTGCTCGACGAGCGAATGCACCGCTGTTTCCGATACCGGCACGTCGAGACCTGCAGCAATATCGCGTGCGGCGGCCCTGCGGTCGAGTCGCGCATTGATGTATCCCGCCCCTGCCACGTCAAATCCGGAAAACCCTTCCAGCGGCGACAACTCCGCCACAATCTCTTCGGCAATCTTTCGCGGGGCCTTTCTTAGCTTTCTGGCCAGCTCGAAAGCGACAGGCAGAGCGTATTCACCGAATTTGATTTCGGGTGGCTGCTCGATGGCAATGGTGTCCAGCTCAATTTGGTATTTGTCGCGCAGCACGGCGCGAAGACGTTCCAGCAGCTTCTTCTGTTCTCTTAAATACACGTGGGTTCACCGGGAATACGGCGGTTATTCTTGATGAAATAGGTGATTTTACTGCTTGATTCTAACAGGCCGGAACTTTGGGTGCCCCACATCCTGAAAAGATGTGGGTTTTGCATAGTCATGGTTTTATCAGCATTGTTCTTCCGATGTCTTTGCGAGACATGGGGCAACCACTGTTCTAAGATGAAAAGAGCAGCTTCAAGAAAATTCTGCGCATGTCGAACCCCGAAAAGTTTTACCTGACCACTCCGATCTATTACGTCAACGCGCGTCCGCACATCGGGCATGCGTATACGACCATCGTGGCCGATGCTATTGCTCGCCGCAGACGCGCTCTCGGCTTCGACACCTGGTTTTTGACCGGGACCGACGAGCACGGACAGAAGATTGAGCGTTCAGCGAAGCAGGCGGGCGTTGATCCGCAGCAGTTCACCGACAAAGTCGCAGCGGAATTCCGCGGTCTGTGGGACCGCATGGGTCTCACCTATGACGACTTCATCCGCACCACCGAGCCGCGCCACAAGGAAGCGGTGCAGAAGTTCTTCACCCTGCTCAAAGACCGCGGATACATTTACAAAGGCTCATACACCGGCCAGTATTGCGTCTTTGATGAGGCGTACGTCGATGTTCCTCAAGGAGCGCCGTGTCCCGACTGCGGACGGCCGACGGAAACCATCAGCGAGGAAAACTACTTCTTCAAACTTTCCGCCTTTGAACGCAGGCTTCTCGAATTCTACGATGCCAACCCTGACTTCATCCGCCCGGAGACACGCCGTAACGAGGTCATCTCCTTCGTCCGCAGCGGTCTCAAAGATCTCTCCGTAAGCCGCACCAGCATCAAGTGGGGCATTCCTGTACCCGGTGATGAGAAGCATGTCATCTACGTATGGCTCGACGCGCTCAGCAATTACATTACTGCTCTCGGCTACGGCAGCAGCGATCCCGGCAAGTTTGAGAAGTACTGGCCCGCCGACCTGCACATCATCGGGAAGGAAATCAGCCGCTTCCACTGTGTCTACTGGCCCGCATTTCTGATGGCCGCAGGACTGCCGCTGCCCAAGAGCATCGTCGCGCACGGCTGGCTGCTCTTTGAAGAGAGCAAGATGTCGAAGTCGCGTGGGAATATTGTGCGGGCGGAGACCATCCTCGATGTACTTGGAGCAGACGCACTGCGTTATTTCCTGCTTCGCGAAATTGTCTTTGGGCAAGATGGCAGCTTTTCCTTCGATGCGCTGGTGCAGCGATATAACTCTGATCTGGCAAACGGCTACGGGAATCTTGCCAGCCGCACATTGGCGATGATTCAGAGATACTTTGACGGCGCTATTCCTGCCGCGGCTGCATGCGATTCAGGGCTGTGCGAAGATGCCGCCACGAACATTACAACTTTCGGCAAAGAGTTTGACGCGCTGAATTTCTCAAAGGGGCTGGAGTCGGTCTGGAACCTGATTGCCAGCGTGGACGGCTTTCTAACCGCCCGCGCCCCCTGGAAGGCGCATGGAGATATAAGCGAAGCTGATATGCGGCAATACCGGGCAGACATTCTCTACACTGCTGCAGAGGCCATCCGCATCATCACCGCGCTTGTCTATCCCATTCTTCCCGACGCAGCAGCAAAAGTTTGGGCGCAGCTCGGACTCGGCGACATCAAGAAAGCCGATTTGAAAAATCTCGAATGGGGAGACCTGAAGCCGGGCACCAAGCTTGGAGAACTAGGCCCCGTCTTCCCACGCGCGGAAAAGGACGCAATTACACGTATGCAGGAAATCGAACAGCAAAACAACACTTCCAAACCAGAAGATCAGCCAGCCGCAGTCCCCGCTCCCGCTGAAGTTGCAGGCATAGCAAGAGCGGCAGGCCAGGACACGACGCCCATCCCCCCAAAGCACCACACATCAAGGCTCGAATCCATCGTGGACGGACTGGCCGTAGCCATGTCGGAATCGACCAGCGAAAGCAGTACCGTGGCGGCATTCTCGGAAGCGATCAGAAATGACATTACCGGCGGACCGCAGGTGCCCGCAGTTTCGGCTCCTGCACAACCGCCTGCTGCCGGCGAAAAAATCACCATCGACGACTTCGCCAAGGTCGAACTGCGCGTCGCCCAGGTGAAAGTCGCCGAGCGTATTCCCAAAGCCGACAAGCTGCTGCGGCTTGAAGTCGATCTCGGCTACGAAACACGCCAGATTCTTGCAGGAATCGCCGAAGCATATGAGCCGGAATCGCTGATTGGCCGGAAAGTCGTGATCGTCGCCAATCTCGCGCCTCGCAAACTGCGCGGACTTGAGTCAAACGGCATGATCGTCGCCGCGTCCATCGGCGAAAAGGGCAAACCGGTTCTGGCTGGATTTCTCGAAGACGTGGAGATCGGGGCACGGTTGAAGTAGTTGCAAGGCTGACAACAACTGGAACTAATGGATTGAGGGATTAAAGACCACCCGTGTTAGTCGATTCCCACGCCCATCTCGACAGCCCACGCTACGACGAAGACCGCGACGCTCTGCTTGCGCGCGCGTGGCAGGCAGGTGTACGCACGGTGCTTTCTATCGGCATCGGCGAAGGCCCTGATACGATGCATCGCGCTCTTGAACTGAGCCGTGAATACGCGGGCAGGCCGGAAACGCCGCGCATCTTCGCCAGCGCCGGGGTTCATCCTCATGAGGCGCAGCTCTGCGATGAGGCTGCGCTTACCAAACTGGATGCGCTTCTGAAAGAATCTGAGATCATCGCATGCGGCGAGATCGGTCTCGACTACTTCTATGACCACTCGCCGCGCGAAACGCAGAAGACCGTTTTCCGCCGGCAGATGGAGCTCGCCGCCGCCCACAAAAAGCCAATCATCATCCATTGCCGTCCTTCAGACAACAGCGCCAATGCGTGGGATGACACGCTTGAAATGATCGAAAGCGAATGGGCGCCGAACGGTCTGGGCGGCATCCTGCACTGCTTTACCGGCGAATGGGACCACGCGCGACGCGCGATGGATTGCGGCTTTCTTATCTCCTTTGCCGGGAACATTACTTTTCCCAAGGCGCAGCCTATTCGAGATGTGGCCGCGCAGGTCCCGCTTGACCGCATGCTGATCGAAACCGATGCGCCTTTTCTTGCCCCTGTGCCCAATCGCGGCAAGCGAAATGAGCCTGCCTGGGTGGCCGGAGTAGCGGAAAAGCTGGGCGAAATTCGCAGTATGCCGGCTGAGGAAATAGCTTTCCGCACTTCGAAAAATTTTTACCGGTTTTTCAGTATTGCCGCGGACATGGCACACTGAAGTCAGTGGTTTTGAGGTAAGGTGTTATGGCAGCAGACAACTCCTTTGACATCGTAAGCAAAGTGGACCTCCAGGAAGTGCGCAACGCCATTGAGCAGGCCAGCAAGGAATTGCGCGCTCGCTTCGATTTGAAAGACTCGCACTCCGAGATCAAGCTCGAAGGCAATGACGCCATCCAGCTATCATCGGCAGACGAGTACAAGCTCGAAGCAGTGAAGGAAATCCTGGCGCAAAAGCTGGTCAAGCGCGGTATTTCTCTTAAAGCCCTTACTTACGGCAAGGTCGAGCCAGCATCCGGATCGAGCGTGCGCCAAAAAATTACGCTGCAGCAGGGTATCCCGACCGAGAAAGCTAAAGAGATCGTCCGCATCCTCAAGGACTCAAAAAAGAAGGCGCAGGCATCGATCCAGGGTGATACCGTTCGTGTGAGCAGCAAAGATCGCGATACTCTACAGGAAGTGATTGCAATGCTGAAGGGGAAAGACCTCGGCATCGACATGCAGTTCACCAACTACCGGTCGAATTAAAGAAAGCATGAGACGCAGTTTTTGAGTACGAGCGGAGAGCCATTGAGCACCACTACCATAGCGACGGCGAAAGAGGTCTTCGACCTGCTGCATGACGATCTGCGTGCTATTGAGCGCGAGTTCGGAGATGACGCCGTTTCCTCCGTCAAGGCCATCACGGAAATCTCCGATTACCTGCGCGAAGGTGGCGGCAAGCGCATCCGGCCTTCGCTTCTGCTGCTTTCCGCCAAGTCTCAGGGTTACACAGGACACGGCATGGTCAGGCTCGGCGCGGTAGTCGAAATGGTGCATACGGCTACGCTCGTTCATGACGACATCATTGATTCGGCGGACACCCGGCGCGGGCGGCCCTCAGCCAACACGACGTGGGGAAACGCCAAATGCGTGCTCGCCGGCGACTGGCTCTACATGCAGGCCTTTCGTGTAGCGCTCGAAGAGCGCAATTTTCGAGTGCTTGATCTACTGATCGGCCTGACGCAGCAGATGGTCGAAGGCGAGTTGCTGCAGATGGAAACGCTGGGGCGTCCAGTTACCGAGCAGGAATACAACGACCTCATCTATCGCAAGACGGCTTGTCTCTTTGAAATTTCCATGCGCCTCGGCTCAGTGCTCGCCAAAGTAAACGGCAGCGCTGAACAGGCCATGGGCGATTATGGCCGTGCGCTTGGCATGGCGTTTCAGATTGTCGATGATGTGCTCGACCTCACGGCCAGCGAAGAGGTTCTCGGCAAGCCCGTAGCCAGCGATCTGCGCGAAGGTAAGGCTACGTTAGCGGTCATTCATGCGCTGGAACACGGCTCAGCAGTGGAACGCGATGCCATTCTCACCGTGCTCACCGATCAGAACTTTGAACGCGTGGCGCACGATGAGATTCTCGCTATTCTCTGCCGTTATCAGTCCGTAGATTACGCCATGAACATTGCCTTCCAGCATGCGGAAACAGCACGCCGGGCACTCGCCGAGCTACCAGATTCAGATTTCAAACGAGCTCTGCTCTGGGTTCCGGATTTTGTGGTGGCGCGGGACAAATAGTACAGAACACAGACTGATTCGTGTTATTCACAGAACAGGTTTTCGGCATTCACCTGTGCGGAGGGTGCCGCTGAGGGGTTTACTACTGCTATCGGGAGGCGGACTACCACGGTTGTTCCCAGCCCTATGGTGCTGTCGATGGTGATTTCGCCGCCTGCGGCGTCTACGATCGCTTTACAGATGGAGAGGCCGAGGCCGGTGCCGCCGGTATTGCGATTGCGCGATGGGTCGCCGCGGTAGAAGCGCTCGAAGATGTGGGGAAGAGCTTCAGGAGGGATTCCGTCGCCCTGATCTTCAAAACGTATTTCCACCTGACTGTCAGTTTCTCTGGCGAGGATCATGACCTGCGAGCCGCGGCTGCTGTGCTGGAGGGCATTGAGCAGCAGGTTGGATAACAGCAGTCCGCAGTCTTCAGCTTTGAGCGCAACATAAAAAGGTCCGCGCGATGAGCGGACGATCTGAATGCCGCGGAGATCGGCCATAGAGCTGAACTGCTCCATGACCTGATGTAGGACTTCAGAGACATTGGTGGATCTGTCTGGTTGGGCGTTGGCGATCTCATGATTTTCGACGCGCGCCAGCGTGAGCATCTTGGCGACGATCTCCTCCATACGGCTGCAGTCGGCTTCGCATCGCTCAAGGCCTGCCTGGTACTCTTCGGCGCTTCTCTCTTTCATGCGCAGTAATTGCAGCGAGGATTTTACGACAGCAACTCCGGTTTTTAATTCATGGGCGGCGTCGCTGATGAAGCGGCGTTGCTGAGAGAACGAGCGTTCCAGCCGCTGCAGAGTTGTTTCAAGGGCACTGACTAAAGGCGCAAGCTCCTTTGTGGCCCGCGCTTCTTCCGGCGGACTGAAACTCCATGCATTCACGGAAACGCCAGCCGCCTGCGCTGCCAGCGACCGCAGAGGAGCCAGGCTGCGGGTCAATAACCATGCCATGATGATCCCGGTGGCGACCAGAAGCACAAGGCCGGCCATTGCGTAAAACTGCACCGCGTCTATGACGGCATGCCAGACGTGTTTCGTCGGCGAGCCATAGATGATGGTCAGGTGATGCGGAACACCGCCGTTCTTGTCGCCGGGATCAACGACGCGCAGACCATGCAGCAACAGGAAACGGTAAGGCTTTCCACTCACATTCAGATTGCGGTAGCCATCTTTGTTTACGGCGAAGGAGCCCTGAGCGGTCCCGGCCCAATTGAGCGAGCGGCCCAGCAATGTGCCTTTTTCATCCCAGACCTCGTAAATATCTTCGTCGGGAACGGCAAGATCCTTTTTGTCGAGTATGACGTTGTCGGCTGGATCGTCGGCGTCCTGAACCGATCCCAGCACCGAATCGGCGCGCCCGCGCAGCATGACGTCAAACGAGCGGAAGTGGGTGTGACGCTCATAAAACCACGCCATGCCGGTAACGCAGACGGCAGAGATCAACTCGACCAGCAGGACGGTGGTGATGAGTCTTCGCGAGATGGACCAGGTCTTCATGCGGTGATCAGGCGGTATCCGCGGCCACGCAATGTTTCGATACTGGGCTGCGCAGAGGAGGCATCGAGCTTTTTACGCAGGTTCGAGACATGGGCCTCAATCACGTTGGAGTGATGCTCCCAGTTGTAGTCATAGAGATGTTCGAGCAGCTCACGCTTGGAGACAACGACGCGGGGACGGTGCATCAGGTATTCAAGGATGCGGTACTCCATCGGCGAGAGATCGATGATCTGTCCTGAGCGTCGGACGGTCTGCTCGAGCGTGTTGACTTCGATATTGGAGACGTTCAGTGTGGGATGCGCAGCGCCTTTGCCGCGGCGGATGAGGGCCTTGACGCGGGCGATCAATTCGCCGAGATCGAAGGGCTTGCTCAGATAATCGTCGGCCCCGGAGTTGAGCAACTCGATGATGGAGCGCGTTTCTCCCTGCGCAGTGAGGATGAGGACTGGCGTGCGGTCGCCGGCAGCGCGCATCTTTTTCAGAAGGCTGAGGCCGTCGAGTTTGGGCAGCATGAGGTCGAGGATGATGAGGTCATAGCAGGCGTCCTGCGTGAGATAGAGGCCAATTTCTCCGTCTTCTGCGGTATCAACGGCGAAGCCGGGACCTTCGCGCAGCGCGGCGGCCACGTTTTCGGCCAGGCGGGTTTCGTCCTCAATGAGAAGTACGCGCATTTGGTCCTGTTTCAGTGTCCCACTTTCAAGATTAAGAGCGCCTGAAGAATTTGCAATCAGGCGCGTCAGGGGTTCAATCTGTGGCTGAGAAGCTTATGTTCCGCGACAGGAGAGATGCGGGTCAGCGCCTTGCCCAGAGGCTGACTGCGTATGCGGACCGCAAGGATGCAATGGTCTTTGGACTACCACGCGGCGGAGTGCCTGTGGCCTTTGAGATTGCGCAGGCGCTGCATCTGCCGCTGGATGTTCTGCTGGTGCGGAAGCTGGGAGCGCCTGGGCAGCCGGAGCTTGCTATGGGGGCGATTGCTGCTGGTGGAATCAAGGTTCTGGACTATGCACTGATTCGCCAGATTGGGATTACAGAACAGGAACTGGCGGCGGTGATTGCTCGGGAAGAAGAAGAGTTGCGGCGTCGCGAGGAGATGTTCGGGAGCCGGCAATCTGCTCTGAGGCTGGCGGCCATGCAGGTGATTGTGGTGGATGACGGCATTGCTACCGGATCGAGCATGCAAGCGGCGATACAGGTATTGCAGGCGCACCAGCCGGCGAAGATTGTTGTAGCGGCACCGGTGGCCCCGCCGCATGCGCGGAGCGAGATGGAAGCGGTGGCGGAGTTTGTGTGTCTGAAGGTATCGGATTATTTTCCGGCGGTGGGGTTGTTTTACCGGGACTTTTCACAAGTTGAGGATGAAGAGGTCCGGAGCCTGCTGGCGCTTTCCGCGCAAAGAGATGCGGAGCGGCATTCATAGCGGTCGCTGCTATACTTACGGTTTCCGGAGGCACGTCTCGATTGGCCCAACAGAAAATCAAGCGGCTGTATCTCATCCCTATTCTTTCCAAGGCGCTGGACATATTGGAACTGCTTGAAGCGGAGAAACGGCCCATCACGCTTGAGGCCATCTACCAGCGTTCGCATATTTCAAAAACCAGCGTTTATCGCATTCTGAAGACGTTTGTGCATCGCGGTTATGTGGCGCAGTCCCAGGACGGGTCTTACCGGTTGGTTTCGCGGCCCAAGAAGATGCGCTTTGGCTTTGCGGGACAGAGCGCCGAGATGCCTTTTTCTGAGGCGGTGACGAGCAGCCTGCGCGCGGCGGCGGCTGCATCCGGCGTGGAGCTGATGGTGCGCGACAACCGCTACGATGCGGACACGGCGGTCAAGAATGCGCGGGAGTTTGTGAAGGAAGGCGTGGACTTGGTGATCGAATTCCAGATCGAGGAGCATGTTGCGCCGTCGATTGCGCATATTATTTCGCGGGCTGGAATTCCGCTGATTGCCATTGATATTCCGCATCCGCATGCCAGCTATTTTGGCGTGGACAATTTTCAAGTCGGCTTTGAGGCGGGTGAATTGTTGGCGCAGCATGCCATTTCGAAGTGGAAGAAAAAAGTAGACTGGGTGCTGGGACTGGATGTGGCCGAGGCCGGCGCATTTGTCCAGAGCCGTATTACGGGCGCATTTGAAGGCGTTCGCTCGCTGCTGCCGGAGATTGCGCAGGAGTCATTTGTTCGTCTGGACGGGCGCGGGATGCGCGAGACAAGCGCGCGCGTGGTGGGAGATTTTTTCAAGCGGCATGCGCGCACCGACCGCATTCTGATTGCCGCGGCAACGGACACCAGCGCCATGGGCGCATTGCAGGCGACGCTCGATTCGCAGCGCGAAAAGAATGTGGCGATTGTCGGGCAGGACTGCATTCCGGAGGTGCTGGAGGAGCTGAAAAAGCCGCAAAGCCCGATCATCGGCTCCATCTCACACGAAGCGCACACCTACGGGCCGCGGCTGATCCAACTGGGAGTGGCCATTCTGCGCGGGCACACGGTCCCTCCGTATAACTATGTGCAGCACCGCGTGGTTACGGCAGGAATGATGCAGGAGACGGAGTAGTTCAGGCGCATCCTGCAAGCGGCGCTTGCGCGCAGCAGGCTGGATAGTTATCGAGAAAATCGAGAATATGCTCGACGAGCGAGTCGTCTTCCAGATCGGCTTGTTCGTCAGATATCTTGCGGTCGTTATCGGTTGCGGGCAGATCGCGGGAAGTGGGGCATTGGGCGTTGCTGTCTTTGTTTTGTTGACTGAACGACATTTCTCCTCCTGCAGCAAGGTGGGTTGAGAGATGAAAAGCAGTGCGTCAAAAACTTGATTTTGGATGCAGCAATTTCCACAGCAAAAAGACTTTGGCTTCAGCCGTGTTTCATTGGAATCTGGCCTTTTTGCTGTTTTCGGAAATATGGTGACGAGAGTAATGCAAGCGTTACAAATTTTTTGTAACGGTTTTGAGCGATTTGCACGAGCGAAGCAAGGTAAAGTGCAGGTTCCGCTATGCGCCTCCGGCGCTTCGGTTGGGATGACAATTCCAGTGATGCGCTAAGCGCCGCCGTAGAGCTGGAAAGTGGCCCAGTAGAGCGGTTTGCGGAAGACATTCTGTGAATGGAGCATGGAGAGTTTCGCGTCGCGCAATGCGGCGTCCGGGGAGCGGCCGGTGGCGATTTCGCTGTACATGCGGTCCATGATCTGGGGCGCAGTCGAGTCGCTGACTTCCCATAATGAGCCGATAACGTAATGCGCCCCGGCGCGCAGAAATGCCCAGGAGAGGCCGACGAGGCCCTCGCCGCCATAGACGCGCGATCCTGACCCGTAACAGGCGGAGATAGCGACCAGATCGGCGTGTAGCGGATGCTGGATGACATCGCGGGCATAGAGCTTGAAGGAGTCGGGGTTGGCGGGGTTGCGCGTCAGCACAATGGCCGAATCGAGCGGGCTGGCGCTGCTGCTGGTCCCGTGAGCTACAAAGTGGATCAGGGAGTAGTTGCCCGGATTGCTGCTGACATATGCGGAAGGCAAGGCCTGCTTCTGGACGAAGATGCTTTCCTCTGCGGGCTGGAAGTGGCGGGCTACATTTGCGACTTCAGCTGAGGCGTTGGGCAGGTTGGGGAATTTTTCATCGGGGGAGATGGGGTTGCCGATCAACAGCAGCTTTTTCGGGGTGTTCGTGTGTTTTTCAGGATGGAAGGCGGCGAGCAGTTTGAGCGAACTGGCGTTGGTGATGGTTGCGTCCTCAATCCAGTAGTGGATGCCGCCGCCGGGCGCGAGCAGCGTTTCGAAGTTGAGTGTCGTAAGGCTGCCGTCGGGGATGATGAAGACGGGCGAGCCTTTCGGAATTAGCTTGGCGGCGGGTTCTACCAGAATTTTGTAGAGGGCCATGCCGTCGGCATAGGACTCGGCCAGCGTGTCGCGCGAGCCGAGGATAGCGCGTTGGTACTTTTTGACGTGGCTATCGATTTCCGCCTGTGGGGGCAGCTTGAAGAAGCGCGTTCCTGATGCATTCACGGCCCAGAGGTAAGACTCTTCCGGCGCAAGAGAGTAGATCAGGATGATGCCGTGGAGTCTACGTGCGATTTCAGGCGCATCAGGCTTTTTTTTAACTGCGGCATTGAAGTCTGGCGAGGCTACGCCTAATCCTTCTTCGAGTGTGCTTGCGCGACCGAGGTCGAGCCATTGCAGGGCTTCGTTGGTCTTGTTGTGGTTTACCAGGAAGCGGACGTAGTCGTCGTAAAGCTTGTCGGCGTTGGTGGAGAAGGGGAGCTTCGATTCCTCTCTCTGGATGGTTCTTCTTTGCGACTCAAATGTCGTAATGGATTGCCGATACCATTTATCGGCAGGTATCGCCTGATTTTTTTCCTCATAGGCGTTCGCCAGGGCGCCCTCTACCTGCCATCGCAGAGAAGGCCTGATTGCAGGGTTCTGATCGAGACTGACAAGAGTCTCTGTGGCCGCATTTGTGTTTTCCTGGCGGATGGCGATGAGGCTTTGGAGGAAGAGGGCATCCATTTCATCGAAAGTACGCCCCGAAGAGCGCGCAATACTGCGGGCTTTTTCTGTATGTTGCGCGGCTGAATTCATATCACCTGATTGCAAGAAAAGCTCGGCGAGGGCTGTGTGCGCTTCTATCTCTTTTTCCGGGCTGTGAAAGTCTTCCGCGATACTGAGAGCATTCTTGTAATATTCTTCTGCTTCCTGCACATGTCCCAGGCGATAAAGGCAGAGGCCAATATCATTCAGCCATTCTATGCGGTCCGGCATCGCGCCTAAGGCTCTGGCCTCCTGCTCCGCATTGCGGAACTTCTCCAGTGCTTGCTCAAAATTTCCGAGCTTGTAGTCCGCCCATCCTAAGTTTCCCTGGGATTTCTCCAGTAATACGCGTGCACCTATAGTTTGAGCTGACTTCGCCGCCTCTGCCAACCAATCCAGTGCCTCATCGAAGTGCTCCTGCCTTAAGGCAACAACGCCAAGGTTCAGCAACGTTGATGGTTTCTGGTAGTCGTTTTGTTGGCGGACCAGGTTCAGGCCTGTATGAAACATTTCTTCAGCATGAGCAAGATCCCCTCTTTCGAGATAGACCTCGCCCCAATCCCTGAATACTCCAGCTCTGAAAATCGGATCATCATTCAGGAAGGAGAAATGGTTGTCTGCAAACAACGTTTCAGCGAGGCGGAGAGCACGGTCCGCGTTCTGCCGCTGCCCCAAGGATGTATAAGCAAAAACCTGAATCAGTATCCGCCGAATCCCTATATCTGATTTACCCAGATCAGGCGGCGGTTCTTCTGAAAGCAAAGACAACACAGCACTACTTTTGCCCTGTCGCAATAAAACGCTTGCATCCACAAGGCGGAATTTCCATGCCCATTCAGCATTCTGTTTCGACAGAAGCTCGGTTGCCTGCTGAGCTTTCTTGTGTGCTTCAGCAAGATTGCCTTGCCGAAAGAGGCTCACTACCTGTGAATAGAGAGCCTCGGGGTGAGAAATATGGCTCTTTCCACAACCCCAGAAAGGGGTAAGCAGAAAGATAGCCAGGGCTATCCCCCTCCTGGAGGATCGCTTTGACCATTGGAGCGCACCGTAGCGGCAGAGATTCCTCCTCCGACCGGCGAACCCAACTGTGCCCGGATCATCGATACAGTGAACGTCTTGTGGTGGACGATGACTTCTCCGAAAAAGACCTTGCCGAAATCGAATATGTGGATCGCATTGCCGCAGACTACGCCAGGGAAACCTTCCGGCAATTCGGGCAAGTGGTCGATCAGGGAGCATACGATATAGTCTCTATCATTCAGCCCCTGTTCTGAGTCAAACCAATGGAAATGGTGGCGTACCCAACCGGGCAACGGCTTCCCATTATATTTCTTCGCGTATTTGTCTTTGGCCTGGGCCTTCTGCGCGGTGGCTTTCTCTAAAAACTTTTCCTGTCGCAGCCATGATTTTTTCGGATAGCGCTTCTTTGGATCTTGTTCTGAGGAGCCGTCGTGCTCGGAGAAGAGATCATAACGAATGACCGGCTCGATCTTCTTGCCGCTGATGCGAAGGTTCTCGAATTGCGATCCGATGACCGAAATCGTTGGCTCGCCGCCATCGTGAGGGTGCGCTACTGAAAGCTGGGCGACGATTTTATCGGCTGTAATGACTTCGAGGATGTTCAGGCCAGTGACAGTGGCGCTGACCTGCGTTGTCCAGGGGCCATCCGGGTCATCCTTCTTTGCGCCGGAGACATGCGTGCTCTCGCTTTCATAGCTGACGATGTCTTTCCACTTGCGTCCCTTGTGCTGCCTCTCGATAAAGCCTCCGACAAGGGGAAGGGACACAGATGTGCGGGAGGGAACGAAACCGTTGAAGGGGCGATGGATGGTTCCGCCTATAGGGTTGGCATCGGCATGATAGAGAAAATGCCTCTGGATTGGATCGTCTGCGGGGATTTCAGCCATAACCTTTCCGTTTCTGGGGGAAGTTGTAAGTGAATGGGGAACAAGACTCTAAAGCAGTGCCATTCTAAGTTATTTTTATCGAACGATATAGCCTTGAGATTCTTCCTCCCGCTGGTCGTCAGAATGACGATATATTTAGCCTCTTCAATTCAGCGAATCTGCAAAAGAAAGCGATACTTCACAAGATCGACGGGCGCGCTGTTCTGCGCATCTGATGGTACACCCTGGATGAGCAGCGAATTCTCGCCGGCTTCGGTTGTGTCAGCAGGCACCTGAATGGGGACTGTATCTGCTGTCTGGGACGGCGAGATGCGGAGTTGCCAGACTGTCTTGCCCGAAGGCGACTGCAACGAGCAGATGTATCCGGAAAACCGGCTGTCCGCAGGCACATCTACAGACAGCAGAAAAGCCTCGTGAGGCTTTGTCGTTACTGTCCTGATTTCAGCGCCGCGGCTTTGTCCGTCCACCAATGTTACGGAAGGCAGAATCTGCGGCTGCGATGCAATGGAGGCTTGCTGCCTCAGATGCGGAAACGTAATCGTGTTCTGGAACCCTATTACCAGAAGCATCGCCGCCATAACGGGCACGGCAAATGCCGGACGTAAAAAAGCCGAGATATCGAACAATTTGCGCTTCGGGGCTTTGACAGGAGCGGCAGTGGCGATTGGGACAACAGTGGGGCGGGCCAGCTCCTTGCGTGCCTGAGAGACAAAGACGACGGCGGCGCGCAGGTCGGCGGCGCATTCTTCGCAGCCGAAGTAGTGTTCTTCGAATGCCTCGCGAGCTTCTGGGCTCAATTCTCCCAGTAGATATTTTTCTACTGCGTACTGATTGACTGCTTCAGTGTGGTCCATGGATTTCGAGCCTCAACAAAATAGTGCCGCGAAAAGCAAAACGTTTCGGCCAAAATTTCCCCCTCCGCCCGCTGAAGGCCCAGATGACGTCATGTGCCTGACATAAAAAGACTTGAAAGAAAGCTTTGCGCGGTGCAGAAGGACGCGGAGATATTCGCGATCGACGCCGAATTCAGCGCAGACTTCGTCCTTGTCGCGTTCTTCGAGGAAAATCTTTTTAAGCAGCTGGCGGTCGCGGTCGCTGAGCTTTTCGAGGATCTGGCGGACGGTCTTCTGGGTGTCTTTGGTGACCATTGTGTCGAGCACATCTGCGCCTGCGGACTGTATGTCCATTTCGGTGGCGTCTTCCATGGCTTCGCTTTTGGAATGAGAGCGATAGTGCTCCAGAAGAACGTGGTTGCAGATGGAATTGACCAGCGCGCCGAGTGCGGAGGCGTTGCGGACGCCCTCTTTGCCGCGCAGGATGACGAAAATGCGGGCAAAGGTCTCCTGGCGGACGTCTTCAATGGCATCTCTGGAGCTTAATCGGGAACGTAACTTCAGGTGAATCAATTCACTAAAGTATTGAACAAAGTGCTCCTCGGTGCCGCGGTCGCCCTTGCGCAAACTCTCGAGGTAAGCGTCATCGAACTTTTGGAACTGCAAGCCATGATCCTCAAAATAAAGTGCTTTTCCGGTCCAGACAGCGAAATCCCAATGGGAGAACTATACATCGCTGAGTGAAATCCGCAGCAAATTAAGTCAAAAATGTACAGTTTCGTGCACGTTTTGGGGCCAAAAAAGACGAGATAAGCGGCCCGTGGAGGCCGCTTACCGGAGGAGGCGGGGGATCACTTGCTGACGACGATCACGACGAAGCTGCCGGGCAGGACCGGCGGCCGGGGCCTTGGATTTTCGGGAGTGGCTGCGGGGCGTGGTCCGAATTCAGCGGCTACGAGATAGATTTTTCCCGTTTTGGGATCGAGGGCCATGGTGCGGGCGCTGCGCTGGGTAGAGACGTTCTGGGCGACCGAGTAGGAATCGGCTGAATTCTGGTGTACTACCGTCAGAGTGCCGTCTCCGTTTGAGCTGAAGGCATTTTGGGTATTGGGGTCGAAGGCGGCGGCATCGGGACCTTCGCCGATTTCGGGGGAGGCTACGACTTTGCCGCTGGCTGCATCCACGACTGCCATCTTTTTGCCATCACAGACGGAGAAGAGGCGGTTGTTGGCAACGTCGATGGCCTGGCCTGAGGGCGATTCACAGCCGATGGGCCACTCGGCGAGCAGCTTATGGGATTTTGCGTCGAGGTGGGCAATTTCGTTCTTGTCCTCGATATTGACGAAGACGGAGCCTTTGCCGTCGGCGACAGGGAATTCGGGCTTGCCGGGGAGGGCCACGGTGGCGACGACCTGTTTAGTTGCCGAGTCGATGACGGTGGCGTTTTTGCTGCGGCCGTTGAAGGCCCAGACAGTTTTCGTGGACGGCTCGAAGAGGATGCCGTCGGGATTGGTGCCGGCGGGGATGGTCTGGGTGATCTTGTTGCTGGAGCGGTCGAAGATGGCCACGGCGTTCGATGCTCCATCGCTGATGTAGCCGGTCTTGCCGTCGGTGTCGAAGGCTACACCATGTGTGCCTTTGAGGCCGGTGATGTCGGCCAGGGCTTTGCCGGATGATGTGTCAACGACCATGACGTGGTTGCCGCGGGTGATGTAGAGATGGCCGGATTGCGGGTCGACGGCGAGGTAGTCCCATCCGCCGTCGCCGCCGATTTTCCATTTGTCCTGCACGTGGTAGGTGGTCTGGGCGAACAGGGGAGAGCAGAGGAAAGCGGCGAAGAGCGGCAGCAGGGACTTGCGCATGTCTGGATTTCCTTTGAGTGGAATCGTAGCTCTGTTTGCTGAAGATAGTCTGAAGGTTTGGTGGGGAATTTGTTAAAAGCTACTGCTAAGGCGCTAAGGACGCCGAGTTAAAACTACAAAAGCTTATCGCAGGGGACGGGGTGAGGTTTCGCTGAGGATACCCACCTTTGCTCTGCCCAGGATGGGCACCGAGGGTTTTACCTACTCAAGCCACCGGTCGGCTTGAATGGGGCACCCGCGTTTATAGCCCCCGACGGAATTAACTGCAGATCCTTCGCTACGCTCAGGATGACAGGATTTTTTTCTGTGAGGGGGGAAGTTGCAAATGCAGCAGGATCAGGGGTTTGATGGCATCGATACCATCGGAATGCGACAAAAGGTGGTGGCATCGATACCACTCCTTTATTCATCGCGTGGAAGCGTGAAGGCGGGATAAAAAATTAATTCTTGACAGGCAAGGTGGCGAGTCCCTATAGTTTGCGATTGTTGGAAACGATACCACGCATCTGGATGGTATCGTTTCCAGATTCAAGAGCCAACCAGCCCGGGCCATGATGGGAACCGCTGCCCGGTCTGATTTCTGCGGTTTGTACGGTTTTCTTCAGGAGGAGTTGTGATGCGACCATTTACGGAATGGGGCAGATGGCTGTTCAGCGCCGTCTTTGTGCTGTCTCTGGCCCTACTATCAGCAGGCAATCTTTTTGCCCAGGCCAACGCGGGTATCACCGGAACGGTGACCGATTCAACCGGCGCGGTGGTGGCCGGGGCCAAAGTGACGATCACCAATCAGGACACGAATGTTGCCAGCCATACGACGACGAGCAGCGCCGGAACATATTCGGTTACAGGTATTCTGCCTGGCTCGTATTCAGTCACGGTAGATGCAGGCGGATTTAAAAATTTCACAGTACGCAATGTGCGCGTTGAAGTCAGCACTACAGCAACAATTAATGCTACGTTGACTACCGGCCAGACGACAGAGACGGTAGAAGTGACCGCCGATCCTATTGCGCTGAATACAACTCAGCCTCAGATGGGTACTACCATTGAGCCGACGGTGGTTAAGGCATTACCCGTCGAAGTCGCAGGACGCGGACGTCAAGTTGATGCTTTGCAGTTTTTGGCGCCAGGTGTCACGGGCGACACCTTCTCACATCGCGTGAATGGCGGCGTGGATTTTGAGCAGGAGATTGTCTACAACGGCATTCCCGCGCCTCAGCCGGAGACCGAAGGGTACACAGTAAACTTCAACCCGCCGTACGAGATGGTGCAGGAATTCCGTGCCGAGAGGTCTACTTTCTCAGCCCAGTTTGGTCTGGGACAGGGCGCGCTGACGTATCAGATGGCCTCGGGCACCAATCAATACCACGGCGATCTGTTTGAGATTAACCGTAATAGCTTCTTCGATTCGGTTGGATTCTTCAACGGCAAAGAACACGGCGGAAGTGGTCAAGTACCGGTGGACCATGAGAACAACTACGGGTTTACGATAGGTGGCCCGATCTCGATTCCGAAGGTTTACGACGGGCGCAACCGTACATTCGGTCATTACAGCCAAGAATGGTACAAGCAGAGTAATGAAAACACGAATACATCAACTGTACCGACAGCGCTGGAAAAAACTGGAAATTTCAGTGATTTCATCGACAATTCAGGCCACCAAATCCCTATTTTTGTTCCGCAGGGATTTAACTGCAACGGCCTGACTCCAGGGACGCAATTCCCTGGAAACATCATTCCAGCTAACTGCATCAGTCCGACTTCGGCCAGCTTACTCCAATACCTTCCTGATCCTGACCGCCCCGGTAGTGGTCCTGGTGGGCTGGACAGCAATAAAAGCTTTGCTCCATTTGTCAATCCACATATTCAGCATGTCTGGGGATTTACTGTCGATCAGAATTTGACAGCGACACAAAGCCTGCATTACAGCCAATGGCGGAACAGCTTCAGCAACTACAGCTTTGACTACGATCCATTTGTAATCCAGCCCAATCCGCTGAACAGTATGAAGTTTGAGCCGGCATTGGGCAGTGGGTTCCTGCTTTCTTATAACAACACCATTACTCCGAGTCTGGTGATGACTGCCGGTTTTGGCTGGATTGGTGAAATCAATAACCAGTTCAATCAGACGAAGTACAGCTTTCCTGCGATTGCACAGGGCATTATTCCACCGAATATTACGTTCGATGGTCAGCATCAGCCTACCAGTTGGGGCACCAGTGGCGCCTGGCTGCAGTCGATCAACCGTAAACTCGGTCTCGCCATCGTGAACAACTGGCTGTGGACGAAGGGCCGTAACACATTCAACATCGGAGGCGAATGGCGGCGTTCGTATCAGGATGACAATGAAGAGCAGACAGCCGGCGGCCATTTTGCCTTCAGTCAGAAACAAACGGCTGATCCACATAATATCGGCGACACAGGCAGCGCGTTTGCCAGTTATCTGCTGGGATTGCCGGATTCAGCCAACCGCAGCAATTCGCAGGAGCTGCGACTGCGCAACTGGGACCTGTCGCCTTATATTCAGGACGACATTAAGCTCACCCCGAAACTTACTGTGAACCTCGGCATTCGCTGGGACATTCAGGTTCCGTTCACCGAGAATAACAACCTGATTGTCTTCTTTGACCCAAACAATCCCAGAACGAATCCGGCGGCGGACGGTATTCCTGGCGCTATGACCAAATTCGGCAACTGCAATGGATGCTCCGGATATGACCGCGCCTATATTCACTGGGGACACTTCGGGCCGCGGCTTGGTTTTGCCTATGAGATCAACAGCAAAACGGTGCTGCAGGGCGGCTACAGCGTGGCCTTCCTGAACGGTGGTGCTTATGAATACGGAACAAGTAAGGTTGCAGTAAATTACGGTAACCTTCTGGTCGGAGCTTATGCACGCAACAGCTCCGGCGGCATCACTTCTTCCTACGGAAGCTGGGATGCGAACATTGTTCCTAACCCTGCACCTACACCATTCAGCCCCACTTTGGGAATTGGCGGAACTCAGATCGATGCCTTCAGCAGCAACGATGGTTACGCACCGTACAGCCAGCAGTGGAATATTAACGTCCAACGCGAACTACCCTATGACATGTTTGTGCAAGCGGCCTGGGTGGGCAATCGTGAAATTCACCTGCCCAGCCAGTTGAATTCGATCAATCAGCTCGATCCGAAGTATTTCGCACTGGGGAATGACCTAAATCTTAGTTTTGCCGATGGCTCTGCGCAGGCGGCAGGCTATCAGGCTCCTTACACCAATTTTGCAAATGATTTTGGCGGATCGGCAACGGTTGCGCAGGCGCTCGTGCCTTATCCACAGTATGGATATATCTTTAACAACTTCGAGGGTTTCGGCACAGCCTACTATCAGGGATTGCAATTGCAGGCGGAGAAGCGCTTTACACGCGGCCTCTCTTTTCTGACCAGTTATACGGTAGCTCGTGAATATAACAACACAAGCAGCGGGTTCACAAGCTTCATTGCAAATAGTCTGAACCGATATAACCAGCGTCTTGAGTGGTCTCCAACCAGCGGCGCTCCTCCGCAAACTTTCAAGGTAAGCGGAACTTATGAGTTACCAATAGGTCCTGGTAAGAAGTTCTTCAATAATCATGGTGTAACCGGTCAGATACTTGGAGGCTGGCAAATTGGCTGGATTGCCCGGTACTATTCAGGCACGGCCAGTGGAATCAGCCAAAATCTTTCATTCCCATATCCCAATGGTGGTGGTCAGCGTCCAAACAGAAATACTTCTGTTGCCTTACGAAGCGCTTCTTATGGCAAAGTAGCGGATTATTATTCTGGAAAAACCAGCGAGCCGCAGGTTTTTGATCCGGTAACTAATAGTGATAACCCGCCCTTTACTGCTGCTCCGTTATTTACACTCGGAAATGCGAAACGTACGTATGGGGAACTGAAACAACCGCCAGACTACAATGAAAGCGCCAATGTGAGAAAGCACTTTTACTTTGGCGAGCGGTTCCAGGGCATTCTGCAGGTCGACTATTTCAACCTCTTCAATCGAACACGATTTAACGGCCCGGATACCAACATCAGTAATAGCACTTATGGACAGGTGACTTCGCAAAGTCAGCAGAACAGTAACCGACAAGGACAGGTCAGCTTCCGACTCGAGTTCTGATGATGATGAACGAGCCTGCCGGTGGCAGGCTCCAGATTTGCACTCGTGAAATACTTGCCTCCACGCCGGACCGCTTTTTATGGTCCGGCTTTTTCTTCATTGCTTATGGTTTCTTTTCTTCGAAATAATGATTCGGTTATGGCGGTTTTCCTGGGGCTAAAGCCCCTTCCGTTTGCGGCTTTATTCGCCGGCCTAAAGGCCGGTGCTTCTACCTTGAACGCTGTCTTCCGAATTCATCAGAAGCTGTCTAAGGTCGTATTGCCTGCGTTGTTTCTATGCTTGATTACGATGATGTCTGCCTTTGCGCAGTCTGGCGAGGATGAAGTGACTCCGCAGGTGCAGGAACTGTATGGGCAGGCGAAGGCGGCGCAGCAGCGCGGGGACAATGCGGGGGCGATCCAGAAGTATCGCGCGATGCTGAAGCTGGCCCCGCATCTTGCTCCGGCATATAACAACCTGGGGATGCTGCTGTTTACGCAGCGTGATTACGCGCAGGCGGCGAAGGTGCTGGAGCAGGGATTAAAGCTGAATCCGGACATGCCGACGGCTTCGGCCATGCTGGGCATGAGCTATGCGCAGATGGGCGAGAACGAGAAGGCGGAGCCGCTGCTGGAGGCGGCGGTGCGCGCGAATCCGAATGATGAGAATGCGCAGATGGCGCTGGCGCGGGTGCTGATCGGCTTGAAGAAGTATGATGCGGCAACGCCGTATCTGAGGAGCTATCTGGACCGCAATCCGAAGGACACGCAGGCGTGGTATCTGCTGGGCAAGACGTATCTGCAGCTCTCAGAAGATGCGCTGGGGAGGATTAACCAGATCGATCCGAACTCGGTAACGGCGCATATTGTGGCGGGCGAGATTGACGAGAGCATGAAGAACTATGACGGCGCGCTGGTGGAGTACAAGAAGGCGATTGATCTGGCGCCGAAGCAGCCGGGCACGCACGAGCACATGGGGAATGCGTTCTGGGTGACGGGCAAGTGGGAGTCGGCGCAGACGGAGTTCAAGGCGGAGCTCCAGAACGATCCGAGCAACTGCACGGTGCGCTGGAAACTGGCGAACGCGATGCTGGAGGCGAATGCTCCGGCGCAGGATGCGCTGACGGAAGTAAATCGGGCGGTGGAGCAGTGCCCGGCGCTGATGCAGGCGCGCGTGGATCGCGCTCGCGCGCTGGTGAAGCTGGGCAGGCAGGAGGAGGCATTGCCTGATCTGCTGCTGGCGGTGAAGGACTCGCCGGATGAGCCTTCGATTCATTTTCTGCTGGCCAATGTGTACCGGGCGCAGGGCAAGACGGCGGATGCGCAGCAGGAGATGCGCACCTATGGGCGTCTGCAGCGCGAGGCGAGCGAGGCGGTGGCTGGGCAGGCGAGCGACGCTATCAATATCAAGACGAATTCACATTAACTTCTGAACGTGAACACACCTCATCTGCACACGAAGCGCGGCTGCTCGATTTTGACTGCGATGACGGTGCTATTGTCTTCGGGCTGGCAGGGATGCGCGCAGATGGCGCAGCAGGGCGGCGCGAGCACGGGCGGCGTGTATGCGCCGGTGCATGACGCGGAGCGCAGGCCGATTACGGCAGGGGGATTTGCCGATCATGGGCCGGTGGTCTTCAAGGATGTTTCGCAACAGGCAGGGCTGACTGCGTGGAGATATGAGGGCGGGACTCCGCCGAAGGCTTATATTGTCGAGTCGCTGGGTGGAGGGGTTGCGCTGCTGGACTATGACAACGACGGCTGGCTGGATATTTACCTGGTCAACGGCATGACGTATGAGGCGATGAGCGGGAAGGCGGCGGCTCCGCATGCGGCGCTGTTTCATAACAATCACGACGGCACGTTTACCAACGTTGCGGAGAAGGCCGGAGTGGCGAATGATCGCTGGGGCGTGGGCGTGGCGGTTGGAGACTATGACAACGATGGCTGGCCTGATCTTTATGTGACGAATGTGGGGAAGAACCGGCTGTTTCATAACAACCATGACGGGACGTTTACAGACGTGGCGGAAAAGGCGGGCGTGGCTCTGGGGACGTGGTCTACGGGGCCGACGTTCGGCGATTATGACGGAGACGGCAGGCTCGATCTTTTTGTTCCCGGATATACGCAGTATGACTTCAGCAATCCGCCGGCTGTGGGGTCAACGTCGGTGGTGTCGAACACGTGCCAGTATCGCGGGGTGAGCGTCTTCTGCGGCCCGCGCGGATTGAAAGGCGAGCGCGATCATCTGTTTCACAATAACGGCGATGGGACGTTTACGGATGTGAGCGAGAAGGCCGGAGTTGCGGATGCTCCCGGCTACTATGGGCTGGTGTCGCTCTTTGTGGATTTGAATGGAGACGGCAGGCCGGAGCTGCTGGTTGCGAATGACTCGACACCGAACTATCTCTATCGCAACAAAGGTGACGGGACGTTTGAAGACCTGAGTTTTGAGTCGGGTTATGCGGTGAACCACGACGGGCGCGAGACTGCGAGCATGGGCATCGCGGTTGGCGACTACCAGAACAATGGCCGGCTCGACATTCTGAATACGACGTTTTCCGATGACTATAAGGTGCTGTACCGCAATAATGGCGATCTGGATTTTGCGGATGTCAGCTATGAGGCTGGGATTGCAACTACGACGATACCGTTTCTGAGCTGGGGCGATGGGTTTATCGATTACGACAATGATGGCTGGAAGGACATTTTTATTGCCAGCGGACATGTGTATCCGCAGGTGGACCAGCATGACTGGGGCACGAGCATGGCGGAGCGTCCGCTACTGTTCAGGAACGTGCGCGGCGGGAAGTTTGAGCTGGTTCCGGCGGTGAAGGGAACTGGACTGGCTGATGTGATCACCGCGCGCGGTGCTGCGTTTGGGGACCTGTTCAATGATGGAAAGATTGATGTGGTAATGAATAACCTCGATGCATCGCCAACGCTGCTGCGGAACGTGAATGACGATGCGCATCACTGGATTGAATTCAAGCTGATCGGCGGCGCGAAGAGTCCGCGCGATGCTGTAGGCGCAGCGGTGTTCCTGAAGACAGGAAAGATGGAGCAGCGCGGAGACGTGCTCAGCGGCGGCAGCTTCGCGTCTTCGAATGATCCCCGGGTGCATTTCGGGCTGGGAGATGCGGCGGTGGTGGATGCAGTGGAGATTCGCTGGCCGAGCGGCGTTCGCGAGAAGGTGAGTGTTCCTGCGGCGGACCGAGTCTACACCATTGAAGAGGGCAAAGGAATCATCGGGTCATTTTGTGTGACGTGCAAGAAGGAATCGGCGGCGAAGTGATGCGCGCGATTCTCGGGGCCGGGTTGTTAATAGCTTGCTTTCTCACCATAGCTGGAGCGCAGCCGCAACCTGCGACGGTGACAGGCGTGCGGGATGCTGATGCCTCGTGCGCGAAGTGTCATGGTGAGATTTACCGGAAATATCTGAGCACGCCTATGGCAAATGCCAGCGGTCTGGCTATGGAGAAGTTCGAGCCCGGCATGCTGAATCATAGGCCTTCGGGTGTTACGTATCAGCTCTTTTCCCATGACAATGCTGCGGTGCTCAGCATTCGCGATCCACATGGCCTGCCAGCCGGCGAGCAGAGACGGCTTGATTACTTTCTTGGATCGGGCCATCTCGGCATTACTTATCTTTATTCCATTCACGGATATCTATTTGAGTCGCCAGTGGCTTACTACGCGGCATCTCGCTCTTACGACATGAAGCCGGGACTTGAATCGATTACGAAGCTGCCTCCGGCGTTACCGATGCAGGCAAGCTGCTTGCGCTGTCATATGAGCGCGGTACAGCAGAGCGATGCCGGGACGATCAATCACTATTCGGGCCTGCCTTTTCTGCATGGGGGCATTACCTGCGAAGCGTGCCACGGAGACGCGCAGCAGCACGTTGCGGCCGGAGGCAAGGCTGCGGTTGTCAATCCGGGGAAGCTGGATGCGGACCGGCGTGATTCAGTTTGCATCAGTTGTCATCTTGAAGGGGATGTTCTGATTGAGCGTGCTGGCCGCTCTGGAATTGATTACAAACCGGGCGAGTCCATTTCTGATTATCTCTCGTTCTTTGTTTATCAGGGTAAGGATGCGACGCGGCGCGGTGTGAGCGAAGTGGAGCAGCTAAGCACGAGCATGTGCAAGCGCGCTAGTGGCGACAGGATGTCATGCACGAGCTGCCACGATCCGCATTACACGCCGGCTCCGCAGGAGCGGGCGGCGTTTTATCGGAGCAAGTGCCTGGCATGCCACAATAACGCGGGGTTTGCTGCTTCGCATCATCCTGAGAATCCGGACTGCACGAGCTGCCACATGCCGCGGAATGGCGCTGAAAACATCCCTCATGTGGCATGGACCGATCACCGCATTCGAAAGGTTCCGGACAATAATGCCGACGCAATCAAGGACCTGGGTGAAGGGGACACGCTGACGCCGATTTTCTCTCCCAAGTCGACGAAGCGTGATACGGCGCTGGCGTACTACCATGCTGTTCTTGGAGGGAACTTTGCCTTGCAAAAGAAGGCATATGATCTGCTGGAAGAGATCCGTCAGGAGAGCGGCGGAGATAAGGAAGCGCTCAACGCGCTCGGCGTAATGAGTGAAGAGCGCGGAGATTATAAGCAGGCCAGAGAGAGCTTTGAGCAGGTTTTGAAGCTTGATCCGCAAAACCTGACTGCGCTGTCGAATCTGGGAACGCTGCGGGCACGATCCGGAGATTTGCAGGGCGCGATCGATCTTTTGCGTCCGGTATTTGCGCGTAATGAAGACGTGACGGGGCTGGCGAAGAACCTTGCCCAGATGCAGTGCATGGCGGGAGACGCCGCTTCGGCAAAGGCGACACTCGAAAAGACGCTCGAATACAGTCCGGGTCTTCAGGATGTGCAGCAGATGCTGGAGAAACTGCCATCCTGCTCAGGCGCGAAGCAATAGAATATGGCGACGAAAGATCAATATAAAAAGCATTGGCGGCGCTGGTGGCTGGCTGCCTGCATCGCTGTGTGTGTGTCGCCGGTGTATTCACAGCAAACTCAGTCGACAGATAATTCAGGACCACTTGCATCTGCCCGGCATCTTCTCGAGGCCAGAGAGTTTGCGCAGGCGGAAAAGGCGCTGCATAACTATCTTGAAAAAGACCCGTCGTCTGCGGATGCGCATTTTCTGCTGGGGTATGCGTTGTTCCGGGAGAAGCGCGCAAAAGAGTCACTGGCTGCATTTACGGAAGGCGCGAAGTATCAGCGTCCGGGAGCGTCGGATTTGAAAATCGTTGCTGCCGATTATGTGATGCTTGGCGATCTTCCGGATGCTGACAAGTGGCTGACCGCGGTGACCCAGGAGACGCCGAAAGATGCAGAGGCCTGGTATCTGCTGGGTCGCACGAAATATAACGAGAACCGTTTTGAAGAGGCAATTCGGTGTTTTAAGCAGGCCCTCGCTTTACAGACGAATGATGTGAGGGCCGAGGACAATCTGGGGTTGTCGTACCAGGGGCTGAACCAGCTGGATGAAGCGAAGAACGCATTTGAAACTGCGATTGCATGGCAGAAGAATTCGCCCATGAAAGATGCCCAGCCTTATATGAATCTCGGCAGTCTGCTGGCGGACCAGGACAAGTTACAGCAGGCTGTATTTTATTTGCAGCAGGCAGTGGCGCTGGCACCGCACAATCCTAAAGCGCATGAAGAGTTGGGCCGTGTTTATGATCTGCTGAAGATGCCGGAGAAGGCACAGCAGGAGCTGGAGCAGGCGGTGGCGCTGGCTCCGGATGCAGGAGGCTTGCATTTCAAGCTGGGGCAGATTTACCGGCGAGAGGGGAAGCAGGAACTGGCGCAGCAGCAGTTCGACATCTGCGCAAAGCTCAACAGCACGCATTCATCAACGGAAACGCCGAATCCAGCGGAGCAAAATTGACCTGACTTTCGCATGAAACAAATTCGAAATTGTATTCGTCACCACTGATACCAATCTGTGTCAATTCATTTTGAGGAGGGAGCATTGAACAGGCTTTCACGCAGGCTTGCGATGCTGGCAGTCCCGGCGCTGCTGCTGGGAACGCAATTTACAGGACGCGCGCAGGAAAAGAAACCAGACGAAGCACAAAAGAGCGACGCGAAACAATCGGACAACAACAAGGAGCAGCAGAACATTCCGCCGGAGAAGAATTCGGTCACACATCATGACATTACGATTGACGGCAAAGCGATTCACTATACAGCGACTGCGGGCACGCTGCTGATTCGGGACGATGAAGAGAAGCCGTATGGCAGCATCTTCTACATTGCTTACACGCAGGACGGGGCCGATGCCAAAACCCGCCCGGTTACTTTTCTCTATAACGGCGGCCCGGGTTCGGCGACGTTGTGGCTGCACATGGGATCGGTTGGCCCTGTGCGTGTGGTTACTTCGAGCCCTTCTGCTACCGGCTCTGCGCCGTATCAGATCGTGCCTAATCAATACAGCCTGCTCGACAAGACCGATCTGGTCTTTATCGATGCGCCGCTTACCGGATACTCGCGCGCTGTGGGCAAGGCCACAGCAAAGGACTTTGCCGGTGTCGATCAGGACCTGAAGGCTTTCGACAAATTTATCGAGCGCTACATTACGGTCAACCAGCGGTGGAATTCGCCGAAGGTCCTGTTTGGGGAGTCTTATGGAACGACGCGATCTGCCGGGCTTTCTGCTGTGCTGCAGGAGCACGGCGTTGCGCTGAACGGTATCGTGCTGCTGTCTTCGATTCTGAATTACGGCGAGCTTGCGCCCGGCACGGACACGCAGTACATCGTGAATCTGCCGAGCTATGCGGCCATCGCGTATTACCACAACAAGCTGCAGAACAAGCCTGCGGATATGAAGACGTTTCTCGATGAAGTTCGCGGCTTTGCGCGCGGCGATTACGCTTCTGCTCTGGCTGAAGGCGATCAGCTGCCTGAGTCACGGCTCGATACGGTGGCGGCAAAGGTCAGCCAGTACACGGGATTGAGCGCGCAGTATGTGAAGGAGGCGAAGCTGCGTATTTCTCCGACGCGTTTTCGCAAGGAACTGCTGCGGAACGAAGGTGACATTCTGGGCCGTTATGATGCGCGCTTTGAAGGGACAGACGTGGACAATGCCGGCGAGAATCCCGGATATGATCCTTCCGATACAGGAATTGCGGGGGCGTTTGTTGCTGCTGAGCATGACTATTTGTCGCGTGAACTGAAGTACGACACGACGGATGAATACAAACCCAGCGGAAACACGATTGGCGAGTGGGACTGGAAGCATCGCGGAGCGGGCTCCGGGCGCTCGTTTGGCGGGCAGCAGGCGATGCCGTATGTGGCTGGTGATCTGGCTGACACAATCCGCAAGAACCCGAAGCTGAAAGTGTTGTCAGCCAATGGATATTTCGATCTGGCTACGCCGTTTTTCGCTACGGAGTACGATCTCTCGCACATGATGCTGACGCCTGATCTGGCGAAAAATGTGGAGTTCACTTACTATCCGTCGGGTCATATGGTGTATCTGAATGTGGATGCCCTGAAGGATTTCAAGCACGATCTGGATGGGTTTTATTCCAACTTGGCGAAATAGCCGACAGCAGGAGCTGAAATTCAGCTCCTGCAACCAGGCGACCTCGTAGCTCGTAGTCTGTTATAAATGCGATGATAGTTACTTAGGCATAAAACCTGAAGGATCAGAGCATGGCAGAAGTTATCACCGGCGAAGCAGTGCAGTTTATTCAGAAAATTGAAAATCGGGCAGCCCGTATCGGCATCATTGGAATGGGGTATGTGGGCCTGCCGCTGGCTCTCCTGTTCAGTGAGGAGCGCTTTGCCGTTACCGGCTTTGACATTGATGCCAGGAAGGTCTCAGCGCTGAATGCAGGCGGTTCGTATATTGTCCGTATTCCCGGCACGGAAATTCAGGCGGCGCAGAAGCATGGCTTTCGGGCTACATCGGATTATTCGGAGATTGAGAATCTTGATGTTGTCATTATCTGTGTGCCAACTCCGCTGAATGATTATCATGAGCCGGACCTGAGCTATATCCGCGAGACCGCGAAAGCGATCGCGCCTCACTTGCGGCAGGGCCAGCTCATTATCCTTGAGAGCACGACGTATCCCGGGACGACAGAAGAAGTGCTGATTCCCATTCTTGAGCAGGGGAACAGCAGCCGGCTGCGCGCCAATCGGGGCGAGGAGACCAATGGGTTTTATGTGGCCTTCTCTCCGGAGCGCGAAGATCCCGGAAACGATACAGTGGCGCGCCGCGATATTCCCAAAGTTGTGGGGGGTGTGGGACCCGTCGCGCGTGATCTGGCCTCTGCGGTGTATGGAAGCATCTTCAACCGAACTGTGCCTGTTTCGACGCCCGCAGTGGCGGAAATGACCAAGCTGCTGGAAAACATCTATCGCTGCGTAAACATTGCTCTGGTGAATGAGCTGAAGCAGCTTAGCGACCGCATGGGCATTGATATTTTTGAGGTCATCGATGCGGCGAAGACCAAGCCTTTTGGTTTCCAGGCTTTCTATCCGGGGCCGGGGCTGGGCGGTCACTGTATTCCTATTGATCCCTTCTATCTCTCGTGGAAGGCGAAGCAATACGATTTCCGCACGAAATTCATCGAGCTTGCGGGCGAAGTGAATCTTGCGATGCCGTACTACGTGGTCGAGAAGACAGCCGAAGCGCTTAACGAGCAATCAAAGGCGCTGAAGGGCTCGAAAGTTCTGGTTCTGGGGCTGGCATATAAGAAGGACATTGACGATCTGCGCGAGTCCCCCTCGCTTACGATTATCGAACTGCTGAAACAGCGCGGAGCAATTGTCTCTTACAACGATCCGTTCTTTCCGCATGTAGGTCATGGACGCCACTACGATCTCAATATGGATGGCGTATCCCTTGATAACCTGTCGCAATATGATTGTGTGCTGATTGTCACCGATCACTCGGATTATGACTATGAGCGCATCACCCGTGAATCGCAACTTGTCGTCGATTCGCGCAATGCGACGAAGGGAATTCAGTCGGACAAGATTGTTCGCTGCTGAATTTAGCAGAAGCGCCCTTTTAGGGCGCTTCCTGGGTTAATTTGCATCAGCGGGCGTCTGCTGGGAATACAGCACATGCCAGCCGTTGTCCTTCCACACATACACGTCGGAGAACCGCGTGGTTATGGATTTGCCGTCCGGCTCGTTCAAGGTAAATACACCGTGCGCAATAGCTGCGTCTCCATGCATGAGCACATCAACCTTCGGCATCTCCGGAAGAGACAGGTTTTTTCCGCGATTCCGCGCCGTGCCTGCAAGTTCATCGGAGAGCTCGCGCCATTTTCCTGAGCGGGAAACCTCCGCGTAATTCGGCAGCAGCAGGCATTTCTCGAAATCGGTGTCTCCCTTGAGAAAGGCAACAGCAAAGGCATTTTCAAGGCGCTGCACAGTGGCTGCGTCCTGTTTTTGATTGGCCAGCTCGGGCACATTACAGCCGCTTTCTGCCGATACTGGAGCTGTGCAGAACGAGAGAATTGCAGCGAAAAGAGGGAGCATTTTCAGAACATGTGAGCGCAAAGTATCCTCCATGAATTTCTATTCTGTAAAGATAACTTTGCGTCCACATACATGCAGGCATGGATCGCTCAGCGCTGCGATGCCTGCGTTTGATGGAAGGAAGCGGGCGGTAAGGCGTTAGGTTATTCGTGCTGTCCGCTGTGCTCCGGGACCTGGCCCGGTTCAGGGAAATCAGTGTCGTTATCTTCGTCGTGATTCTTAATCAAGGAATCAGCGGAGCGATGCGGGAGCTGGTCCGCGAGATTGCTTCGCAGGTCAGGGCGGTGAGAGACGTCTGCGGGAGACTCGCTTTCCACCGCGCCTTTATGAGAGTCGCTGTCATGTGAGTTTGGCATAAGTCCTCTTCGATGGTTGTGGTCGGGCCTGAGTTGCCAATGCTCCTACTACTGCACTACTGCGGTCGATATGCAGAAGGCGAAGGCTTGGGCGCCGTGATTCTGACCCCCATTCCGTTCAGACGGCTGCGCGCCTGCGCGGCTTCAGGCGTCTGCGGATAGCGTTGAATCAGGTTGCGAAGATCGCGGATGCCCGCGTCGCGCTGATTGGTCGCCAGCTCGGCTTCTCCCTTGCGCAGTTGCGCCGCTGGAACTTTCGGGTTACCGGCAAACTGCTCCAGCACGGTGTCGTAATTCTGAATGGCGGTTTTGTAATCGCCCTGACGGTAGGCAATTTCGCCAAGATAAAACTGCGCGTTTCCGGCAAGATTATCCTGCGGATAGTACTTCAGCACGTCACTGAACTCACCTGCTGCCACGTCATATTTCGCGCTGTTGTAGTCGCGCAGGCCGCCTTGATAGAGCTGGTCTACCGGAGGCGCAGGGGGCTGTGCAGGAGCGGCATTTGCCGCGGTCCCGCCGGGCATCTGTTGTCCGGCTGGGGCGCCGTTCTGCGGCGCGCCTACCGCCCCGCCGGCCTGCTGGGTGCTCACGTTCTGCAATTGCGCCTGGATGTCCTGCATCGTCTTGTTCAGGTTTGCAACGCGCGATTTCAACTCATCAATGGAATCGTTCATGCTCTGCATCTGGCCAGAGAGCTGATCGATTTTATTGCCACCTGCGCTTTGCTGCTGCACTTCCTGCTGCAGGCTGGTCAGGGTCTGCGACATACGATTCATGTTGTCGGCGGACTGCTCAACCAGATGCTGGAGGACGCCCATGCGCTCGTCGTTCGATTGCTGCAGGCGCTGCAGCATGTCCTGCAGCGTCTGGACCTGTTGCTGAAGCTGGATGATTTCCTTCGAGGCAGCATGTGCCCGAGGAGCAGGGCAAAGAAGCGCGAGTGTAGCAACGGCGGTAAGGTGAGTCAAAAATTTTCGCATAAAAATTCCCCGGCGATTGCAGGCCTACATTGAGTGTATTCCAAAAGCAAACGGCAGCACTGCATATCGCAATGCTGCCGTAGTAGAGGTCGTTTAGCGATCAACGCTGAACTGGGCGCGGCGGTTCTGCTGCCAGCACTGTTCCGTGTGGTCGGTGCAGAACTGCTTTTCCTTGCCATAGCTCACGGTGCGCAGGCGGTCCGGGCTGACTCCGGCATTCACCAGCGCCTGCTTGGCCGCATTGGCGCGGTTCTCGCCGAGGCTCAGGTTGTATTCCGTCGAGCCGCGCTCATCGCAGTAGCCGCCAATCACCACCTTGATGCCCGGATGCTGGTTCAGGAACGCAGCATCTTTGGCGATGATGGGCTGCGCGTCAGGACGAATCTCGTAAGCATCGTAGTCGTAGAAGATGTCCTGCACATTCTGATGGAAGAGCTGGTCATCCATATCGTTCTCGTTCAGATTGCTGGCAGGGGCTGCGGCGTTCACAGTAAGGCGCGCGGTTGCATCTGTCGAGCCGCCATCACCGCGTGCGATCAGGTGATAGTTGGTAGACTCAGTCGGCTTCACATTCATCGTGCCTGCGGTGGCAACCTGTCCCACGCCTTCAATCGAAACATCGGTGGCATTGGATGTTTTCCAGGTCAGCACAGCGCTGTCACCGGAGTTGATCGCCTGTGGGGTAACGGTGATCTCTGCCGTTGGCGCCGGGGCGGCAACTGTCGGTGGAGGCGGCGGAGGCGGCGCGGCCTTTTTCTTGTGGCATCCGGCGATCATCACCAGCGCTGCCAGACTCACTACAGAAGCAATGTACTTACGATGAAGGTGTTGCACGATCTCCTCCTTTGGGAGCGATTGTAAATGCTCTCGAACGAGCGTTGTTGCTAACCAGGACAGGGCAGGCAGGGGACTTTCCTGTCCGCCAACTTAAATAATTACAGACAAACCTATTTCCAGCTCCAGTTCGGCATGGTATTGGCGCTGCCGCGTGTCAATGCGTGTTGCTCTGTGCCGTCGGCCAGCATGGTCCATATCTGTGTAGCGCCGCCGTCTTCTCTCTGAAAAACGATGTGGCGTCCATCCGGAGACCATGATGGAAAATCGTTATGACCGGAGTCATGCGTCAGCTGCGTCCAGCGCTTGCTGGCGATATCCATGATGTAGATGTCCTGCCCGCCCGGAGCGCCCGGCCCGTATTTGCGGTTCCATGCAAAGGCAAGGAACTGGCCGTTGGGCGACCACGAAGGCGAAGTGGCATAGCCCCCATCAGTCAATCGCTGCACGTTGGCGCCGTCCGAATCCATGATGTAAATCTGCGGCAGCCCTGTGCGCCCGCTTACCCAGGCAATCTGCGCATTCGTCTTTGGATTCCAGACCGGCGACACATCAGGTCCGCGGAAAGCAGTGACGCGATGCAGTCCACCGCCGCTGGCGTCAGTTGTATAAATTTCGGAATCGCCGTCGTGCGCAGACGAGAAGGCCAGCTTCGACCCATCGCTGGACCATGCCGGAGAAATGGTGGTCCCGCCGGGAGAGTTGAAAGATACCATCCGGTTCAGAAGCAGGGAGTACATGCGAATGGACCAGCCGTTTTTGCCAAGAGCGGCAAATGCCACTCGTGAGTTGTCGGGAGAAACGCGAGGGGAGAGCGAAATCGTGCCCAGATGCGTGACCTGATGCTCATTCTCTCCATCGTAGTCCATCACCCATATCTCTTTGTTGCCTGTGCGGAAGGAGACAAAATAAATTTTCGTCTCGCATATGCCGGCAATTCCGCCGAGCCGCGTGATGATCTCGTCGGCAAAACGGTGCGCGATCATACGCGCATTGTCGACGCTGGCGTTATCGGAATACTGCTTGCCGAGAATCTGCGGAGTCTGCTGATTTTTGGCGTCGAATAAGTAACCATAGACAGTCACTTTTCCATCGGCAACGCCCAGAGCACCGAATGCAACCATGTCCGCATTCGAGGGAGCCGCTGCCCACTGCGCCAGATTGATCTCCTGCGGCGAGCCCGGCATCAGCGGAGGAGCCATGCTCTTCGAGACCATGTCGAAGATGCCTGCATTCGACAGATCATTGAAGAGCGTCGTATCGAAGGCGTTCTTCAGCGAACCGGTCTGTGGATCGTTCGACGTCGGCTTGAAATTAGCGGCAGCGAGATGAATTTTCGTCTGGCCGAGGTTCGTGCCGGTTTTTACCCAGTCCTGTGCCCTGGCGCCTGCAAAACTGCCGAAAAGGAAAATTGCTGCAAAAAAGAGGAAATAACGCGAAGGCGAAATTTTTTGCTTCTTACTAATCGTCATTCTCTGGTCCCGCAGGAAAATCAACCTCATCGTCCGGGCTCTTCACAATAGTACGACACCGAAAGGGTGCTGCCGTTGTATCCGCCGGGCAATGGACCATATGTATCAACTCTCTGCACTGCCCTTAAACACGACGAATCCAGGCTGGGTGAGCCGCTTGATTGCGCAATCTGTATATGACTGGGGGAGCCGTCTCTGGCAATAACGAAAGACAGGTAAACGCGCGCTCCTGCCGGAGTGCTGGGGGAAACTTCCTGTGTCAGCCAGTTCTGTGCTGTCTTTCTGCGAATCAATTCAACGTACCAGGGGAAGCGCGAGCCGAAATCTCCCCCGTTGACTGCGACGGGATTATTGCCGTTTGGGTTGCTTGTAGTTGAGCGCGGAATATTTGTTTGGGCCGCTTCGCCGTAGTTAGCGCGGTTCTGCTGGTTGGGAACAGGCTGCGCGTGCCGGGTGGAAGTAGGCGCGGTTGTTTTTGGCTGGGGCTTGACCGGAGCTTCAGATTTCTGCGGGGCCTGCTTCGCCTTCTGCTGTTTTTGCTTTTCCGGAATCGGGATCGCATCCAGTGGAAATGATTGCACTGTTTTTTCCGGAGCGGGAAGAGCCGGCGCCTGGCTCGGGGTCTGCGTTGCCAGCACGTTTTCCGTTGGCTTGTTCTCACTGGGCAACGGAATTGTGGGAGCAGAGCTTACCAGCGTCGCCTGAATAGCACCCGGAGCGGATTCATTGTTGCCCCAGATGCCGCCATGGAAGCGCCCAAGAAGCAGGACATAAAGCGCAATCGCTCCCACAATCCCAACGTGGAGCATGAGCGAACCAATAGCGGGACCGCCGAGACGGTCCGGCTCAAGCTCGATTCTTGCGCTCATTCTCATTTCAGGTGATTTCCTGTTCTCCTTATCTATCTACAAATTGTCATCCCCGACCGGAGCGCCTGTGGGCGCGGAGCGGAGGGACCTGCAGTTTTACCAGAGCCGCAACGAAAAACGGGCGCTCGCAAATCTCTACTTCGGACCATTATTCAAAGGCTGCGTGACGATGCTGATGTTCGTGATGCCGGCCTGCTTTACCGCATCCATCACTGAAGCAAACGCCCCGAACGGCACACGCTCATCGGCGCGGAGATAAACAATTTTGTGTGCTGCATCCGTGCCCGGCTGCTGCAGCCGCGTTGGCAGGTCAGCCAGATTGATCGGCTGGTCACCCAGAAACACGCGCTGGTCTTTGTCAATGGTCAGCACGGTGCGCTGCTCGGTGATTTCCTTGACCGTCTTTGTCTTGGGCACAGCCACGTCAATGCCCGATTGCAGCACCGGAGCCGTCAGCATGAAGATCACCAGCAGCACCAGCACCACGTCTACCAGCGGGGTGATATTAATCTCCGCCAGAGAGGTCTGCGTGTGCCCGCTTCTACTTGTGAAGGCCACGTGCGGCCTGCCTTTCCAGTGGATCTTCGTTTTCCGCGACCGAGAATTCTTCCATGCTGTTCAGCAGCTCGCGGGAGAAATCATCCATGCGCGCGCCGAACTCGCGGCACCGCGCCGTGAACTGGTTGTAGGCAACGACAGCAGGAACTGCGACCACAAGGCCTGCCGCAGTTGTAATCAGCGCCTCAGATACACCCGGAGCCACAGCCCGCAGCGTTGCCGCGCCGGCTGTGCCGAGTCCGTGGAAGGCATCGACAATACCCATGATGGTTCCGAAAAGGCCGATAAACGGGGAGATTGCGCCGATGGTCGCCAGCCACGTTAACCGCTGCTCCAGGACCGTCAAAGCTTCGCTGGACGCCGTCTGCGCCGCACGCTCCAGCGCCGTAATGTTCTTCGGAGGTCCATATCCGCCTGTCTGCCGACGATATGTCTCGTAGACTTCGTCGAACACATTCACCAGCGGGCTGGGTTTGAACTGCTCGCTGACGGCGGCAATCTCCTGCAGGCGGCTGGCCTTGCGAAATGCGCGGAGGAAACGGTTGCTCTGGGTACGCGCCCGCTTAAATGAGCCCCATTTGCCCAGAATGATTGCCCAGGAATAAAGACTGGCAAGCAACAAGAGGAGCAGAACGGCAATCGCCACGGGGCCGCTGTTCTGCAGCATCTCCCATATGGCGCTGCCGCTGGGAGGCGCAGGCGGTGCGGCCGCATCGGGCTCCGCCTGAAAGAAAAGAAAGGCCATTACTAGCAAAGAGTATGTCATCGCCTATTTATTAACGTTAGCAGACGCGAAACGTCACAACCAAGTTGTCCGGAGAGAGAATTCAGATAGTTATTTTTAGAGCAAAGACGGTATTTGTGTGGAATCAGCAAACAACCTTGCACTCAAATTTCCCGTCGAATGCAAGGTGTATGATGGCAGCCAATCTGGAAAGGAGCCTTTTATGATCGCACTGCATACGGGCCAATGTGGACTTTGTGCTCACTTCGGCGAGCCCCATCCAGCAACTCCTACCCTGATTCAGATTCACAACAGCAAGCAAGCTCCTGAAACCTTTATTGATGACTGTGGCCATCCCAAGCATGCTCCGCTGCATTTGAAAGTCAGCGCTATGAGCGGCTGCGACGGCTTCACGCCAGCCGCCGCTGCATAACCAGAAATCCTTTTCTGTGAACCTTCGCTGCTCTTAGCGTCCTCTGCGGTAAAAGAGGTGCTTGAAGAGGCAGAGCATTTGGTATTCTGCGCGCAGCATGTTGCTCGAACTGCGCGCGGAAAATTACGCTGTCATAGACCACGCCATTGCCGTCTTCGGCCCCGGCCTGAATCTTCTTACCGGAGAAACCGGGGCCGGAAAGTCCATCCTTGTCGACGCGCTTGCGTTGCTGATGGGAGATAAGGCCTCGTCCGACGTAGTCCGTCATGGCGCCGAAAAGGCAGTGGTGGCTTGTGTCTTTGAAGCCACCCCCGGTGCGGATGCCATTCTGGAATCCAACGGCATCGACAGCGAGGGCCATGAGATTATCCTGCGCCGCGAGATTCAGTCCAACGGCAAAGGCCGCGTCTTCATTAACAATCAACCTGCGACCGTAAGCGCTCTGCGTCAGCTTGCGCCGGAGCTGGCCCTTGTCCACGCCCAGAGTGAGACGCTTGGCGCCTTCGATCAGGCGCAGCAACGCAGTCTTCTGGATCGCTTCGGAAATATCTCGCAAGAGGCGGTTGCGGCTGCATACGAGCAGTGGCGCTCCATTCAGGAAAGGCTGAATGAATTAGAAAAAGACGAACAAGACCGCCTGCGCATGGTTGACCTCTGGAGCTTTCAGCACAAGGAAATCGAAGGCGCCAGGCCGGTCGAAGGCGAAGACGAGTCGCTGGAAACCGAACGCCGCGTCCTCTCGAATGCCGAAAAGCTCTATGCTGCCGCCATGAGCGCGCACGAGCTTCTCTATGAAGGAGCCGGCTCTGCCGAGACGACGCTGCGCGCTGCCGAAAAGCATCTTGAAGAGCTGACTCACTACGACCCGAAATTTCAGGAAGCCGCGCAGCAGCTGGCCTCGGCCCGTGCCTCAGTCGAAGACGTAAGCGCCACCGTCCGCGACTATGCTGAAAATATTCAGGCCTCGCCGGAGCGCCTTGCCGAAATTGAAGACCGGCTTGCCACGCTTGATCGCCTGAAGCGTAAATACGGCCAGACGCTTGCAGAAGTTATCGCTTACGGCGAGGAGGTAGCTGCCAAACTAAACGAAATTGAGAATCGCGACGAAATCCTGAAAACGCTGCGGGCCGACCTGAAGGACGCAGCTGATGCCTACCGCCAAGCCGCGCAGGCCCTTACCGCCGAGCGCGCCAGTGCGGCAAAAAAACTGGAAAAATCAGCCGAAGCGCAGATCAACGACCTCGCCATGAAGGTCCGCTTCGCCGTGAACGTAACTCCGAACGAAGATTCTGCGGACTGGAGCGAACACGGCTGGGATACCGTTGAATATCGCATCGCCACCAACGCGGGTGAGCCGCTGAAACCGCTGGATGAGATCGCTTCCGGCGGCGAAATGTCCCGTGTCCTGCTGGCTTTAAAAGTCAGCGTGGAAGAAGGCGCGAACAAATCAGGTAAAAAGAAGACTCAGGTTCCGCGCACGCTGGTCTTCGATGAAATCGATATCGGTATCGGAGGCCGCGCCGCAGAAGCTGTCGGGCAGAAGCTCAAGGCTCTTTCGCGTGCGCAGCAGGTATTGTGCGTGACGCACCTGCCGCAGATTGCCGCCTTTGCCGACCAGCATTTCCTGATCGAGAAAAAAGAGCAGGGTGGACGCACCAAAACCGCCGTCCGCCTGCTCGAACACACTGATCGCAGAGAAGAGATTGCCCGCATGCTGAGCGGCGCTACCGTAACCGACACCTCTCTCAAGCACGCCGAACAGATGATTAAAACGAGCCGATAGCAGTTCTCACTCAGAGTTGTCATCCTGAGCGAAGGCTGCGAAGCAGCCGTAGTCGAAGGACCTGTTTTTCTTCAAACTAAGTCATCCATCCATGGAATGAAAAATTCTTACAACTTTTGTGTGCTTAGCGACTTGCGGTAGATTTTTCCGGCGACACCGTGCAATTCCGCCTGCTACACTCCATCCCAATGCGCGCCCGTAAGACTTACTTATTCCTGACCACCATCCTCGTCGCTGCAACCACGTTCGCCCAGCAGCCGCAACATCTCTTTTTCCGCGTGACGCCGGGCCCGGAGATCACCGCGCCAACTTCAGGCCGCCTGCTCATCTTTCTTGCGCCCGGAACCGGGGCAAAAGAGGTGGACACCAATCCCTTCCAGCCCAGCCAGGTTTACATCGCGGCAAAAGAGGTGCCATACCTCAAGCCCGGCGAAGCCGTTGACATCGACACAGATGACGTGGCCTTTCCCGCAGCCTTCTCCGCTATCAAACCAGGCGATTATCAGGCGCAGGCCATCCTCGACGTGAACCACTCTTACAATTATGGAGGCCGTTCGGAAGGCGATCTCATCAGCGATGTCGTCACGCTGAAGGCGTGGACGCCGGGTCAGGGTAATGAGCCGTCCTTCGTGCTCAACAGCAGAGTCCCCGCGCCGCAGCCGCCAAAGCTCCCGCTTGCTCCCGAAGTGCAGAAAGCCGCCGAGGAGCATGCCCAGCTCGCCGATTTCGCCAGCCCGCTGCTGACAAAGTTTTCAGGACGCGAAACGCATATTCGCGCATGGGTCATCCTGCCGCCCGGATACGCCGAGCATCCCAAAGACAAATACCCCACCGTTTACTGGACGCATGGCTTTGGCGGCAATCTCAGGTACGCAAAAGCGCAGGGCGAGATGATCTATGCGCGCATGGCGCAGGGAAAGATGCCGGCGATGATCTGGGTCATGCTGGACGAATCGCTTGCTACCGGCACGCATGAATTTGCCGACTCGGTGAATAACGGCCCTTGGGGCGCTGCGCTTACCACGGAATTCATCCCGTGGATCGAATCGAAATACCGCATGGATGCGAAGGCCAGCGGCCGCTTCCTGCAGGGCCATTCCTCAGGCGGATGGGCAACACTGCAGTTGCAGGTGAATTATCCGAAGATATTTGGCGGAACCTGGTCTACCTCGCCCGACCCCAGCGACTTCCACAATTTCAGCCAGGTCGATCTCTACGCGCCGCATGCCAACCTTTACCGTAAGCCAGATGGCGGCGCGTACCCTATCGTTCGCGATCATGAAAAAGTCATGGCTACCATGGAGGATTTAGCCCGGCAGGAGCGCGTTCTAGGTGATTACGGCGGCCAACTTGCATCGTTTGAGTGGGTTTTCTCGCCGCGCGGACCTGATGGACGTCCGCTGAAGATGTTTAACCGCGATACCGGTGATGTGGACCCGGCAGTCGTCGCTTATTGGCACGATCATTACGATCTGGCGCACATCGTCGCAACCGACTGGGCAAATCGAGGTAAAGACCTGAAAGGGAAAATTCACTTGATCGTCGGCACAGCAGACACCTTTTATCTTGACGGAGCTGCTCACAGATTTGAAGCCGTGCTCAAGGGACTGAATGCCGACCCGCATTTCACGTATCTCGACAACCGCACCCACTTCGATCTCTACAAAGAAGGCGATGACCGGATGGCGCTCTTCGACAAAATTGCTGGGGAGATGTATGCCGTTGCCCGACCCAAAAGTTAATAGTTAAGCTGAGTAAGAGCGAGACCAGGCAATGGGATGATGAGGAATTGATCATCACGGATTTTAAGCGATGACATAATCGCTGCCTTACAGCTTCGCGCAGAAGCAGACGGCTGTGCTCTTGAAGAAAAGGTATGTCGGATTCTTGGAAGAAGAGCTTAGAAATCCGAAGATAACCAGAACCCTGTAGGGCACTTTCGTGGCAGCAATAGCCCTAGCCCCACCTTTCTCGGCACGGTATACTGATAGATGTGACAGTGACCACTCTTGACCCCCAGACTCTTGTGCCTGGTAATGGCTCCGCGCCTTCTGAAAAGCGCGTTCTTCTGCTCAAGCCTCGTGGCTTTTGCGCAGGCGTTGTGCGCGCCATCGATATTGTCAGGATTGCCCTTGAAACCTTTGGCGCGCCGATTTATGTCCGCAAGGAAATCGTGCATAACCGCTTTGTGGTAAATGAGTTAGCGGAAAAGGGCGCAATTTTTGTCGACGAAATCGACCAGGTCCCTGAGGGGATGCGCGTCATTTACAGCGCGCACGGCGTATCCCCCGCTGTCCGCCAGCGCAGCAAAGACCTGAAGCTGAAGGTCATTGACGCTACCTGTCCACTGGTCACGAAAGTCCACGTCGAAGCGGTGAAGTTTGCAAAGCAGGGTTATTCGCTGATTCTGGTAGGACATCGCGATCATGACGAAATCGAGGGAACATTCGGCGAAGCTCCCGATGTAACCCAGATTGTCTCGAGCGCCGCGGAAGTAGAAGCGCTGGAAGTGCCTGATCCGGACCACGTCGCCTACCTTACGCAGACTACGCTTTCGCTCGACGAAGCGCGGGACATCATCCATGCGCTCAAGGAAAAATTCCCTAACATTGTCGGGCCTCATTCCCAGGACATCTGCTACGCGACGGAAAACCGCCAGACCGCGGTCAAGAATGTTGCGCATAATGCCGATCTGGTTCTCGTTGTCGGCTCCAACAACAGCTCTAATTCCAACCGTTTGGTTGAGGTATCACGCAATCTCGGAACCCGGGGGTATCTGATAGACAACTCCGAGGCGATTGATCCGGCATGGCTTGAGACTGTATCTACTGTCGCCATTACGGCGGGCGCATCGGCCCCGGAAATTCTGGTCGAAGACGTCGTAAATTATTTGCGTCAAAAAGGTTTTGCCAGCGTCGAAGAGGTAGAAGTGATGCCCGAGAATGTTCGTTTCGGCCTGCCTCCTGAGATTGTGCAAGCCATTGCGTCCGCTCCGGCACCCGTTTCGGCATCTGTTTAAATAGACGCTTTGGGTTCGCCGGAGAAAAAAAGAGGGCGGCCCCACCGCCTGACAGGAGTATTTTTATTCTGACTGGAATGGGAAGCGGCTTAAGAATTTCGTCAGGGATAAATTTTTAGCGACAGCATGAGCACATCCGTCGGAACAACACAACGCGGCACCCCCAGATTTGGCAGAATCGACGCCGCGCTGGAATCAGTAGAAGCCGCCATCAGGCGCTCGCGCGATTACATCTTCTCCACGCAGAGCTCAGAAGGTTATTGGTGTGGCGAGCTCGAAGCGGATTCGATGCTGGAAGCCGACTACATCTTTGTGCACCGCTTTCTCGGCACTGGTGATGAAGGCAAGATGCAGCGCGCCCTCACCGAAATGCTTCGCTTCCAGAATGAGGATGGCAGCTGGAGCATTTATCCCGGCGGCCCAGGCAACATCAGCCTCACTGTAAAGTGCTACTTTGCCTGCAAGCTCATGGGCTGGAGCCAGGACGAGCCGATTCTTGTAAAAGCGCGCGAGTGGATACTTGCACACGGCGGCGTCGTTCGTTGCAACACGTTTACCAAGATTTACCTCTGCGCTCTTGGTCAGTATGAGTATGACGCCGTCCCGGCTGTTCCGCCGGAGATCGTGCTCTTTCCGAAGTGGTTTTACTTCAATATCTACGAAATTTCTTCGTGGTCGCGCGCGATCCTCGTTCCGCTTTCGATTGCGTACGCCAAAAAGCCGTTCAAGAAGATTCCGCCGGAGCAGGGAATTGATGAGCTTTTCGTCGGCGGACGCGAAAACGCCAATCTGCACCTCCGCTGGGACCGTGAGCACTGGATCAGCTGGCGCAACTTCTTTCTCATGTGGGACCGTATTGCCCACTGGGCTGAGCGTGTTCATATCCGTCCGCTGCGCGCTATTGCGCTGAAAAAGGCTGAAAAGTGGATGCTGGAGCGCTTCGAGATGTCCGATGGGCTCGGCGCTATTTACCCGGCGATGCTGAACGCGATTGTGGCGCTGCGCTGCCTCGGCTACTCGCTCGACGACCCGCAGGTCATCCGTGCGATGGATGAGTTTGAGAAGCTGGGCATCGACGAGCCGAACGGTTCTGCTGCCTGCCCGGAGCCGACCTTCCGCATGCAGCCATGCAAGTCACCGGTATGGGACACGGCGCAGGCTGTCTATGCGCTTGGGGAAGCTGGGGTCGACCGCAATGATCCGCGCATGCTCAAAGCCGCCGACTGGATGCTTTCGAAAGAAGTGCGCCATAAAGGCGATTGGGCCATGAAGGTCCGCAACGCTGAGCCGGGCGGCTGGTACTTCGAGTTTAATAATGAGTTTTACCCGGATGTCGATGATACAGCGCAGGTTCTGCTCGCGCTGAATAAAGTCGATAATCCTCGCGAGCGTTACCAGCACGATGTCTGCCTGCGCGCCATCGACTGGATCTTCGCCATGCAGTGCAAAAACGGCGGCTGGGCCAGCTTCGACAAAGACAACACGAAGATGATCTTCCAGCACATCCCGTTTGCTGACCATAACGCCATGCTCGACCCGCCGACGGTCGACATCACGGGTCGCATCCTGGAAATGCTGGCCATGTATGGTTACACGCGTAAAGACCGGCGCGTGGAAAAAGCCATCAAATTTATCTACGATGAGCAGGAGCCGGACGGTAGCTGGTTCGGCCGCTGGGGTGTGAATTATCTTTACGGGACGTTTCTCGTCCTGCGCGGATTGGAAGCCATCGGTGTCTGGAACCATGAGCCGCAAATTCAGCAGGCCGCTGAGTGGATCCGCTCCGTGCAGAATGCCGACGGGGGATGGGGCGAAAGCTGCGGCAGCTATGACGACCCGACTACTCGCGGCGTCGGCGTGAGCACGCCTTCGCAAACGGCATGGGCGCTGCTTGGTCTGCTCGCCGCGGGCGATACCCGCAGCGACAGCGTGGCCAAAGGCATCCGCTGGCTGCTCGAACATCAGGAAAAAGACGGCAACTGGGACGAGAGCACAGGCAAAGGAGTGGCGCGTCAAGCGATTTACACCGGAACCGGATTCCCGCGAGTCTTCTATCTCGCCTATCATGAGTATCGGAACTACTTCCCGCTGCTGGCGCTTACAACCTACAAGCGCGCGATGGAACGCGAAGCTTAGATTTGGCAGTCAAGAATATGGGAGAGATGAAGTACAAGATATGGGGGTATCCGGCAAATACTGAGCCTCTCTGGAATTATCAAGGCACTTTATCGGATCAACAGATAGCATCGATGACGCCCGTAAACTTAAGAAGAATGCTGCGCTCCTATGGGGCACAGTCCTTATCATCGAGTCAAACTCAGAGATCGTAGAGTGAGTAATAGAACTCAAGGAGGCAAATGGCTGTACCAATTTCCCAGGCGTGGACGGTCGCCACTTACGTCCTGAAACAGAAGATCAAAGGGCGCAAGCGCTTCCCGCTCGTCACCATGCTGGAGCCGCTCTTCCGCTGCAATCTGGCCTGCGCCGGCTGCGGCAAGATCCAATACCCGGCGCACATCCTGAAGCAGGAGCTGACGCCCGAAGAGTGCTTCCGCGCCGTCGAAGAATCCGGCACGCCGATGGTCTCGATTCCCGGCGGCGAACCTCTTCTTCACCCGCAGATTGACAAGATTGTAGAAGGCCTGGTTGCGCGTAAGAAGTACGTGTATATGTGCACGAACGCGCTGCTTCTTAAAGAGAAGCTTCACCTTTTTAAGCCGAGCAAATATCTGTCATTTTCCGTCCATCTCGACGGCCAGCGCGAGCACCACGACTTCTCCGTCTGCCGTGAAGGCGGATACGACATCGCGCTCGAAGGTATCAAGGCCGCCGTTGCCGCAGGATTCCGCGTCACTACCAACACCACCCTCTTCGATGGAGCCGACCCGAATTCCGTCCGCGCCTTCTTCGATGAGTTGATGGCAGTTGGCGTCGAAGGCATGATGGTCGCTCCGGGCTACACCTACGAGAAGGCCCCCGACCAGAAACACTTCCTCGGACGCGCACGGTCGCGCCGTCTCTTTCGCGCCATTCTGTCGAACCGCAAGAAGACCTGGAAGTTCAACGCCTCGCCCATGTACATGGAATTCCTCATGGGCAAGCGCGAATTTAGCTGCACTCCGTGGGGCATGCCCGCTTACAGCATCTTCGGCTGGCAAAAACCCTGCTATCTGCTGCAGGACGGTTATGCTGACACTTTTCAGGAGCTGATCGACACGACCGATTGGTCAAACTACGGCACTGAATCCGGCAATCCAAAGTGCGCCAACTGCATGGTCCACTCCGGATACGAAGCCTCCGGCGTCTACTATACGTTCGGCTCGCTTCGTGGACTGCTAGACACCGCCATCGCCACCTTCTTCGATAAGTACGAAGATCGTGGCGCGCTCGACCTGCTCAACGAGCCGGTCAAGCCGGTGCACAGTTTCAACCCGCTCGTCCAGATCGAAACCAAAGTGAACGTCGTCGAGGCGCAGGGAACCACAGCATGAGCCAGCCCGCACATATCGCCAACCCCGACGAGCTCGAAGTAGCCGAAGGCGCCAAGCGCGAACAGCTTGAAGGCTGGATTCCGTCTCTTGCCAGCGATGAAGAAATCCATCAGGCCTTCGAAAAAGCCTTTGACTACCGCGGCGACGTAACCCTCACGCTCAAAGACGGCCGCCAGATCAACGGCTATGTCTTTGACCGCCGCAGCGGCAAGACCCTCGCCGACTCCGCTGTGCGCGTCATTCCCGCCAATGAACGCACAAAACTGACCATCCCTTATTCCGATATCGCCGCCCTTGCCTTTACCGGACGCGACACCGCTGCCGGCAAGAGCTTCGAAGCCTGGGTCAGAAAATATTGGGAAAAGAAAGCCGCCGGCGAAAAGAACATCGCCATAGAGCCGGAAAAGCTCGACTAACGAAGTTCTCTCAAGACTTGTCTGAGCGGATTCCGAAGGTCCTGTCTACACTGGATAACTGAGCAGAAGAACACGCTGATATACTATGCATGGACCGTTCAATACTGCTGCGTTATGGTAAACCATCCCACACACTGGTGCTGAATATTGGGATTCGTGAGAGTGCTTCGCATAACTGAAACCAGTCTTTCCCGCCTTGCTTTCTTATTTCTTGGCCTGGCCATCTCTGTATTCGCGTGGGGACTGCAATACAAGCTCTCGCTGTACGATCCGCCGCAGGCCATTTCGCATCAGATTCCCGAAGCCAAGCTTCTCTCTGAAAACGAGCAGACGATTGAGACAAAGAATCCTATTCTCAATGGTTCCAACACGTCCGCGAAAGCAGTGCAGCTGATTCTGTCGAGCATCTTTCTTCTTATCTCGCTTGCGTTGAATCTTCTGCACGCTCCTATTTCTGTCGAGAGAGAGCGTGATGCTCAGTTGCCCTGGCACTTTGAACGCTTCGCAAGCCTAAACGCTTTCTTCTTCCGCCCTCCTCCGGTCCTCGCCTGATTCGCTGTTTTCCTGAACAAAACCTGAATTAACCCGGCTTGCCGGAAGCACCTCTTTCATCGCCATGCGAGAAAGTGTGATCGTTTCGTGCAGCCGCACACAACAGAATAGGTGCATTCAAGATATGCGAAAGCGAACTTGCCTGATTCCTGCCGCAGGACTGTCTTTTGCGGTCATCTTCGGGGTTCTCGGGTGCCGCTCCGGATCAGCCGCTCCCGCTGCGAGCATTCCATCCGCAACGGTGGCTGAAGCCACGTACGGAACGATTACGCACACGTTGAATCTGGCCGGCCAGTTTCAGCCTTATCAGGTCATCGATGTGCATGCCAAAGTCTCCGGATACATTCGCCACATCTATGTCGATATTGGGGACAAAGTGCATCAGGGACAGGTGCTTGCTGTCCTCGAAGTCCCCGAGTTGAGCGCGCAATTAAAGGGAACCGTTGCCGAAGTCGCGCACAGCAAGGATGAAGTCACACGCGCACAGCATGAAGTTCTCCGCGCACAGGCTGAGCATACGGCTTTACATTCAGATTATCTGCGTATGAAACAAGCCGCTGCTGCACAGCCTGGCCTCATTGCGCAACAGGAACTGGACGACGCTCAGTCAAAGGATTTGTCCTCGGAGGCGCAGGTCGACGCAGCCAAAGCTGCGCTGGCGGCAGCAAAGCAGCAATCTGAAGTTGCGGGCGCTGATAATGAGCGCGTCAGCGCGCTTGCTGATTACACGCACGTCACCGCCCCGCTCGATGGCGTGGTCATATGGCGTTATGCCGACACGGGAGCGTTGATTCAGGCCGGAACCTCTTCTGATGTCCAGACCCTCCCTGTTGTCAAGCTTTCGCAGAGCGGCCTTCTTCGCCTTCGCCTGCCCGTTCCGGAAGACGCGGTGCAGTTTATCCGCGTGGGCTCGCCTGTGAATGTGCGAGTTGACGCAATAAACCGCACTATTACTGGCAAAGTGGTCCGCTTTACGCGCGACGTCAGTCTCGCGACGCGCACTATGCAGACTGAGATCGACGTCGAAAACAAAGACCTGTCGCTGACGCCGGGCATGTACGCTAATGCCACGCTTGAACTCGAGCGCCGCGATCACGTGCTTACCATTCCGGTGCAGGCTGTGATTCACAACGGCGACCGCGCTTCTGTTCTTGTTGTTGATAAACAAAATCAAGTCCAGCCGCGCGATATCACGCTTGGCCTGCAAGGCTCGGCACTCGTTGAAGTAAAGAGCGGACTCAGCGAAGGGGACCGGGTCATCACCGGAGGCCAGGCGAATTATCAGCCGGGCGAGACTGTGGATCCGAAGCTCCAGTCCCTGCCCACTTTCGATGTAAATCAGGAGCAGTCCGGAGGTGAGCAGTAATGCCGAAGTTTGCCCTCCGCTATCCCTACTTCATCATCATGATCTGTCTGGTGATTGCCGTCATCGGCATTACCAGCATCGTGCAGATGCCGGTTGATCTCTTTCCGCAGATCGACATTCCCGTCGTTGTCGTTGCGACCTTCTATTCCGGCATGCCGCCGCAGCAGATAGAGGCCGACATCACCGACACATTCGAGCGCTTCTTCACACTGGGCAACAATATTGACCACATCGAGTCGCGCTCGCTGACCGGCGTGAGCCTCATCAAGATCTACTTCAAGCCCGGAACCGATCGCAACGCAGCGCTCAGCAATATCGCCAATCTCGCGATGGCCGACCTGCGCCGTCTGCCTCCCGGCACTCTGCCTCCGGTTGTTCTCGGCATGGATGCATCCAGCCAGCCCGTATGCCTGGTGACTCTCAAAGGGCAGGGGCTGAATGAAACGCAACTCAAAGACCTGGCGCAGTTCCAGGTGCGCAACCAGATCGCCAACGTGCCCGGAGCATCGGTGCCGCAGCCCTTTGGCGGGCGCTATCGCCAGATCATGGTCTATGTCGATCCGGTCAAGCTTGAAGCGCACAACATGAGCCTGATGGATGTGGTGCAAGGCGTGAATCAGTCGAACCTGATCCTACCCGCTGGTGATGTCCGCATCGGACCTAAAGATTACAACATCTACGCAAACAGCCAGGTGCCTACGCCTGACGAGATCAATGATCTGCCCCTCAAATCTGTCGGCAACGCATCGGTAATGGTACGTGACATTGGCCACGCTGAAGACTCGGGCACGCTCCAGACCAACATCGTCCGCATTGACGGACAGAAATCAGTCTATGTTCCCGTGCTGAAGCAGGGCGGCGACAGCAACACCATCACCATTGTCAACGGCATGAAGGCAGCCATCAAGAATCTGGTAGACATTCCGGCTTCGCTGAAAACTGCCGTCGTCTTCGATCAATCCATTTTCGTTAAATCTGCTCTCAAGAACCTGCTGAATGAAGGCGGCATCGGTCTGGTGCTCACGGGGCTGATGATTCTGCTGTTCCTCGGCAGCATGAGCGCTACGTTTGCCGTGATGTTGTCGATTCCGCTGTCAGCGCTGGCAGCGCTCATCTGCATCCGTTTTGGCGGAGGCACCATTAACACCATGGTTCTCGCCGGACTGGCGCTGGCCTTTTCGCGCCTCATCGACAACTCCGTCGTGGTGCTCGAAAATATCTTCCGCCACCTCGAGCTGGGTTCACAGCCGAATGCCGCTGCTGAGGTGGGCGGCAAGGAAGTGCAACTAGCCGTTCTCGCCGCGACTTTTACGACGGCAATCGTCTTCTTTCCGGTTGCACTCTTTAACGGGGTCAGCCGTTATCTGTTCACCGCGCTGGCGTTGAGTGTTGTCTTCTCGCTCTTCGCCTCCTATCTGGTAGCGATGACGGTCGTGCCGCTCTACTGCTCGAAGTTCATTCGCTTTACGCACGGGCATCTTCAGGGTTCCGGCAAAAAAACATCGCTTTTCCAGCGCTTCGTGCATGGGTTCAATCATTACTTCCATCGCATGCTGGAGTACTACGAAGTGCAGGTGACCAAATGCCTGCGGCGGCCTGGATGGACAACAGCCATTATCCTCGGCGGAATTGCTGTGATCGTGCTGGGCCTTTCGCCATTCATTGGCCGTGCCTATTTCCCGCGCACTGATCCCGGCCAGTTCGTCATTAATATCAAATGCCCCAGTGGAACGCGCATTGAGTTGAGTAATCAATACATCGCGCAGGTGGAGAATGAAATCCGCGACGTCATTCCGAAGCGTGATCTTCACATGATCGTCTCGAATATCGGCATTACGCCCGATCTTTCTGCGATCTATACCAGCAACTCCGCTATGGATACAGCTTTCGTCCAGGTAAGTTTGAACGAAGGCCACAAAGTCGGAAGCTACGCCTACATGCAGATGGTTCGCAGAAAACTACAGTCCGACATGCCGGAACTGACCACTTACTTCCAGGCCGGCGGACTCATCGATTCCGTCATCAATCAGGGCCTGCCTGCGCCGATTGATATTCAGGTGCGCGGCAACAACCTTGACGAGGCGTTTAAGATTGCGCAGCAGATCGCTGGGAAAGTCGAACAGCGTTCAAGTGTCAGCGATGTTCTTATTCCGCAGGATCTACGCTATCCCGGTCTTGCGCTGGACATAGATCGTGAGCGAGCCAGCCTTATCGGCCTGTCGCCTAAAGATGTTGTCGACAACGTCATCACCGCCATGACATCGAACGGCATGATCGCACCCAGCTATTGGATCGATCCGAAGACCGGCAACAACTACATGCTCGCTGTGCAGTATTACGAGAAGAAAATTGCGAACATGAGCATGGACGACTTCCGGCAGATTCCGCTTCGCGCGGCAAAGGAGGAAAGCTATACACCACTACAGTCTGTGGCTGACATCAAAGAGATCAATACACCAACGGAAGTAGACCATTACCAGATTCGTCGCGTCATCGATGTGTATGTCATGCCTTCACATGAGTCGCTGGTGCGCGCGCGCAACGATGTCAATAAAATCCTCAGCAACATCCAGACGCCGAAAAATGTTCGCATCGCTGTGCGCGGTTCGGTGGTTAATATGGACCAGTCGTTCATGCGCTTCGGCATTGGCCTGGTGCTGTCCATCGTGCTGGTCTATCTCATCCTGATGGCACAGTTCACTTCGTTCATTGATCCCTTCATCATTCTCATGGCGGTTCCGCCGGGACTTGCCGGAGTGGTACTCATTCTCCTGATGACCGGCAGCACATTGAACATCATGTCGCTGATGGGCGTCATCATGATGACCGGCATCGTCGTCTCGAACAGTATTCTCATCGTTGAGTTCGCCGGTATCCTGCATGAGCAGGGCCGCACACTGCTTAATGCGGTTGTCGAGTCGTGCAAGATTCGTCTCCGTCCGATCCTCATGACATCACTGGCCACACTGCTCGGCATGCTGCCGCTGGCGCTCGGCTTTGAGGCAGGCAGCGAGCAGTATGCGCCGCTGGCACGCGCCATCATCGGCGGCCTCGCAGTATCGGTTGTTGTTACAGTCTTCCTCGTTCCCGCTGTATACCTGCTCATTCACGGCAGGCGCGAAGCAAAACTGGGTCGCATAGGAGAGGTGGAGCAATGAAAAAAGAAATCATCCTCAGCTTAATTGCTCTTGCACTTGCCTGTGCGGTCCATGCGCAGTCACTGCCGGATGCGCCGCCAACTCGCCTGCTGGCGCAGAATGCCGCACCGCAAACAATGGCAGTATCTTCGCCCCAAGCAAGTCAGTCGCCGTCAGACCAGCATCCACAGCTCACGCGCAAAGAAGCAGAACAACTGGCCATCAAAAACAATCCGCGTGTCAGCGTAGGACGTCTGCTTGCGCTTGCCCAGCATCAGGTGGTGCGCGAAACCCGCGCCGCCGAGCTGCCAACCGCCAACGCAAGCATCACTGCCGTAGGGGCCGAGGATGGAAGCCGCATTTCTGCCGGGGCACTCACCGCATCGCGCTTGTTTGAACATGCTGGCGCAGGCGGTAATTTTACCCAGCTCATTACTGATTTCGGGCGGACAAAAAATTTGGTTGCGTCCTCTAAACTCCAGGAAAAGGCGCAGAACGCAAACGCGCTCGCAACAACAGAAGATATTGTTCTTGCCACCGATCAGGCTTTTTACAATGCGCTGCAGGCGCAAGCACTGCTTAAAGTAGCGGAGCAGAATGTAAGCACGCGGCAGACCACGGAAACGCAGGTCAACCAGATGACGCAGAACAAGCTGAAATCTACGCTCGATCTGAGTTTTGCTGATGTGAACCTGTCGCAGGCGAAACTATTGTTGCTCGACGCGCAGAACAACGCCGATTCCACCATGGCTGCGCTCGATGCCGTGCTCGGCTTTGACCGGCAGATTACCTATGACCTTATCGATGACAATACCGTCTTGCAGCCGCCACCGCCGGATGTGGACCAGCTCATTCAGGCCGGTCTGCAGCAGCGCCCCGATTTGCAAGCCCTGAACTACGATCAGCAGGCAGCCATCAAGTTCAGCCATGCTGAGCACGATCAGATGTTCCCCACCATCAGCACCGGAGGAACCGCTGGCATCGTACCGGTCCGTCCTGACCAGTTCTACACCTCCAACTGGTGGGGCGGCATCGGCGCAAATGTGAACATTCCTGTCTTCAATGGGTTCCTCTACAACGCGCAGGCCAAAGAAGCAGCAATTCGTGCCGAGGCGGCAGGTGAGCGAAGCCGTGATCTGCGCAACCAGATTACGCGAGATGTTCGCACTGCATGGCTCGCAGCCAATACAGCGTTTCAGCGATTATCCGTGACCAGCGCGCTGCTCAACCAGGCAAATATGGCGCTCTCGCTCGCGCAGACGCGTTACCAGCTTGGCCTAAGCTCCATAGTCGAGTTGAGTCAAGCCCAATTGCAGCAGACCGATGCCGCCATCGGTGACACAAATGCGCGCTATCAATATCGTCTGGCCCTAGCCACTCTAAATTACCAGATCGGAGCTACGCCATGATTGCGTAAGAGCTGGATAAGTAGTACGGGCTAGTATGCCCAATAATCCAGACGTCCAATGCGTGGGAAGTAAAGGCCAAGACGCAGCGGCAAATCCGTGCCGTGCAGTTTTCGCAAGGCCCGGGCATAGGATACAAGCTGCGGCTCGTAAGCCTTGCGCTGCTGGGCGATGAAGCTCTCGATATTGGAACCGGAATAGGCTGTGGCCTTGTAGTCGACTATCCAGAAATACGCGGAACCTTTCTGCAGAGGCTCAGCTCCGGCGCGAAAGATGCGGTCGGCGCGGAGGGTTTGCAGTCTGCCTTCGATCCAGCCTGTCCATGAGGTTTCAGACTGTGCTTCGAGGTGTGGACTGAGAAGCCAGCGGCCCACAGGATCATTGGCAGCAGTTTCCAGCGCCGAAAGAATTTTCTCCAGTGCGTCCCCGGATTGTTCTGGTGAAAAAGCGGCGGCGCGCAACATCGCGGCTGCGTGCGGTCGCAGCAAAGAGCGAAATTCTGCACTGAAAAGATCAGTTTTTTGAACAAAAAACTTGCCTAAGCGTTCCATAAGCGCATGAATAACGCTGCCAATTATGCGCTGCTGGCGCGAGCCTTCAGGGCGCTCGAAAAGCTCGCGCGCATCGTCGATGCCGGGTAATTTACCTGTAATAGTTACGTTTTCACCCAATGGCTGAATGACGATGTCAGAAGGCAATCGCCGCAGCACCAGTGGAGGATGCGCCGGGCCCGCCACCGCGGCAATATCGACTACTCCCGGCAATGGAGCTGTCGGAAAGGGGATAACGAACTGCTTCGACTGTGCCTGGTAGGCGGCTTCAAAGTCCGGACCAAGCGCAGGCCACGCCGTTGCGAGCAGGCTGTCCGGCCAGCCGAATTCAAGCGAGCCTTTAGTTCCGATGACAGCAGTGCCGAAGAGATGCAGTTCACGCCGCGCCCGTGTGCAGGCGACGTAGAAGATACGTTTGCGTTCCTCGATTTCGCGCATTTGCCGCTGCTTCCGCACCCATTGGTAAAGCGGATGCGTATCTTCACCTTTGGCTCCAATGGGCGCAACCAGCAGTTCGTCTCTATCAGGATCGTCCAGGCTGACGCGCTCGAGCATGCAGATCAGTTGCTGACGATCGTGACCTGTTGTGCGGTCGAGTCCGGGCACGAGAACAACATCGAAGCCGAGGCCTTTGGCCTTGTGGATCGTCATCAGTTGCACGCCAAAGCGCTCGCTGACGCGCGGATCAGGCTGCGCGAACAGACGGCTGAGCTGATGATCGAACTCATCGCTCAGGCAGGCGATGCCGTCCGGCGCAACGGTATCGAGCATGCTGAAGAAGACGCGCGCATTTTCTTTTTGCTGCTCGTCGAGACAGAGCGGGCCGCCGAGGCTGTGCCATGTGCGCTCGATCCACGCCGAAAACGAAGGAGACTGCGCTTGTCGATAGCGGACTTCGAGTGCCCGCGTCAGCACGGAGTATGTGCGGCGCAATCGTTGTTGCCCGTCTTCGCTTATAAGTGAACTGCGTTCTGAAATGAGCTGCTGCACGGGAGTCCGCGCGAACTGCTTGTCATCACTGCCGCAGAGAATATGCAGGTCTTCAAGCGTGAGACCGCACCAGGGAGCGCGCAGTATAGAGAGCCATGCGATGCGGTCCATCGGGTGCAGCAGGGCGCGGATGAGCGAGAGCAGATCAAGGACTTCCTGCCGTTCAGAAAGAGTTTCCAATTCGACTGAACGGTATGGAATGTTCTTCTCACGCAGCTTCTGCGCAATCAGGGTAAGATGCTGACGCGCGCGCGCCAGCACGGCCACGGTATAGGACTTTTCGGGGTCAGCGACGAGGGCAGATGCTTTTTGTATGCGAGGCAGATGTTCTTCAATGATGCGCAGCGCTTCTTCGGCTTCATGTTCGCGGGCCTTCCGCAACGCATCTTCATCTGCGCGTGGAACAAACTGCGGATGAAGACAAACCGAATTGCCGGAAAGAGCCTTCCCTATAGATTCGGAAGGGGAGAAGGAGACAGCGGCGGCTCCAGGGGCGAGAGCGCTGGCGAAAATCGTATCAAAGTAATTGTTGAGAGGCTTGGTCAATCCCGCATGCGAGCGAAAGTTGGCCGAAAGCTGGAGCGGCGTGCAGGGATGCTGCTGTTCCGGCGAAACAATGCCGTGCTGCCGCACCTGTTCGAAAAGCTCGACCTCAGCCTGGCGAAACATGTAGATGGACTGCATGGGATCGCCGACAAAAAAGCAGGTGCGTCCATCGCCCGGATTCCAAGCGCGCAGCAGCATGCGGACAAGCGAATGCTGGCGGCGCGACGTGTCCTGAAACTCATCGATCAGCAGGTGACGGACACGCTCGCTGACGCTGAGCGCACGTTCGGTGGGATGCTCCTGCTCAAGCACGTTGAGCGCCGATATGCCGAGTTCCACGAAATCAATCGTGTTGCGCTGTGCAAACAGGACGCGCAACTCGGCAACGGAGAAATGAAGGACGGTGAACAGATCGCGCAGAATTTGCCACTGCTCCTCGTTGTAGCGAGGCGGAGGCAGGTTGCGAATATCGCAAAGGGATTGGAGCAGTGCGTCTGATTGGGAGAGCCGTCTGATGAGGTCCATCATGCGTTCTTTGTATTGCTGCTCAGGTGAGTCTTTTCGCCGGACAGTGGGTGAAGGGAATCCTTCTCTGACGGTGACCTGCTTACGCCATGCATTTCCTGTTTTGGTCAGCAACAAAGCGCAAAGGCATGTCCATTGGTCGAAAAATTTCTCATTCGGCTCGGGCAAAGAACGGATGTGACTAAGAGCGCGCAGGTCTATTTCTGATGGATTGCCGCAGGCATAATTTGCCAGCTCTATAAGCTCCTGAGCAATGGTCGGTTCTGCCTGGAGAAGAGCATGGACTTTCCTGAGCACGCGACGAATGGCATGCCGGAAAGGTGCTTCAAAGCGCAGCCGTATTTCGTCCCAGTCTTCTTCAGTAAGTTGTCGATTCAGCGGTAGATTATGGACCCACTGGTCGCGGTGCGCCAGCATCTCCGCAATCAAACGCTGTGCATCAGGAAGATTGTTGTCGCGCAGTTGCAGAAACCGCATCAGTGAAGCGTGCAGCTCGCGATTGCTTCCACCCAGGTGGGCGAGCGTGCGCTGTGCGGCCTCTTCATAGAGCGGGAATGCATTTTCCTGTGGTTGGAGATGCCCACCCATGCGCGCGAGCAAGGGTTGCTCGTGGGCGATACGCATGCAAAGGGAGTCGATGGTCTGGATATCGAGGCGATGCGGCTGGTCCAGCAGCTTCCAGCCGCGTGCTTCGCTGTGCGCGAGAGCGGCGCGCGCGGAGACGAGCATTGCATCATCATCAGGGTGCGCTTCAGGCTTGCTGCGTGCCTCTTCGAGTTTTTTCAGAACACGCGTGCGCATTTCCGCCGTGGCGGCGCGTGTGAATGTAATGGCAAGAATCTCTTCCGGCTCGTCTACGCATGCAAGCAGCTTGAGGAAGCGATGCGTGAGCAGCTCGGTTTTACCGGAGCCGGCAGGCGCCTGAACGATATAGGACGATTGAGTGTTGAGCGCCGTGTTCCGAGCAATCTGGTCCGGCGGCGTAATGCCGAGGTCAGGCATCCTCTGTCTCTCCGTCTTCCACTTCGTTGATATTGTCCGCTTCAGCTACACGGCAGAGTCCCGGTAGTGGGCAATACTTGCAGGTTTCATCGCCGTGTTTCGGATCGACCGAAGCTTCGCCGCGCAGGAATTCTTCTGCCAACTGCAGCAGCGCCTGCTGCCATGTGTCATATGTGGTGTGGTTAAAAGGTTGAGTTACCAGAGCGCTTGTGGGAGGCAGATCAGCCATGACCATCTGCAATGGCTTAGCGGCTCGTCCGGAAAAAAGCATCTTGCCGGCGCGAATCTGCGCGAAGAGCAATCCGCTGACGCTTTCAACATTGCCGTATGTGGCGTAGAGAGGAAGCTGAGGCTCATCCGGTCTTTCGCCTTTCCATGCAGAGGGAGATACTTCGCCGGTTTTGTAGTCCAGCAGCAGGTGAGAATCATCGGGGAGCTTATCGATGCGGTCGGCGCGAAGATTCAGTTTCAGATCACCTACATTGACATCAGTCAACTTCTCCTCGCGCTTTTCGACGATGAATGGCTGCCGTTTTGCTTCATATTGCATCCATTCGCGCAGACGGGTGAGCAGCCGCTGCTGCTCTGATTCGAGATACGCCTGCATCCATGCATCGTCTGCGTGCTGGCTGACGAGATCATGGAAGGCATTTGTAATGTGATAGCGAAGGGCTTCGTCCAGCCGCTGCGCAGCCATGATTGCCTTCAAATCCTCAAGCGAAATCATGCGAAACGGCTCAGGTGTCTCCGGCGACCACACCGACTCCAGAATGGAATGCAAGAGACTGCCGCGCTGCGCAGGGTCCAGGCCTCGATCCGTTCGCTCCAGTGGCCGCGCTGCGAGACGTCGCAAGCCGAAGGCCCGAAATGGGCAGGCTGCCTGATCTTTCAATATTTCGGAGCCGCCTGCAATACGTTCTGAGGGCCACGGGACAATTTGAGACTGTGTTATTGCCGATTCGATTTGAGGATTGGGGATTACATGCTCTGCTACCCCGATCTGTCGACGAAATTCTTCAGTAGAAACAGGATCGAATCCTTCCGGAAATATCGAGGCAAGAACAGGCGATGCCCGGAGTTCTCCTTCTTTGTTCTGCGCTGCGTAACTGAAGATACATTCCGGAGCGCTTTCAGCAATGCGTCGCGTGACGCTGAGAGCAAGCTCAGTATCGGCTCCCGCATTGCAGTGAGGCATCTTTGCTCTTCGCTGCAGCGCGAGCGGCAGGAGCGAATGCGGCCTGCCGGCCTGCGGCCAGTGCGCGTCGTCCACGCCGAGGAACCATATGGCGTCGAATGTCTGACCTGACGACTCGAATGCGCCCAAAATCTGGATGGGTGCGTGGTGGGACTCAGCCGTAAAGATGGTATCGGCTGCGTGTTTTTCAAGCGTCTGCAGAAAGTGCTCAAATGTAATTTTGCCGCCGGCAAAATCCAGTAAAGCAACTTCATCGAGCAGCCTCACCCAGCGCTGCTGTGCCTGAAACTGAACGCTATCCGGCGCGCGAAAGCCCGGCCATTCGGCAACGCGCAGAAGGTGCTCTGCCAGGTCTGTCCAGTAACCATAAGAATGACTAGTGCTGAGCGCGCGATTCTCCTCCGTTGCTCTCAGGACTTTTCTCATTCGGCGTGCGAACAGAACGGAAGCATTGCGGTCGACAAACGTTTTCAGGTCGATCTCAGGCGAGAGAGCTCCGGAATCACGCCGTTTGAAATCCAGTTGCGCCAGATTGAGAATTTCAGAATCGCTCTGGTGAAAGAAGCCGGACAGCAGGAGCCATGAGACATCCGCTTCCGGCAGCGGACTGCTGATCCAGCGCAGGAAAAGCAGAGCCGCGCGCAGAACCGGTACGGTCAACAGCTGCACACCAAGAGAAAATTCGAAGGGCATTGCGCCGGCATCCTGGGCGAGATCAAGAGACTGCGGCATCAATACAGCGCGAAAGATGCGGTCGGCTGCTGCGCGAATGCTTCCTGCATCTGGCGCAATCACGCCGATCCGTACCGTAGGGTCCTGCTCGAGCTTGTGCCTGCACCACTCCGCGCATACCATCAGTTCGTCATGACTGTCGGCTGCTGCCAGCAGAGAATGCGTAGAAGGCTGCGGCTCAGGAGCTGCTTCTTCCACGCGCACTCCTGATTCGCGCAGGTTTTCGATGAGCGATTGTTGCGCCGGTGTGAATCGGTCGAATCCTATCAGCAGAACCTGCTTTGGTAGAGGCAGCGAGCTGTTGCGGTTTGCTTGTACGAGCAAAGACTCGATTTGGCTGCGGCTGGCCCATTTGCGGGCTTGACACATCTGGTCGAAAGCTTTTGCCCATTGGCGGAAGTGCTCGGCATCGGTTTCGAGCCATGCCCCAGCACGCGCTTCGTGTAATTCGTATTCACTCAAGAGCGCATAAGCGCCCTGGGCCAGAGAGGCCAGCTCCTCTGGAGATACTACAAGTCGGGCGTCATTCTGCTGCACGCGCAGCCAAAGCTGATGTTCCTGCAGACGAGTTAACAACAAGGGAGCATCGGGGTCATCAAAAGCCGCTGCCTGCCAGAGATGGTTCAGCCAGCTGTCCCAGTCGAGGATGGCCGGGGAGGCCCACATGGCAAGGCCGTTTGCCCGCTGCTGTTCCGCATATTTCAGAGTCAGCGCTCGGGCGGCGCGGGCATTGGCTGTGACCACAACCGCGCCGTCTGCAAGGGCGCTCAGCACAATTTCCATCAGGTTGGGCGGAACCTGTGAATCGAACAGAGGGAGCACATAGAGAGTGTAAACTGAAGTGTGATTCGTTCTTTTCTCTGCCTGTGCATCGTAGGTATGGCCCTTTGTGTATTTCCGGGCTGTCGTCAGAAAGTAAATTCAGGGACAGGGCAGCCGGCTTCCGATGCAGGCGCGAAGCACTATCCAGTGCGAGGCAAGATCATTGGCGTTGACGCCGTGCACGGAGAAATCGTCCTGGATGCAGCGGCCATTCCCGGCTTTATGGAAGCGATGACGATGCCGTACAAACTGAAGAATCCCGGCATTATCAGCGAATTGCATCCGGGCGACAGCATTACGGCGACGCTGATTGCAACGAATGATTCAGACCTGCTGGATGAGATTGTCATCATTGCGCAGGCTAAACCGGACTACAAGCCCAGCTTCTTCTATCATCCGATTCAGCCGGGCGACAGGATTCCGGATTTTCATCTGCTGAACCAGAGCGACAGGCAAATTCATCTTGCACAGTTTCGCGGCAAGGTCTTGCTGATGACGTTTATCTACACGCGCTGTCCGCTGGCGGATTTCTGTCCGCGGATGAGCCGCAATTTTGCGCAGATCGATAAGATGCTGGCGGCTGATCCGGAACTTTATAAGAAGACGCATCTGCTGAGCGTCAGCTTCGATCCGGATTACGATACGCCCGCAGTGCTGAAGAGCTATGGATCATCGTATACAGGCAAGTATACGAATGAGACATTTGCACACTGGGATTTTGCCGCGCCCAGCAAGGCTGATCTCGCGCCGGTCCTGCGTTTCTTTGATGTGGGCGCGACGCCGGAGAAGGACCGAACGATCACACATTCGCTCTCAACACTGGTGATTGGGCCGGACGGTAAGGTTTTCAAGTGGTATCCGACGAACGACTGGACGCCGGAGCAGATTGTGAACGATGTGAAACAGCTGGCTGGACAGCAGGGGAAGGCATGATCGTTATCGTGATGGGAGTGAGCGGCTCGGGAAAAACGACCCTCGCACAGGCTTTGGCAAAGTTGACGGGGTGGCAGTTTGCGGAAGGCGATGATTACCACAGCGAAGCCAATCGGCAGAAGATGCATTCCGGCATTCCGCTTACGGATGAAGACCGGGCGCCGTGGCTGGCTGCGCTGCATGCGCTGATTCTTAAATGGCATCAGCGAGGCGAGCATGGCATTCTTACCTGTTCGGCGCTGAAGCAGGCGTATCGCGAAACTCTGACGGCTGGGCTTCCTGCCGATGCGTACCGCTTTGTGCTGACAGAGGCCCCAAAGCAGGTCATCGCGCAGCGGATGGAGGCACGGCATCATTTCATGCCGGTTGAGTTGCTCGACAGCCAGATCGCCACACTGGAACTTCCGGCAGATGCGCTGCATGTTTCGGCGCTTCAGTCTCCGAAAGTGGAGGCGCGAAGGGTTCTGGATGCGCTGGGAATCGTCTCCCCGGCACAAACAAATTGAGTCCTGTTGGTTTCTGCTGCGTCTGAGGAATGTGCTTCCGCAATGCTCTATGCTAAAGACATAGCGGAGGCGCTTTTTACGCATGGCGAAAACTACCATCAGCTTTGGCGTTGTTCTGATTCTTCTCGGCATTTTTGGCTTTGTCGCGACTGGAAGCCATGCTCCAACGGCGCTGATTCCGGCGTTTGTCGGGCTGCTGCTTGCGATCCTTGGATTTCTGGCGATTACTGAGGATGCGAAGAAGCGCATGCTCTTCATGCATATCGCAGTTACGGTTGGGCTGCTTGGATTTCTAGGGACTGTAAAAAGTATTTACGATTATATCCGGCTGGTACAGGGCGTACAGTTTTCTCATCCGGCTGCGGTAGAAGAGAAGGCCGCGATGGCGGTTCTGCTGCTTGTTTTTGTCATTCTGTGTGTACGCTCGTTTGTGGCCGCGCGAAGGGCGCGGGCTTAGATGGCGATGCGGCCTGGTTCCATGACTTCGATGAAGGCTGAACGCAGCGGCGGCCATCGCAGCGGCATGCGCGCCACATCGGGTGAGGAGCTGAAAAAGAGAAAAACAGACTATAAAAAAGTCCTGCCGGAAATCTGGAAACTGATTCGTCCCCGTCGCTGGCTGCTGTTGTTTGGTCTTTGCCTGATGGCGGTAAATAGGGTGGCCGGCCTGGTGCTTCCGGCCTCGACCAAGTTTCTCATCGATACCGTTCTGCGACAGCATCATGCCGATAAGCTGCTGCCTCTGGTAGGCGTGGTCTTTACCGCGACGGCAATACAGGCGGTAACTTCATTCTCCCTTACGCAGCTTCTTTCCAAAGCTGCGCAGCGCATGATTGCGGATTTGAGAAAACAAGTCCAGCAACATGTAGGGCTGTTGCCGGTAAGCTTTTATGACGCCAACCGAACAGGAACGCTGGTGGCGCGCATCATGTCTGATGTGGAGGGTGTCCGCAACCTGATCGGGACCGGGCTGGTTGAGTTTATCGGCGGAATCATGACCGCGGTTTTGGCGTTTGGCATACTGTTGCATACGAGCCGTAGGATCACGCTGATCGTCTTTGCGGTGATTGCGGTCTTTGTCATCATCCTGCAGAGGGCGTTCAAGACGATTCGCCCGATTTTCCGCGAGCGCGGCAAGATCAATGCCGAAGTAACCGGACGGCTGACCGAATCACTAGGCGGCGTGCGCGTCGTGAAGGGCTATCATGCCGAGCGGCGCGAGGCAGGAGTCTTTGCGCAGGGCGTACAGCGGCTTCTGGACAATGTGATGAAGTCACTGACGGCAACGAGCGCGCTGTCATTTGCGGCGACTACGGTGCTGGGCATAGTTGGCGGTTTGGTGATGCTGCTGGGTGGACGCGAAGTGCTGAACCATCAGCTCACTCTGGGCGATTACTTCCAATACAACATGTTCCTTGCCTTCATGATTGCTCCGGTGTTCCAGATTGTGAATATCGGGACGCAGTTGACGGAGGCTGTTGCCGGCCTTGACCGGACACTCGAAATTCTCGGTGAGATGGACGAGTTCAGCGATCCAAAGCGCACAGTAACGCTGGGCGAGATTCGCGGTGATATTATGTTTGACGATGTTCGCTTCAGTTATGAAGCGGACAAGCCGGTGCTGCATGGCATCTCTTTTGAGGCGCGTCCGGGCACGGTGACGGCGTTGGTCGGTTCGTCGGGTTCAGGCAAATCGACCATCATCAGCCTGGTCTGCGGCTTCCATAATCCGGATTCAGGGCTAGTCCTCGTGGATGGGGTTGATCTTTCCACGGTCAGGCTGAACAGCTATCGCAGCCAGCTTGGCGTAGTGCTGCAGGAATCGTTTCTCTTCGATGGAACAATCCGTGAGAATGTCGTCTTCTCGTATCCGGACGCGACCGAAGAGCAGTTTCTCGAAGCATGCCGCATTGCTCGCGTGGATGAGTTTGCGGAGCGTTTTCCTGATGGCTACGACACCATTGTGGGTGAGCGTGGCGTGAAGCTCTCAGGCGGTCAGCGTCAGCGACTTTCGATTGCGCGGGCAATTCTGGCTGATCCACGAATCCTGATTCTTGATGAGGCGACTTCTTCACTCGATTCTGAGTCCGAGCAGATGATTCAGCACGGGCTAAGCTACCTGATGCAGGGCCGGACTACATTTGTCATCGCGCACAGGCTCTCAACGATCCGTCGTGCCGATCAGATTCTGGTAGTCGAGTCAGGCGTGATTCTGGAGCGCGGAACGCATGAGACGCTCTATGCCCTCGGCGGTCGCTACTATGATCTCTACACGCGACAGCATGGGTTGGAGGCAAATTTATTTCTTGCTCCGGGCGAGGGCGATACGGTTGAAGAGACGACCTGATTCAGCGCAGTATTTTCAAGACAGTGAGACAGGTCTCTCAGAGCGCCAGACCGGAAGTAAACTTTATGGAACTCACGTCGGGCATTCTCCATTGAACAGTGAATTAGTTGCTTCCTGAGCATCTACAGTTCAAAAAAAGCGAATCATCATGCCTTGTCGTCTCAAATGACATCAATCAAGATGCACCAATCCTCGTTGCAGAGCGTAGATAGTCGCTTGCGTCCGGTCACGAGCCCCCATCTTGTCCAGTACAGAAGAGACATGAATACGTACCGTTTTTTCTGCAATGTGCAGATCGTCGGCAATCTCGCGGTTTGACCGCCCCTGTACGATGCAGGCAAGCACTTCGGATTCACGTGGAGTCAAATCAACTGCAGGAATCCTCTCTGCCAGACGATCAAGAGCAACACGAGGCAGATAACGAAGTCCACGGCTCACGCTCTGAATAGCATTTACAAGCTCCTCGCCGCTTGCATCTTTCGTGAGATATGCCATCGCGCCGAAGCGCACAGCGCGATAGATATCCTCGCTCCCCTGATAATTCGAGAGGACCACGATGCGCGCCTTCGGAAACTCTTGCCGCAATTTTGTAATCACTTCGAAGCCGCTCATTCCGGGAAGGCGCAGGTCGAGCACGACCACATCAGGAAGCAGGGAGCGGTACAATGAAAGTCCCTCTTCGCCATCCAGTGCCTCACCTGCAATGCGAATCTGCGAATGGCTTGAGAGAACAGAATGTAGTGCCATGCGAGCCAGAAAATGATCTTCAACCAGAAGGACACGAATCTCTTTCATATGCCGATCCACGGAACAATATATTGATGTTGATGTTTGCTGATTTTTTGTAAAGCGTTGAAAGAGACATACACAGAAACCTCTGTCCCTTCATCGTGAGAACTTTGTAAGCGGAATATACCGCCAACCTTTCTTGCTCTTTCTTCCATCACCGGAATGCCGAAATGTCCGATCTTGGAAGAATCACCGCGAAAGCCCCTGCCGTCATCACGAACTGTGAGATTCAGGGAATTTGTCTCATATCTCAGGTGCACGGCGATATGCGAAGGTGAAGCATGGCGCATCGCATTGGAAACCGCCTCTTGTCCAATACAGACCAGATGATGAACATAGGCAGGCGCAAGTGGCACCTCATCTCCCTCCACGCGGAATGTGACCACAGGAGAGCCGCCGGGATCCTGTGCCATCAGGGTACGTGACAGCGCATGAGAAAGAATGTTGGTCATGTCGCCTGTATCGCGCAGGTCCCAGATGATCCGGCGTGCCTCAGCCTGGCAATGCGAGACCATGCTGCGGGCAAGCTCGCAGGACTTTGCAGCAGCCGTATCCGCGAGAGCGCCATCACGAAAGATCTTCGCGGTTGCCTCAAGCTGCCATGAAATGGCGGCAAACCCTGCCATCAATGTGTCATGACATTCGCGGGCAATTCTATTCCGTTCTTCGACGATGACGCCGATCTGTCCTTTAACCATATGTACCCGTTGCCTGAAAAATTGTGCGGCCAGAGCAATGACCAGCAACAATACGGCAACGTAGAAATACCATGTTTGGTAAAAATAACCATACTGTCTGACCGTCGCTGATGCCATCGAGGCTCCCCACAGTCCCCCGCTGTTGCGCGCCTGCACCTCAAATGTGTATTTTCCCGGAGGAAGCTTGCGATAACGAGCCATTCGCGCGTGAGTTGTTGTCCAGTCCTGGTCGTATCCGGTGAGACGATAACGGAATTCAATCTGTGATGGGTTCGACAAATGAATCGCGTTGAAAAGAAAAGTTACATCCGACTGGCCGGCTGCGATTTCAACATCTGATCCATTGCGAATATGTTCTGGATTCAGATCATCACTGAAGGTCCAACTGAGAGAAGGAAGAATTGAATTCGATGCAGCGGGATCACTTGTTTCGCCTGTTGTATGGGCAAAACCTTTAATGGTTGCAAACCAGAGCACGCCATCCGCGGTGAGGGCTGCTCCTGGCTGCGAAGGCTCGCTGCATTCGCTGGACTGCAAGCCATCCTCTCGCCCAAATAGAACAGGCGCCAAATACTGATCGTTCCCATCAGCAACCGCGTGGAGAGCGGCAACAGGAATCCGCACGATGCCGCGCGACGTTCCCAGCCACAGCCGGCCGTGTGCGTCTTCAATAGCCGAGCGAACCGGCAGTGCCGGTAATCCGCTTTTTGCGCTCAATTGCTCCGCATGATCTTTTCTCAGAAGCGCAAGTCCACCTGTCTTTGTCCCAATCCATGTGTAGCCGAGACTATCGCGAATGAGCGAAATGACATGTGGATTCGGCAGATCAGTAATGGGGAAAGAACCTTCTTCGCTCAGTCGAAATAGGCCTGTATTCGTGCCCACCAGCATAGAGCTGTCGACGTCTTCAAGAATGCACGTAATCAGCTTTGCATCAAGAAATGTGGATCGTCGTGCGTTCGGCTCGCCATCGGGGAAATAAAGCAGGCCCGTATACGTTCCGATCCACAGGCCGCCTTTGTGGTCCACCAGTATAGAACTGACCGCGTTACCCGGAGACTCGGTGCCAAGCGTGTAGTGATGGAATGAATGTCCATCATAGCGATAGACTCCGTTAAACCATGTTCCAATCCAGAGTTGCCCGCGTTGGTCTTCCGCGAATGCGCGGATATGCGTAGCCATCGGCATATTGGGTGGCGTGACGTTGGCCAACTTCCCGTTATGAATTCTAAAAATTCCTTTGTCCCATGTTCCGAACCATAAGTCGCCGTGGCTGTCCGGGAAGACGTTGGCTGCAAAACCATCTGGAAGACCAGCGGACTCTTTATACGGTGCGAAAGTTGACCTCCGCCAGCGGCTCAACCCTCCGGCAAATGTTCCGATCCAGAGGTTCTGCTCATCGTCGATGAATAGTGAACGGATCGTATCTGCTGGCAAACCGTTTCGCGACGACCACGCACTTACGCCATTGCTTCCGATACGGCGAATGCCATTACGGAGCGTGCCGACCCAGAGATTTCCATGCGCATCGCCGAGCATCACTGTTACCGGACTTGGCAGGCGAGCAGCGGTAATTTCGTCATATCCTTTTCCGGACTTTCGAGTCACCAGCCGCACGACGCTATTCTCTGTGCCTACCCAAAGTCTGTGCTGCTGGTCGCGATAAACAGCAACCGGGTTCCCCAGTGACAAATTTCGCAGTGTATACGGCACCGGCTTGCCCCCGGGCGCGATGTGGAAGAGTCCTTTCGACGTGACAAAGAAGATGCCGTGGTCGTCTTCAGCGAATGGCGCAACTATATCACCGGAAATCATGCCGGCTTCGCTGAAGCTCTCCAGCTGGCCATCTCGGTATCGTTCAATGCCATTCTGCGTGGCGATCCAAAGCGAGCCTTTCGAATCCTGATACAGCATTCGTACGCGCTCGTTCATTCGGCCGGCCAGTTCGCTGATATTGTCCGCAGCATGAGATTTGCTGTACTGCACCACCCCGCGACCGTCGGTGCCAATCCAGAGGTCGCCATCTTTCCCCACGAGAACAGCGTTCACTGCCTCGCCATCAATATCTGGTACAGGAAAACTTTGAAAATGCAGTCCATCGAAGGTTGTGAGCCCCGAAGCGGTAGCAAGCAACAAGGATCCGTCCGGCAACTGCGTGATCATGCGGACATTATTTTCCGGCAGGCCATCTTCTACCTGCCAGACCTGTTTCTGGTATTCAGAGAGCGGAAGAGCAGCTTGTCCTACGCTCTTCGAACAAAGGGCTGTAGCAAACCACAAAAGCACAAAAATACTTCGAGAGCTCCGGAAGACGAGCTTAAGCCGACATCGGACAGTGTGCTTCATGCTGTAGCTGATTCTTTCTACGGCATCATAAGTTGATAGGGATTGTAAAGAAGGCAGAATTCCCTGTTATCGGCTGCATTAGATTTATCGATTTTCCTGCGTTATCTCCAAAGGCCGCTCAGGATGCACAACCAGCCAGCACAATGCGCCAATTAACGCGAGTGCCGCAGCGGCGCCAAAAGAGCTTGTCCAGCCAAAGTGCTGCGCAATCCAGGGGGTAAGTGACGCCGTCACAGCGCCGCCAATCTGTCCGCCCATGTTCACGATGCTTGAAAAAACGCCGGAGCTGCGCCCTGCAATATCCACCGAGACTGAAAAGAAAGAACTTTGCGAGATGTACAGCATCCCCGCACCGCCAGCCAGGATTACCCCTGCCAGGCTGGGATTATGCACCTGCGATCCGAGGATAAGAAAAACCGCGGTGGAAAACAGCGCTACGGCGGCAAGCATGCACCGTCCCGCGCGCAGGCCATATTTTTTGGTGAGCCGGTCGCTCAGCACTCCGCCCGCCAGGCAGAAAAACGTCATGGACAGAAACGGCAGCATCGAATATCGCGCGCTCGACTTCAAGTCAAAACCTCGCACCTGGGCCATATAAAGAAAAAACCAACTGAAATAAATCCACGCAATATAGCCAAAGCCGAAATATCCGACCATCAGGGCAGCAAGGTCTGTGCGGTGAAAGATCGCCCTCCATGAAATGCCGGAAGATATAGGCCTTTCCTCCATAGCGGTTGTGCGCGCCCGGTAGGTTTCAAGCCCTTCCTGAATCGTTTCGAGTTCCGTAGGAGAGACGGCTGGGTGCTCTTCGGGTGTATCGCGAGCTGCCAGCCACCAGACAATTCCTGCGATAACCCCGATCAAGGCGCTGAACCAGAAAGCTGCGCGCCAGCCGTGATTTGTAATCAGCCATGTTAACAATGGCGGTGTCAGACCGCTCCCCGCTCCTACGCCGGCAAAAATCAACCCATTGACGATTCCCCGTTCCTGTTGCGGAATCCACTGCGCTACAAACTGGTTCGCAGCTGGATACACCACCGATTCGCCCACTCCAAGAGCGAAACGGATCGCAATGAAAACAGCAACCGCATGTGACATGCCCACAGGCAACAGCGCCGTAAGTTCAGTGACCACTCCCCACCACAGGACTCCCAGTGCCAACACGCGCCGCGGACCATATCGTGCTGCCATCCAGCCGGCAGGAATCTGAAATCCGGCATATCCAACAAGAAACGCCGAAAATATCCAGCCAAGATGCTGGTTCCCGAGCCCATATTCCGCGCTGATCTGCAGCCCGGCAATAGAAATATTTGTGCGGTCAAGAAAAGCTACAGCGCTGAGAATGAAAAGCAGGAAAGAGAGATAAAAACGTACCTGCGTGCGACGTTCTGGTGACATCTATACTCCATCAATAAAAGTGTCGACTCGATGATTTACTGCGCGTTTCAATCAAAGCTGTTATTGCGCATTAAGCCTGTCTATTGAATTATTCCAGCACGCGCGCATAGCCGGCACGCAGCCCATCAGCGCGCCTGCCAGTATCACACCACAAGCATATAAGGATATGCGCGACGAAATACCCACTATCGCCAGATGCACTCCGAAACGCTCCTCAACTGGAAAACGAATCATCCATAACAATCCATAAGCCGCACCAAGACCAAAGGCCAATCCGGCGGTACTAAGAAGCGTTGACTCCAGCACAAACAATAAAAAAATCTGCCGCGCATGAAGTCCCACTGCACGCAGTACGGCAACTTCTTTTTTCCGCTCATTCAATGTGGCATAAGGCACAGCAAGCATGGCCAGCAAGCTTACAATCAATGCAACCCCGCTCACGAGTGAAATTGCCGTATCCACATAGCCGAGCATGCGCCACATACCCTGTGCGGCAAGCACTGGAACAACAGCCGTCAATGGCTCATCAAGATAATGATTGATCTCGTGCTGAAGAAGCTGAGTGTCGGCCTGCGATCGGGTTCGGACAAAAAATGCGCTGATGTTCTGGATGCGCAGGTTTTCTTTGCGAATTTCTGTGTCGGCCGATGAATTAAGATGAATCGCTTCCTGCCCATAGAGTGTGATGTAGATGGTATTATCCACCGGCGTCGATGTACGTGTCAGAACTCCGGTAACAGTAAATGGTTTTACATTATCTTGACGCGAGCGTATCCCTTCCTGACCGCGGCCTAGAGCTATCTTTGACCCGACATGATATCCGAGGCGATGGGCCACTTCATTCCCAAGAACTGCGTCGAAAATATTTTCAGGAGGCATTCCATCGGCAAACTGAAGTGACCGGTCGCCGTGTAAACGGTAGTGTTCGTAGAAATTTTCGTCCGTCGCAATAACGTGAGAACCCTGGTAACTGTCGTCTATCGAAAACGGGATTGTCCATTGAACTGCCGGGTGATCGCGGAAATGTTCATACGATGCATAGGAGATTTGATCCGGAGAAGGACCTGCATGGAATATCGCATGCAACAGCAGCGGCAATGAACTCCCACGTGCTCCTACCAGCAGATCGGTCTGGCTTAAAGTATTCGATAATCCAACCTGCGCGCCTTGGAGCATGCGATCTGTACCAACAAGTATAAAAAAGCTCAATGTAAAGGAAAAAATAATGAGACCAGATACAACAGCCCTGCTTTTTAATGAAGAAACACCAAGTCGAAATAGAATCAGCATAGGACCGCCTGATTCATCTCTCGCATCGATATATGGCGTTCGAATTCTGACATCAGCAGGCGGTCATGGCTGGCAAATATCAGCGTCGAGCGGATCTCTGAGCATACTTCAATCAGAAGCCGCAGGAAATTTTCCTGTTGATCGCGATCAAGTAAGGAAGTGGGCTCGTCTGCAATGACAAGGCCCGGTGCACCAATAATAGCCCTGGCAAGAGTAATGCGCTGTTTCTCGTCTACCCGTAGTTTTGCAGCGGGTTTTTGCAAACATTCACCGAGATCGAGCCGCCCTGCAATGCGAAGAACTTCTCCATCAAGAGTAGAGGCGATTATGCGTTTCATTCTCTTTGCATGTACATAGCAAGGCAACGCGATATTCTCGCGGACGGAAAGATACGGAATCAGATTGAAGTTCCGAAAGATATAGCCCATTTCGGCTCCGCGGTGGCGGCCTCTTTCCGCTGACGATATGCGCCGCAAATCTTTTCCCAGCACTTGTACTTCTCCAGTATCAGGGCGCAGGATACCGCCAATAATCCCAAGCAGTGTTGACTTTCCGCTGCCGCTGGGCCCGTAGAGAAAAACGCGCTCGCCCTCATCGATCTCTAATGCACTGATTTGGAGAAGTTGGGTGTTTTGCCGGTATGAGAACGTGACGTCTTGCAGATAAACCGCTGACAATGAATGCTCCACGAAAGCTCAAGTAGTAAGAAAGTCATTCAAAGACATCTAATATTCAGAAACGGTCATGCGTATGTCATCAGCCACAGGTCCGCGAATAAATATATGTCAATTAACCTAACATATAGCCCGAATAACAATTAGCCGCTGCATGTGTGCAGCGGCTGTGAGGAGGCCAACATCGAAGGGAATAAGCATTTTTAGAAAACCAGTTTTCCAGCGAGCTGAATGATGCGTGGGCTATAAAAAGTGCTTGTAGTAGTCACCGAACCAAAATTACTGGTAGCTACAGGATTATTCGGATCAAATCCCTGCTCAATTTCTGAGTTAGGATTGCCTGCGCTGGGATGGTTGAACAGGTTCCCGGCCTCTGCGCGGAACTGGAACTTCAAATTCTCCCAGATATTGAAATTCTTAAAGATTGAAAAATTGACATTACTGAATCCTGGACCGTGGATAGAATTTCTCCTTGAATTTCCATACGTTCCCACCGCCGGAATAACGAATGCGGATGCATCAATGCACGAAGTTCCTCCGTTGTTATAGCCGCCGTTCCGAATGTAGTCGTGCAGGCTGCAATTCGCGAACGCTTTGTGCAGGATGTTGGGGCGCTGCACATTGCCTCTCGGTAAACCAACGTTGGCATTGTCAAAGCCGAGCGTGACATTGAACGGCTCACCGGACTGCAGGGTTACGATAGCATTCGTCTGCCATCCTCCCAGAACTTCTTTCACCAGTGCATTGGCATGGGGAATGTTCGGCAGATCGTACGTAACTGTGCCCACAAAACGATTACGAATGTCCCAGTTCGAGTCTCCATAATCCAGTCCAATGTTGTACTGGTCCATGGTTGTAGTCGCGCCATTCGAGTTATCCGTAATGTCCAGATCGTGGCTCCACGTATAGCTCAGCATCCCGGAAAGGCCATGGCTCGCGCGTTGCCGCAGGATCGCAGTAAATCCGTTGTAGTGTGAGTACTCGTCATTCTGAATACGTCGGATAGTCCCAAAAAGCTGATTCGGTCGCCGGCTATTGATGTTTTTATTCGTCGATGGCTGGGGTTGGTTATTATAAAAATCCCGATCTAGGTGAATAGCATGCGATCCCAGATACTGCAGTTCGGCCCCTGCTCCTTTCCACAAGTCCTGCCCCCAGGAAAGATTCCATTGATACAACGTCTGCGTGGGTAAATACGGGCCCATGGTGACGGCGCTTACATAGGTGCACGTCGGGGTACAAGTCCCTGCAACTTTGGAACCGACACCAGCGCCGGGCGTGGGATTTGCAAGTGAAAGCAGATTATCCGAAGTTGTGAAGTAATTGACGAAGGCTGAGAGTGGATAATTCTGCGTCGTCAATGTGTAAGTATTGAGTTGGTTCGCATTGTAGTAAATACCGAACCCGCCGCGGAGTGTCGTATTTTCCGTAGCACGATATGCAAACCCTATCCGCGGAGCCCAGTCATTATGGTTAGGGCCGTTGAATTTGAACCCGGGAGTGGGTTTGAAGTCGGCGGCTACAGTTGCGCCTGACGCCGGTATCAGTGCAGTCTGATCAGGATTGAGAATACGCGCATAGCCATTCAGGCTGTACGGCACAGTTGGAAGTTCATATCGCAGCCCATAATTCAAGGTCAACTTACGGAATGGCTGCCAGTTATCCAACACAAAGAACCCGTCACGCCATTCACCAATCGATCCCTTTACGGGAAACACAGGTGTTTGCGAGCTTTGTGCCAGCCCCAGAACAAAATCGGCTGCTCCGTAACCAGTGCTGGTGTAGCCGGCATCTGTAGGCCCAACGCCATTAAAGTTGAAAGACCCGCGTGGATCATTCGTTGCCTGCCGCCCAATCGTAAGCTTGCGCAGCTCAACACCCGCCATGATGTTATGTTTGCCGCGGACCCAGCTTATCTGATCATATCCGTCAATGGTGCGGTCATCCTGATACCAGTTTGACGCGTCATTTCCCGCCTCATGGTAAGTATCAAAATTAATTGAAGGAATTCCAGGGTTGTTATAAGTCGAATCTGAGTTAAATCCCGGAATGCCAAGTTTCGTTCCTGCGTCCGTCAGACCGTTCTGTGCAAAGTAATTCAGGTTATTTGAAGTAACGGTATTCAGGCCGATCCGAAAATCATTGACCAGATTCTGCGTAATGATGTGCGTATAGCCAATCGCAGTATTTCTGGTATTCGTTGGTCCATACGATGCGTCAGTCGGAAAAGGATCGCCACCAACAATACTTAAGTTCTGCCAGTGATAGCGAATAAACAGCCGAACATGTTCGCCTATGTTCTCATCCACACGGTCCAGTGTCTGATTGATAAAAAGATTGGCCGGATAGTTCACGTTCAGGTTGTTGGTGCTGCCCGAAAGATTTGGCGGAGCAATATACTGCTCGATATTCTTCGCAATCTGCGCCGCAGGAGTGTTCAGTTCGTATGCGGGAATCTGGTTATTAGGATAAGGCTGACCGGTATACGGATCGTACAACTGCTGGCTCCCATTCAGGAAGGAGAAATCCCCTGCCTTCATTGCGTCCGTTAATGTAGAAACCGGGCCCTGATTCGACTCCTGGACCTGATTAATCTTCTCGTAAGAGGCAAAGAAAAAAGTCTTGTTGCGTCCGTTATAGATCCTGGGAATGTATACCGGTCCACCCAGATCAAAGCCATACTGGTTATAGTGCTGAACTGGCGTCGGCGCGCCGGGAGGATTCAAAAACGGGGCAGCATTAAGCGCTGTGTTCTGGATATAGTCATAAGCTGCGCCATGCAGATCGTTTGTGCCCGACTTACTTACAAGGTTGATATGTAGCCCAAGATACGAGCCATACTGTGCCGTATAGTTGCCGCTTTGCATCTGCACTTCTGAAATCATGTCTGTGCTGGGGCGCGCAGGAGCCAGGCTTATCAGGTTATTCATAATAGACACGCCATCGAGGTTCAGGCTGTTCTGAATCTCGCGCTGTCCCGCTCCGATAAAATCTTCGCCCGGCGGGACACCCGAGTAATTACTCGTCGGCCCGATCATCACATTCGATGCTGTTGCAGCAACTTCCAGTGCGTTATGGCCAATCAGAGGCAGGTCTTCGACAGCTTTTGTATTGAACGTCTCCCCAATCGTCGCGTCATCGGTAGCGATTGCCGGTAAAGAAGCGGAGACCGTTACGGATGCGGACGTCGAGCCTACTTGAAGCGTGAAGTCCGTCCTCAGCGCCTGGTTTACAGTCACAATCAGACCTGTTTTTGTTAGCTTTTCAAAGCCCGATTGCTCAACCGTAATGTCGTATGTTCCTGGAACAATGAAGGTGATGGAGTAGAACCCTTCAGTATTCGTCGTGCCGGGATACACAACCTTTGTGCCTTCGTTCACTGCGGCAACATTCGCCCCCGAGACAGGAGCGCCGGACGGATCAACCACGGTTCCTACAAGCGAAGTATTATTGGCAACCTGCCCATATAGAAATGAACTTATGAGCGAGATCCCAATCACTATCACTGGCTGAATACACAGCAAGCGCACGCTTTTCATGCTCTTTTCACCCTTTCCAAAATGAAATCAATTGGCAATCGTGAGCAGCGACTCTTAGGAACACGGCCGCTGATATTACTTTGAACTTGGAAGGATTGAACAACAGCTGATCGCGCCTGTCATCAGGCTGCTATACAGTTTCTGAGCAGGGCAAATGTCCTATTACTGCCGTCGGAGCGAGCGCTAAAAAATATACTTGATTGCTAACTGCAGCTCTCGATTGTCTGATTGTGTAGAAGTAATCTGTCCAAAGGTTCCATCTCCCAGATTGGAATCCGGTGTTGACCACTCTGGAGTGTTGAAAGCATTGAAGGCTTCGAATCGCATTTGCAGTTGTTGTATCTCGCTGAATGGCATTGCAAAATTCTTCATTACCGCAAGATTCACTACATGGGTTGCTGGAGATACGAGCGGATTGCGGTTGGATGTCCCATAGTTCACGGTGCTGAGAGTAAATGCGTCGGTGTTGAACCAGTTATCAATCGTCCGATGCGCCACGCTCAGCTTCGAGCCTGGTACCCGGTCAGGGCGCTCCCACTGATTGTCCGTGTTCTGTCCATCGCTGCTCTGGAAAATGTCATACGGATTGCCGCTGGCAAGCTGCACCAGCCCATTCAAAGCCCATCCACCCGCAAACAGTGTGACGGCTCTGCCGGAACTGGCAGGGGAGGGAAGCATCCACACATATCCAATCGAAAGATTGTGCCGCTGGTCCGTCGTGCCGCTGGCCCACTCATGCGGATTGCGCGGGTCCTGGCATCCGCAGCCGCCGCCATTTGTATCCCATGCCTGATTATCCAGTTCGTGTGAGAACGTATACGCCGCCGTGAAGCTGAGCTGCCGGGTCAAACGATGTTCAAAGTGGATTTGCAGTCCACTATAGTTCGAGGCGCCATCGAAATCCTGATAACGGATGCGCGCAAAGGTAGGATACGGCCGTCTCCCCTGAACCGGGTCGGCCAGATCTCCCGGAGCAGGCGAATTGTAGTTCTTGATGCTGCTGTCGATATGAGTCCCCAGCACGCCCACATAACTTACATCCAGCACATTTGACCAGAACTGCTTGGAAACCGTCAGGTTGAAAGTCTGCAGATAAAGATCGGGCCGCTTGCGGGTCGCAGGCAAAGTCACGGCGTTAAAGAATGGATTTGACGGATAGAGCGAAGCCGGCACCGGATTCTCAATCGTAGCCACTGGGTCCGTGCTGGGATTCGTAATCGTCAGGCTGCCTGCTGTTGGCGGATTCAACTGCAGAATATTGATGTTGTCGAACTGGCCTCCATAGTAGAAAATCCCGTACCCGCCGCGGACCACAATCGTCGGTGTCGCGCTGTAGGCGAAGCCGATTCTCGGCCCAAAGTCTTTATGCGTGATTTGCCAGATGTCGTGCAGTTCCTGCCCGGGAGCGGGAATGAATGTCGGCTCAGGCATGCTGAAGTCGAGTGTGCGAGACACGGCATTCACATCGAGCGGCGGCGCGAAAAGATCGTAACGCATACCAAGATTAATGGTCAGCTTTGCATTTGGCCGCCAGTTGTCCTGCACATAATATGCAGAGCGCCACTGCCTCGCCTTCGTAATGGGAACACCTTCCGGTGTCAGGCTTGTGCGTGGATAGCCCAGCATGAAGTCTGCAGCCGGGTCCCCCGAGATATCCCCGGTAAAATCCTGTTCCCCAAAAGGCGTATTGTTCGTCGTCGCATCGTCGAGCACATAGCGAATGTCTGTGCCAAAGATCAGCGTATGCTGGCCTCTGGTCCAGCTCACATTGTCCACAAGCTGATACGTGCGACTGTAGTCCAGATTGGAAGCCGCCAGATCGTCGCCCATTCCGAGATAGCCGGCGATATTCAGGATAGGGAAACCTTCTTCATTCGGCTTTAAAGGCCGCCCATTCGGTCCGCCCACCTTAAAGCCATTGATTCCCAGTGACTCAATCGTGAAACCCGTGCCCGTCCGCGTGCTCAACTGCTTCACATGCTCAAGATCGGCGCCGGCGCGAAATTCATTCAGCAGCTTCGGTGAGAAGACATGCAGATACTGCGCCGCGACATTGTAAATAGGATAAGTGCCCGTAAAATGAAAGTTAGGATTAACATCTGTTACCGGAAAGTTACGCATGGCATAAATAAAGTGCGCGAACAGTTGGTCTTTCTCGCTGAACTTATGATCGACACGCGCAATGCCCTGGTCCACACTGAGCCGTCCGGAGTTAGTTCCGGCATAGTTGGTGCTGCCGCTGCTGTTCGGCAGAGGCATATAAGTATTGATGATGCTTGCAGAGACAGGATTGACCGGAATCTGGTTATTCTGATACGGCTGCCCGGTAAACGGATCGATAATCGGCGTCGATGAAGCTGAAAAATCGCCCTGGCGCTGCGCTGGAGTCAGTACATTGGCCGTCGAAGGAAACTCCTGAATCGAGCGCAGCCCCTCATAACTCAGAAAGAAGAAAGTGCGATCTTTGATAATCGGACCGCCCAGTGTCGCGCCAAACTGGTTCTGCTTCAAAATGTTCTTCGATAATGGAGCCGGTCGGAAATAGTTCCGGGCATCAACAGCATCGTTCCGGATGAACTCAAAGACATTTCCATGAAATGCATTTGTTCCAGACTTCAGTTGAATATTTACGTTCGAACCTGCACTGCCGCCGTACTCCGCCGAGTAGTTGCCCGTCTGAACTTTGAATTCGTCAATGGCATCAATCGATGGGAAAAGATTCACATAAGCGTGACGGTTATTCACCATCGTGACGCCATCCACATTCACCTGCCCCCACGTTGAACGCCCGCCATTCGATGAGATCGCCGATCCATCCGTGCTCGAAGTGTGTAGGTCGGGATTGTAAACACTCACCCCCGGCGTCAACACCGCCAGATCATCAAACTTCCTTCCATTCAGCGGAAGATTCTGCGTGCGCTGCGAATCAATCACGGCGCCCAGCGAAGCGTTCTCACTCTGCAGCAGAGGCTGTTTGCCTTCTACCTGGATCGTCTGTTCTGCGCTGCCCGCGCTCAAGGTGAAATCAATCTTGCTCTGCTCATTCAGTTGCAGAACAATGCCTGTTTTCTTCTGTGCTGCAAATCCCGGAGCAGTAATCGCTACATCGTAAGTCCCCGGCGTCAGATAGCGAATCGCATACTGGCCTTCATCTCCGGTAGCGCCAATCTTTTGAATGCCGGTCGTTAATGAAGTAACCGTCACCGTAGCATTTGGCAGAACGGCCCCGGAGGTGTCGGTTACTGTTCCCAGAATGCTCGTGTCAAGAGATTGTCCGGAAATCTGATGACATGCAGACAAAAGCAATATCGCTACGATAGAAAGAAGAGAACGGGTACGCATCAGGGGGCCTCCTTGCGTGGAGTGGCGTTCATATCCCGGAGTGTTGCTGATTGCCGGAGATTATAGACACGCAATTTTTCCATCCAATAGAGGCAAATGTCCTAAGCCGAACTAAGAAAGATGAATCTCCTCTCCATAAGAGAGGCGGACTTTGCTCCTTATCTGCTGTACCATTTGGGGCGGAAGCATTTTTCCGACACGCCCCAGTCACAGGAGACCACGATGCAAAGCCGTATTACTGGAACCACCATGCCCGTCCTCGAACTGCTGCTTGAGCCCAACGAGGCCGTCATTTCAGAAGCCGGAGAGCTTTCCTGGATGAGCAACTCCATCCAGATGACAACCCACACGCAGATGGCCGGGGGCGGCGGCATCTTCGGAGCCATCCGTCGCGTCGCTGGCGGCGGCAGTCTCTTCATGACCGAGTACCGCGCCGTGGGCGCAACCGGAGAAGTGGCCTTCGCCACGAAAGTCCCCGGCCACATCGTTCCGGTAGAGGTCAACGGCGGACACCAATATATGATTCACCGCCATGGTTTCCTCTGTGCCACATCGCAGATTGAGCTCGGTGTCGGCTTCCAGCAGTCGCTCGGTGCAGGCATCTTCGGCGGCGACGGCTTCCTCCTGCAAAAAGTCAGCGGACAGGGCGTAGCCTGGCTCGAGCTCTCCGGCGAGCTGATCGTTAAGGACTTGGCCGCTGGCGAAATGCTGCGCGTCCACCCCGGCCATGTCGGAGCTTTCCAGGGCACCGTCTCCTTCCAGATCACCCGTATCCCCGGTATCAAGAACATGATCTTCGGCGGCGACGGCATCTTCCTAGCATTACTTACCGGACCAGGCCGCGTCTGGCTGCAAACCCTGCCTATCTCCAAGCTCGCCCACCAACTCATGCACTATATGCCGCAAGGAGAAGCGCGAACCGCAACCGAAGGCGGAGTCGTCGGCGGCATCGTCGGGTCGATTCTCGAAGGGATGAGATAGCTTCTGCCCATATCAATAGAAAGCAGCCGTCATTCTGACGACCAATGGGAGGAAGCATCCCTGGTGCTCATGGCGGCTCCCTCCACCCGCCATATCTCCTACGCCGATTTCAGCATCGTCCGCTGGTCCTCAAGTAACTGCTCAATTCCTTTCGCGGCGTAGTCCATCATCTCCAGCATCCGGCTGCGGGCAAACGGATTCTTCTCCGCCGTGGCTTGTACCTCCACCAGTCCTCCGTCTTCCGTCATGACGACGTTCATGTCCACCTCCGCCTGCGAGTCTTCCTCGTAAGCCAGATCGAGCAACACAGTATCTTCAACCACGCCAACGCTTGTCGCCGCAACCAGCTGCCGCAGCGGCGATTTTGCCAGCGCTCCCGTTTTCACCATCCGGTTCAGCGCAATGGCCAGCGCCGCGCACGCGCCTGTGATCGCCGCTGTCCTCGTCCCTCCGTCAGCCTGCAACACATCGCAGTCAAGGATCACCATCCGCTCGCCCAGCGCCTTCAGGTCAACAACGGCCCGCAGCGACCGCCCAATCAACCGCTGAATCTCATGCGTCCGCCCGCCAATCTTCCCCCGCTCCGCCTCTCTCGGGGTGCGCGTCAGCGTGGCCCGCGGAAGCATCCCGTACTCAGCCGTGACCCATCCACGCCCGCTGTTCCGGAGCCACGCAGGCACGCTCTGCTCAACCGTAGCATTGCAAAGCACGCGTGTATTGCCCAACTCAATCAATACCGAGCCCTCAGCTGCGGCCACATAGTGAGGAGTCAAACGGACCGGCCGCAGTGCATCCGCAGCGCGGTCCGCAGAACGAAAGAATGTCTTGGTATCGGGCATCGCTTCATTGTAAGCAAGACCAGGTTCATTTCGGGAAAGGCCGCTTTTCTTCCCGAATTGAACTTATCCATAAGCTCCATGCAATCAATTACTTAATGAACCAGTCGGTAATATGGTTTCAATTCGGGAAGAATCCGCCGGCCTCCCAATTTCCAGGCCTGCATGTTCCATTCAAGCTAAACGACAGAAACTAAATAACTTCTCGGCGTGTTTCGGTTTGGCACATAACGTGTATCTAAAGAGAACAACAACATTTTGTTGCCAGGATGAGGAAATGCGTACCATTCCAAGAGCACATCGCCGCAAATCTCTCCCACAATTCACGTCTTTCAGCAGTAAATTCGGTCACAAAAATCGAATTTTCAGCAAAAAAGAAGAGAAAAATCCTACCCTTACGCACGATGTTCGCAACGTAGTTGCTGTCCTGAGACTCTTTTGTGACCTGCTGGCCGAACCAGGCGTTCTGGCGAAAGGGAATGAACACTTTGCCGGAGAATTCCGCGCCGTAGCGTCAACCAGCTCAGCTCTGCTGGAAAAGCTGGCCGCTCTTCCCGCTCAGCAGCGGCGCAGGCCATTGCGTGACGATCACATCCACAACCTGGCCGCGGCAGTGCAGCGGCTCAGAGGTCCTTTGTCTGCCCTCGCGGGAGCGAGAATCAATCTCGAAATGGAATGTCTTTACTGCGCCGGGCGCGTGCGCCTCTCGCACGAATCGTTGACTCGCATCCTGATTAACCTTGTCCGCAATGCCGCTGAAGCAATGCCGGATGGTGGCCGCATCCGCATCACAACGCAACTGAGTGACGGGAGCAGCTTTTTAGATACAGAGAATACGGCTCAGACCATCGTCCTCTGCGTGCAGGATTCCGGTCCGGGTATTCCGCCGGACCAACTGGAGCGTGTCTTTGATGCCGGTTTCAGCACAAAAACCAAAAACTCAGCATGGACACCGGGAACCAATCGCGGACTCGGTCTAAGCATTGTGCGCCGGCTGGTACAAGCCGCCGGAGGAGCCGTGCGCGCTGTCTCGGCACCAGGCGGAGGAACACGTTTTGAAGTGGAGTTACCTCTGATTCATTTCCCACAGCCGAATATCGGCTTTGCCGCTGACTTTCAGGAAGGAGCCAACTTAGAATGCTAACCACAGCTCCTGCTATGAACAATCCCGACTTTCCGCTGACGGAGCAACATCCGGGCCTGGAGCCATCGCTCCGGATGAGTGTTCTTGTAATTGATGAAGACGCCGCTGTGCGCAGCGCGTGCTGCGAAATCGCCCTGAAGCAGGGGTTCGTTTCTCACGGCGTCCCCCATCTTGCTGAGGCCCGCGAGCTGTTGCGCGGCAACAGCATCGACATCATCCTGCTTGACCTGAAAGGACCAGGATCACCTGGTCTCGAGCTCCTGGACGAGATCAAGAGCCTCCACCCGGAGACAGCGGTCATCGTCATGACTGCCTTCGCCACCGTTACGTCAGCTGTCGAAGCCATGCGCACCGGCGCTGCCGATTATCTCACCAAGCCTTTTGCGCTGGATGAGCTGGCTGCTGTTCTGGAGCGCGCCTCGGAGCGGAGGACCCTCGATCTCGCCAGCCGCCGTTTGCGGGATAAGCTGCGCACTCAGCAAGGTCTCGGCAACATCATCGGCCGCAGCGCGGAAATGGACAAAATCTACCGCATTCTGTCCAAGGTCGCCTTTACCTCTCATCCTGTATTGATCCTCGGCGACAGCGGCACCGGTAAGGAAATGGTTGCGCGCGCCATTCATGCCAACGGCCCCAATGCCGCCAAGCCATTCATCCCGGTCGACTGCGGCTCACTCGTGCCCACGTTGATAGAAAGCGAATTGTTTGGATATGTAAAGGGGGCATTTACCGGCGCGAACCGCTCGAAAGACGGCCTGCTCGTCTCTGCTGAAGGTGGGACTGTATTCCTTGATGAGATAGGCGAGATGCCCCTTGACCTGCAAACGAAACTGCTGCGTGTCCTGCAGGAGAAGGAAGTGCGCCCCGTCGGAGCTACGCATCGCGTGCCCATCCATGCGCGAATTGTCGCAGCCACCCACCGTAACCTGGCGGAGATGGTCGAACAGGGACGTTTTCGTAAGGATCTGTACTATCGATTGAACGTAGTCAACCTGCGGCTTCCGGCGCTGAAGCACCGGCGTGAGGATATTCCGCTGTTGATTGCACATTTTCTCGACCGTAAAAATCGCGAGTACGGCAAGAACTTTCGCGTTAGCGACGAGATGTTGCGCGTTTTGATGGACTACGATTGGCCGGGCAATGTGCGTGAGCTTGAGCACATCATTGATCGTGCCTGCGCCTACTGCTCAGGTACTGTGCTGCAGCTCGGCGACTCTCCGACGCCCATTCTTGAGTACTTTAAGGAGACCCGCCCGAAAGTAACGCGGGCAACAATGCTTACCGATTCCTCTTTAACTGCTCCTTCCATTACATCGCTTGCCGAGATGGAAAAGCAGGCGATTCTTGCCGCGCTTCGAGAGCTCGATGGCGACAAACTGGCGGCTGCAAAACTGCTGGGTATCGGAAAGACCACGATGTACCGCAAGCTCAAGGAATATGGACTAAGCGAAGCTTAGGCCTGCAACTCAAAATGTTTATGGAGTCCTCATGCACAGCCTGCTGATGATCACTTCCATTCTCGGCGCCGAGAACTGCGCCGCAGCTCTCTCGGCCCAGCTCGGATTCTCCGTCGAGATAGCATCCAGTCGCAGAGAAGGCCTGGCTCGTCTTCGCCGCCACGAGTACACCATTGTCGTCGTCGACGATGCCATCGCCGAATTCGATCCCGAAGGCGCAGAGCTGCTCTGGAAGCACGCCGGGCTTGCCGTTCCTGTGCAGATCAACTTTGCCATCTCCGGAACCGCGCGGCTCGTGCGCGAAATCCGTGCCGTGCTTGCCCGCCGCGAGCAGGAGCAGTCACTCGCCATGCGCGCTGCCGCAGTTGCCGTCGAAAGTGAGCTGCGCGATACTGTTACCGGCCTCATCCTGCATTCGCAGCTTGCCCTCAGCGAGCCGTCTCTATCGCCGGAATTATCAGCCAAGCTGAAAACGGTAGCCGAGCTCGCCGGAACCCTGCAGCAGCGCCTCGGCTATGCCGGCTAGGCGCCCCTTGATGGCTTTCCCAAAGCAGCGTTGAAACGCCTCTGTCTCTGCAGGCACCACTGAGCAGGCAGAAACCAGTTGTCCTGTTTTCCTGCCTGTAGTAGTGTTCGTTCGACCAATCGCCTGCCTGGTTTCACCTCTCCCGATGCGAGGCGGGTGAACATCTCGTTTTTCACTCAATCTCATCGAGGAGGATAACCATGTCTGTCATTCAGGTAGGTTTAGTCGATACCACCGGCGCGCTCGATCCCGAACTTGTCCAGTCCGTTGCCGCGGCACTCAATATCCAGGTCACGCGCGATCTCCCGCAGTTCTGGAACGTAAAAGCAACCGTCATATACTTGTCCAGCCCGCATAAAATACCCGTAGGTGTATGGCCCGTGCAGCTGGTCAAGAGCCTGCCGCCGGGTGAGGGCGGCTATCACCAGGACAAGCACAAGCAGCCGTACTCCAAAGTGATCGCCAGCCCGAAGAATGAAGGCTGGACCATCGCCGCCAGCCACGAAATCCTCGAGATGCTGGTCGATCCCTACGGCAATCGGATGCATTCCTCTGTTGCCATCGAAATCAAGGGCAAGAAAATCGTCGATGGAACAGGCCAGTTCGGATATCTCGTTGAGGCATGCGATCCCTGCGAAGATGACAAATACGGATACACGATCAACGGCGTCGTTGTCTCTGATTTCATCACGCCGCATTATTACGATCTTCTCGATACGCCCAACACGCGCTACAGCTTCACAGGGGCCATTACCGCTCCGCGCCAGATTCTTCCCGGCGGATATATCTCCTTCGTGAACAATGAACTTGATGAGTGGCAGCAGATCGTGTATCTCGATTCCACCCCGAAGCTCGTCAACCTCGGTAAGGCATCAGCCGACAAGAGCCTGCGTGAATGGATTGATGGAGTCATGCAGACCACCAATGCCATCGCCGAAAAACCGAAGAACAAGGCCCTGCACAAATACGGCAGAGAACGTCGCGCCGCGCTCAGCAAAATCGCTTCTACAAAAGCGAAACTCTATGTCTGAAGTAATATAAAGCTCCGCGCTTGAGAAACGCGGAGCTTTTTCATAGGAATTACTTACGCAGATGTTCGTCCTTTTGATGGCCTTACGCTGTAGACAGCGTCTGGGTTACCTGCATTGACTTTCTATCCATAGATATTCTATATATACGAACCAGATCATAGAATCGTGGGAAGCAGGGAATGGCCTGTCTCCGACTATTTCCACCAAGGCGGATTTCTTGATGCAAGCCATCGCTTTTTTCCTTCGTAAACTGCGCATTCTTCTAAGTCGTGACAGGTTTAACCGTGAGTTGGATGAAGAGATGGCCTTCCATCGCGCACAAGCTGAGGTGGAAATGCAAGCAGACGGCATTCTGCCGGAGGATGCGATGCATGCAGCACGGCGGCAGTTCGGAAATGATCTGCGGCTCAAGGAGCAGAGCCATCAGATTGTTGGATTTCACCTGGAAAGCGTGTGGCAGGATTTCCGCTTCGCCTTTCGCCAGTTGCACAAGAATCCCGGCTTTGCCTGCGTCGCCATCCTGGTGCTGACTTTAGGAGTCGCCGCCAGTGTGGCGCTCTTTTCCTTTGTGGATGCCGCGCTGATTCAGCCGCTGCCTTACCGGAATCCGTCAAGACTTGTAGCGGTCTATGAAACTGCAAAGCCTTGCCCGCATTGCAATCTCTCCTATCAGGACTATCTCGATTGGAAAAAAGACAATACGGTTTTCGCCTCTTTTGACGCGTGGGGATGGGCCAACTACCTCTGGAAAAGCTCCTCAGGCGTACAGCCGATACCGGCGGCGCGCGTAGGCGGCAGCTTTTTTCATACGCTCGGCGTAACGCCGGCGCTGGGTCGCGTTTTCAACGAGAGCGATGACACTCCAGGCTCTCCTCGGACTGTGGTCCTGACTTACGGAGCATGGCAGAGGAGATTTGGCGGCAAACAGGACATTGTTGGTCAGTCATTGATACTCGATGATGCGGCATACACAGTCGTTGGTGTGTTGCCGCGCGAGTTTCACTTTGCTCCGCGCGGCGCTGCTGAGTTCTGGACCACGCTGCATGACCCAACAAACTGTGAAAAACGGCGAAGCTGCCACAATCTGTTCGGCGTTGCACGACTGAAAAACGGGGTCTCTGTCGAGGCGGCACTTGCCGATATGAAATCCATCGCAGCGCAATTGGAAAAGCAGTATCCCGACTCCAATCTTGGCCAGGGTGCGCTGGTCATGCCCCTCAGTGAAGCGATTGTCGGCGATATTCGTCCGATATTGCTCGTTTTACTGAGCGGTGCAGGGCTTTTGCTGCTAATAGCGTGCGTGAATGTTTCCAGCTTGTTGCTGGTGCGCGCGGAAAACCGGAAGCGCGAGATGGCAGTGCGTGGCGCATTAGGAGCATCGCCTGCGCGGCTGGTTCGTCAGTTCATTACGGAAGGATGCGTGCTTGTCGCCGCATCTCTTATCACCGGTCTCGTGACTGCTTACGGAGCCATCCATCTTCTGATGAAACTCATTCCCCAGGACATGCTTGACGGAATGCCGTACCTGAAAAGCATTGGCTTGAATTGGCATGTGCTGGTCTTTGCCGGCGCTCTTGCTTTGTTCGCAGCGATTGTCTTCTCTATCACCCCAGCGCTGCGCCTCTCTGTGTCTAATCTGCGCGACGATCTTGCCGAAGGGGGACGCAGCGCTGCCGGAACTACCTGGAAACGGCTTGGATCGAATCTCGTAGCTCTGGAACTTGCTATAGCTGTTGTGCTTCTGGCCGGAGCGGGATTGCTGGGAAAGAGCTTCTACCGTCTACTCCATGTTGACCTGAATTTTAATCCCGACCATCTCGCCATGTTTGAGATCTCTGCGCCTGATGCTACGTATGGGAAAGAGCCACAAGCCATCGCGCTTTCGAAACGGGTGCTCGACCGGATTGCAGGCATCCCCGGCGTCGTTTCCGTCGCGCACACCAGCATGGCTCCTGTGACCTGCAACTGCAATACGACATGGTTTCGAGTGCTCGGTAAGCCTTATCACGGAGAGCATAATGACGCACCCGAGCGCGAAATCAGCGGAGACTACTTCAAAACCATCCAGGCAAAGCTGATACGCGGACGCTTCTTTACCGAAGCTGATGACGCCAAAGCAACCCAGGTCATCATCATTAATCAAGCGCTGGCGAAACAGTTCTTTCCCGGCGAAGACCCCATCGGCAAAATGATTGGCAATACGGATCTATCTCCGAAATCAATGCGACAGATTGTAGGTGTCATCGACGATATTCGCGAAGGTGGTCTCGATCAGGAAATTCGTCCGGCTGTCTACTATCCATTTGCCCAGACAGCGGAAGACGAATTTACGGTCATTGCTCGTACCGCGCAGGACCCGAAATCGCTGCTTCCGGAAATGGTAAAAGCAATTCGCGATATTGACCCAAATATCGGCGTTCGCAACGAAACCACGATGACGCAACTGATCAATGATTCCCAGACTGCTTATCTGCATCGCTCGGCAGCCTGGCTGGTGGGCGGCTTCGCGGCACTTGCCTTGCTCCTCAGTGTGGTTGGTCTTTATGGAGTCATCGCATATTCCGTCAGCAGGCGCACTCGTGAGATTGGTGTTCGCATGGCGCTTGGAGCGCAGCGCATCTCTGTCTATCAGCTTATTTTGAAAGAAGCCGGCTGGCTGATCGCGCTCGGCATTGTGGCGGGACTGGGCGGTTCTCTGGCTGTCACTACCTTGATGGGCAAATTGCTCTTCGGCGTGCGCGCTTGGGATGTGCCTACGCTGACGGCAGTGGCTCTCCTGCTCGGAATTTCTGCAATGCTCGCCAGCTACATCCCTGCACGGCGGGCTGCTTCAGTGAATCCGGTTGAGGCGCTGCGGGCTGAGTAGAGTATTCGGAATCGGACATATCGGTCGTTGCGCAGCCCATCGTGCTTTGAAGGGGACTCATCGTCTAAACTGAATCGAAAAATCAGGAGAGAGATGAAAGACCAGATATTCGATTCACTCAATGACTCATCGCGCAGGGATTTTCTTCGACTCAGTACAATGACGGCGGTTGGCATGAGCATGTCTCCACTTCAAGCCGAGGTTTCACCACAGCACGCTTCCGGCATGCTCGGCGTGCCCTTCATGGCGCGGGATCCAAAAATCGGCATGATTGGCGTTGGCGGAAGAGGCACGAGCCTTCTGAAAAATCTTCTGGCAGCAGATGCGCAGGTGCCGGCAATCTGCGACATCGTGAAGGAAAAGGCTGAGCACGCGCAATCGATGGTTGTGAAAGCCGGGAAGAATTCTCCTGAGCTGTATACGAATGGCGATCATGCATTTGAGGCTCTGGTAGCGCGCGATGATCTTGATCTGGTGGTCATCGCCACACCCTGGAATTGGCATGTCGAGATGGCGGTTGCGGCGCTGAAGCATGGAAAGCATGCTGCTGTCGAAGTGCCGGCGGCGACCACCATCGAGGACTGCTGGAAGCTTGTCGATACGTCAGAGCAGACACGACGGCATTGCATCATGCTGGAGAATTGCTGCTACGGATACAACGAAACGCTGGTGCTTCGCATGGTCCATGCTGGGCTTTTCGGCGATCTTCTCTATGCAGAGGGCGCTTATATTCACGATCTGCGCGAAGAACTCTTCTCAAATCAGGGCGAAGGTCTATGGCGGCGGACAGTTCATACGCAGCGCGACGGCAATCTCTATCCCACGCATGGACTGGGGCCGGTCGCAAATTACATGGGCATTCAGCGCGGCGACCGCTTTGATTACATGGTTTCGATGAGCACGCCGCAGCGCGGACTCGACGAGTATCGAAAAACGCATCTGCCTTCTTCCGATCCGCGATGGTCAGAAAAATATATCAATGGAGACATGAACACTTCTTTAATCAAAACAGCGAAGGGTCTCACGATTACGCTGAAGCATGACACGGTCAATCCCCATCCTTACGACCGCATCAATGTTATTGCCGGCACAAAGGGCGTTTTCGCCGATTATCCTCCGCGGATTTATTTCGATGGACAGTCGGGAGATGAAGCATGGGGCAGTCTCGATGCGTGGAAGCAGCATCAGCATCCGCTCTGGAAGGAGGAAGGAGCAATTGCAGCCAAGCTGGGCGGCCACGGAGGCATGGATTACATCATGCTGTATCGATTGCTGCAATGCATGCGCAAGGGTTTGGTGCCCGACATGGATGTGTACGATGCCGCAGCATGGTCAGCGCCTGGACCATTGAGTAGGCTCTCGCTTGCTGGCGGCAGTGCTCCGGTCAAATTTCCTGACTTTACCCGAGGTAAATGGAGTGAGCGATCTGCTTCGCAAATCGCTACGCAAAGCTGACGTGGCTCAGATCAGATTTCATGCAGGCCGTCATTCTGAAGAGCAACGCGACGAAGAATCTCAAAACCATGTATAGTGCGCCGAAGCATCATTGGGGATCCTTCGCCTGCGGCTCAGAATGACGCTCTTGTTCGATCAGGATTACATCTGCACAAAAAATTCTCTATCCGGCTATTTCAATTCGATGTCAAAGGCCTTTCCATCATCGGGAAAAGTGAAGGTTGTGGCGACTGCGGTGTGTTCGAGAGATGACAGCGCGTGACCATTCAGGGAACTCTGATTTCCTTTCGGAGTCCATCCGTACAGCTCGGCTCGAATCTCTTTCCACCATGCCGGGTACGAGCCTTCACGCTTATCGATGTGCAGGCGGAAGCCCTCATTTGTTACCTGACAGCTGAAACTCATCCGCAGATATTCACCATGCTGATATGCGTAGGATTTGCCGTCATCCAGATACAACTGGCCGCGGCAGGGCGTTTCTGATCCCGGCTCAGGCGCATAGATACGTAACGTCAGAGGGCCGTTCGGCTTTTCATACACGCTCTGTACCAGCGGCTCCATCGGCACAATCGCGCCGGCATGAACAAAAACGGGAAGCGACGCAAGCTCAGGACGAACCTGAATGGCCAGCGGCGGCAACGTTGCAGGGTTGACGGGCTGAGGCGTATCGACCGGAGGCGATGGCTTGGGCTTCGGAACCTTCTGCCCGGTCCAGTAGTCATACCAGTCAGGAGAAGGGAACTCGACAGTGTAGAGATCCAGCTCATCTGGATAATGCGGCGGCGCAATCAAAATATCCGCTCCGAGAAGGAATTCGCCCGCTGCATCGCCGTCAATATCCATTGGATGATGATCGGGAACCGCATTTGGAAATTCCAGAAAAAGCGGGCGTACCATCGGCAATCCTGTCCGCGATGTCTCCTCCGCAACGGTGTACAAATACGGCATCAGGCGATAACGCTCTTCGATAAAGCGCCGGCGAATCGCCTCCTGTTCAGGGCCACCAACCCAGGGCTCCTGATCGGCAGTTCCTTTCTCCGTGTGGTCACGATCAATCGGCTGAAATGCTGCGACCTCCAGCCATTTGGTCAGCAGCTCAGTGCTCGGAGTTCCTGCAAAGCCGCCCACATCTGCGCCGGCAAAAGCAAAACCGCAAAGCCCCAGATTCTCCAGCATAGGCGTAGTCATGCGGAGATGGTTCCAGCTGCTGCTGTTGTCTCCGGTCCATGTGGTGGCATATCGCTGGCCTCCGGCATACGTGGCGCGTGTCAATACAAAAGGCCGCTCATCATGGTCGAGCTTTTTCAGCCCTTCAAAGGTGGCGCGGGAATTTTCCATCCCGTAGACATTGTGAATTTCGGCGTGTGTCGCTGTGCGCTGTTTGAAGCCGGGCTCGTCGATGCGGTGAACCACATCCAGGGGCATGGTTTTTGAAGCGGTATTGAACACTGAAGGCTCGTTCATGTCGTTCCAGAAACCGGCAATGCCAATATCGTGAAAATTACGATAGAGCGTGCCCCACCATTCGCGTGTGCTGGTCTGCGTGAAATCCGGAAAGACACTTGGCCCCGGCCACACGATACCTGTAAAAACTGAGCCATCAGGATTTTTCACGAAATGATCGCCGGCCATGCCGCTGTCATATGGCGCGTAGTTCTGGTTCGGCAGGTTGGCAATATGCAGGTCCGTAATGGCAACGACGTGAAAATTCTCGGACTTCAGTTTGCTGATCATGCCGGGGAAATCAGGAAATTTTTCACGGTCAATGGTGAAAGGGCGATTCTTCTCCTGAAAATCAATGTCGAGATAAATTGCATCCGCCGGAATATGATCAGCGCGGAGGCGGTCGGCAATTTCCAGCACTCGCGACTGCGGGTAATAAGAGTAGCGGGACTGCTGAAAGCCAAGCATCCACATAGGCGGCAGCGGAGGCTTACCGGTGAGCCACGCATATGCCTCGACGACCTGTTTCGGTGATGGCCCATACATGACGTAGTAATCGATCGAGCCATTGGCTGCCCCGAAGGAATATGCCACGTCGGATTCCTTGCCGAAATCGAAGCTGCTGCGCCAGCTATTGTCCATCAGAATGCCGGCGGCCCGACCGGATCTGTAACTGATGAAGAACGGAATGGCTTTATAGATCGGGTCTGTCGATTCCTGAAAGCGATAAGCGTCCGTATTCCAGAGCGTAAACGCCTGATTGCGGCGATCAAGAGTACCGGTTTTGTCGCCTAATCCGAAGAAATGCTCGTCTGTGCTCATCGACTTGGAGAGTCGAAATGCATTTTCTTCAAAGCGAACCGGCTGCGCATCCTGCTGGATTACATTCCCGGCAAGATCGCTGACCGTCAGCACGAGATTTTTTCTGCTGACTTCAACCCGAAGAGAATCGGTTCGAAAACCGACATGTTCGGCAGTAATTTCAGGCGTAACGTTAATCGAACTGTGACGCGCCTCCGCCAGAACAGCCCACGAAGCGTCTTCCGGCAAAGCTGCAATGCGAGCAACGCGAATGCGCAGCACATCGCCGCGCAATGCCGTTATCTGCTCCCGTGCTTCCCCATCACGCACTTCAATGCCATTGGGCAGCGACGTGAACCCCGTCATGTGATCAAGAAAAACCGCCCCGTTCTCCTGGGAAGCTGCCTGACCATGAACCGAGATATTCCCCGCGATATACAACAGAATCAGAGTGAAAAAAGCCGTTAAGAAAACATGAAAACGTCGCATCGACCGACACCTTCCCTCGGCTGTTGCCGTATCTACCTGCAAGTTGTTGATTATATGGTGGGGCGTGTTGACTTGTTTTCAATGGCTTAATCATTTTGTGACATCTGCTTAACAGTTAACAGCTATTTGCTTGATCAGTGTTCTTCTTCGTCATGGATGTCTCCATTGAGGGACCTGAAGTTTTCGCCGGTGAGCATGCGAAGACATTGATTCAAGCTGTTCAGGACTGTCGTTTATATGAAAATTCTGATTGTTGAAGATGAAATCAAAACGGCCAGGTTCCTCAAAAAAGGGCTGAATGAAGCGGGCTTTGTTGTCGACGTTGCAAAAGATGGTCTGGCAGGTTTCCATTTGGCAAGAGAAGTTGAGTTCGATTTGCTCATTCTGGATGTCATGCTGCCCAGCCTGGATGGCTGGCAACTGCTTACCCGGTTGCGCGAGTCGGGTCGACGGTCCCTTGTCCTGCTCTTGACAGCGCGCGATTCGGTTCAGGAGCGCGTGCGAGGCTTGGAACTTGGTGCCGACGATTACCTTGTCAAGCCATTCGCCTTTTCAGAATTGCTGGCACGCGTTCGTTCCCTGTTGCGCCGCGGGCCGGTTCGGTCACAGGAAAGCATCCGTATGGCTGATCTGGAAATTGATCTGTTGCGCCAGCGGGCGACGAGGGCCGGCCATCGGTTGGATCTGACTTCCAAAGAGTTTCTCCTGTTGACATTGTTGGCGCGGCGAGCAGGCGAAGTGCTTTCCCGCACCTTGATCGCCGAATCGGTTTGGGACATGAATTTTGACAGCGACACAAATGTCGTGGACGTCAATGTCAGGAGGCTGCGCGCCAAAGTAGACGAACCGTTTCCGCTGAAGTTGATCCACACTGTCCGAGGCGCGGGCTATGTCATGGAATGTGACCAGTAGTCGCGCCCACATTAGAAAGTGGTGGGGGACTCTGGGCTTTCGATTAACCGCGGGGTACGCGATTTCCGGCTTGCTCACAGTGTTCTTCGCCACCGCCGGTCTTTATGTAGTGCTGATCACCAACCTCGATCGAAGTACAAATCTTTTCCTTGCAGACAAGGTAAATGTGCTTCAAACCATGCTGCACGAGCGTCCCAATGATGTAGACGCGCTGCGCGAAGAAATTGAGTTGGAATCAGCGGCCCGGCGATACGAACGGTTTTATATTCGCCTGCTGGACTCTCAAGGCAATCTGCTGATGGCGACGCCGGGAATGGCGGATCAAGTGGATCTGCAGCAATTGACTGCGAAAACCCTGGCTCGCCCGAATCATGCCATTGCGATGACAGGAAAGAAAGGACGAGCGTTTCGCGTCATCAGCGTGGCTCTGCCGGTGGGTTCACCGCCTACAGAACAGGACAGTGTTCAGATTGCCGTCGACATCTCGCAGGAAGAAGAGTTGCTGGCTCGTTATCGACGCTGGTTCGGAGCAATCATGCTCGGGACTTTCGTCATATTTCCAGTGGCCGGTTATCAGATCGCGCGTCGCGGCATTCGTCCTGTAGAAGAAATGGCGACCACGGCTCGCCACATCAGCTCCAGCAATTTGCACGAGCGCATTCTCCCCGACGGGTATCCCGTTGAGCTGGCTTCCCTGGCCGATACTTTCAATCAAATGCTGGATCGCCTGGAAGAATCCTTCGAGCGGATTTCCAGATTTTCTGCCGATATTGCGCACGATCTGCGCACGCCGGTGAATAACATCCGCGGTGAGGCCGAGGTGGCCTTGGCGCGTGCTCGAACTGTAGACGAGTACCGAGATGTGCTCGGATCCTGCCTGGAGGAAGCCGTTCGTTTATCTGACCTCATTGGCGACCTTCTGTTTCTGGCCCGCGCGGAGAGTCCATTGACCTATTTGCATCGCGCATCCGTGGATGTCAGCGAATTGCTGAGTGGTGTGCGCGAATACTACGAAGCATCAGCCGCAGAGGGTGGCATCTCGCTCACCACAACTGTCACTCCTGAACCGGTGATCGCTGAACTGGATCGCACGCTCATACAGCGGGCCGTGGGGAATCTCATTGCAAATGCCGTGGCGCACACTCCACCAGGTGGCATGGTAGCGCTCAGGGCCGATGCTGACAGCGCCGCTATTCGCATTGAAATCTCTGACACAGGTGAGGGCATTCCTCATGAAGCGCTGCCAAAAGTGTTCGATCGATTCTATCGTGTAGATACGTCACGCTCTCAAGCATCCGGCGGCACCGGCCTGGGGCTGTCCATCGTGCAGAGCATCATGACGCTTCATGGCGGACGCGCGGAAATTACCAGTCAACCAGGCCAGGGCACAAGAGTAACTCTGCACATCCCTATTGATGAGCCTCAGAATGCAATCCGCAAAGCAAACTGAATCTCACGCGGAGTTCCCGAGCCCACCGGGCTTACAGGCGTTGTGGTATTCACTGTCTGGGTAATGCTGCCGAAGCCGGGAACGCCGAAGGTGCCCTGCGGCAGCCCATATTGCGGGTGGTTGAAGACATTAAAGAACTCCGAGCGGAACTCGAGACGTGCCCGTTCCGAGAACGAGATCGACCTGGCAACGCCGAGATCAATCTGCCACGCACCCGGACCGCGTGCGATGTTGCGCGGCGCGTTGCCGAATGTTCCGGCTGCCGGCACGGCAAACGCTGCCGGGTTGATCCATTCTCCAATGCGCTTACCTGCGGGCGGAGTCAGCGAGACATTAGGCACTAGGTCGGGGCGTTGATCCGTGCTGTTGCCATCCGGCACGGTAGACGACGAACGATTGACCAGTACATTCACAGGGAAACCCGTTCGAGCTAATGCCACCGAAGACAGTTCCCAGCCGCGTGCAATGCTGCTCAGAATTCCAGGTTGGTTCAGATAGGATCTGCCCGGACCGAAAGGCAGTTGATAAACAGTATTGGCATTCAATACGTGACGCGCATCCCAGATGCCGCTGGCGCGTTCGCATGCCGGACAGGCTACATTTTGTGGCACCAGCGAGTCGCCGTCGCCGCTGCCATTAGAGCCGTCGTCGATCTCATGCGACCACATATAATTGGCGGAAAACAGCAATCCGCGCGAAAACGACCGTTTTACTGCCGCCGAAAACCCTTGATAGCTGCTTGTGTCTTTATTGCCGCGCCAGCTTACCTGGCCAAAATTTTGGTACGGGCGAGTTCCCGTAGCCGGATCTACAACGTTTACAGCAGAGAGCGTCAAGAGATATACGCCATGGCTTCCCACATATGCGAGCGTGCCTACAAAATCTGCCGGAAGCTCGCGTTGTACTGACAGGCCCCATTGCTCAACGTAGGTGTCCTTGCGCCGCCGATCGTCGTCTCGCGGGGAAATGATTCCGATTGTATTGGACAAAAATGGGTCGATTGGATAACTGAGGTTCGGTATGGTCTTGTTCGACAACGAATACGCGAAGACCTCATTGCTGATGGGCAGGTTCTGATCGTCCAACTGCCCGTCTTCGTGGTAGAGTCCAAATCCCGCGCGAATCAGTGTCTTTCCGTTATCTTTCGGCGCCCATGCTAATGCTACTCGCGGATCGATATCGCCGTAGTTGGGCTGGCCGAAGCTGGCCCCTGCTCCGCAGAATCCCTGTGGCCCGCAGCTAGCAAAATCAAATGGGTTGGCGCGTCCCAGAACTTCGTGAAATATGTTGAAGAAGCTGTAGCGTAGGCCGAGGTTCAGGTTAAAGTTGGGCGTCCATTTGAATTCATCCTGAACGTAGCCGTAGAACTGGGTCTTGCGCAACCCATTGATAGGCAGAGCGCCATTCAGGGTTGCTGTACTTACGCTGTTTGTATCGAACGCTGCCGTCGAAGCATACGTGATGGTTCCACTCTCGGTGTTACCCTGGTTGAGCTGAATACGCCGGATCTCGACTCCGGCTTTCACCGTATGCCGGTTTTTGATCCACGTCAGATTATCGATCTCTGAAAACGAATTGCCCACGCCCGTGCTGATGCGGTTGTTACTCAGCGTGGTGAATCCCGAGACAGAAACCGCGTAGGGAATTCCAGTGTGATTGAGATCGTAGGTGTCGGCCGTGCCGCGATTGAATCCGAACTTGAACTCATTCACCAGATTGGGATTGAAGATGTGGAGCAACTCGATGGCTCCATTGACGGGCGCCGATGTCAGCTGCTGCAGGTCCTCTAGATAATTGCCCGAACTCGCCAGCGGCTGCGTATTGACCGCGCGGTCATAGTTGAAGCGCATAAATGCCGTGGTCTTTTCCGAGAAACGCTGGTCCAGCCGTATCATGGCTGAGTTCTCATTGACTACCTGCGTGCCTTCGCTGGTGAATTGATCTATGTTCGGATCGCTGGTCGGCGCAGTGCCGAGCGGGTATGCGTTCACAATCTGCCCCAGCTCCGGCGAAGCCTCAAGAACTCGGGCGCGAAACGCACTGCTCGGCACATAACCGGTAAGAGGAAATCCCCAGCGCTGCCGGTACCCTTCATAGGCCAGAAAGAAAAAAGTCTTATCATGCGCGATGGGCCCGCCAAGTGTTCCGCCAAACTGATTCAGGCGAAAAGGCGGTTGCGGCGCCGTCGTAACCGGCACGGGCTGCTCTGCGTCGAAGACATTGTTGCGCAAAAACTCGAATGCGCTCCCGTGCCATTGATTCGTGCCCGACGGTGAAGTAACCGCCAGTTGCGGTCCTCCTGTCGCCCCGGCTTCCGCAGTCGAGAGCATCGAATCAATACGAAATTCCTCGATCGTGTCCAGCGGAATGGAGAGCCGCACATAGGATTGCTGCGGTTGATTGATGATGTTGGTGGCATCGATGCCGTCATACGTAAAGTTGTCATCATCACGTCCGCGTCCTGCAAATCGAATGGACCGCTGATTGCTTCCTCCGGTATCCACAGCGCCAGGCACCAGTGCCGTCAGCGTCGCCCAGTTGCGGCCGTTAGTCGGCAGCTTATCCGCCTGCACTTTATCGATACGCCCGCCGAGCGCGTCGGTGCTGTTGTCCATCTGCTCCGAGCTGGCCGATACATCTACGCGCTCCTCGCCTCCTGCAACCTGCAGCGTCACATCAAGAGCGCGGGTCCGCCCAATCACCTGTTTCACATCGACAAACGTCAGAGTTTTGAAGCCGGGATGATCAAAGGTGATGGTATAAGTACCCACCGGCAACTCGGGAATGTCGTAGCTCCCAGTGGAGGACGACACGGTTTCGCGCCGCAGCAGGGTCGAGTTCTGCACAGCCGTCACGCGCGTCTGCGCCAGCAGCCGGCCCGATGAATCGGTGACGGTACCGCTCAAACCACTGCGGTCAATTTGCGGGAAACTTTTAGCCGCAAAAAAGAAGGCAACACTGAGCACGATCGAGGCACGAAGGCGTCGAAGCGCAAAATTCTTTCTGACGATCTGCAGACTATTCTCCAACTCACGATGCATACAGCCTCCCAATGGGGGGAATCGGGTGGTCACCAGAATTGTTAATGGGCCTTGACGCAGCGGTGACACGCCATAGTTCATCCCATGGCGGTCGTCCTGCCTGTCCATGTGTTTATCTGAAAGTGTTAAATGACAAATCCGTAATAATAAGAAATCGTTATCGGCAAATAACACAGCGATTAACGTTGCATCAAAACCCCAATCGCCGGCGGTTTTGTTGATCCGGTGAATCGTTATGGATGTTTTTTTAAGTCAGTAGCCACCATCTGATTGCCTCGCCTCGACCTCTCTCGAGAACAAAATGACAAAACTGTAATCTTGCCGTCATCCCGCTGTACGGTGCGCCTTTCTAATCTGGCTCTCGAGCGCAGTTAAGTCCATTACAGGGTCGTTATAAATCCTGGTGACTGCGATGTGCGGAACTGCGCTGGTCGTGTCTCCATCCGATGTCGCATGGCTGATCCCGGCTGCGCGATGAAAAATTCCCCGTAATGAAAAAGAAGGAGAACGGTAGATGTCTCGCAATACCCCCCGAAACGATTCTAAAAATAGTTCTCGGCGCAACTGCTTGCGTCCGCTCGCCGGACTTGTGGCGACAGCGTTGAGCGTTCCCATGCTCTTTGGTCAATCCAAACCGTTTCCGACTTACGCCACCGGTCCGCAGCCGAACGGCTCGTGGGTCGTAAGCGATGGCCAGATCATCACCCCGGCTGGCAAACAGGTCGATCTGGGTATCCGGGTCCGTGCCAAGGCCATCGCGCTGAACCCGAATGTCAAAACTCATACCGCCGCCGTCCTCACCATGGGCGCATCGCAGGCCGTCGAGGTCTTCGACACAAAGACTGGCGATGTCCTGCAGAACTACATCCCGTTCGGACAGGATTCAAGCGGCAGCTATAGTGGCATAGCCTATTCGCCAGATGGCAAATACCTGGTATTTAGTCAGGACAGCAGCAATGTCACCATCGCCAGAGTCTCTGAGGATGGCTTGCTGACAGATGACGCCCAGGTCAATGTGCCTCCGAACAATTCCTTTATCACCTGCTTTTCAAACAGCCCCGCGGGGGATGGCGCGCCCTGCGGCACGTTCTTCACCGGCAGTACTTCTTATCCGGGCGGTATCGCAATCTCCAGGAACGGCAAGAGCGTCTATGCCCTGTTGAACCAGAACAATACGCTTGCCAAAATCGACCTGACGGCGGGAACGCCAATGCAGGGTGAGCAGATCCGCGTTGGCAATGCGCCGCATAGCATCTTAATCTCCAGCGACGGCAAAACCGCCTACGTCAGTAACGAGGGTGGCCGGGCTGCTACGGAAGGCGATTTCCAGATCTATTCCGCCGGTACTGAAATCGTTGCCGACCCGCAGGTTGGCGCTGCGATCACCGGTACTGTTTCTGTCGTGAATCTGGCCAAAATGAAGGTCACCCATACTATCTCGACAGGTTTGCACCCGACCGGAATGGCATTTTATGGAAAATACCTGCTGGTCGCCAATGCCTATAGCGACACCATCTCGGTCATTGACACGGATACGAATGATGTATCTCGAACAATTGATCTTGGTCTGCCAATAAAATTGCCCGGCAGGAAAAAGTCAATCTATGGCGCTGGACCGAACTCGATTGCTGTCGACGGCAAAAAAGGCATTGCTTATGTCGCGCTTTACAATGCCAACGCCATCGAGGTAGTTGATCTGAGCCGTGGCGTAAATCCCGTCATGGGCATGATCCCCGTGGCCTATGCCCCCAGCTCGGTCGTGCTGGACGAGGCGGATAACGTGCTCATTGTTGCCAACGACAAAGGCATCGGCGCGCGTAATTCTTTCGAAACTGATTTCGGCGTTACCGATTACAACACCCACCAGGACAATGGAACCGTCAGTATCGTACGTGTGCCGAAAAACGAGAAGCTGGAAGCAATGACGAAGCAGGTTTTCGAAAATAACCACTGGGACCTGACAGAAAATATCAAGTCTGCCTCCGGAGGTAGCCCGGATGCCCAGCCTGTCGCAATCCCGAAAAAGATTGGCGATCCATCACTGATTAAGCACGTGTTCCTGATCATCCGTGAAAACCGCACCTATGATCAGATTCTGGGCGACGTGCCGGCCGGCGATGGCGACAGCTCGTTGGCGGTATTCGGCGGCAAGATCACGCCGAATGTGCATAAGCTGGTGAAGCGCTTCCCGCTCCTCGACAATTTCTATGACCCAAGCCGCCAGTCGGCTGACGGTCATCAGTGGATCACCGAGGGCATGGCGCCTTACTCCGACGATATCCAGTCGCCTGACTGGGTACGCAGCTATCCGGGGGGCAGCGCGGGTGATGCGCTCGCTTACCAGAAAAAGGGTTTCCTGTTCTCGGAAGCGGCGGACAAGGGTCTCCCTGTAAAAATCTACGGCGAATACGTCGAGAACGATACATACACGCAGCCGAACGGATCAACCAGCGAACCCAGCTGGAGCCAGTTCTACACCGATTCGCAACGCTTTGAGGCTGGACTGGAGAAGACGCTCTACTATCAGAACACGATTCACGCATATTCTTCTATCCCGGCTGTAGCTGACCACCTTGTCCCAAATTTCCCTCTCTTCGATTTAGGCATCCCCGACCAGTTCCGTGTCGATCTGTGGCTGCAGGACTTTAAGAAGGATGAAGCGGCCGGCACTGTGCCTGCGTTGAGCATTCTCTGGGTAATGTGCGATCACACCGGCGGTCCGCCGACTCCGGATGCCGAACAGGCCGATAACGACCTGGCCATTGGTCGCATCATTGACTACATCAGCCACAGTAAAGTGTGGAAGTCATCAGCGATCTTCATCGAGGAAGATGATGCGCAGAACGGCGTCGACCACGTCGATGGTCATCGCAGCCCAGGCTATGTCATCAGCCCCTACGCAGTACAGAATGGTCCTACCGACCACACTTACTATACGCAGGTCAACATGACTCGGACGATCGAGCAAATCCTCGGTCTGCCGCCGATGAACCAGTTCGACCTCGTAGCGTCGCCAATGCGGACCGCGTTTGTCGAGGGCGAGCCGCCCGCCGAGAATTTCAAGCCATGGACTCACGTGCCGAACCAGGTACCGCTGGACCAGGGCGTGGCAGCGAGCACAACCACTGCTGACAACACAACCAGCAGTGCTGCAGTCAAAGCCCTGAGAACGGCCTGGCTCAGGAAGAAGACGCAGATCTTCGCCGGTAAACTGACCAAACCCGACGCCGAAGACCCGGACGCAGTCAACCACTTTAACTGGTACATGTCCACCGGGTTCACTCGTCCTTATCCGGGCGAAAAAACAGTTCGGCCGCCGAGCGACTTCAGGCACCCGGCGCCCGCGAAAGCTGATCTGGACGACTAAAACACGTTCCGATTGCAAAGGCCCTCTCCCGAATAAGCGGAGAGGGCCTTTTGTTTTCACATCTCAGGAGTGAGGTGACAAACTTACGGACAATCTTTTTCCATGCCAAACAACCCAGCGCTAAAGAGAAAAAAGGGCCTGAATCGGCTTTTCCGAGTCTCCGCATATCACATACATTCAGATGATTGCGGGATGGAATTCCCAAACCGGATGCGGCGTTAGAGGAGGACGAAACTGTCGCTCTCAATTTGCCGTAAAATGCCGTGATCTTTGGGATGCTATGTTTCTAAGTCTTTGATTCTTATGGTGGGCGCAGCAGGATTCGAACCTACGACTTCCACCGTGTGAAGGTGGCACTCTACCGCTGAGTTATGCGCCCAAAGGGAAGGATCGAAACTCATTTTTAGAATATCATCCGTATCTGTGTCTGCAAACAGCCTGAAAAGCCGGATTTTGACACAAATTCCGAAGAAACCCCATTCTTATAAATCCATTGAGGCATCTGTTTACAATCAAATAAGCAGAAATTTATGGCTCTTCGCGACCCGAATCCTTCTCCAAAACCGTCTGATGGCGGCAAATTAACCCGACATGGCGACGAAGAAGATGGGTCTGTCCCGGAGGAGTGGAACGAGGGTTCCCAGGAGCCTGAGGAAAATGCGTCCTTTCCGCAACCTGACGACGGTTCCGGTGTTGGTAAAGGTATGGCAACCATCGCCCTTGACCGAGTTCTTGACAGGCCGCAGTTGAAGGGTGTCCGCAAGGAAAGTGCTCCTCTCGCAAGAGTCTCCGACTGGAGTGCTTTGAGCGACGCGGAAATCATGCTGCGGGTAGCCGAAGGGGATGATCAGGGCTTCAATTACCTGATTGAGAAATACCGTAAGCCCATCATTCACTTCATGTTCCGTATGGTGCACAATCAGGCCGTGGCGGAAGAGCTGGCGCAGGAGGTATTTCTGCGGGTCTACCGCTCGCGTCAGACCTATCGGGCCGAGGCGCGGTTTACAACCTGGCTTTACCGGATCGCCACAAACCTGGGCGTAAACCATGCCAGAGACACCAAGCATGAGCGGGCAGCGCAAAATGTGTATCTGGATCAACCCGATCCGGAAACGGGCACAACTCCCGATGTGGCTGACGCAACACCTTCCGTCGAGCAGGACCTGGTCCGCGATGAACGGATGCGGGCCATTCGCCAGCATGTGATGGCGCTTCCTGAGCGCCAGCGGACGGCGGTGCTGATGCATAAGTATCAAGGGATGGACTACAAGCAGATCGGCGAAGTTTTGAAGCTGAGCGAGTCCGCCACCAAATCACTGCTCTTCCGCGCGTATCAGACGTTGCGGGAGAGATTGAAAGAATTTGTTTAAAGAGTTTAAAGAAGTAATGAGGAAATTATGATCTGCCGGAAAGTAAAAGCGAACCTTGCGAACCTGCTCCTTGATCCGGAATCGGTTCCAGCCGATGTGCGCAGCCACGTAAAGGAGTGCGCCGCCTGCAGCGAGGAACTGAAATCCCTGGAAGCGACCATGAGCCTGATGGACACATGGGAAGCGCCGGAGCCTTCGCCGTACTTCGATTCGAAGCTCGCCGTGCGCCTGCGCGAGGAGCAAAGGTCCGAGCCTGCGGGCCTCATCGAGCGCATGCGCGCGCGCATTCTGTACGGCAGCAATACCCATCTGCGTCCAATTGCGGTCGGGGCGCTGGCGCTTTTGATTATTATTGGTGGGGGCACGTATGCCGGATTGATGTCATCGCATCCGGCGACCCAGGTAAAGACCTCGGCCACAGTCGAAGACCTGAAATCTCTGGATGACAACGCGCAGGTCTTTCAGCAGTTGAACTCGCTGGACCAAAGCGATCAGGACGATAGCGGCAACTCGTCCAATAGCCTGTAGGACCGAGTAAAAATATGAAGACCGGCGTTGAGGCTGCGAGATTCTTAATCGATAGCTGCGCCGCGCACGACTCAGCGAACGAGCCTTGGAAAGTATTACGATGCGAGCACTGGAACGACGGAACACGATACGCAGATGGCAAAATGCCGGCGTTCTGTCTATAGCTTTTCTGCTCGCTTTGGGATTCACCTCCTCTTCAGCATTTGCCGGGCAGCACCACGGCGGCGGACAGCCTCACATGCAGGCTCCGCGCCAGCAGCCGCGACCACAACCGGCAGCTCCGCGGCAACAGATGCGTCCACAGGCGCAGCCGGAACCCCAATCGCAGCCGCACTTGAATGCGCCGCAGTTTACCAGCCGTCCTGCGCAGCCGGGACATCTGCCGGACTGGTTCAACAAGCACCAGAACCTGACGCCGCAGCAGCGGGAAAACGCTCTGCGCAAGGAACCCGGATTCAACAAACTTCCGTCGGACCAGCAGCAGCGGCTCATCAATCGGATGCATACTCTGGACACCGCTCCTCCGCAGCAGCGCCAGAGGATGCTGCAGCGGAACGAGATGTTCGAGCGCCTGACTCCGGAGCAGAAGGCTGGAGTTCGCGGCGCATCGCAGGCCTTCCATCAGATGCCGGCTGACCGGCAAAATGAGATGCGGCGCGCCTTTCAGGACCTGCGCGGCGTTCCGCCGGAACAGCGGCAATCGATCCTGAACTCAGCGCGCTTCCAGCAGCAGTTCTCGCCGCAGGAGCGGACCGTGCTCGGGAACCTGCTCTCGGTTGAACCGTATCAACCGCGAACGACCGGCCCTTGAGATCCCCTCCCCTGTTTTGTACGGAGATTGTTTATTAGAACGGATCTCGCTTTTTCCTGTCGGCGGTGCTGTTCTGGTCTGCGCTCTATGGGTCGGACGGTCGGCAATGAGTTACGGAGGCGCAACGCTGTATGTCTTTGGAACCGCCCTGCATTGCAGCGCCCTTAGTGCCCTTCTGACCTTCGCTACAGTCGTGTGGTTTCCCGCATATTCCTTCAGTACTCAGCGCTCGGGCCTCACTCAGATAGAAGACCAGCAACTGCGAGGCGCCATCATGTGGGTCCCCTCCGGAGTATCTTCATCGTGATTGCGCTCGCGCTCTTCGCAAAGCGGCTCAAAGAATCAGACCGTAGACTCGAATTCGGCATGTTAGAGGCAGCAATCCGGAAAGAGAGATCTTCATAAGAGCGCGGTGTTGATCCGGAAAGACTTCAATCCCTGATTTGAATAATCCCTTGCTGAATTGCTACAGCAACAGCTTCGGTGCGGTCAGAAACCTCGAGCTTTTCCATAATGCTGTTCACATGGTTTCGAACCGTGTTCTCACTGATGGAAAGAGCCGTGCCGATCTGCTTGTTTGT
>DATGMQ010000049.1:0-92241 GCA_035293545.1 Alloacidobacterium sp. | reverse complement strand
GCTGCTCGTGTGGGTGAGCCAACTATGGCTGATCCCAAGCAGACTACGGCTCCTCAGGTTCGCGACACCACGGTAGCCATGTTTAATGCCGCGATGAAGAACCAGCCTATTCCTGCTGGCCCTGGTTACGGCGCAGGCACTGCAACGGCTTCGGCGGCGGCGGCATCCGGCGCAGGGACCTCAGCGGCCGGGGCCAACAACGGCGGAGCTGTCGAGATGGAAGCCATCCCGACGGGTAATAGCGGAGGCAACTCCACCAGCGTAGAAATCCTGAATCCAGGCAGCAATTCGACAGGTTCAACCGGAGTCGCGCCTGCCTCAGCCGCGGGCACCGGCAATGAAGCGGCTCCAGGCAACGGCGCTGCATCTCCAACACCGGTTCCCGGAAATCCTGCTGCCGACAACTACGGACTTAAGCCAGTGGGTCCGGCAACCACGAATACTGCGTTGCCACCCGTCGATAAGCCGGCGGCAGCGCCAGACCAGGTCAACGATGTTAAAGCCGGCAGCCAGCCGCAAACGCCTGCTCAGGTGCAGACTGGAACGAAGAAGGGCAAGGCCAAGAACGTTCCTGTCGACAAGAGCAAGGAGTCTTCGAGCAAGAAAAAGAAGACCGGTCTCGACAAGCTGAATCCGTTCTAAGACAGAATCAGTTAAAACAACGAAGGCCGCCTCTTCGGCGGCCTTTCTGCTTCTTCGTAAATGCTTTATCGTGAAAGGTTAGGTTCTCTTCAGAATGTCGCACGATCTACCCAAAGCTTATGATCCCACGTCGATTGAAGATCGCTGGGCGGAATACTGGGTGCGCGAACGCCTCTTCGACGTGCCTACACCCGCAGGTGCTCCCAATGCGCCTCCTTTCACCATTCTGCTGCCTCCGCCGAACGTCACGGGCCGCCTGCACATGGGCCACATGCTCAACCAGACGGAGATGGATATCCTCACCCGCTGGCGGCGTATGTCGGGCGACCTGGCGCTGTGGCTTCCCGGGACCGACCATGCCGGCATCGCGACGCAGATGATGGTCGAGCGCCAGCTTGCCTCCGAAAACAAGACGCGGCAGGAGCTTGGCCGCGATGCATTCGTGGAACGTGTGTGGCAGTGGAAGCAGCATTACGGCGGCGCAATTCTTGATCAGATGAAGCGTCTCGGCGCGAGCGTGGACTGGTCACGCGAATACTTCACCATGGACGACAACCTGTCTGTAGCCGTGCGCGAAGCATTCGTAAAGCTCCATGAGCAGGGGTTGATCTATCGCGGGGCCTACATCGTGAACTGGTGCCCGGTACAGCAGACGGCCATCAGTGATCTCGAAGTAATACATGAAGAGCAGCAAGGTAAATTGTGGGAGATTCGCTATCCGGTTGTCGAAGAGCCGGGGCAGTTTCTTACCATTGCTACAACGCGTCCGGAAACCATGCTGGGAGATGTAGCTGTAGCAGTGAACCCGGACGATGAGCGCTATAAGCATCTGCATGGGAAGCGGCTGCGACTGCCGTTGATGGACCGTGAGATTCCAGTCATCACCGACTCATGGGTGAGCGCTGATTTCGGCACCGGCGCAGTGAAGGTGACGCCGGCGCACGATCCCAATGATTTCGCTTTAGGTCAGCGGCATGGCCTGCCTTCCATCAACGTGATGGACGAAACCGCGCACATCAACTCCGAAGGCGGCGCGTATGCCGGGCTTGACCGCTACGAGGCGCGCAAGCGGATTCTGGCTGACCTGGAAGCGCAGGGCCTGCTGGTGGCAGCGAAAGACCACACGAACTCCGTCGGCAAGTGTGATCGATGCAAGTCGGTGGTAGAACCGCGGCTCTCGATGCAGTGGTTCATCAAGATTCAGCCGCTGGCCGATAAAGCTATCGCCGCCGTCGAACAGGGCTATATCAAATTCACGCCGGAACAGTACGCCAAAACCTATTTCGAGTGGATGCGGAACATCCATGACTGGTGCATCTCGCGCCAGCTCTGGTGGGGTCATCGTATTCCTGCATGGCATTGCCGCACCTGCAAACAGATCACTGTGGCACGCGAAACTCCGGCGCAGTGTTCGCATTGCGGCAGCGCCGACCTGCAACAGGAAACCGATGTGCTCGACACGTGGTTCTCTTCCGGACTGCTTCCCTGCTCCGTGTTCGGATGGCCAAAGCACACGCACGACCTGGATGTCTTCTACCCGACACAATTGCTCGTCACCGGCTTCGATATTCTCTTTTTCTGGGTGGCGCGCATGATCATGCTCGGCTGCCACTTCATGCTGGATGTGCCGATGGCCGACGGCTCGGAACGAACACTCAAAGACGCTGTGCCCTTCCGCGAGGTCTATATTCACGCTCTGGTGCGCGACGCCGACCGCCAGAAGATGTCGAAGACCAAAGGCAACGTTATCGATCCAATTGAGATCGTCAGCAAATATGGAACGGATGCTGTGCGCTTCACGCTTGCGTCGATGGCGTCTCCGGGAACCGATATCGCCTTTAATGAAGCACGCACAGAGGGCTATCGCGCCTTCGCCAACAAAATCTGGAACGCGGCCCGGTTCATTTTTATGAATGTAGACCGGGCTGCAGAAGCCGGCATTGTTGTCGATCCACAGACTCTGGCCGGTGCGCCTGCCCCGGATGCACTCGCACCCATCGAAGCCCGATGGATCACCTCGCGCCTGAACAGCACAGCCGCAGAAGTAAATAAAGCGCTCAGCGAGTATCGCTTCCACGAGGCAGCGAATCTGGTCTATCAATTCTTCTGGGGTGATTTCTGCGACTGGTATCTGGAGATCGTCAAGCTGCGTCTGGATTTCAGCAAGTCTGCGGACCAGCAGGCCACCAGGGCAGCACTAACAACGTTGCTGAGCACATTCGAAGCAGCACTGCGTCTGCTTTCTCCCTTTATGCCATTTCTTACTGAAGAGCTTTGGCATGCGGTATACGATGGCAGACCTCCAGCGAAATCCATTGCCTTATCACGCTTCCCGCAGGCTGATCCGTTGCGACAGGTCCCCGAAGTCGAAGGCGAGATGCAGCAGTTGCAGGAATTGATTATTTCCATTCGCGCAACGCGCAAAGATCTCGGCGTAGAAGAGAAGGCCACTGTGCCCATCCGTATTCGAACTGACAACGGCTTGGAAAGGGTCTTTGGAGACAATGGTGTGGTTGTGCAGAAGCTTGCGCGCACAGAGACAATGGATTTTGTAACCGCTTCTCTCGAAGGCACAGGCATTCGATCAACTCCGAAGTTTGACGTTCAGGTGATTTACGAACGCAAAATTGATGTCGCTGCAGAGCGCGAGCGGCTCACGAAAGAGCTGGCAAGGTTTGAGAAAGAACAAGCCAATGCCGACCGGCAGCTTAGTAACGAGGCATTCCTCAGTAAAGCCCCGGAGCAGGTAGTAAAAGGCCTGCACAGGCGTGCGACGGAGTTGGCTGTACTCATTGAAAAAACACATAAAGCGCTCGATGACCTGGGCTGAAAGCAGATCCTTCGCTTCGCTCAGGATGACAAATCGCGCGGAGGAACAACAAAGGACGCTTGAATTATGGATTGGAAGAGCAGACGAATCGAGGCAATTCTGGAGCAGGCCCTGGTCGAGGACAAGGCCACAAGTGATGTCACAACAGCCGTGACTATTGACCCCGGCCTGCGCGCTTCAGCTACTATCGTCGCGAAGCAGGACTGCGTTATCTCCGGCCTCGGCTGCATTCCGCGGTTCCTGGAAATCTTCGCGCGGCTCGATAAGCGCAGCCATGGCCGTTATGAAGTTGTTCATCATCCGGAGATATTTGATGGCGTGCGCGTTACCAAAGGCCATGCTGTTGCGGTCATCCGTCACAATGCCAACGTCATTCTTGCCTGCGAGCGCGTCATCCTCAACCTGATGCAGCGCATGAGCGGCATCTCCACCATGACGCGGCAATATGTCGATGCGGTTGCCGGAACCGGCGCTCGCATACTGGACACACGCAAGACGATTCCCGGGCTTCGCCTTCTGGATAAATATGCTGTGCGCTGCGGGGGCGGTGAAAACCATCGCCTTGATCTCTCCGACGGCATCCTGATCAAGAACAATCACATTTCACTTGGTGGCGGCATCGAAAAAGTTTTGAAGCGTGCGCACGAGCTGCGCAAACCGGGGCAGACCATCGATATCGAAGTACGCACCTTTGCTGAACTGGAAAAAGCACTCGACCATGGCGCCGAATCGCTGCTGCTCGACAACATGACTCCCGCTGAAGTAAAGAAAGCAGTCAGTATTGTGCGCGAGCGCGGCCTTAAAATTCCGATCGAAGCCTCGGGCGGCATTACGATTGAGAACATCCGTAAATATGGGCTTGCCGGCGTGGACTATATTTCGGTTGGCGCGCTTACGCATTCTGCTGTTGCTGTAGATCTCAGCATGAAGATCACTGCGGAAATTTATTGATTGGTTTGTCATTCTGAGAGAAGCGAAGAATCTGCTTTTCTCTGTCTCAGCAAACCGATAGATCAAAGTCCGCATTCACCTCCCGCGCGGGAACAACAGATTTTTCGCGTTGCTCAGGATGACAGCATTTCATGGATGACCCGTTCGATATCTCTGCACTCCATCATGCCCTCGCCGGTACTCCGTTTACCGGCAAGCTGCATTTCTTTTCCACAATTCACTCGACAAACACACATGCCATGAAGGAGGCCGAAGCAGGCGCGCCGCATGGTTCCGTCTACTTCGCTGATGAGCAGACGGCAGGCCGGGGACGCGGAGCGCATGCGTGGTCGTCGCCTCCCGGCTCTGGCCTGTATGTCAGCGTTTTGCTGCGTCCCCGCATCGCGCCGGCGGACGTACTGTGGCTTTCGCTTGCTGCCGGTCTGGCTGTGCGCGATGCTGTCATGCAGGTCACATCGTTGGCCTGTGACCTGCGCTGGCCCAATGATCTCCTTTTCGGACCGCGCAAATTCTGCGGTATCCTCACCGAGCTCAACGCTGAGGTTACGCGCATCCGGCACCTGGTCATCGGCATCGGCATCAACGTGCACCAGCAGCAGTTTCCACCGGAATTGAGCAGTATTGCCACGTCACTGCAGATCGAAACAGGACGCCAATGGGCACGTCAGGACCTGCTCATTGCCCTGTTACAATCACTCCATCGTGAAGTGCTCGCGCTCTCTGATCCAGTTCATGCGGAGCGTGCCCGGCGCTCAGTTCTTGATCGATTGGAGCAGGCATCCAGCTGGGTGCGGGGCAAGCAGGTGCGCGTAGAAGAGATCGAGGGATTTGAAGGCATCACCGAAGGACTGGACACGCGCGGTTTCCTGCAGGTGCGTACATCGGAAGGTTTGCGCGCCGTCTTCTCCGGCGGCGTTCGGGAAATTAGATAGGCTCTGACACATGCTTCTGGTACTGAACGTAAACAACACAAACACGGTCATTGCGATTTATCCTCTGCTGAGTGATGGACGGACCGACGACCTGCGGGCGACATGGCGCATCAGCACGCGACATGCTCAGACTGCCGACGAATACGGCATCCTGATACAGAACCTTTTGCAGAGCAAAGGCATAGAAAGCAGCGAGATCAGCGGAATCGTTGTCGCTTCTGTCGTGCCGCCCATGGACTGGATTCTGCGTGTCTTCTGCGAACGCTATTTCCACCACAAGCCGCTCTTTATCGAACCGGGTGTTAAAACTGGGCTGCCGATCCTTACTGACAATCCGAGCGAAGTAGGCGCAGACCGCGTTGGAAATTGCGTAGGCGCCTTTCAGAAATATGGCGGGCCATGTATTGTTGTTGATTTCGGGACGGCAACCAACTTCGACGTGATCTCAAAAAAAGGCGAGTTCCTCGGCGGCGCCATCGCGCCGGGACTGAACATTTCAGCCGAAGCGTTGTTCGCGCGGGCGGCGCGGCTTCCTCGTGTGGAAATTAAGAAACCCGCGAAAATCATTGGAACAAATACAGTCGATAATCTGCAGATCGGCCTTTTCTACGGGCATATTGGTCTGGTCGACAGCATTGTGGAGCGCATGATTGCCAAGCTCGGCCCGGACACCAGATGCATAGCCACTGGCGGGCTCGCGCACCTCATTGCGGGCGAATCGAAGTACATCACAGCGGTAGACGACACACTCACCCTCGACGGCCTGCGCATCATTTATGAGCGTAATCGTGCAACAAAAAGCACGGGAAGCCTAGCTGAAGCGCAACCATCTCGCTCCTGATATCGTCGTACTTTGGAAAACTATTTCAATTACTTCACAGAAATAGAAGAGCACTTTCAGCGCCGTCGCGGTTCGCTGCTGCTGCTTTCTACCCTTGACTGGGCTTTAATCGAGACCTGGCGTGAAGCCGGCGTGCCGCTGACTGCTGTTCTGCGCGGCATAGATGCAGCATTCGATAAATATGAGTCGCGCAAAAGCCGCGCGCGCGTTCGTCGCGTCAATGGTCTGGCCTACTGCGCGCAGGAAGTTATGGCTGCCGTAGAGGAAATGAAAGAGGCTTCGGTGGGCGCCGCTCCGGCACACGGCAGTGTTGACCCTGCCCCCGGCTTTGAGACTGAACGTATCCTCACGCATCTCGAATCCTGTGCCGATATGCTTCTCCAGGCCATATTGAATGAAATTGCGCAACAGACTGCCAATGAAACGAGTCAGCGTCTCTTGGAACTAGCCGCAGCCGTCCGAACACAGCAGCCGAATTTAGAAGAGCTGGAGCGCACTCTCACAATATTGGAAGAGAAACTTTTCGCCGTCCTGCTGACAATCACACCCGAAGCAGACTTGGCGGCCATTCGTGAACAGGCGACGCGCGAGCTGGCTCCTTACAAACGGCGCATGCAGGCCCATCAGATTCGACAAATCGAGCAGCAATTTCTGCAGAAGCGTTTGCTTGAGAAATATCGTCTACCGCGTCTGAGCCTCTTCTATATGAGCCCGTCATGAAGCTGCAGATTGAAAAATGCATCTACGGTGGCGCGGGATTAGCGCGCGCTGAAGGCAAAGCGATCTTCGTTCCTTTCACGCTGCCGGGGGAAGTTGTTGAGGCGCAAATTACCGAAGACAAGCGCAGCTTTGCGAATGCGGAATTGGAGGCTGTGCTGGAGCCGTCACCTGAGCGCGCTGCTCCGCCCTGCGACTATTTCGGGGCATGCGGCGGATGCCATTATCAGCATGCAACTTACGCGAAGCAGATCGCGCTGAAGACAAATATCCTGCGCGAAACGCTGGAGAGAGCGCGACTTACATCGCTCCCTGAGATCATTCCGGTCTTCGCAGAGTCCCTGGGTTACCGCAACCGCGCGCGTCTTCACGTGCACCGTGATCCCTTCGCGCTGTGTTATAAAAAGCGCGCTTCGCAGGAGAACCTGCCAGTAAGCCGCTGCCCGATTTCTGCGCCGCTCATCCAGCAGGCAATCAAGGCTATCACCACCTTAGGCAGGGAACACATTCAGAACTTCAACGAGATTGAATTCTTTACCAGCGCAGATGAGAGCGAACTGCTCATTTCTTTATGGACCCAACAAACAGCCTCAACGCTGAAAGAAATCTGCGAAGCGCTACGCGAAGATATTCCCGCGCTTGCCGGCGCCGCCATTTTTCAATCTCAAGACGAGAAAATTGCCGAATGGGGAGCGCAGACGCTTACCTATCGGGCTGCCGGATTTGCCTATCAGGTGAGTATAGGCTCATTCTTTCAGGTCAACCGCTTCCTGATTGATCGCCTGGTGGAGCTTGTCACAACCGAATTTTCCGGCAAACTCGCCTGGGACTTATACGCCGGCGCGGGACTGTTCGCACAGGCGCTTAGCCATAAATTCGAGAAAGTTATAGCAGTTGAGGCCGCTCCGTCTTCGGCATCCGATCTGCGCAGAAATTTGTCGGGAGACACGCACAAAGCCGTTCAGAGCGGCACGCTTGAATTTCTTCGACGGCAGCACGGACCACGCCCGGATCTGATCGTCGTTGACCCGCCGCGTACCGGACTCGGGAATAGTGTCGTCAACATGCTTACCAAAGTAAGGCCGCAAAACATGGTTTATGTCTCCTGCGACCCGGCAACGCTCTCGCGCGACCTGCATGGATTGGTAGAATCCGGCTATCACATCAGAACCATACACATGGTGGACCTGTTCCCGCAGACCTTTCATCTCGAGAGCGTCACGGTGTTGTCGCTCGATTGACAAACTGCTCGAGTCCTGCTGATGTGATGACCCAACTATGACTCAGGCAACGCCATTCTCTCCAGTGACTGAGCCGCTAAAATTCCATTTTGTTCCTTTGTTGTTTGCCGCTGTTTGTTTTTCATGCGGAATATTTGTTGCCTCTTTTGTATGGCTGGTTCCCGTACTGCTGCTCGCTGGACTCGCACTCTCCGGCGGTCTATGCCTGCTTGCGGCTTATAAGGCACAGAGGACTTCACTGCTGCCTTTAGGCGCTGTTTTTCTCATTCTCGGAGCTTTATGCGCTGAGATTGCTCCGCTCCCATCTCCACAAACACAACTGAGTCTGCTGGCAGATGGATCGATGCGTATCGTCGAAGGAACTGTAGTTCGATTTGGGCCAATGCGTCGAACGGAATCGGCGCTTCCTTTCTCTGAAAAAACGCGCAACGAACAAAGCCAGCAAATGCAACTAAACCTGACTTCGGTAATTGGGAGTGATGGCACGCCGCAACCGCTGACAGGCGGTCTCTCGCTTACGATCTATGCGCCGATTGACTTCGCATTTCCGCGCATTGCATGTTCGGATACCGTACGCGCGGCTGTAACGATGCGACAGCCGGAGCGATATCTGGATCCCGGCGTCTGGAATGAGCGCGCATACATGTTGCATGAAGGAATCGGCGCATTCGGCAACGGCAAAGCTGCGTTATTTACCATTGTCAGGAAGTCGTCGCGTACATCAATCACCTGTCGGCTGCGGGTTATTCAGCAAAATGCGAGCCAGCGCCTGATTGCCTTTGCAGAGAGGCAGCAATCATCTCACAAAATTCCTCTCTTCCTTCGCTTGACCCACGAAGATGCAACCTTGCTGACAGCGATGCTCACCGGCGACCGCAGCTACCTCTCGCGTGGTGTGCGGACAGGATTTGAACGCACAGGATCGTTCCATCTGCTGGTTGTTTCCGGAATGCACCTGGCGATCTTCGCTGGACTTGTCTTCTTTATTGCAAAGGCCGTGCGCATGTCGCGCATTGTAGCCACAGGCTTCACGATCCTGCTCTCTTTCAGCTATGCGCTCTTTACCGGATACGGTCAGCCGGTACAGCGCTCTTTCTGGATGATCACGCTCTATCTCCTCGGTCGGCTGTTATGGCGGGAACGCAGCGCTTTGAATGCCATCGGATTCGCCGCTCTGGGGTTGCTCGTGATGAATCCGCACGCATTGTTCGAGGCGGGATTTCAGATGACACTGCTTTCCGTATTGGCCATTGCGGGTATTGCCGCGCCGATTGCGGAAAAGACTTTCGCGCCTTATCTGGCGGCATTGCGTGATCTCTGGCTGTTGCCGATTGACTCGGCGTTGCCTCCTCGTGTCGCGCAGTTTCGCGTAAGCCTCCGGCTGATTGTCGAGCACGCGCATTTTCTGGTTGGCCGGCATATATCCAACTGCATTTCATTTTTCGTGCGGTTGTGCCTGCGCGTTCTGGAATTGTTGCTGATTTCCATAATCGTCGAACTCGTCATGTCGCTGCCGATGGCGCTTTATTTCCACCGCATTACCGCAGTGGCGCTGCCGGTGAATTTCCTCATTGTTCCTCTGCTCGGATTCCTGCTCCCGTCGGCTATTCTCACACTGCTGGTTGTTCTCGTCGCACCTGCAATAGCATTTGTGCCAGTTGCAGCAACGGCTTGTGCGCTGCATACAGTGTTGTGGGTGGTGCATTTGTTTGCCAATTCGATAACAGGCGATATCCGCATCCCAACCCCGTCGATACAAACCGTTGCCTTGTGGATGACCTGCACAGTTCTCGCAATATGGATTATCCGGCGACAGAAACCGGCAATTACACTTGCTTTCGCCTGCCTTGCCGCTGCTGCTTTGATTGTCATTCTGCCGCATCGCATGCTTTATCGAAGCGGCTCCCTTGAGATAACCACCATTGATGTGGGCCAGGGCGATTCGCTGCTGGTGATCACCCCTGAGGGGAAAACTCTTCTGATCGATGCCGGCGGTATTGCCGGCGCATCACCGGATGCGAAATTCGACATAGGTGAAGACGTGATTTCGCAAGCGCTGTGGGCACGCGGGATTGGCAGACTTGATGCCGTGGCGATCACGCACGCCCACGCCGACCATATCGGCGGCATGCAGGCTGTGCTTGCTAACTTTCGCCCGCGCGAACTGTGGATTGGCCGCAATCCGGATTCGCCCGCCTATGATCGGATCATAAGGGAAGCTGCGATATTGCATATCGAAACCCGGCAACATTCTGCCGGAGATGCATTTCGTTTCGGGAGTACGCAGATACAAGTGCTTTCCCCGGCACCTGATTACCACCCGAAAGAAACGCCCGGCAATGACGATTCTCTCGTGCTGCGCATCAGCTATGGCAATTCTTCAGCCTTGCTCGAAGGCGATGCTGAAGCGTTCAGCGAGACACGAATGGTCGCCCTGGGCGGCCTGCGTTCTGACTTGTTGAAGGTCGGGCATCACGGCAGCAAAACCTCCACCACCCCTGCATTTCTAAAGGCCGTATCGCCTTCGTATGCAGTCATCTCTGTTGGTCAGCATAATTATTACGGCCACCCAAAACTCGAGACCCTGGAAAAGCTTGAAACTGCAGGCGCTCGCACCTATCGTACGGACCTGCTTGGCGCTTCTACGTTCTATTTAGACGGCAAACATGTGACAGCGGCTGGATGGCAACAAGTTCCTCTACCCTGACCACGTACCAATTCGATCACAACCTGACATCTTTTCCATTTGCAGAGCATCTGTACCGTTGTAGGATGACGAAAAGCAAGCCCCTAATCGTCGCCTATGGAGGACAGGAATGGGCCCAAGCGAAGTTGATGGCAATCGAGAGTTTCCGCATACACACATCAACTCTCCTGAAACGAACGAACCTGCGCGCCAGACCCCGGAAGAGTTGCGCGAAGAGCAGCGCAAAATTCGCCGTCTGCAGATGATGATGAACATGGTAATGTCGGTCATCAGTCAGGACGAAACCCTGACCGTGGACGAGGCCGCCGAAATGGTGGCTGACAGCCGCCGTGCCGCGCTGGCCATGTTCCCTGACAAAGAACTGGCCTATAACCTCATCTATAAGCCACGCTTGCAGCGATTGATGCGCGAGCGCTATCGAATCCAGTAATTATTTCTGATCCATGCTGGTAAGCCGGAACGTAATGGTTCCCCAGAAAAGTCTTGCCCGCATCTGCACCGGCATGTGGCGGTCATCGTCCGTGTACCAGACCCAGATGTTGCCGCGGTTCTTCACCACACCGGCATCTGCTGTGGGCTGCACTCGGACTGTCTGATAGGTGCCTGAAGGCAGCTTGAGAGATTCCTTGCCCTCAATCTTCATCGTCACAGGAATTGTTTTGCCCGCGTCAAAGACTGGAATCTGGAAGTTTTGATTTATCTGCAACGGCTGGGAAGCGGTATAAAAAATGGCCGAAAGCAGATCAGAAACGCACGCGGGAATCGGCGTCTCCTGATGTTTGCTGATTCCGGAAACAAGGTTTTTTTCATCGAGAACAGCTTTCGCCTGCGCGTAATCGAATTTCAGATCGCTGTTCACCTGACGGCGGCCTTCAATCAGCTGTTTGCTGAATCCGGCAGAGCAGCCGGTGCGGCGATGAAACGATGATTGAAAGCGGTCGCTGACGCGGTAGATGAGGTTCACGGCCCCAATAGAATCGCCGACAACGGTGATTCGTTGTACATCGCCATCTGCTTCCTGATGAAACGTAACTGTGCCGGCAGGAAAGACACGCCAATCCACGCTATAGGTGAGGCTTTGCTTTGCCGGGAGTCCAAGTCCTGGATGGGGAGCAGGCAATTGCGGCAGGTTCTGAGGAGTCTGGGCTGCCCGCAAGTTTGTCAGCAACAAAAAACAAAAAACGATAGAAAAAAATTTAGAACGCCAATTCAATATCCGTGCTCACTCTTCTAATGCTTGAAAATGATTCTGAGGGCGAGCACAGCGTAAATGGCGGTCGCACCCATGAGTGCATTGTACTCGCGGTGCTTGCGGTACAAGGGGAAAGAAAAATTGCCCTGTCCCGTTTCGATACGGGCAGGCCGCAGACGCGGCACCAGGCGCGGCACACTGGCGGCATAGGCATCAAACCCGGCAAACTTAGAGCGCAGAAATGCCTCCTCTGAGCGGATGACCGGAATATAAATCAGGGCAAAAAGCGCTGCCAGCAGCAGAACAATCACGATGCTTCTTGAAGCCGCGGCGAAACCAAATGCAATAAGCATGGAACCCAGATACAACGGATTGCGCGTATATGAGTAAGGTCCGGTCATGGTTAGTTCGGCATTTTTCTTCACATATCCGGCAGCGTAGCCGCGCAGCCACAGGCCGGGAATTACCAGCAGCAGACTCCATGCCATGGAAATAAACGTGGGTCGCGCCAGCCAGATATAGAATCCGGCAAAGATGAAACCCATCGGCACGCGAATACGCCGCGCAATACGGCTCCAGTCAGCAGGCATTTTCCAGTAGCTCCATCGCGGCGTTCCATACCTCGTTCGGTGTAATGGTGAGCAATCCCGCTTCCGGCTCGGCGCGGCGGCTGTGGTCGCGCTTGCTCTCCGGATGCCGCAACACTCGGAACCGGCCTCCAAATGGGCCGTTGCGCGCCGGATCGGTAGGACCATAGATGCCAAGGACCGGCTTGCCCAGCGCCGATGCCAGATGCAGCGGCCCCGTATCTCCGGCGATCACAAGTGCAGTTCGGCGCGTAAGCGCAATCAGTTCGTCAAGTGCGGGGGAAAGGGCCAGCGCTTTGTTTCTTGCACCCTGATTTACCTCTTCTGCCAGCCTTCCCTCGCCCGGTCCGGAGTTGATAATCACTCCATAGCCTCTCTCTATAAATAAGCGAGCAATCTCGCCATAACGTTCGGCTGGCCAGCGCTTCGCGCCCCAGCCCGCGCCTGGGTTCAGAATCACAAAGCGCTTTCCTTCAAACACCGCAAGCGTTTCATCACACCACCGCTCCGCGTTTTCGCCCACCGGCAGCCAGGGCAGCGTCACCGGCAGCTCCTCGGATATTATGGCGTTCGCTACCTCCATGCCCTGCTCAATAACGTGTACTCCCTGCGTAGGAACAGCCTCATCAAAAAGATATCGCGCTGCCCACTCACGCGGCTGCTCTTCACCAATCAGACGTTTCGAGTGCGCCCATTTTCCCAGCATGGCCGAACGCACCGCGCCCTGCAGATCCAAGCAGACATCGTATTGAGCGCTCCGCAGTTCGCGGCGTATTTGGCGCATTTGCTCGATCGTCTGTCCGCTGAATGGCCTGCGCGCCCACGCTTTTGCAGGAACAATATGTAGTTCGTCCACAATCGGCATGGCCGGACTGCGCGTCTCCGCCCCTTCGGCGGCCAACAATCCGCGCCATTGCGGCTCCACTGCCCAGCCTATAAACCATTCAGGATGCTTCACGCGCAGCGCTGTGACTGCGGGCATAGCATGGAGAATGTCGCCCATTGCGCCCAACCGCAGAATGAGCACCCGCAACTGCTGATTTTCTGTTGGCAAGCTCTCATTTTCTCACAGCATCTGGTCAAAACCGGATGGAAGCAGCGCTCGTAAATCGCGCAACACAGCCGCCTCATTGCAGAACTCAACCGTAAGCTTCACCACACGCAGAGGCGCAGCAGAGTCGAGGCTTTTCTTCTGCGCCGGCAATAAGCGGACCAGGTCTTTCTCTGTAGTAAGAAACATACCCGGCGCATATTCTCTTCCCAGCTGAACCAATTGCCGCACGTCTTCGTCGCTATAGCGATGATGATCGCAGAAGGATCGCGCAAGAATAACGTTCACGCCGTGCCTTCGAAGCATTTCAAAAAACTCCTCCGGCCTGGCGATGCCGCAAAATGCTATCGCTTTCTCTTGCCCCGCAGACACTTCGATGGAACGCTTGATCCGCCATATCGGCTTTTGGATGCCGCGCTCTTTCAGCTTTTGTACAAGATCGCCATCTTCTTCACGCAGCACCAGCACGGAAGCCCTCTTCAGCGAAGAGACGGGCTCACGTAACCCTCCAGCGGGCAGCAAGACTTCTTCAAAGTCACTGCGATGCACGAGACCAATATCGACAGTCCGACCCAGCCTGCGATGCTGAAATCCATCATCCAGCAGATGAATACCGGCTCCTGAATGTTCACTCTCAGCCAGTTTTCCTGCTTCATAGCGGCTTACGCTCACATACACCGGAATATCTGCCGATTGCGCGATCAGCAGCGGCTCGTCCCCATACCGCTCGGCGTTTCCAAGCGGGTCAACGCGCTCCACTGCGTTCGAGCTGCGTCCATACCCACGCGAAAGCACATGGACATGAATACCTTGCTGCTTAAGCAGCTTCGCCAGCGCGATGACAAACGGCGTTTTCCCGGAACCGCCGACCGAAACATTTCCCACGCTGATGACCGGCCATTTCAGCCTCTGCGACGCGCGCCAGCCTCGGTCATACGCAGCATTCTTCGCCGCCACAGCCGCAGCATACAGCGGAGTCAGCGGCAGCAGTCCCCAACGCACTAGACCCCCCTCCGCGCAATAGCAGCCAGCGCGGTAACCGCCCGCGCAGTCGCACCTGCCTCTGCCTTAAAAACAGAATGGGCGCGCTCCCCCACACTTTGTGCGGTCATTTCGTCTTCGAAAAGCACCTTCAACTCCTTCGCAAGCTCTCCGGGCGGTGCAATGCGAATCGCGTCCTCTTCTCCCAATCGATCGACAATGGCACGGAAATTCTCATAATGTGGGCCCATTACCACCGGAACGCGGAACTGCGCTGCTTCCAGAGGATTATGGCCGCCGCCGGTAGCCAGGCTGCCGCCGACAAATGCCACCGTGGCCAGCGAATACACCGAAGCCAGCTCACCAATCGAATCCAGCAGAAACACACTTCCAGCATTAAGCGGCACAGGAGATATCATCCACCCCGACCGCCGAACCCACGGCCTGCCGCAGCGCTCCAGCAACCGCGCTACAGCCTCGAATCGCTCAGGATGTCGCGGCGCAAGAATCATCAGTACATCCGAAGGCGCCGTTTCGAGCAGGATTTGCTCTTCACCTTCGAGCGTGCTTCCGCACACCAGCACCTTCGTGCCGGGCGTAACTTGTTTCGCCAGTTCCTGCGTCACTGCCGCTGGAGCAGCGATCCGAATGTCATATTTCAGATTGCCCCCGTAACGAACATTCGCAGCGCCAAGCGCCTCCAGGCGTTCGACATCTGTCTCGCTCTGGGCCAGAACCAGCTTCAAACTACCCAGCAATCGCCTCCAAACAAACTGCAGCCGCCGATACCGCGGCCAGGAACGGTCCGAGATACGCGCGTTCACTACCGCAACTGGCATGCTGCTCCGGCGGCACTCTACCAGCAGACGCGGCCAGAACTCTGTCTCCATCAGCACAAGCAGACGTGGCTTCAGCGCGCGCAGATACGAGCGCACAGCAAAAGCAAAATCTAAAGGGAAATAAAAGGTGTTCTCAGCCCCAAAGCGCTGCCGCGCCAGCGCCTGCCCCGTCCGGGTCGTGGTCGAAACCACAATACGCCAGCCGGGAAGCTCCTTCCGCAAATCTTCAATCATGCGTGCCGAAGCCAGCAATTCGCCCACCGAAACAGCATGCACCCAGATGACCGGCTGCTCTCCACCGGCCAGCAGTCGTTTCGGGACAAACCCCAGCCGCTCGCTTAGCCCTTCGCGGTACTTCCCGCTCTTCGCCATGCGGAAAAGCCAGTACGGGGCGCCCACAATGAGCACAAGAGCGAGAGCCAGGCTGTAGAGAAGCACCATCCGCTTACCAATATCACTTTACGGAAGTCTTAAGCGTTGATGATAATCGTCCACAGGATGATGCGCTCTCGTTCTTATCTTGCCCTGGTGTTGCTGGCTGCCTGCTGTATCGGACAATCATCAGCTTTTGAGCATGGACCGCCGCCGGCTAAAGATGCTGCTACCTACCCAGCCGTGGATAACCATCAGGAAGAGCACGTTGCCATCGCTGCGGAACCCTGGAATACGGAAGAAAAGATAAAAATGTTCCGGGTGAACTATCTCGATCACCAATTCCTTCCCATCCGCATTATCATCACCAACAGTGGCGACAGGCCAATTTCGCTGAAAGATGTACGCATTAACTTCGTCAGCGCTCATGGCGACAGAATCCCCGCAGCCGAACCCGAGGACATAGAGCGGCGCATCTCTCTCCGCGATAAGACGGGCGAACGCATTCCCATTGGCCCCATCAAAATCCACACCAAACCTAAAACGCCTAACGATAAAATCGAGCAGGATTTCTCAGAATTTGAATACGGCGCCCTCGTCGTCGAGCCGCACACCACCCGCGCCGGGTTCCTCTTCTACGATATTCAGGGACTAGGCAACGCTCCCCTTCGCGGCGCAAAGCTCCTCTTTCGCCAGGTGAAAGACGCGGACGGGAAAGAACTTTTCTATTTTGAGATTCCGTTCGATAAGTACCTGCAGACGCAGCCGCAATAAAGCGGCTAGCTGAAACACGAAGTCATCGCGGATGATAAGATCAAAACCTGCACCCAGTTACGCTATCTTTTAGCAAATCAGCTACCCGGTTTTTTAGCCATCCGATTCTTAGCTGCCTTCAGACCCCCTTCTTCTGGGGCTCCCATATGTATTTGTGAATCTGCAGGCTTAGCCGCGCATCCAGGCCATCGGCCAGCATCCATTCCACCAGTTCCCGTGGATCGAGCATGCAGTTTTCTGTGCTCCGGGCCGTCGACGGTGTTTTGCTGAAAGCTGGAGAGAGCAGCACTGAACCCGTTCTTGCTTCCAAAGCATGCTGGCGAAGGAAATCGCGGGCAAACTCATAATCGCTGCGATTGCTGACGACAAACTTAACTTCATCCCTCTTCGTCAGAAAGTTGAGATTGCTCATACGGAAGCTGCCGCCCTCGCCGGAACCGGGACACTTCACGTCTACAATCTTGTGCACAGCAGCAGGCACGCGATCCAGAGGCCGCTCACCGCTGGTCTCGATCATCAGTTCATATCCAGAAGCGAGCAGCCGCTCCATGAGCGGAACCAGCTCGCGCTCCTGCAGCAGGGGCTCGCCGCCGGTAAACTCCACCAGCTTCACCGGAGCCAGCTTCTCAATTTCAGCGACAACTTCATCTTCAGAAAGCTTGTAGCCGCCCTTGAAGGTATACTCCGAATCGCACCAGGAACAGCGCAGGTTGCAGCCCGCAAGGCGCACAAAAATACAGGGGCATCCGGCGTAGCTGGATTCTCCCTGAACAGACTTGTAGATTTCAATCAGGTACACGGCTGCGTTACTCGTAATACGTCGCCGTCGTGGTGTCGGTCTCGTAGATTGTGCAGTCCTTCACGTGCACGCGTCCATCGGTCATCTCGGCAAGCTGCTTGTTTGTCTCGTCGTAGAAATAGCGTGCCAGATTTTCCGCCGATGGATTGATCTCGGTAAACGGCTCCAGCTCGTTCAGCATCTGGTGATCGATGCGGTCAATCACCGGACGCATCACCTGTTTCAAATCCTTGAAATCGAGCAGCAGACCGGCCTGGTCCAGCTGCTCACCGCGTAAGGTAATGCGGACCTTGTAGTTGTGGCCGTGCGGATTCTCGCACTTGCCTTTGTAATTGCGCAGGTAGTGTCCGGAAGAAAACCCGCGCTCCACAGTCACTTCATACATGCTTGCTTAACTCTCTCGGGCAAATCGGCCCTTTCTCTATTGTAGCTTTTTGTCAGAGACGCGGCCTGCGGCGCCGCTGTTCGATGCGTTCACGATAACGCCGCTCTTCGGCGCGGCGGTCTACCTGCTCAAACATGTTCGTCATCACGCCGAACAGCGCAACCAGCAAACCGCCCAGCGTGAGAAACAGCGCAGTTGTCTTCCAAAGCGAGCCGTTGCCGGGCAGCCCTGTTTGTGAATTGCCGAAGAACGTCATGCCGCACGAAATGAGCGCAAACAGCAGCAGCGTTCCGGCAAGGATGTAGAGGTTGCGGGCCATATCCCGTTCTTATGCTATCGGATTCCGGCCAGCCCCTGCACCGACGCGCGCAACTTCGCCGGATCATAGCCCACTCCATCCTTGAAGACTGTCTCGACTTTTTCTACGTCGCTGATCTTCTCCGCCGGATTGCCATCGACAACGACAATGTCCGCCGCCTTTCCCGGGGCAATCGTTCCGATGCTCGCATCCTCGCCCAGCCACTTTGCACCGTTTTCCGTCGCGATATGAATCGCCTCTAGCGGCGTAAATCCAGCCTCAACCAGCAGCTCAAGGTTCCGCTGATCGCCATAGCCGGCCAGAACGCCGCCGAATCCAGTCGGATCGCATCCAGCCATAAGTAAGCCCCCGGCCTTCACAAAGTCGCGCTCGAACTGCATCTCTTTCTTCAACAGCACAGCCCATGGCGACTTGTCGGCGTGCTCAGCCAGCGAGGCGCGCGTTTCCAGCACATGGCTCCATGATTCGCTGGACATCGACGGCCTTTCCTCAATTTGAAATTCGAGCGGAGGTCGGCTGCCGATGAAGCTCTCGAAAATCGCCAGTGTCGATGTCACCGCAACATGCCTGGCTACCAGTTCCTGAATCATCTTCTGCACCGGCGCGCCTTCTATATCGAGGCTCTTGGCCATCTCCATCATCGGCCCACGCTGCCCCGGACACACGCCCGGCTTCTTCTCCGAAAAGAACTCAGTATCCACCACCATGCCGTGCTCCAGATTGTCGATCCCCATATCGGCAGCCTCGGTAAATCCAATCGAGCAGAGATGCCCGGTGATCTTCAAATTTTTCGCGTGCGCATGCTCGATCGCTGCTTTCAGTTCCTCTGAAGTAATATGCATATACGCCTTGAACGATGTGGCTCCTTCATCGGCCCAGTAGTCCACCAGCCGTCCTGCGTCCGCCGCATCTTTCAACTCATAAAGTTGCGGGCCCAGCGTCGGCTTGCCTTCCAGATACGGAGCAGTCAGCCGTAGCTTCGGTCCTGGGATCTGCCCGGCATCGATGGCTTTCTTGAGTTGAATGTCCGCGTATGGCTCAACGCTGCCAGCCGTGCGAGCGGTTGTGACTCCAGCCGCAAGATAGAGTCGCGGCGCAGAATCCGGCGCTTCGCCAAAAAAGACTACGCCGTCCTTCGGCTCCAGCGGCGTCGCGTAGTATAGATGCTCGTGCATGCCGACCATGCCTGGAAAGACCGTCTTGCCTTCCAGATCGATCACCTTCGCATCCGGCGGAAAAGCATTGCGCAGCATCGCGCTTTGCACGTTCGTGATCTTGCCGTGGTTGATATCGATCCGCATCCTCTCCCGCGCAGGAGCGCCCGTGCCGTCAATCAGACGCACATTGTTCAGCACAATTACCGGAGCGCCTTCTTTGATATAGGGCTTGAGTGGATTTGGCGCGGGCGTCTGCGCGAGACCGGCACCGGCAAGAATAAAGAGTCCTGCCACTATTTTGCAGGTAATTTGCATGGAATGGCCTCTGACTGAAGATTTCAGGCAAAATCTCACTTTGAGCCAAGCCTGATCCATGGTCAAGTGAGAATTATTTGCGATGAAAGAAATCGCTGACTGCGGCAATATCGTGTGTAATGCCATAGGGCGGCAGGCTGTCGAGAAAAACGCGCCCATAACGCTGCCGCTGGATACGCGGGTCAAGCAACATGAGCACGCCGCGGTCTTCGAGCGAGCGAATCAGCCGTCCAAAGCCCTGTTTCAGCGTAATGACGGCAGACGGCACCTGGTACTCGAAGAACGGGCTTCTGCCGCTCTCTTCAATCGCGCGCATGCGCGCCTGCACTACAGGATCAGTCGGCACAGCAAACGGCAGGCGGTCAATGATGACGCAGCTCAGCGCCTCGCCCTGCACATCCACACCCTGCCAGAAACTCGATGTGCCAAACAGCACAGCATTCGGCGTGGTACGAAATTCTTCCAATAGCGCTTTGCGCGGCGCGCTGCCATGCAGCAGAAGCGTATACGGCAGTTCCATTAACAGGCGCTCATAGATGTCCCGCATCTGCTGATAGCTGGTAAAGAGACAGAAGGCGCGCCCCTCAGAAAGTTCCAGCATGCGGCGAATCTGTTTCGTCGCCTGATCCTGAAAATTTGGATCACGCGGGTCGGGCATATCCGGCGGAAGATACAATAACGCCTGTTCGCCGTATCTGAAGTGCGACGGCACAACCAGTTCCCGTGCGTCCTGCATGCCTACGCGCCGACGGATGTGCTCAAATCCGCCCTGCACGGTCAGCGTGGCCGAAGTCAGAATCACGCTGGGAAAATTTTCGAAAAGCAACTCACCCAGCAACTGAGAAACATCAATCGGAGTCGCCTGCAGATATGTATTGCGGCCCGCTTCGCGTCCGCGTCCTGCGCTGCGCCTCTCCAGCCAGAAGACGGTGTTCCGATCATCCGCCTCCATCAGGAATTTCAAATGCTCGCGAATATCTGTAGCTCGTCTTTTTAATCCGGGAGCCTCTTCCACGCCGCGTACATTCTCCAGTTCGCCTTCCAGGCGATGCAGCGCATTGAGCAGCGCGATATAGAGATCGCCCTGCGTCTCCAGAAACTCATCGCGATTGGCAAACTGCATGCGTCCTTCGCCACCCGTGCTCATCGGCAGAGCGCCGAAGAACATCCGTGCCCGTTCACGCAGCAACTGCGATGCTGAGTGCAGGCCGCTGCTCAGCGCCTGCTTCGCGCGCAGCATCGTTTCCAGATCACGCGCCAGCTCTTCAAAACGCACATTGCTCAGGCTGATGCCGAAGTAACTTGAGGCCACGTCCTCCAGCTCATGCGCTTCGTCAAAGATCACTGCCACGGCATCCGGCAACACTCCAGCATCCGGAGCAGCACCGGCCTGCTGCTTGATGGCAAGATCGGCAAAAAAGAGATGATGGTTGACAATGACGACATCGCTCTCCGCCGCTCTGCGCCGCATCTCCGTAATGAAGCAACGCTCATAATTCGGGCAGCTTTGCCCCAGGCACGCATCGCTGCGCGCATCGAGTTTGCCCCACACCGCGCTTGTCTCCGGCAGTGAATCAATCTCGGCACGGTCGCCCGTCTCGGTCGTCTTCTCCCACTCGGCAATGGCGCGATACTGTTCGATTTCTTCCAGACCGTTCAGGATGGGCTGATCCCGTAACGCGTACAGCTTGTGGCGGCATAGATAATTCGCGCGTCCTTTCATGTAGCAAACGCGCAGCGGCCCCAGCAGCGATTCGAGAAACGGAACATCCTTGAAGAAAAGCTGTTCCTGCAGATTCTTCGTCCCGGTCGAGATAATCACCCGCTGCCCCGTCCGCAGCGCCGGCAGCAGATACGCCAGAGTCTTTCCCGTCCCCGTTCCCGCTTCGACGATCAGATGTCGATGTTCTTCCAGCGCGCGCTCCACAGCCTGTGCCATCTCCAGTTGCCCTTTGCGGAATTCATAGGGCAGACTCGAACGCGACAGCACGCCTCCTGGCGCGAAGAAATCGAAGAGCGAGGGTAGCGAAGGCGCAGTTTGGGTTACTGTGGACATGGGCGAAATTCCGGCGAATACTCGTTTCTATAATAGACAAGTGTTCGCCCTCTCAGCGCGTCACCCAGGAGAAAGATTTTGAACGCAAAGAAACGCACGACGCGCAAAACCATAAAGTCTGCCGAATCAGCAGATCAGCCGGTTTTCGCTATCGTTGGCCGTCCCAACGTAGGCAAATCCACGCTGTTCAACCGGCTTACCGGCTCGCGTCGGTCTATCGTGGGTGATGAACCCGGCATAACCCGCGACCGCATCTATGGCGAGGTGGAATGGGAAGGCAAGGTTGCGCGTCTCGTTGATACCGGCGGCATCATCCCCGACGACGAAGCACTTATTCCCGCCGAGATCTTCCGCCAGGCCCGCGTCGCGCTCGAAGAAGCGCAGGCAATCGTCATGGTGGTCGATGGCCGCAGCGAACTGGCTTCGCCCGATATCGACCTCGCCCGCTTGCTCCTCAAGACCGGCAAGCCGCTCTTTCTCGCGGTAAACAAAATCGACACAGAAGCTCTCGACGCAGAAGCCGAGAACTTTCGCCGCCTCGGAGTCAAGAACCTCGTCCCCATCTCAGCCGAGCACGGCCATAACATCGGCGATCTGCTTGATGAAGTCTTCGCTGTGCTGAAGTTTCCCGAATCATCGGAATTACAAGCCCCCGAAGAAGAGCCTGCTGAAGACAAAGATGCGCCACATCGCACACATGGCGAATTCCAGCAGTATGAAACACGCGTTGCCATCATCGGACGCCCCAACGTTGGCAAATCGACCCTGCTCAATGCCCTCACAGGATCATCACGTGCCATCGTCTCGCCCATCGCCGGAACCACCCGTGACGCAGTCGATGAAGTCATCGAACACGCAGGTCAACAGCTTCGTATTGTCGATACTGCCGGCATTCGCCGCAAAGGCAAAACGCATCTGATGGCGGAAAAGCTCTCCGTAGTCATGGCCCGCAAACATCTCGAAGCCGCCGACGTGGCTATCCTTGTCATCGATGCAACCGAAGGCGTGACAGCATCCGACGCGACTATTGGCGGATATGCCCACGAGAGCGGCAGGTCTGTGGTTATTGTGGTGAACAAATGGGACCTGGTGACCTCAAAGCGTACTGACGGCAAGCCTCCCGCAGACCGCGCCATCTTCGAAACTCAGCTTCGCCACACGCTCAAGTATCTGAACTACGCGCCGGTGCTCTTCGTCTCAGCCGCAGAAGGCACAAATATCCCGCGCGTTCTCGACATTGTGATTCGCGTAGCCGCCGAGCGGCGCAAGCGTGTCTCTACTGGCCAGATGAATCGCTTCCTGGAGCGCATCGACTTCCAGCGCGCGAGCGTTCCCATGTCAAAGAAGGTGCGCATCTTCTACATGACGCAGGCGGCCGTCGCCCCGCCAACATTCATTCTCTTCACCAACCGCGATGTAAAACTGCACTTCTCTTTCGAGCGCTTTCTCGAAAACCAGATACGCCAGGCCTTCGGTTTTGAAGGCTCTCCCATCTGGTTTAAGGTGCGCGCGCGCAATAAGGAATCAGCAGAAAAATAAGCGTCGGTTGCCGAGCCCGTTTCTTTCCCCTATGCTGAGGAGTTTCCTGTGAGGATTAGCCTCGATGCCGGATGCATCACAAACTGAACCGTTTAAATCAAAGCTGTCCACTGAAAAAGAACGATGGGAAAAGCATACGCTTGAGCCTGCTCTTAAGAAATCACCTGAGCGACCCATCGGCGTCGCCACAGGCATCAATCTTGACTCTTCCGGCCAGGCTCGTTTTACTACGATCTCTGGCGTTCCAGTAGAACGCCTGTACACCGAAGCTGATCTGCCGCTGAACCTAGAAACAAGCTTGACTGCGCCCGGTCAGCCGCCATATACGCGCGGCATTCACCCCGCGGGCTACCGCGGCAAGCTTTGGACGATGCGCCAGTTCTCGGGCTTCGCGTCTCCGGAGGAAACGAATGAGCGCTATAAATACCTGCTGGCCAATGGAGGCAGCGGCCTGTCCGTAGCCTTCGATTTGCCGACGCTGATGGGCTGCGACTCCGACGATCCGCAGAGCGAAGGCGAAGTCGGCAAGTGCGGCGTTGCCATTGATTCGCTTGAGGACATGGAAACGCTGTTCTCCGGCATCAACCTCGAAGAGACGACCGTTTCGATGACGATTAACTCGCCGGCCAGCGTTATCTGGGCCATGTATCTGGCGGTAGCCGAGCGGCAGGGCGCAGACTTAAAGAAGATTTCCGGTACGCTGCAGAACGACATCCTCAAGGAATATATTGCGCAGAAGGAATACATCTATCCGCCTGCTCCTTCGATGCGGCTCGTCATCGATACATTTGAATTCGGCTCGCGTTTCACGCAGCGCTTTAATCCAATTTCCATCTCCGGCTACCACATCCGCGAAGCCGGCTCAACAGCGCAGCAGGAACTCGCATTCACGCTCTATGACGGCATTGAGTATGTGGAATGGGCGCTTCGCCGCGGCCTTGCCATCGACGACTTCGCTCCACGACTCAGCTTCTTCTTCAACTCGCATAACGATTTCTTTGAAGAAATCGCAAAGTTTCGAGCGGCGCGCAAAATCTGGTATCGCGTGATGACAGAGCGCTTCGGCGCAAAGAATCCACGGTCCACCTGGATGCGCTTTCACGCGCAGACAGCCGGCGTTTCACTCACAGCGCAACAGCCGAAGAATAATATCGCCCGTGTTGCCATTCAGGCGCTGGCCGCGGTGCTAGGCGGCACACAATCACTGCATACTGACGCATACGATGAAGCTCTCGCACTTCCAACAGAAGACGCGGCGCGTATAGCGCTGCGTACGCAACAAATCCTGGCGTATGAGTCTGGAGTTGCTAACGTGGCCGACCCGCTTGGAGGTTCATACTTTGTCGAACGCTTTACACTCGATATGGAAAAGGCCGCCTTCGAATACTTCGACAAGCTTGATGCTATGGGAGGCATGGTACGCGCCATCGAGCATGGCTTTCCGCAGAAGGAAATTGCGCAGGCCAGTTACGACTACCAACGAGCAGTAGAAGCCCGTGAGAAGATCATCGTTGGCGTGAACGAATATGTTGTCGACGAGCCTGCGCCCGAAATCCTCTACATCGACGAATCGGTTCGCGAGGCGCAAACAGCAAAATTGAAGAACCTGCGGCGGCAACGTTCGAATGAAACTGTAGCGCGCGCACTGCTGTCGCTCTGCCGTGCCGCGGAAAAAGAACCAGCCGCAGTTACAGATGGAATTTCTCCGGCAAATACCATGCCGTATCTGCTCGACTGCGTGAAGGCCTATGCAACGGTAGGCGAGATATGTAACGCCCTCAGGAAAGTGATGGGCACCTACGAGGAAACCAGCATCGCATAAAAAGTAGTGTTCAGCACTTAAACATGCTACAAATCGCCTATGGCTGAAGACCGTAAGGACAAGCAGGAACAACAACCGCGCCCAGGCGAGCCAATCAATTTAAAACAGCTTGCCGCGCTCCTCCAGCTTTCGCAGACAACCGTTTCGCTGGTGCTGAATAATTCTCCGTCTGCCAAATCCATTCCAGCGCATACACGGGAGCGCGTTCTACAGGCTGCCAGAAAATTTCATTATCGCCCGAACTATTTCGCGCGTTCTCTGCGTAAGAACCGCAGCATGTCCATCGGCGTCATCGCTCCGGACCTCAGCGAAGGCTACTTCACCATGGTCATGAATGGGGTTGAAGAATATCTGCTGCGCGCGCAGTATTTCTATTTCACCGCCAGTCATTACTGGAACCAGGAATTGATGGCCGAGTATCCGCGCATGCTTGTTGAGCGCGCTGTGGATGGATTCCTGCTATTGAACACACCGTCAGAGATTCGCAGCCCTCTGCCTACAGTCGCGATATCCGCGCATAACAATTCCCCTGGAGTCACCAACATCGTTCTCGATCACATGAAGGCTGCGGAACTGGCCCTACGCCATTTATATGATCTTGGCCATCGCAAGATCGCGTTTGTAAAGGGTCCGAACATTATTCCCGATACAGAGTATCGCTGGCGCTCCATTCTGGAAGTAGCGCGGCAGCTCAATATCAAAGTACATGGCGACTACTGCACGCAGCTTGAGGCTGACAGCTGGTCGCCGCAAGTGGGCTATGAGCCAATGCGCGATCTCCTCGCGCGCTCACGCGATTTCACTGCCATCTTTTGCTTCAACGATATCTCAGCCATCGGAGTGATTCGCGCCATTTACGATGCGGGCCTGAGCGTGCCCGGAGATATCTCCGTGATCGGTTTCGACGACATCATGAGCGCCGCCTACCATAAGCCAAGCCTTACGACAGTTAGGCAGCCCCTGCGCGAAATGGGCCGGGAAGGCGCTCAGGTTCTGCTGGATATGATTTCAAATCCGGAGAAGCAGTTCCCGGAAGAGATTGTGATACAGCCGGAGCTGATTGTTCGTGAATCAACCGGCCCTGCTGCCGCGCCGCGCAATAAACGGCGCGCCTGAAAGATTATTTCTTTCCGCGATCCAGCTCGCGCCCGATACTTTCCAGGATCGCAGCGCCTGCGGCCAGCGCGCGCCGGCTTTCTTTTGAGCGAAAGCGACCGAGCAATGTCAATGTGGAAGGCAGTTCATCGGCATCGGATTGCTTCACCGCCTGAGGCAGCGCTTTCGAAAGACGATGCAGCACCTCCGGATCAACGCTGCCCAGTAATTTACTGATGACCAGCAGATTGCGAACGGCCCGCACACATTCCGGCTGCGTCATGAGGCGGACGGCATGCTCCACGATCTGGTCCTCTGCACCGAATGCTCCCCGCAGCAAATCCAGCGTGCCGGAATCATGAAGCTGCTGGAGCAGTTCATAGAGCGAAAGCAGAGCATCCGCGTGTTCTACCGGAGCATTGTCCAGACGATGCTTCAATTCTTCGCGCGCATCGCGTGGCTGCGGCTTGATTTCGATCGGCTTCGCCATGGTTCGCTCCTTTACTTCTTCGTCTGGATCTGTACTAATCCGTTTCCGGGCATTCTGTAATCGGAACGCTTCCATTTGCGTTCCACCTCCACGCCCTGCTGAGGAGTGGGTTTGCCATAGCGAAAATTAATGCGCGGCAGTGGGTTTTCGCCGCGCCACGGAAGCACTTTTATCTTTACCGGCGTCTCCTTATAAGCAGGCGTGTGCGTTTTTCGGTCGGTATGATCTCCGGTAAGCAGGTTGACCGGCTTTTCTAGTGAATTCAGCGGCATATAGAGCTGATTTCCCTTCACTCGATCTGTCACCAGCGCTCGCGTGCGAATTTCATCATGCTTCGAAACAACATCCACCCATTGCCCGCTCACAATGTTTCGTTCCTGGGCAAGATCAGGCGATACTTCTACAAATCGGTTCGGCGTCTCATCATTGATACCGGCAACACGATACGTCATGTTGCCTTCATGGAAATGCTCCAGCAGGCGGCCGTTATTCAGGTGCAGATCAAATTCGCTGTCCTCGACATCGCATGGAGCGATCCATTCGAGCGGATAAAAATTCGCCTTACCATCCGGCGATTTGAAACCCTTTGTGTATAACAACGGCTCATCGGTCCCATCCAGAGCCACCGGCCACTGCAATGTTTTGTATCCGGCAAGCCGGTCATAAGTTACGCCGGCAAACATAGGCGACAGCGAGGCGGCTTCATGCATGATGTCCGCCGGATGCGTGTACTTCCAGTTCGCGCCCAGGCGATTCGCAATTTCCTGCACAATCACCCAGTCAGGCTTGCTCTCTCCTAACGGCTCAAACACTTCATAGAGACGCTGGATGCGGCGCTCAGTGCTGACAAAGGTTCCTTCTTTTTCCAGGCTCGGACTGGCAGGCAGCACCACATCAGCGAAGCGGCACGTTTCGCTGAAGAAGATGTCCTGCACGACGAAGAAATCCAGTTTTGCAAAAGCATCACCTACACGGTTGGCGTTTGAGTCGGCGCTGTACATGTCCTCGCCAAACAGATACACACATCTCATCTTGCCGTCGTGGATGGCATCCACCATCTCATGGTTATCGAGCCCTTTGCCGGTCGGCAGAGTTACGCCCCAGCCCTGCTCATAACGCTTGCGAACGTCCTCATCTTCAACCTTGTCGTAACCGGGGAAGTAAATGGGCATGCAGCCGAAATCGCTGGCGCCCTGCACATTGTTGTGACCGCGCAGCGGATAGGCCCCTGTTCCAGGCCGCATGTAGTTGCCGGTTACGAGCAGCAGATTTGAGATGGCGGTCGAAGTGTCCGACCCGCCGCAGTGCTGCGTCACGCCCATCGCCCACAAAATACAAACCGTTGGAGCTGCTGCGATCTCCTCTGCAATCTGTATCAGCGTTTTTTGCGGAACGCCTGTGACTTGCTCGGCAAACTCCATCGTGAACGGCTCAAGACTCTTCCTGTACTCATCAAACTTGTTCACCCAACGTTCGATAAAATCCATCTTTGCCTTGCCGTTATCGATGATGTATTTCGCCATGGCCGAAAGCCAGACCATATCGGTGCTTGGCCGCGGACAAAAGTAGATATCAGCACGGCGTGCCATTTCATGCTCGCGAAGGTCAGCGACAATCAGTCTCTGCCCATGCAGTTTGTGTGCACGTTTGACGCGTGTCGCCAGCACCGGATGACTCTCCGCCGTATTGCTGCCCACAATCAGCACCAACGAGGCCTGCGCAATGTCGCTGATGGAGCCGGAATCGCCGCCGTATCCAACAGTGCGAAAGAGCCCCTGCGTTGCAGGCGACTGACAATAACGCGAGCAGTTATCCACGTTATTCGTGCCGATGACAGCACGCGCCAGCTTCTGCATCAGATAATTTTCTTCATTCGTGCATTTCGAAGATGAAATGAAGCCCAGAGAGTCCGGCCCGTGCGCAGCTTTAATCTCTGCAAATCTCCGCGCAATCAAGTTCAATGCTTCATCCCAGCCGGCTTCGCGAAAACCATCTCCCTCTCGGATCAGCGGCTTCTGCAATCGGTCTTTGTGGTTTACAAAATCCCAGCCGAATTTGCCCTTCACACAGGTCGAGATATTGTTCGCCGCGCCTTCGCCCGGTTCCACTTTTAATATGTGACGGTCTTTCGTCCACATATCAAACGAGCAGCCAACGCCGCAGTATGTGCAGACCGTCTTCGTTTTCTTAATGCGGACCTGGCGCATGGCTGCTTCAGTTTCTGAGAGCTGCAGGATCGGCCCGTAACCGACCTCCGGCTCGATGTCTTTCACGAAGCTGATCATTCCGTTCAGCGCATCAATCGGCCAATGCGTGAAGTAGCCAGCCTCGCCCAGCATCGATTTTTCCATCAGAGCATTGCATGGGCAGACGGTAATGCAGTGCCCGCAGCTCACGCAGCTCGATCCGCCAATCTGCTCGCCTCCATCCCACAGCACGCGCGGATGCGCATCTTCCCAGCGAATGGAAAGTGTCTCGTTCACCTGCACGTTCTGGCAGGCCTCCACACAACGCCCGCACAGAATGCACTGATCGGGATCGTAGCGATAGAAGGGATTCGAAAAATCCTTTTCATATGGTTTCGGCTTAAAAGGATGCTGCTGATGCTCAACTTTCAAAAGCGACGTTGTATTGTGTACGGTGCAGTTGCCGTTGTTGTTGTCGCAGACAGTGCAATAGAGCAGGTGATTGCCGAGAATTCGATCAAAGGCTTCGTGCTGCGCATCATGCGCACGAGGCGATTCCGTCTCGACCTTCATTCCAGAAGCAACTTTGGTTCCGCAGGCGCGCACCAGCCTGCCGTCTATCTCTACCATGCAGGTGTCGCATGTCTGGATCGGCCCGAGATGATGGTGATAGCAGACCTGCGGAATCTCTTTCCCCGTGCGATTGATCGCATCGATCAGATGTTCTCCTTCATAAGCCGTCGCAGGAGCGCCATCAATGGTGATTTCGCATACAGGAAGATTGACAGGCGATTCAGGGAAAGTGGAAACCAGATGACCGGAGGAGGTTTCTGCAACGCGCGTCATGTTGTGTCCTTTTCTGCTTGGATGCAATCCAAAGAACATCCCGCTGCCCGAAAGAGCATCGGCGCAAGGATACAACAGATGTGGCAATTGAGATCGTAATGAACCAGCCAAAGAAACTTCTTTGCGCCAGGTCCACGCTGATCGCCTCTACTTATACTTCAGCTTCCGGCTCCAATATCTGCAGATCAAGAGTCGGTTCCAGCAAGCAATCCAGCTTCGCAATCTTCTCCAGAGCGCGCTTCAGCGCGGAAGACGGGCACGGCTCCACAATCACCACAAATGGAAGATTCGCCTTCGTATGCCCAGGCTTCTGCAGAATGGCATGAATGTTGATCTCCTGCTCCGCCAGCGCGCCGGCAATCTGAGCAATAATTCCAGGACGGTCTTCCACGACAAACCGAATGTAGTGCCGCAGGAGAAAGTCTCCGCTGACCGAAACCTTGCTGCTTGGCAGGTCAATCGTGCGTGAGCCATGCGCGATTGCCAGCAAATCAGAGACAACAGCAACAGCTGTCGGATGCCCGCCCGCACCGTGCCCGGAAAACACAACGTCGCCGCCATAGGCTCCGCCCACCAGCACCATGTTCTCCGTTCCGCGTGACCAGGCCAGCGGCGAGGCCTGCGGAATCAGCATTGGACCGACAGTTGCCAGCACTTTGTCTTCGCGCAGCTCGGCGCGCGAAATCTGCCGGATCGTGCATTCCATCTCGCGCGCATAGGCAAAATCCACAGCGGCGATTTCCGTAATGGACTTGCAGGAAACCTCGCTCGTCGGAATATCAGCCCGAAGCGCAATGCGCGAAAGAATCACCAGCTTCGCGCGCGCATCGAATCCGGCTACGTCCTCTGTCGGATCAGCCTCCGCATAGCCCAGCGCCTGTGCTTCTTTCAGCACGGGAGCAAACTCCGCTCCCTCCTCCATCTTGCTCAGAATGAAGTTGCAGGTGCCGTTCAGAATGCCTTCGATGCGGGTGATGCGATCGCCGGCCAGCCCCTGCTGTACGCCTGGAATCACCGGGACACCGCCAGCCACAGCCGCGCCGTAAAACAGATGGCATCCATTGCTGCGGGCCAGTTTATCGAGAGCAATTCCCTGCTCTGCAATGAGTTTTTTGTTGGCCGTCACAACAGATTTACCGGCATCGAGCGCCTTCCGCACCCACTCGCCTGCGGGATCCAGACCGCCGGCCAGTTCCAGCACCACGTCCGCGTCAGACAACAGCACGTCATGGATGTTTTCCGTCCATGTGACATTGGCAGGAACCCAATCGACACGCTTCCGCGCAACTCCGCGATTGAAGATATGCGTCAGCTCCACCCCTGCAGGCTTTGAATCACTGAGAATTCGCGCCACCGAACTGCCAACCGTTCCAAACCCCAGAATCGCTGCTTTTACCTTTGCCGCCTGCGTATCAGACACTCTTCCTGCTCTCCTCGACGAGTTGAGTTATAGGGGATAACTGACTTCCATCTTATCGGAATTGGTAAAGCAGTTAAGCGCCGCGCCGAACAGTTCCCGCCTCGGCCTCAGCGCTTTCCGGACGATGGGCGAAGTCGCGTTCGCCCGCGGCAATCGGAATGCGAACCTCAGCCTGGCATCCAATGATATCTGTCCGGTTCCGCAGCTCCAGTGAGCCGCCATGCGCCTCAGCAATCTGCCGCGCCAGAACCAGACCCACGCCGCTGCCGCTCTTCTTCGTCGTATAAAACGGAACAAACAGATTCGACGTATTCGTCAGGCCGGGTCCATTGTCTTCAATCAGAATCGAAACCATATCGCCCGCCACGCGACTGCGAATCCTGACCGCAGGCTTACTCACCAACCCCGCCTCTTCACGCTCATCTACAGCGGCATCCACGGCATTCTTTACCAGATTGATCAGCAACTGCTCCATCTGGTCCGGATCGGCCATCAGGCTCACCGGTTGCACATCTTCAACCTGCACCGTAAGCCGCGTCTCCAGCCCCGCGATGCGATCCAGCAGCGCCGCCAACGGAACGCGCTTCAGCATCGGAGACGGCAGCGTCGCCAGCTGCCGGTAAGCCTGCACAAAGCGGTTCAGCGACTCAGCCCGGCTCTCGATCACATTCAGCCCGCGCTCAAAGCTGGCCGCGTTTTCCGGCGGCATCTGCGCAATACGCGACCGCAGGCTCCCGGCAATAGACTTGATCGGCGCCAGCGAATTGCTCAGTTCATGCCCCAGCACGCGAATCAGCCTGCGCCACGCCAGCCGCTCTTCCTCGCGCAGCGCAGTACTCACATCTGAAAGCACCAGCAGCGTGTGCGGAACGCCTCGCTGGCGGAAGCTGCTGCGCCGCACCATCCACCGAGCCTGCTGCCCCTGATCTTCGATCGTCGTAATGCCTTCGTCCGGCTCATCCAGAATCTTCCGTAATCCCAGCTCATCCGCCGTGCGCCCCAGGTCACGACCTGCAACCAGATGCAGCACGCGCTCCGCCGCCGGATTCACCACCCGCAGCGTCCCCAGTTCATCAAAGGCCAGTATCGGAGCATCCATCTCCAAAATCACGCGCCGCAGCAGCGCAACCGCTTCCAGCGCGCTCAATCGCTGCGACTGCATGGCATCGGCCAGCTGATTGATCTCAATGGCCAGCTCTCCCAGCGAATCCTGCGGCGTAGCTCCGCGCGCGCGAAACGAAAAATCTTCTTCCCGCAGCGCCGCCACTACGTTGGCCAGCGTCTGCAGCGGACGCACAACCTGTTCCAGAAAAATCGAGGCAACCAGCAGCACCACCAGCGCCAGCGTAGTCAGTGAGCCAATGATGAGTGAGGGAGAAACGTGCTCGATCCAGAGCAGAACAGCGCTGAGCGCAAAGATGGGCACGCAAAGCGACGTAATCAGGATTTTGATCTTGGCCTCAAAGCTGAACCCCTCACGAGGTATCTTGCTCGTGGCCGCCGTTCTCCTGTGGTTGTGCTCGCGCCTGCTCCTTGAGCTAGATGCCATATTTCTCCATCCGCCGGTATAAGGCGCCGCGGCTCAGGCCGAGCGCCTCGGCAGCCTGACTCACGTTGCCATTCGCGCGAGTAAGGGCCTTGCGGATGAGAATACTCTCTACAGACTCCAGGCTCATATCTTCAAGTGCCTGGCTCGATGCCCGCGGCTGGTTCAATCCCAGGTCCGAGGCTTCAATTCTGTTGCTGCGCGCCATCAGAACAGCGCGCTCGATAGTGTGGTCCAGTTCGCGTACATTCCCCGGCCACGGATACTGAAGCATTACTTGCAGCGCCCCGGGGTCAATGCCTTCCATCTGCTTGCGATAACGCGATGCATACCGGTTCAGAAAATGCGCTGCGAGCAGAGGAATATCTTCCCTGCGCTCGCGCAGAGGCGGCAGATGAATCTCGACTGTGTTAAGACGGAACAACAGATCGCCGCGGAAGCGTCCCTGCTCCACCTCTGCATGCAGATCAGCATTGGTCGCCGAGAGCACACGCACATTCACACGCTTCGTCTTCGATGAGCCCACACGCTCCATCTCGCCCGTCTCAAGCACGCGCAACAGCTTGGCCTGCTGGCGCATGGGCACATTGGCAATTTCGTCGAGAAACAGCGTTCCGCCATCCGCCAGCTCAAAGCGCCCGATGCGCTCTGTACGCGCATCCGTAAACGCGCCTTTTACGTGGCCGAATAACTCGCTTTCGAATGTGCCTTCCGGCAATGCGCCGGTATTCACCGCTACCAGAGAGCGTGTGGCACGTTGCGACAACCCATGCAGCATCTGCGCTACCACTTCCTTGCCCGTCCCGTGCTCACCCGTAATCAGAACGTTTGCGTCCGATGGCCCGATCCTCGTAATCGTGCTCAAAACCGACTGCATGGCAGGCGCGGTAGCAATCAGGTCAGGAAGGTTCTGCCCGCGCAGCATGCGGTTCTCAGCTTCCAGCTGATAAGCGCGCCTGACCGCATTGTGCAGGTCAATCTGCGTCCGCAAAATCGTCAGCAGCCGCGCATTGTCCCACGGCTTAGGGATAAAATCACGCGCCCCGCGCCGCATCGCTTCTACGGCCACTTCCACATTCGCCCATGCCGTCATCACGATCACGGGAACATGGCTGTCCAGTGACTTGATCTGTGTCAGCAGATCCAGCCCTTCTTTGCCCGAAGTTGTATCCCGCGTGTAGTTCAGGTCCACCAGCAACGCATCAAACGAGCTGCTTTGGAGCGCCTCCAGCACCATCATGGGCGAGCGCGCTTTTTCTACGTGGAAGCCTTCCGGCTCCAGCAGCAGCTCCAGCGCGTCCAGAATGTGCGGCTGGTCGTCCGCTATCAGAACGCGGGGGACCTGCGGATTCAGAACGCCGTTCTCTGATCCGCCGAGTTGTGAAATGGTGGCCATCTAAAGACCTGAGTATAGCCGCTTCCGCTGCTATGGCTGCATATGGGTTACAACTCCACTCTTCGCATCGTCGATCGAAACAGCAGTACGGTCAAGCGTGAAGCCGGTAGCACGGTCAATATCAACTTTGGCCTTTTCATATGCTGTTTGAGCAACCACAAGCGCCGATTCGGCCACGGCAAGAGCCTGTTCGCTGGCCAGCGTGTCGTATGCGGACATGGCTCCAAGTTTCTGCTCCTGCTTGGAAATATCGAAGGTCTTCTGCGCCAGATCGCGCGCCTTCTGCGCCGCCGTGACGCGGGCCTGTGCCTGCTGAAGCGCATACTGCGAATTGCGGACATCGAGCAGGATTTGTTTTTTCTGCTGCTCAAAGGTCAGTTCCTTCTGCCGATAATCGAGCACAGCCCGGAACTGGTCGGCCTTGGCAACACGGTTGCGGAGCGTGATATCGAGCGAGAAACCAACCTGATATTCAGGCGACGAGTAGTTAAATGTATTCGTGAAAGCGCCGGCAAAATCTGTGGGCAAGGTCGTGGTGCAATCGATATTTTGCGAGCAAACCGGGTTGGGCAGACCGCCAATGCCTTCGCCAATGAATTGCCCATAGAGCGAAAGCCTGGGCAGCAGCTCGTTTTTAATGGTTTTGAGGTTGTTCTGCGCAATCTGCATGGCGATCTGGTCTTCAGCTACATCGGGGCGGTTCTTTTCGGCTTCTGTGATGAGCTGATCAATCGGCTCCTCTGCCTTCGGGTCGGATGTGCCTGTCAGATCAAGGGGGACGACCGGCATTTCGGCCAATGCAGGATCGTCAATGCTCTTGGTAAGTGCGTTTTTAATGAGAAGCTCATTCAGCCTGAGCGTCGCCCGGGCAACGGTAAGGTCGCCTTCGGCAGTAGCAACGGCAGCCTGGTCCTTCATGACCTGCATGGCGGGAATGTTCTGCAGTTCCAGCTGCTTTTGGTCATCGGAGAGGGTCTCGTTGGCATAGGCCAGAGAACGCTCCTTAATCTGGGCGTCCTGGTAAGCACTCACGAGGTCCCAGTAGATGTTTTGAACCTGAGTAATGGTCGCGATGACCTGAGCTCTGAAACCGAGATCAGTCAATTCAAGGTTCTTTTTGGCGATGTGCATAAATCGCTGGTTTGTCGCGAGTCCAAAACCCTGCAGCAGCGGCTGGTTGATCGTGAGATTGAAATTTGTGGTGAGCTGAGGGCTGAGGATGTTGTAAATACTGTTCGTAGTCTGGCGAAAACCGAAGTCGGTGACCGTGAAATTTGTGCCGAGTGAAAAAGCCTGCGAGTAGCTGGATTCCACCTCAATCGTATTTTGCTTTAAGATGGGCACTCCATACTGAGATTTGTTGGCTTGGACGAGTGTGGTGTGGTCGACCAGACCCACCACGCTGAGGTGCGGATCAAAGGAGCTGATGGGGGCGCCTCCGCCGAGCGTAGATGTTACGAGGCCTCCGGCGCCGGCCGCGGTAACTCCGCTGCTCGACCCTCCGCCTCCGCTACCAACTCCGGACGAACTGAAGCCTCCCTGTGTTCCCTGCGCTATTGCGGTATTCACGCCGTTAGCTTGACCGCCGGCCTTTGTGCGCAGTATGTCAGCCTGGGCGGTGGGAAAATTGTAGCGGAAATAAGCGAGGTCAAGATTGTTCTCAATCGCGAGAGCTATTGCGTCATGAAGCGAGAGATACAGCTTGCCATCACGCACAAGACTCTGTAGACGCGGTGAGTTCGTAAGATTTACCGGCGGCACATTGCTCGGCATGTACGGCGACAACGGATTATGCGAGTGCGGTAATTCCACGTGAAATGGCGCCTGCTGCCCTACCGGGCCAACCTGCTGCGCCTGTTGTGCCTGTTGCGCAATGGTCGCCTGCTGCGGCGCGGGAGTCGCCACCGACGAGGGAGCATCCGGAGGCGGCGTCTGCTGCTGCGAAGAAGTGGCTGCGTCAGGTGTTGTTTGTTGCTGCTGTCGGGCTGGAGCCGTCTGCGCCAGCGTGCTTGAAGAAACCAGGCAGCAAAGAGCCACTGCCATCAACTGCTGCTGAACCCGGGAGCCGTTCTTCACGATGCGCTCACCTCCGCGCCTACTTCCGGATGCGCCGTGTCCTTCACCATCCATCCGTCGCGCACCTCGATGATGCGGTTGCCGTAGGCGGCATTGGCTTCCGAATGTGTCACCTGAATAATCGTCGTTCCTTCCTGGTTCAGTTCGCGGAAAAGCTCCATGATCTCCTTTGCCTGTGTGGAATGCAGATTCCCTGTCGGCTCATCGGCCAGCAGCAGGGCCGGTTTATGAATCACAGCGCGCGCAATGCCCACAAGCTGTTGCTGCCCGCCGGAAAGCTGAGAGGGATACAGGTCCTTTTTGCCGACAATCTGAAAATGATCGAGCGTGTCGGCCACCAGGCCTTGCCGCTCTGCGCGTGGAATGTCTTTATAGGAAAGCGGAAGGTCGATGTTCTCCTGCACTGTCAGATCATCGAGCAGGTGATAGCTCTGGAAAACCATGCCGATGTTCTTCTTGGCCAGCTCTGCTCGCTGCTTGCGGTTCATCTTGTGTACCGGCTGGTCCTTGAACCAGTACTCACCCAGCCATTGGTCATCGAGCAGCGCCAGCACATTCAGCAGCGACGACTTTCCCGCCCCCGAAGGCCCCATGATGGTGACAAACTCACCTTCCTGAATCTTGAGATTGATGCGGCGCAGCACCCACGTCTGCCCCGCTCCCGTCTTATAACTGCGTTCAATATTTTTCAGTTCAATCATGGAGTTCCACTTCTCGCGCTGCATTCATTCGAATTGTCATGAGGCAAAGCGTCTTATTGAATTTGTCATCCTGAGCGAAGCGAAGGACCTGCTTTTGGGCTTCACGCACCGCGCTCTCTCATCAAACAAACCTCAAGGGTGCCCCATCCTGTCGCTCATTTTGCGACAGGGTGGGGTTGTTGACCGCGACAAATTTTGCAATATACTACCGGGCTTCCAGCACCTGTTCGAGCGCATCCCCCTCGGCCACAACCTTGCCGTCAAAGAGATGAATGTTCCGCTCGGCATGCCGTGCAAAGCGAGGATCGTGCGTCACCATCACAATCGTCGCGCCGTCCTTGTGCAGGTTCTGCAGCAGCTCCATCACTGCTTCGCCGTTGCGTGAATCGAGGTTTCCGGTAGGCTCGTCAGCCAGCAGGATTGACGGCGAACCAGCCAGCGCGCGCGCCACTGCTACACGCTGCTGTTGACCGCCTGAGAGCTGCGAGGGATAGTGCTTCATGCGATGCGCCATGCTCACGCGCTCCAGCGACTCCTGCACGCGACGCTTGCGCTCCGCTGCCGACATTCCAGTGCGATAGGTCAGTGGCAGCTCAACATTTTCGTAAACCGTGAGGTCGCCGATCAGGTTGAAGCTCTGGAAGATGAAGCCGATCTCCTGGTTCCGGATACGCGAGCGCTGTGCAAAGTTCAGGTTCTCGACCGCGTGCCCGTTCAGCAGGTATTTGCCCGCCGTCGGCGTATCGAGCAGTCCGATGATCGAGAGCAGCGTCGATTTGCCGCACCCCGAAGGTCCCTGCATCGCAACATATTCGCCCTTGTTGACGGTGAGATGAATCCCTGAGAGCGCGTGCGTCTCGATCTCGTCCGTGTAGAAGACCTTCGTCAGACCTTCAATGTTAATCAACGACTGCGTATTCTCCATGTCTACCTCGCTCCTCGCTTTGCCCGCTATTCCAGACGTACTTTATCCGTGTTGTCGTACCTTGACATATCCGACAGAATCACCCGGTCGCCTTCCTTCAGACCATCCAGAATCTGGATTTCCGTGACCGAGGCCTTGCCCACCTTCACCTGCACCCGCGTCGCCGTCTTGCCGTTCGGATCATACTTGAACAGGCTGATCGTGCTGTCCGGATTGCCAAAGGCTGGACGTCCGACCTTCAGCGTATCTGGTATCCGCTGCAGGTCAATCGTCCCATCCACGCTCAGCTGCGGAACCGCTCCCGGGGGAAGGGCCCCATCAAGCTTTACGTCAACTGTGCGCGTTCCGTTCACTACTGCGGGATCAATTCTTGTAACATGCCCCGGAACGATGCCGTTGTGCGTGTCCACTGACGCCGGCTGGTCCAGCAGAATGTCATGCGCCTGCGTCTCGGCAATCTTCAGCTGGGCTTTCAGCTGGTTCGGAACGACGACGGTTGCCAGCGTCGTTCCCGGCGAAACGTGCGAGCCCACGCCCAACTGGGCTGCATCGGCGGCGCCGGTCGTAGTTGATACCTGTCCAAGCGATTGCAGAACACCATCAATCCCGGCTTTTACCTCCAGCGCAGCCTTCTGGTCTTCTTTGAGCTTCAGCAAGGCCTTGTCCTGATCGATCTTCGCCTGCTGCACATCCAGCTGCGTCTGAATCGACTTTTCATTCATATCAACCTGATCAACGGAAATCTTGTTCCGTGTCGTCAGCTCTTCCGCCGAAGATTTTGACTTGTTATACGCCAAACCACTGATTACACCGAGGTTATAGAGCTGTTTGTCAGTCTGCGCCTGCAATTGCGCCTGGCTGTAATCGGAGTTCACCGTTGCGGCAGATGCCTTCTTGTCCATCAAGGCGCTTTGCAGCGTGACCTGCAGGTTGTGGTAGGCCACCTGATCGGACTTCAGCTGGATTTGCGCGTTCAGCAATTCCTGGTCGAGCTGCGGATCGGTCAGATCCATAATGACCGTATCCGGGTGCACCTTGGTGCCCGGCAAAACGCGGATACGCGTAACTGTGGCTTCTGTCTGGGAGGGTATGGACCGGATGCTCTCTTCGCTGGGAACCAGCGTCCCCAGTCCGCGTACCTGCACGATCATCGGGCCGCGCTTGACCGTATCCGGCCACACCGTGCTGGCGTCTACCGTGGGGGCAGCCGGCTTCAGCCGGTAAACAGCCGCAGCCGCAGCCGCGACCACTACAAGACCTATTCCACCAATAACGATCTGCCGGCGGAACTTCTTCTTCTTAATATCTGGGCGAGCGATATCCATCGCCTAAGGATATTGCAACTACCACGCCATTTTGCGGCTTGCGGTAACTCTCCTGGATTCAGTTATCTGCCGGGTATTATCCCTTCTCGCCACAGGTCAGGCATGGTCATTTCCGGAACCAGGTGTCCGGAACCGGACACCCTTGACCTAAGATTGATTTTACGTCCCTCTCGCGGATCACGATTTCGACCACGCGCCGTTAACTACGCTTTTTCGGCAGCATTTTGCACCTTATCCAGCCAAAATCTGCACGAAATCTGGCCAAAATCAGCACCAATTCGCTAGTAAATCAGCTTCAAAGAGAACTGGATCTGGCGCGAAGTGCCTGCTGTTTTGTTAATTTCCCCAAATCCTGAGCCTTTTATCGTATTCGCCGGCAGCCCCATATTCACAATATTGAACAGATTGAAGAATTCAGCCCGGAACTGCAGGTCCATCAGCTCACTCCCGCTCTTCCGCGATCCGAAAGGCGTGTCCTTAATCATTGCAAAATCATAGTTATAGTAGGCAGGCCCGCGAAAAGTATTGCGTCCCAGCGTGCCGAATCGTCCGCTGTTCGGTCCTGTCCCGCCCGGCAGATTAATGGGGATAGAAAAGTAAGAAGCATTCGCCGCGCCCAGCCCAAAGTAGTCCTCGCGTACCCTCCGCGCCGTCGATAAGTGCGGCTTTCCAATCTGGTCAGGCCGATCCGAGCCGTTGGAACCTGCGCCAGTCTGCTGAATTCCGGAATAAATAGTGAACGGCGCACCGCTGCTGATCGACGAAATACTCAGCAATTCCCACCCGCGCGTGAGCTTTTTTGTGATCGCCGAAAGGAAATCCACGCTCTCCAGATGCAGGTCCTGCGCCACGCTCAGATTGAAGGAATGCCCCACATCGAATGTAGATGGCCCTTTCTCCGGGTGCGTATTAAACGGATCCTGCGGAACAAATGCTACCTGCGCGCCCGTCGATCCGGTTCCGCCGCCAATCACGCCGCTCACATCGTCCAGCGACTTCCCCCATGTATAACTGGCCTGCACGCCCGGCCCGCCATGCGGGAATGTGCCTGAAAGTGAGGTCTGCAGCGCGTGATAGGTCGAGTGTGCCGTATCGTCCACGACATTCTCGAAGCCGAACCCGCCGATCACATTGCCGGCGCTGTCGAACTGCGTGTACGGCGCATATTCCGGACTGGCGCCTGGAAATCCATTGGGAAAAGCAACGCGCGGCAGTTTTTCCCCGGTTGTCCCTACATACGCAGCGGTCGCGGTAATGCTGTCGAACTCCCGCTCGAGGCTAACGGTCCACGTATCAAGCCATGCATTGCCAAAGCCTCTGTCTATTCCCGCAAGGTTCAGCGGCGTAATCTGATGGCTGGGAGTCACTGCTGCCAGATCTTTTTCGTAACGGTCTACATCAAGAAGAGTATTGGCTGGAACCTTTTTGGTGTCCCCGCTGGCGAAAATATCCTGTCCAGAAGTGGAATACGCCCGCGGCAGCTGGTCCGGCGTGATCTGAAAGCCATAGTGGAATTGCGCGCCTTTTGCCGCATTCAGGTGCGGATAGACGACAAACGGCGTCGCTCCGGTCAGAAAATTGTCCTGCCAGATATTGGGTTGCACCACCATCCGCGATCCGCCGACCCGCACATGCAGCTTTGCTGTGGCGCGCCAGTCCAATTGTATGCGCGGCTGCCAGCCATTGTAATTCGTCTGGTATCCGGGCTGCGGATTCACCACGAATTCCTGCCGGTTGTCCTGCATCAGGAAACCGGACGTGCGCTTCGCTCTCTCGGTAATGGGCGAATACAGGTCGTAGCGAATCCCATAGTCCAGCACAAAACGGTCTGAAATCTTCCAGGTATCCTGCACGTAAAACGCAAAATTGTTTCGGTTGATGGCTGCGGGGCCGATATGGTCTCCACTTGAAAAGTACGATGGAGCAACCGCCACAACATACGAAAATGGGCTTCCGGTCAGCACTCCCGAGAGCGTATCGGGCAACGGATCGCCTGCGTGAATGTCATGCGTGCCGCTCTGCGAACGAATCTCTACCGGAGAATACGCCGTCCCGCCGCCAAAGTCATACTCACCGTTAGGGCTGGTGCCGTAATACGTCGTATCACGATTCAGACGTATTTCGCCGCCGAACTTCCATGCATGTTTGCCTATAACGTAGGAAAAGTTCTGCCGCGCCTGAATGAGATTGCCATACGACTGCATGACCGAGCCTGCGGCGGCATTGATGGCCTCAAACAATCCGTCGTTGAATCGCACTGCGGGATCAGTATGGTTCGGCGTCGGAAAGCCGGGCGTGGTACGCGTGAAGCTGATGGACGAGTCAAACGAATATCGCGGCGAAACTGTACGTGAATACGTCAGCACTCCATTGCGCTGATGGTCTTTGTACTCAATGGCAAAGCTGGGATCAATCGCCGTCTGGTCGGGATTGGTCGTCGGGCCGGTGAGATTGTCCCAGGTAAAGCGCGCGAATATCTGCGATTTTTCGTCGATTGTCTGATCGATACGAACGGAAAACTGGTTCGCGTTTGTGACCACATTAGATGAAGTCGCATAGGTGTGCGGCCCAAAGGGTCCAAGCGGGTAATTCGGCAGCGGATATCGCGCCATGACTGCGGCCATCTGCGCATCGACCGGAACATACAATGTGTCGCCGGGAAATGCGCTTGTATCCAGTCCTGAGCGTTCTTCTACCGTGGGCACTGCCAGAATCTGTGTTGTGCCCAGCACCTGCCGAAACCCCTGATACTGGCCGAAATAAAATGTCTTTCCGCGTCCGTCATACACATGCGGAATCACCACCGGCCCGCCGTTCGTGAACCCGAACTCATTGCGTCGAAAGGGCGGAATTCTTCCGTGCGTAGGATGGTCAAAGTAGTTCCGGGCATCCAGCGCTGAGTTTCTCAGGAACTCGAAGACTGAACCGTGAAAGCCGCTCTTGCCGGAGCGCGTTTGTATGTTTGTAAAACCTGCCGCACCGCGTCCGATCTCAGCCGGCATCCATCCTGAGCTGGACTCAATTCCCTCGACCGCATCGACATTGAAGTTGGTGAACGTGCCGCCACCCATTTCGGGGTCGCTGGTGTCTGCGCCATCCATGGCAAATGTTGCTTCCACGCCGCGCTGCCCGTTAATGGCGAATTGCTGCGTAAAGTTAGTCGCTCCGTTTGTATCGGTCATGGTTCCCGCAGCCAGCAGCAGCAGCTGGCTGAAATCGCGCTTATTCAGGGGCAGTTCGCTTACGGCTCGGCTGGAGAGTTGTTCGCCTCCGGTGGCCTCGGATTGTTCCTTCTGTTCCGTTACGGCAGTCACGGCCTGGTCGGAAACTGTAACCAGAACGTTTCCATGATTGCCTGCCAGCAATACCGGTTGCTTGTAGTTCACAGACTGGCCAGCAACCTCGACTGCGAGACTGTAACTGCCTACCGCCAGGTTTCTGAAAGCAAAACTCCCGTCTGAGGAGGTTACGGCAGCATGCTGGCGCCCATTCCGGGAAAGCCATACGGTAGCGCCCGTAACCGGCTCTCCTGCTGCATTCCGAACAAAGCCGTTCCAGGAGGGAATGGTCGAATCCTGCTGCCCATAAAGAGCGGGAAATGGAAGGATGCAAAGCATCATGCAGCAGAGCCCTAACAGAAATCGTATGGCCCTGCTCCTGAACTCAGCTTTCGAGCGACCTGAAATCAAAAAACGGTACCTGTTCCTCGGAAATATGCAGGGAGCCTGCACACGAAAACGCCTACAGAATTACAAAACGCATTATATGGATACATACACGTTATCGGATACCTGCCGGGCGAATGACAGGTCGGTATGGGCAAATTGCCGGAATTCTTCCGCGAATCGCTACACTACCTTTATGCCACAGGAAACATTTCAGGTTGCTCCCGTAACTTTGGAAGGAAAACTCGTCCGTCTTGAACCGCTCAGCATGGACCACCTGCCGGCGCTTTTCGAAGCCGCTCAGGACGAGCGCATCTGGCAGTGGTGGACTGATCCGATGAAGACCGAGGATGATATTCAGCGCTACATCCAGTCCGGACTGGATGCGGCTGCCGCAGGTACAGCCATGCCGTGGGCCACTCGCTCAAAACGAGATGACCGCATCATCGGAGCGACTCGCTTCGCTGACATTCATCTCCGGAACCGCACGCTGGAAATCGGGTGGACATGGATGCATCCTGACTACCAGCGAAGCGGCATCAATGTCGAAGCCAAATACCTCCAGCTTCGCCATGCCTTTGAAGTGATGGGCGCACGCCGGGTCGCTTTCAAAACTCACCACAACAACCTGAAATCCCAGACCGCCATCCAGGCGCTGGGAGCCAAACCTGAAGGCGTCTTCCGCAACCACTACATCATGCCGGACGGCAGCGCTCGCCATAGTCACTGGTTCAGCATCATTGTTGAGGAATGGCCGGAGGTGAAGGCCAACCTTGAGGGCCGCATGCAACGAAACTCAGCCACGTTCCCCTAATCAGGGAATAGGTATCCGATGTTTCCGTAAAACTATCCATGCTATATTCGAATAATCGAATATGCCAGATAAGCCATTGCAGGATGCATTGCGTCGCTTTAAAGCGGACATGTTTCAGGCGCTCGCGCACCCCACGCGCATCGCCATCATGGAGTTGCTCAGTGATGGCGAGCTTTCCGCAGGCGCGCTGATCGAGAAACTGGGAATCGAGCAGGCCAATGTCTCACAACATCTGGCGGTGCTTCGGAGTAAGCAGCTTGTTCTGAGCAGGCGGGCCGGCAATCAGGTCTTCTACTCCGTTCGTGATCCACTCATTTCGGAAGTCCTCGCGCTCATGCGGCGATATTTCCAGACTCACCTGAAAGAAGCGCTGAGCATGCTCGATGAAATGGAGAAAGCCGTATGACGTTCCCGCAGAAGTGGCTTCCCCGCTCCATTGAGTGTCTGCGTAATTACAGTCTTAAAAGTTTCACCCACGACCTTGTGGCTGGAATCACCGTCGGGCTGGTCGCGCTGCCACTGGCCATGGCCTTCGCAATCGCGTCCGGCGTGCCGCCGCAGGCCGGTCTTTACACGGCAGTAGTCGCAGGCTTCCTGATCTCCGCTCTGGGAGGTTCGCGCGTGCAGATTGGCGGACCCACCGGAGCCTTTGTAGTTATCGTCGCAGGCATCGTGGCGAAATTCGGCGTATCAGGCCTGTCGTTGGTCGCGATCATGGCCGGATTTCTGCTGCTCATTATGGGCTTCACTGGGCTTGGCTCGGCGGTCAAATTCATCCCGCGCCCGGTCACCATTGGATTCACCAACGGCATTGCACTGCTCATTGCCTCCACGCAGATCAAGGATTTTCTGGGGCTGAAAACTCCGCCGGTTCCCAGCGAATTCGTCGCCCGCATGAAAATGCTCTACGCCAACGTCGAGACCACTCACTGGCCGACGGTTGTTGTAGCAGCTGCTTCGCTGGCGGTCATCCTGTTCTGGCCACGTCTCACGAAAAAACTCCCCGGCTCCATCATCGCCCTGTTTCTTGCGACGGCTGCCACGGCGCTGTTTCATCTGCCGATTGCGACCATCGGCAGCAAGTTTGGCGGAATCCCGCAGGGCTTTCCCCGCGTCACGCCGCCGCACTTCCACGCCGACCAGATTCTCGCGCTCCTGCCCTCTGTCTTCACCGTCGCCCTTCTGGCTGCGGTCGAAAGCCTGCTCTCTGCCGTTGTTGCCGATACCATGAGTGGCGACCACCACGACTCCAACGTAGAGTTGGTAGCGCAGGGCTTTGCCAACATCGCCTCGCCGCTGTTTGGGGGCATTCCTGCGACGGGAGCCATTGCACGCACCGCAACCAACATCCGCTCCGGCGCGCTCACGCCTGTCTCAGGAATGATTCACGCGCTTACGCTGCTCGTCATCCTGCTGGCCGCCGCGCCGCTGGCTCGGTTTGTTCCATTGGCAACGTTGGCCGCCGTGCTCTTCATTGTGGCCTACAACATGGGCGAATGGCGCGAGATCGGCGTTATCCTGCGGCTCTCGAAAACTGATATTGCCGTCTGGTTCATCACCTTTGCTCTGACCGTCTTCGCCGATCTCACTGTGGCTGTCGGGGTGGGCATGACGCTCGCAGCGCTGCTCTACATTTATCGCGTCTCTGAAACCACCACTGTCGCTCCGGTGACCGAAGAGTATCTGCGCGAGGGCATGGCGCATGTCCTGCAGGATAAAGAGATTCCTGCGAACGTCACCATCCTACGCATTCATGGACCGTTTCTTTTCGGGACTACGGAAAAGCTGACCGAGGCCACGCAGAACATCAAGAGCTTTGCGCCGGTTGTTATCCTGCGCCTGCGCAATATGACGGCGCTCGACGCAACCGGCGTTCATGCGCTCGATCAGTTTGCGGAGCGCTTGTATAAATCCGGGAGAACGTTGCTTCTTTGCGGAGCCCGCGAACAACCAGCCGAGCTTCTGGCACGTACAGATCTCGTCCATGAAATAGGGCAGGAGAACATTCTTCCACACGTGCAAGCAGCGCTGGAGCGCGCGCGTGAAATCAATGGAGATTTCCAAGGGGTGGGACGTGAGATGGCGGCCGAGCTGCAGTACAGGTCGCTCTAGGCATCTGGATTCCGGCATTCCACCCTTCGCACAAAGCGTGCGAAGGGTGGCACCCACAACTACTGCTTTGCTGTTGCTTGCACTTCCAGCGCCTGCACCTTGCTGTGCTTGGTCGAATAGGTAAAGTAAATCACCAGCCCGACTACGAGCCAGAGGCCGACCACGATCCACGTCAACGAAGGCAGGTTCGCAATGAGGTAAAGCGCGCTCACGATGCCGCAGATCGGCACCAGCGGAACCAGCGGCGTCTTGAAGGGCCGTTCCAGGTTTGGATGCCGCACACGGAGAATCCACACACCGGCAGAAACGATGGCGAATGCCAGCAGTGTGCCCATGTTCACCAGCTCGCTAAGCCTGCTGATAGGCAACAGCGCAGGCAGGAATGCAACAATCGAGCCGACAATGATGTTGGATATCCAGGGTGTGCGGAACTTCGGGTGGATTGCGCCAGCCCACTTGGGCAGCAGCCCGTCACGCGACATGGAATAAAACACACGCGATTGCCCCAGCAACATGACCAGCATTACCGTGCCCAGTCCGAAGACTGCGCCGATTTTTACCAGAATGCCGCCCCAGCTTACTCCGGTCGCGTCAATACCAAGAGCCACAGGCTGAGCAACGTTCAGAGCTTTGTAGCTGACCAGTCCGGTCAGGGTCAGCGAGACGGCAATGTACAGGATGGTGCAGATCACCAGCGATCCGAGGATACCGATCGGCATATCGCGCTGCGGGTTCTTCGCCTCCTGCGCTGTTGTCGATACAGCGTCAAAACCGATATAGGCGAAGAAGACCGAAGCTGCGCCGGCGGCAATGCCGCTGATGCCGTATTGTCCAGGACCGATTTTCGGCGGAATGAAGGGGTGCCAGTTCATCCGCGCAAGCTCAGGATGCTGCAGCAAATAGCCGATGCCCACGATCAGAAATATAAAGACAACGCCGACCTTGACGAACACAACCGTAGAGTTGAAGTTCGCTGATTCCTTAATGCCAATTACCAGAATGGTAGTTACGACGAGAATTGCAACAAACGCGACCACATTGAAAATGCCGGTGACATGCGGAAGACCTGAGACATCCGTGACTCCCATGGGGAGCGAAGCAAACGGCATCCAGCTATGGTTATAGAGATATATCTCGGTGCCGTATGTTGCTGTAAAGCGCGCCCAGAACGGCGATGGCGTTAATCCCAGCTGCTCGATCAGGCTCATGAAATAGCCTGCCCAGCCTGACGCTACGGTCGCCGCGCCGAAGGCGTACTCAAGACATAGACACCAGCCGATGATCCACGCTACTAATTCGCCAAGCGTGGCGTATCCGTAGGTGTAGGCCGAGCCGGCAATTGGGATGAGCGAAGCGAACTCGGCATAGCAGAGCCCGGCAAAGGCGCAGGTGATGCCCGCGAGAATAAAGCTCAGAGCAATGGCTGGTCCCGCATGCAGCGCGGCGGCCTGTCCGGTGAGCACGAAGATGCCCGCGCCGATAACGGCTCCCACGCCCAGCGTCACCAGGTTGACCGGCCCCAGCGACCGCTTGAGGGTATGCTCTCCTTCTTCGCAGGCTTCCTGCTTCAGAGAAGAGATTGGTTTAATTGCAAACAAATTAGCCATGTTCGAGCGCGTTCCTTCCAGAGAAAATCAATTTGCTGCCACTGCCCGCCCACGGCGCGACCATACGGCGAAAACGGGAATTCCGAGCACCACAATCAGCAGCCCCGGCCAGGTAAATTGCGGCTTGTAGCGCAATAATACGACACATATCCACGCCGCCATGCCGATATAGATGGCCGGCAGCACCGGATATCCTACAGCACGATAGGGACGTTCGGCATCCGGTTTCCGCTTCCGCAGCACGAAAAGGCAGGAGATGGTCAGGATATAGAAGATCAGTTCGGTGCAGATAATGTAGTCCAGTAACTGGCTGTATGACCCCGTAAGGCATAGAAAACACGTCCAGACAGCCTGGATTATCAGCGCCCAGACGGGCGTTTTGAAACGCGGATGCAGCCTGCTGGTGGACTTGAAGAACAGCCCGTCGCAGCTCATGGCGTAATAGACGCGAGCGCCGGCCAGAATCAATCCATTGGCGCAACCGAAGGTAGAAATCAGGATTGCCCCCGCCATCAGGAATGCGCCTGCGTTCTGGAAAATCTGCTGCAGGGCGGCTGTGGCTACGCGGTCTTCCGCCGCGTATTGGATGCCACGAGCGAACGCCGTTGCGCCGTGCGGGTCGCCATGCAGAGGCAGCGCGAAGAGGTAAACAAAATTTGCCGCGATATACAGCGCGATGACAATGACGGTGCCCAATACCAGTGAAAGCGGCAGGTTCCGTTTCGGATTGCGAATCTCACCTGCGGTGTAGGTCACGTTATTCCAGGCATCGGCGGAAAACAGCGACCCTGTCTGGACTACGGCAAGGACCGCCAGCAGGCCGACCATGGCAATCGGCCCGCCCACGCCCACCTGCACCGGATGGAGTGCATGCCAGGAGGCGTTCTGCCAGAAGTTATGGCCGAAGTTTGCTGCGAATGCCCCCGGATTTCGCCCGAACCAGAACCCGACAACCACCAGCCCGAGCAATGCTGCTGTTTTTGCTGTGGTGAAAACGTTCTGCACCAGCGCGCCCAGCCGCACCCCGAGAATATTGATTCCGGTCAGCACCAGCACAATGATTATGCCGGTCAGGTTGGCTGTGTTCAGGCCGATGTCCATGTTCCCCAGGACCATCGGCCCGACCTTAAGCGCGGGAACATGGCCCAGATGGAGAAGCCAGTGCGAAGAGGAAATCGCCGGAAAAAATACTCCGAGAAATTTGCCGAATGCTACCACGACGGCGGCTATGGTGCCGGTCTGGATGACAAGAAAAAGCGTCCACCCAAAAAGAAAGCCCCACATGGGGCCGAGGGCTTCTCTCAGATACACGTATTGTCCGCCTGCCGAAGGCATCATCGCGGCCAGCTCGCCATAGCTGAGCGCGCCAATGATGGTCATCACCGCTGTGACCAGCCATGCGCCAATCAGCAGCGCGGGCGAGCCTACGTCGCGGCCAATCTCGGCGGGAACGATGAAAATGCCCGAGCCGATCATGGAGCCGATCACAATGGCGGTTGAGCTGAAAAGCCCAAGCCTCTGGACTAAATGTGGGCTGTGGGCACTATGCTGACTGTCGGCACCGTGCTGGCTGTCCGAGTTCGCCTGAGCAGGAGATGGTCGGATACTCGTGGTCACTACTTGTTTGTTCTACCGGAAATTCTCAGATGGCGCTATCAATTTCTCAACGGGATACGCTTTGTTTATGCTCTGCAAAAGCTGGCTTGATCGTACCAGTTGCCATCGTGGATACGCCAGAAGAGCGGTCTTCCTGTCATGGATTCACCGAATTTTTGAATAGGGCACCGCTTGCACCTCAGACCGTCGAGATTACCTGTTTCAATTCCGTTGCAGGCGCTCCGCCGAAGCGGCGCTCCCGGCGGTGAAACTCTTCTAAAGCAAGGTCCAGGTCCGCTTCACTGAAATCAGGCCACATACGATCAGTGAACAATAGTTCAGCATAGGCCGACTCCCACAGTAAGAAATCGGACAGGCGTTTTTCTCCTCCGGTGCGAATGAGTAAATCAACTTCCCCACCTGTTGCCGTCAAGGCCTGGTCAACGATGGACCGCACTGCATCCGGAGACATGGATTGCTCGCTGGAGAGAACAGCAGATACGCCCGCGGCGGCTCGCGCAATCGTGTCACGCGATGAGTAGTCGATGGCTACGCACAGGTAAAGCCGATTCTCCAACGCAGTTAAGGATTCTGCTTTATGAATTTCTTTCAGCACAGGTTTCGATAGCCGGTCGCGTCGGCCAATAGCCTGGAAGCGCACTCCACGCTTCCTGAGCCGCTCTGCCTCCAGACGCAGAAAGGCGCGCAGCAGCCAGAAGATGCTATGCACCTCGGCAGCGGGACGACGCCAGTTATCGGAAGAAAATGCGTAGAGTGTCAGCCGAGCAACACCCGCGTCCAGTGCTCGCTCTACTACGCGCCGCACGGCGGCAATTCCGGCGCGATGGCCTGCGACGCGTGGCAATCCGCGCCGCACGGCCCAACGTCCATTTCCATCCATGATGATGGCTATATGCAGTCCTTCGTTCTGAAGCGGTTTCATAGCGTATTTCCGGGAGCCAGTGGCGAGTTTTGAGGAGTGTCCGTTGCCGGAAGCGAGCTGTACCAGTCAATGCGGCGCGTAAAGTACATCGCTACGGCTACCGCCAGGAAGCTGGCGATTGACCCTACGAGCAACGCGTTGTCCTCAAGCCGCAGCAGCAGATAGATCAATACATACAGAAGAGCAAAAATGCCCATGGCCTTTACGCCTTGCAATCTGCTTGCGAATATCCAGGAAGCATTCAGCGCGAGCAGAGTCACGGTTGCGGCACCTGCAACCAGAAATCCATAATCAAAGCCGATTCTTTCGGCGAGGGACAGCAGCAGGAGGTAAAAGATGATTTGGGCAATGCCGACAAGAACGTACTGCGCAGGGTGAATCCGTTTGCCGGTTGTGACCTCAAAGACAAAATAAGAGAGAAAGACCAGGCCCAGAAAGAGCAGCACGTATTTCAAAGAGCGGCTTACAGATTGATATGGGTCTGCTACTTCGATGAATGACACGCCCAACGCTGTCGCATCGAGTCCTGAGATAGAGTCGTCCGGCCCTTCTGCCTTCACTCCACGCGCCATGAAGGGCACAGACCATTCGGCGGTAAAACCCGAACTGGTTATATCCCGGCTGACAGGCAGGATTCCCCCGTCAAATCCCGGATTTTGCCAGTCTCCTTGTGTACTTACATGCGTTGTCTTTCCGTAGGCGAGAACCGCGATTCGCTGAGCGCCTGAAAAGCGCAACGTCGATGCCGTATGAAACTGTGCGTTCGGCTTTGCAATATCGTCGATATTTGCGCCGAATAAGGACAGCCTGACTGGATGGTTGGGGTTACCGCCAATCGAAATGCTCTCGACGATTTCGGCCGGCGTCAGCGTCAGAGTCTTTGTATCTGTAGTTAAGGTGGCGTCGGCCAGCGCTCCCCGTGGATCGCTTACGCCAACCACGATCTCAGCGCGTTTCCAGTCAAGTTCCGCGCCTTGTGGCGCTGCATTGGGAACGCCTGTGAGGTCAAAGGTCGCGTCAAATCTTAAGTCTGCTTGATAAATCGGGACTTTAAACAGGGAACGATGCCGCTCTTCTGTAATGGTTTTAACCGCAGCGAAACCTTGCGAGGGAAATACCAGATACGTGCCGTGTTTTGCAGAACCGGCAGTCGGTTGAGGCGGAATGCTGTAGGGTATGGCAAGCACCGGCCCGAGAAACGTCTGCGCTCCTCCGACATGGTCACTTATGTCCTTGATGACATCCGTCTCACGTTTGGTTCTGTCGTTCACCAACCCACCCACAAAAAAGACTGGAATGGTCATAAGCAGGGCGAGACCGCAGACCACGATGAGCTTCAGACCCATCGATCGAGATTTGATCCGCCCCTGCAGGCTTAGCTGCAACGCTGAAAAATCGTTCACCGTATTCCTCCATAGTGCAAAGTACTTTGTGTTACAAAGTTTGAAGATAAAAATTTTTACGCCCTTGATAGGCTTAAGCTGCGTACGTCGTTGCCTGCTGACTCATCTTTCGTTTCTTTGGCTGCGTCTCGTATCACCTGTTCCAGCGTGGAGAGGTATTCAAGATAGCGCTTTCGACCCGACGCAGTGATGCGGCAGACAGTCAATGGTCGATTGTGTTCATGCCCTTTCTGGATTTCGACCAGCTTCCCTTTTTCCAGTACAGCCAGATGTCTGCTCAGGTTGCCATCTGTAAGCGCGCATAGCTGTTTGAGATCGTTAAATGTCAGCCCTTTCGGATTTGTGACCAAGGAGGTCAAGATGCTGAGACGAGCGCGTTCGTGGATCACTCGATCCAATCCCTCGTAGGCAAAGCGCCCTTCACTCGATGAGGATTTAGGCTTCATCTTCAACCTCCGAAGAGCTAAGCCACAGAATAGCGGCGACCAGCAATTGACCGGCTCCATAGGAAATTCCCATGGTCCAGGGCGAGAACGCGCGATTGTCCCCCATGGCGATGCAACTTAACCCTGTAAGCAGATACCATGCCCCTGCCATGACCATGGGCCGTGGCAGGAAGCGGCATGAGGAAAAAACTCCAAGGGAGAAGATGACCTGCCATATTCCTGGCAACATCCATGAAATCTGCGGTACATAGCGCAAAAGTACAATCGTCAAGAGCAGCCCGGCGGCTACCGACGGCAGAAACTGCTCTACCGCCATGCGAAGCATTTCATTCGATAGCCCGGAATGTATGCGGCGCGTTCGCATGTACATCTGAAAACCTGTCAGGGCAGCTGAAAATACGGCGGTCACAACCCAGATGCTGAGATAGGCCGAAATATGCCTGGCTGGCTCGGGCAGCCACAGCGCCTGGACTCCCGCAGCGAGAACTGCAAGAACTCCAGTGCCGGCAAGTGTGGCAGGTCCATAACCACGGAACTCAGTGGTATTGGCCATCTGTCTGCGAATACTGCCGATGTCACCCAGCGCTTTGTACAGGTCGTTCACAGCGAAATCACTTTACATTGCAAAGTAATGCAATCTGTGGATGCTGTCAATCAAAATGAATACAGTTTCGTGAAATTACTGTTAATCAGCGCGGCTCTCAGAATATGCGCCGAATGCCTTCAGAAACTCCAGTGCTGCTCTGGCGGGGTCTTTTTCTGATTTGAAGATGGCTGAGATGACCGCGACTGAATCTGCGCCCGCGTCCAGGATGGAGCGAGCGTTTTCCAGAGTGATGCCGCCAATCGCGACCAGCGGTTTATTGGTAAACGTCCGGGCCTCGCGTACGCCTTTCAGGTCCACAATTGGGTCAGGATTTTGCTTCGATGCAGTGGCGAACACCGGGCCAATGGCAATGTAATCGACGGGCATATTATCTGCGGCTTCCAGTTGCTCGCGGTTATGGGTTGAGACGCCCACGATCCTGTCCGGACCAACGATCCGGCGTGCTTCAGTGGGAGAAACATCCGTCTGACCTACATGGACGCCGTCGAAGCCGGTACGCACCGCCAACTCAGGATGGTCATTCATGACGAGCCTGAGCCTGGCGGTGGCATTTCTCCGTATTACTTCGGCATCACTCACGATTTCGTCCTGACTGCCCTGCTTGTTGCGATACTGCAGCAGGGTCACGCCCGCATTTTCAAGGTCGCAGACAATGTGCGTCAGATTCGCTCCACGCTCAAACGAGGGCAAGAGCGAGGCGTCCAGAATGGGATAAAGAGGCGGCAGTGAAAATGGCATACGTGCTCCCGCGTAAACAGAAGCAGTGTACAGCGTTTACCGCTTGTGATGAGAGAAGAGCAGCGCTTGGGGCGCATCCAGTCAGCGGAAAGGACTTCTCACCCAATGAATGTCAAAACTGAAGGTCGCGAACCTCCTTTCAGGCTGATCGTGCGGACTCCAGGCATGCAATGAAAAGAGATTCGTATGTATCCCAATCCGCAGGATGCTCTGCGGGATTTTGCAAAATGCAAACTAGATTGCTCTAGAATGTCCGGCAAGCTGGATCAATCCACACGTCAGTTTGATTACGTATTTTCAATTCATACGCGCAAAGCAATTACGCACATTATTTCGTTGTCGGTTCCTGGGGGATAGCTTCGCCGTCTGAACGCGGGTCAGCGCCAGCGAAGTTCACATTCCGCTTTGTGTCTCTTACTACGGCTTCGCCTTGGCCGACAGTGAAGGAGAACGGTTCCAGAAGTTCAATCTGGTGGCCACGTTTGGCCAGCTCGGCTCTTACTTCAGCAGGAATGGTCTGCTCCATCTGTACGTCGCATCCTTCAAAGGTCCCTTTTGTGAAGCGCGGCTGTTCGAGCGCGGCCTGCACATTCATTCCGTAATCGACAACATTGGCGACAAATTGCGCGTGAGCCTGCGCCTGGTTCCAGCCACCCATGATGCCGAAGCCGATGTGGATGTCGCCCTTTTCCATGAAGGCGGGGATGATGGTGTGCAGCGGGCGTTTATGTCCGGCAAGCGAGTTGGGTAATCCCGGAGTGAGCTGGAATCCAGCGCCGCGGTTGTGAAATGAGAAACCCAATCCAGGAGCGACCATGCCGGTGCCATATCCGGAGAAGTTGCTCTGGATGAGCGAAACGATGTTGCCGTCTTTGTCAATGGTGGAAAGATAGATGGTCGTCTTGCCGTGGGCGTCGAGCGCCTTCTCAATGTCGGAAGGGACGACGTGGCAGGCAGCCTTGTTCATGTCGATCAGCCTTGCCCGCTGCTTTGCCAGGTCCTTCGAGAGCATTTGTTTGACAGGTACGGGGGTGAAGCGCGGGTCGCCTACGTATTTGTACATGTCGGCATAGGCGAGTTTTTTGGCTTCGATCATCACGTGCAGAGCGTCGGCGGAGTTGTGGCCATACTGTGCCATGGGGAAGTACTCCATGATGTTGAGCATGGAGAGAGCCGCGATGCCCTGGCCATTTGGCGGCAGCTCATAGACGGTCCATCCACGATAGGTGGTCGAGATGGGCTCGACCCACTCGGGCTGGAAGTCGCGAAAGTCTTCGAGTGTGTGGGTTCCACCATGCGCGTCAAGGAACTTGACCATCGTCTCGGTCATGGGGCCGTTGTAGTAGGCGTCTCTTCCATGTTCGGCGATCAGGCGCAGAGAATTTGCCAATGCCGGATTCCTGAACTCATCGCCAACTTTAGGAGCTACGCCATTGGGCAGATAGGTTTCTTTATATCCGGGCTGCTGCATCAGGCTTTTGGCTACCCAGTAGCGGGCATTTCTCTCGGCGAGAGGAAAGCCGTTCTGCGCGTAATAGATTGCAGGCGCGAGAAGCTGACTGAAGGGCAGAGTACCGAAGCGAGTGCGCAGGGCATCCCATCCGGCTACGGCACCCGGAATGTCAATCGTCTCCACGCCAATAGGGTTGATGTGATCGACACCGTGCGCTTTGAGGTAATCGATGGTGAGCGCTTTCGGAGTCCAGCCGCTTGAGTTCAGGCCGTAGAGTTTGCCGGTCTTCGCCTCGTAAACGATGGCGAAGAGATCGCCGCCTATGCCGTTCACATAGGGCTGTACTACGCCCATGACTGCGTTCGCGGCAATGGCCGCATCGATGGCGTTGCCGCCTTCTTCCAGAATGTGCGCGCCTGCCTGCGCTGCCAGAAACTGCGGAGCCGCGACGATTCCCAGCTTTGTTACTACCATGGAGCGGCCCTGTCCGGGGACGGAATGAAATTCCTGGGCTATGACGGCGGGGCAGATCGAAAGAAGAAGAGCAGATGTGAGAACGAGAAACTTCATGGACGGTCCTTTACGGGAACTATCATCCCATACTCGGTATCGGAAAACGGCTTATCGAGGTTCCTGCTTTCCTATCTTGTCGCATGCTGCGCGACAGATGGGGCACCTTTTTCGCGCCGATGTTCAGGAAAGCAGGTCGTTCCCCTTCACTACGTTCAGGGTCAGGATGACAACTTTAGAGAGAGTAAGTGGAGAGAAATTTACTTGCCCCGGTTGCGGGCGATGGCGGCCCTTGCTTCCTTGTCGGCTTCGCGGCGGCGTTCGGTTTCGCGCTTGTCCCAGTCCTGTTTGCCTTTGGCCACGGCCAGTTCGCATTTGACCCGCCCGTTACGGAAATAAAGTCGGGTGGGGATGAGCGTAAATCCCTTCTGCTGCGTCTTGGAGAGTAGTTTGCGAATTTCTTCCTGGTGGAGCAGCAGTTTACGGGTGCGGAGCGCCTCGTGGTTGGCATAGCTGCCGTGGGAATACGGACCAATATGCGCGTTCAGCAGAAAGGCCTCCCCGTCCCTGATGATGCCGTAGGCATCCTTAAGATTGGCGCTGCCCTCGCGGATCGACTTGACCTCTGTGCCACGAAGGGCGATTCCGGCTTCGAACTTGTCGAGCAGAAAGTAGTTATGGCCTGCGGCGCGGTTTTGGGCAGCGTCGCGCGCGCCGGATGCGACCGGATCGCGGGGTTTGGATTTCTGCGGGGCTGCGGGAGCCACCTGATGACTGGTTTGGCGGGCCATTATGGTCTGTCTTTTAGTTTGAATGAAATGCCGGAGAAAGGAAAGAAAAGCGAGGCTACAACTTCTTTCGATTGTTCAACTGCTTCTCTCAAGCCAAAAGAATGCTTGAAGGGGCTACCTGCGGGGTCTGAAGCGGCCAAAAAGCACAGTTCCGGATGCGGAATTGTATGGCAGTGCGGAGAGTCGCCACAGGAGTTTTGCCATGTCGCGATGCTATAATCTGCCAGCATGGCGGCATGAAAAGAAACAGCTTACCGGCCCGGTTTCCCTGTTCGAAACGGGTCTCGCGAACGGCCGCAAGAATATTCCCCCAGATATGTCCGCCCGGAGTTGCATGAGCCTTCAAATCGTGAAATGGCGAGCCGCGAAACTGGCCTTATTTTTTCCTGGATTGATTCTTTTTTCCGGATTTTCCGCTGCGGCGCATGCCCAGTCTGCGAGCCACTGGTACAAACAGGGGCAGAATGCCGAAGCCAAAGACGATATTGAGACAGCTTACGAGGATTTCTACAAGGCCTATCAGAAGGACCCGAAGGATCTGCGTTACAAGACGTCTTATGAACGGACGCGCTTTTCCGCAGCTGCCCTGCACGTAAAGCGGGGCGAAAAGCTGCGCGATCAGGGCGATAATACCGGCGCTCTGACGGAGTTCCTGCGCGCGCTGGAGATTGACCCCAGCAACGAGTTGGCGCAGCAGGAAATCACAGCAACGCGGGAGAAGATGAATGCTCCGCCGAATCGGGAGACGTCGGTTTCTCCCAACGCAAACCCTGTGTTCAGCGATATTGGCGGGCCTCCGGAGCTGAAGCCGATCTCAAATGAGCCGATCACGCTGCATATGGTGGAAGACAGCAAAATTGTTTACCAGACGGTGGGCAAGGCTGCCGGCATCAATGTGCTGTTTGATCCGGAGTACACCTCGAAACGCATCCAGGTAGACCTAACGAACGTGTCGCTCTATGACGCTCTGCGCATTGTGGGGACCATTTCGGGGACGTTCTGGCGACCGATTACCGCGAACACCATCTTCGTAGCGCAGAACAACCGCGGCAAGCGCGCAGAGCTGGATGAGCAGGCGGTCCAGACCTTTTACCTGACCAATGTCTCGCAGCAGCAGGACCTGAACGACGTACAGACAGCGCTGCGCAACGTGTTTACGACAGCAAAGCTGTATGCAGTGCCGAGCCAGAGCGCGATTATTATGCGCGGGACTCCGGATGAGCTACTGCTGGCACAGAAGCTTATCAATGACCTGGACAAGGCTCGGCCTGAGGTCGTGATTGACGTAGCGGTCATGGAAGTGAATCGCGATAAGACCCGGCAGATCGGTATACAGCTGCCGCAGACGGCAACGATCAACTTCCAGGCGTCGAATTCGAACCAGAATTCTTCGTCGAGCAGCAGTAACAACAATAACAACAACGGCAGCAGTTCCACCTCAACGACAAGCGGTTTAACGCTGAATGATCTGGCGCACCTGAATGCGACCAACTTTGCCGTTACGATTGGGCAGGCACAGGCGAATCTGCTGCTGAGCGATACTGATACAAAGATCTTACAGAACCCGCGTGTGCGCGCCTCCGATGGCCAGCAGGCGACACTGAAGATTGGGGAAAAGCTGCCGGTGGCAACCGGTTCCTATCAGACAGGTGCGGCGACGGCAATTGTAAGCTCGCTGGTGAACACGCAGTTCCAGTACCTGGACGTGGGCGTGAATATCGACATGAAGCCGGTGGTGCATTATGACCGGGATGTGACCATCAAGCTGAAGATTGAAGTTTCAAACCAGAATGGATCGGTCAATCTGGGCGGCATCAATGAGCCGATTATTACGCAGCGCACCTCAGAACAGACGATCCGGTTGAAGGAAGGCGAGGCCAGCATTCTGGGCGGCATTCTGACGCGGCAGAATAATCGTTCGCTGAGCGGTACGCCCGGGCTGGCGGAGTTGCCGATCCTGCGGTGGATATTCGGCTCAGAGACGCGCGAGAACCAGGATGACGAAATTGTCTTCCTGGTGATTCCGCACGTGATCCGCGCGGAGCAGATTTCTCCGCTGAATGTGCGGCAGATTGACACGGGCACGACCAACAATATTGAACTGCGCAGGATTCAGGCTCCGGCGACTCCGCCTCAACCTGTTGCTCAGCCGGCTTCCGGCGCCCAGTCTGTGCCTGGACAAACGGCAGAGCAGGCAGCAGGAAATGCGCTGAACCAGATGCAACAGCAGGCGAATGCAGGTCCTCCGGTAAGCTTCCAGTTAGGAGTACCTCAAGCGCCGCAGAAGGTCGGCACCAGCTTTCAGGTCGCGGTGGGCCTTTCCGGCGGGCAGGATGTCTTTTCCGTTCCGCTGCAAATGCAGTATGACGCTACGAAGTTGAGCCTGATCAATGTTGACCTGGGAAATTTTCTAGGCAAGGACGGGCAGACGGTCGCGCTGGTCCATCGAGACGATAATGGAAATGTGACCATTTCTGCGTCGCGGCCTCCTGGCGTAGCTGGCGTAAGCGGAGCGGGATCAGTTGTGTTGCTGACCTTCCAGGCCAAGGCGGCTGGAGATGCTTCAGTGGCCATTACGCGTCCAGTGGTACGCACCAGTTCGCAGCAGGTCCTACAAGGGCAGGGGACGCAGGCCGTAGTGCATGTGCAGTAGGACTGGCCGTCCAGGCAGCCGCGCTTCGCGCCTCATTCCAGGCCTTAGATGGCAGGGTGCGGAGCGGAGAAGTTCGCAATTCGTCTGTATAAGCAGGAGATCTTGGCTGGGCCAGCAACTGCATTGTGCCCGATTGCCAAACAATTGGAGTTCGTGATTGCTGTTGAAATCACAAAATAGACGCAGCGAAGCCGGCCTGACGCTGGTAGAGCTGATTGTTACGGTGGCAATTCTTGCGATTCTGGCTTCTGCGGCGGTTCCTTTAACACGTCTCCAGGTAAAGCGGGAGAAGGAGCGCGAGCTTCGCTATGACCTGTGGGAGATGCGCGACGCTATCGACCACTACAAGGATGCTGCCGAGCGCGGCGGCTTTATGACAAAGGTGGACAGCTTCAACTATCCGCCGGACCTGCAGACGCTTGTAGACGGAGTGGATGTTAAGGGGAAGAAAGTGCGGTTTCTGCGGCGAATTCCGGTCGATCCAATGACGGGCAAAGATGACTGGGGATTGCGCTCCATGCAGGACGACCCGAACAGCGACTCGTGGGGCGGGCAGAATGTTTTTGATGTCTATTCTAAGTCGGATGGAACGGCACTGGACGGGACGAAATACAACACGTGGTGACGATGCGGGCTAAGAGAATCAAACGCGGACAGGACGGGTTTACGCTGGTGGAGCTGATGGTGGTCATGCTGATCATCAGCGTGCTTGCGGCCATTGCCGTGCCTGCTTTTATTGCATCCATCAAGTCTGCGCGTGAAGCGGTGCTCAAGGAAGACCTGCATGTAATGCGGCAGGCGATTGACTCCTACACCATGGACAAGCAGAAAGGCCCCCAATCGCTCGATGACCTGGTGCAGGGAGGGTATCTCAAGGAAATTCCTGTCGATCCGATGACGCACAGTTCCACGACCTGGGTAACGGCGACGAGCGATGTGCTGGAAAGCGTGGACCAGTCTGATCCGGGAATTAACGACGTGCACAGCGGATCGGAAGAAGTAGGAAGCAACGGGCAGCCTTATTCAAGCTGGTAGAGCAAGCGCTTCACGCGACAAAAACATAGATACAGCAGGCCCTTCGACTACTCTTTGCGTTGCTCAGGGTCCGTTCAGGATGGCAAATGAAGAAGCGCATTCAGCATCTAAGATGAACCAGATGGTTGATCAGAATTTTCCCGATACATCTGAGGTCTTTGACCACTATTCAGCTTTAATGTCAGTAAGGCCGGAGCCTAGTGGACTGCTGGTCTTCTATGGCCAACTGGATTGCCGTGGGCTGGCAACTGCTGTCGCTTCAAACATAGCGGGCACCGCTTCTCTGGGCGTGGACGCAGATGCAAGCCGCGTCAAGCCGGCTCTGCAGCGCGGCCTTTGCGATTTCATGGTGAACAGCCTGGACGAAGCGCTCCGCATTCTGAAAAATGAGATTCGCAAGAAGCAGCCGGTGGCTGTGGCCCTGGTCGGCGATCCTGAACAAGTAACAACGGAGATGCTGGAGCGCGGCGTCCAGCCTGATCTGGTTTCCTGCGGAGGACTGCCGGAGCAGGCATTCGTTGAGCGCGGCGCTCGCGTACTTCCGGCGGCTGCCGTCACTGCTGGATCGCTGGTGGTGACATGGCGCGTTTCCCAGGATGCTGCGATGTGGCTGCCGCGCGTCGATGCGGTTGCGATGGATGCGCTGAGAAGCGTGGGCAATCCGCAGGCGCGGTGGATTCGGCTGGCTCCGCGATATCTGCAAAAGAGCTTATCGCGTGAGCGATATGTGCGGATGTGTCCAGAAGAGCTGGCGCGTTTTGTAGAGCTGTTGCGCGAACGCACACAGTCCGGCGAGATTTCCGTTCCGGTTGAAATATCAAGCGGCGTCCAGCCGGTCGTTCACTCTTCTGCTGCGGTGTAAATCGCCGACCATACTTCCTTCAATCCAGCGCCGGTTTTGGCGGAGCAGAGAAGCAGGTCTTCAATGCCGAGGCCCTTGCGAAGCTCATTCTGCGCCTTGACGCGGGCATTGCCCGAGAGACGGTCGGCCTTGGTCCCCACAATGAGAATTCGCCGTTGAAAAGATTGCAGGAAATGGATGAGCTGAAGGTCGCTTTTCTGCGGCGGGATGTTGCTGTCGACCAGACAAAGGCAAAGAGCAAGCGTTGGCCGGTCAGCCAGATAAGGCTCGATAAATTTTGGCCATTCGGCGGAGATGGATTTCGAGAGCTTCGCATAGCCATAGCCCGGAAGATCGGCAAAGTATATTTGCGACTGCAGACGCTGAGGGGAATCGGTGATGGAGAAAAAATTGATGGCGCGCGTTCGTCCCGGCGTTGAGGAGACGTGCGCCTGCTTTGATCCCAGGAGCGCGTTCAGCAGGCTGGATTTGCCGACATTGGAGCGCCCGAGAAACGCAATCTCAGGAATGGTGGGCGCGGGGAAATGCTCTGGGGATGTGGCCGAGAGTAAAAATCTGGGATAAATGCGCTGCATGGTGAAAGTGCAAGTATAGAAGATGTTGGATGCTCAGTTTGAATGTGTGGTTCCCATTCCGTCGCAAAATGCGTTGCAGAGCATGCGCGCTTTTATACCTGCTATAACTTTGTGAGGGATGAATCACACGAAGCGGATTCGCGTGCTGCGCGGACAAATGCAGGAGCAGGGAATGGAGGCAATGCTGATAACGCATCTGCCGGATGTGCGCTATCTCTGCGGATTTACGGGATCAAATGCTGCGCTTGCCGTTACGGCTAAGAGCGCGGCCATGTTTACCGACGGGCGGTACACATCGCAGGCAAAGGTAGAGACGCAAGGCGCTCGTGTCGTCATTGCAGAGAAATCAGCGCTGCGCGAAGCCTGCGCATGGCTGGAAAAATCCGGCGCAACGAGAGCATATTTCGATCCCGAACATACGACGTTTTTTTCGCTCGAAATAATGCGCGATATGCTGAGCAAAGGAAAACGGCGCTCATTTTTCCAGCCTTTGAAAAAGCCTGCTGTCTCTGAGCTGCGGATGGTGAAGGATGCAGACGAGCTGCTGCTGATGGAGAAGGCGGCGCTGCTTGGATGCGAGTTGTTCCATGCAATTCTGCCGCACATTCAGGCGGGGGTTCCGGAACAGGAGATTGCCGCTGATCTTGAATTCTTTGCGCGCAGCCTCGGCGCGGAAGGTATGTCGTTTGAGACAATCGTCGCTTCAGGAAAGCGGTCGGCATTCCCGCATGGGCGCGCATCAGCAGCGAAGGTTCCGGCGCGAGGCTTCGTAACGCTCGACTTCGGTGTTATTCTCAATGGTTATTGTTCTGATATGACGCGCACTGTCCATATGGGCAAGCCCGGCCAACCAGAACAGTTCGCGTATGATGCGGTGCTGGAAGCGCAGGAAGCGGCAGTTGCCGCAGTAAAACCGGGCGCGACCTGCGGCGAAGTGGACGAAGCAGCGCGGAACGTTTTGCGTAAGGCCAAACTGGATAAGTACTTCACGCATTCAACCGGGCACGGCGTCGGGGTTGAGATACACGAGCCGCCGCGCGTTGCGAAGGAGCAGGAACAGAAGCTTCAGCCGGGGATGGTCATTACAATTGAACCGGGTGTTTATATCGACGGGAAGTTTGGTATTCGCATCGAAGATATGATTGCAGTGACGAAGAGCGGCGGCAAAATTCTGACGCCGTCGCCGAAAGCGTTGATCCAGCTATAGCGAGAACAATTCAAAGATGAATCCAGAAGAGATGAAAGAACTCAAGGAACTGATTGAGTTCCTGAAAGAGAACAAAATCGGCGAATTTGATCTGGAGCGCGGTGACCTGAAGGTCCGCATCAAGTTTGCCCAGGAGGGTGGTTCGGCGGACCTGGCGAGTTTAAGTCGACTGCTGGCTGCTGCGCCAGCCGCATCGCTTGCCGCTGCTCCGGTTGTGCTGCCTGCTGTGCACGCGGCTGCGCCTGTAGCGACGGCTGCCGCTTCTACTCCGGCTCCTGCTGCTGAGAGTGAAGATGCCTCACTGCACATAGTGAAATCCCCGATTGTCGGGACGTTCTATGAATCACCTTCTCCGGGGACACCGGCATTTGTAAAAATCGGCGATGTCGTGGAGCAGGGGCAGGTGCTCTGCATTATTGAAGCGATGAAGCTGATGAATGAGATTGAGTCCGATGCATCGGGCGAGATCGTGAAGCGTTTTGTCCAGAACGGCCAGCCAGTAGAGTACGGCCAGCAGCTCTTTGCGGTGCGTCCGCACTAGGTTCTTATGTTTCGAAAGGTTTTGATCGCCAATCGTGGCGAAATTGCGCTGCGTGTAATTTGTGCCTGTAAAGAACTGGGCATTCGCACAGTGGCCATCTATTCCGAGGCCGATCGCAACTCGCTGCATGTGCGTTTTGCCGATGAGGCGATTTGCATTGGGCCTCCGCGCTCGGCGGAGAGCTATCTCAATGTTCCTGCCGTCATCAGCGCGGCAGAGATTGCCGATGTAGATGCTATTCATCCCGGCTATGGACTGTTGAGCGAAAATGCTAATTTCGCCGAAGTGTGCCGCGCTTCCAATATCAAGTTCATCGGGCCTCCGCCGGAAGTGACGCGGCTGATGGGCGAAAAGGAAAAAGCCCGCCAGGCGATGAAGAAGGCCAAAGTGCCGATTCTGCCCGGTTCGGACGGCGTGGTTCAAAGCGAAGGCGAGGCGCTGGAGTGGGCGAAATCTGTAGGCTTTCCTGTCATCCTGAAAGCGTCAGCGGGTGGCGGCGGTCGCGGCATGCGCGTGATCCGCTCTGCGGAAGAATTGCCGGGACTCTTTCAGGCGGCGCATACCGAAGCGGCAAATGCCTTTGGCAACGGCGATCTTTACATGGAGAAATTCATCGAGCGCCCGCGCCACATTGAGTTTCAGATTCTGGCTGACGAGCATGGCAACGTCATGTCGCTGGGTGAGCGCGAGTGCTCGATTCAGCGCCGGCATCAAAAGTTGATTGAAGAGGCCCCCTCGCTGCAAGTCACGCAGAAACTGCGCGAAGATATCGGCAAGACTCTCAAGCGATCCCTCGAAGTGGTTGGATATCAGAATGCCGGCACAATTGAGTTTCTGATGGACGAAGACGGCAAGCTCTACTTCATCGAGATGAACACGCGCATCCAGGTCGAGCATCCGGTGACCGAGATGGTGACGGGCATCGATCTCGTGAAAGCGCAACTGCGCATCGCGTCGGGTGAGAAGCTGTCGAGCATCGTGCCTGAGCAGCCGCCCATTCGGGGACATGCCATTGAATGTCGCATTAACGCGGAGCATCCTGAGAAGTTCACGCCGTCCGCGGGCAAAATTCACGTCTTCAATGTGCCGGGCGGAAATGGCGTCCGAGTGGACACCGCGCAATATGCGGAGGGAGTGGTTCCACCGTACTATGACTCGCTGATTGCCAAACTTATCACACACGGCAAAGATCGCGAAGAGGCGATGGCTCGGATGCGACGGGCTCTGGACATGTTCGTTGTTGAGGGGATTTATACGACGATCCAGCTCCATCGCGGAATCTTCGAAGACGAAGAGTTCCGCGAAGGCAAATTTGATACGAAGTTCATGGAACGGTACTTCGAGCGCGAGAAAGAGCGCAAGCTGGCGGAGTTGGGAGTGTAACCGGCAACGGAAGAGCCGCAAGACCAATGATGTGAAGTTTTCTTCCAGCTAACTTTACAAAACAAGGAAACGGGGTCAGTGACGCGCCTTACATCCGCATGACCGCCGGACTACCAGTTCCACTGGAAGCACCACGCGGTTGCCTTCTTCCGGGAACTCATCACGCTTGATTCGGTCAAAGAGAAGGTTGGCAGCAACGCGGCCCATCTCTGACGCAGGCTGGCGGACAACGGTCAGCGTGGGGTGCAGGATTTCAGCCAGTTCGAAATCGTCAAAGCCGACCAGCGCAACTTCTTCCGGCACGCGAATCCCGCTGCCGATCAGTGCAAGCAGGGTATAGCGCGTAGTTAGATTGTTGGCAGTGAAAAATGCCGCGGGAGGGTTCTTGCCGCGCAGTTGGTTTGAGATGATCTCTGCCGTCACCTCTTCTGATGAGCAGTCGAAAGTCGATTCCGGTTCGAGGCGGGCTTCCTGCATGGCGCGGCGGTAGCCTTCAAAGCGGGCGCGGACGGTGTACAGGTTCTTGTTATAGCCGAGAAACGAGATGCGTTTGTGTCCGTGTTGCTGGATGAGGTGCTGTACAGCGCGTTTCGCGCCGTTCTGGTTCTGCACCTGCACGGAATCGATGCGGGCGTCGTGCACGGGCCGGTCGAGCGTGACGATGTGCGTTCCGGCGAATTCAGCCTGGCTGACACGCGATCTGCGGATGTCTGCGGGAATAATCAGAAGCCCCTCAACGTGCCGCTGCAGCATCGATTGCGCTTCGTTGTATTCCGTTGCCGGATCGTCATTTGAGGTGGTGAGGACAACGGAGTAGCCGTGCTCGCGGGCCACGGTGTTGACCGCATGCGCGCAGGTTGCGAAGAAAGGATCGTAGAGATAGGGAACAATCAATCCAATCGTGCGCGATTTCAGGCTGCGCAGCGCGCGCGCCATTTCATTGGGCCTGTAGCCTAGCTTTTCAATGGCGTGGTAGACGCGTTTGGCGGTTTCCTCGGTAACGTTCGCAGAGCCGTTCAGCACCCGCGAGACGGTCATGGTCCCTACGCGCGCAAGCCGCGCAACGTCATTCATTGTCGGTTTTCGTTCCATTTGTGCTTATGAACATCGCATCCGCGAGAAAGCGGAGTCAACTTAATTCAAGCGGCTGGAAAAAAGGCAGCATAGCCGCGCCCAGCAATCCCGAATCCGGTCCGAGTTCGGCTGGGCATACGTTTGTCTTACCCGATTCAGGAACAGATGGATTGGCGGGTTTCGTGAGCCGGTAGATGTAGCTGCCGCGTTCAAGCTCAACAAACATGGACGGAGCAAAGACATCCCATGCAGCGGCAACGCCTCCGCCGATGACATAGAGCGGCAGGTTCAACGTACTGACCAGGCTTGCAAGCCCAATGCCGAGAGCTTCACCCACGTCCTCATAGATGCGTTGCGATTCTGCGTCTCCACTGAGCGCCGCTTCGAAAATGGTGCGGGCAGTGATATTTCCGGAGCCGTTCTGCGATTTCGCAGCTACAAGATTCTGCCCTGCACGGGCGATGGCGGTTGCGGATGCGTACTGCTCGAGACAGCCGCGCGTTCCACAGCCACATTGCAGGCCGTTGTGGTAGACAGGAACGTGGCCGGACTCTCCGCCCATTCCGGCGAAGCCATGCCAGACGCGCCCGTTAAAGATGATGCCGCTGCCCACGCCGGTTCCGAGCGTGAGCATGCAGAGCGAGTGAAAGCCGAGCTTCTTCCCTGCTCCGGCGTGGCATTCGGCCAGCGCAGCAGCGTTTGCGTCACACTCGACGAAAACCGGAACCTGAAGCCGACGCTCCAACTCGGTTTTTAGTTCGAGTCCTTCGAAGCCGGGGAGATTCGGCGGGCACAGAAGACGCCCGGCGGGCAATTCCAGAGGGCCGGGGCTGCCAACGCCGACCCCCGCAAGGTTCTCGCGTCCGCCGCAGTGAACAACAAGTTGCTGCACCGCCGCGCACATGTCGTCCAGCACGGCACGGGGACCATCCTGCACGCGGGTGGGCGTGGTGATCGCACCGCGCTGCTCCCAGTCAGAGGAGTAAGCGGCAATGCGCAGGTTGGTTCCGCCAAGATCGATGCCGATGGAGCAGGTGTTCATGCAGGATTGGTTCGTGCCTTTCTGATAACGTTATCACAGCCATTTGCGAAACAAAAGAGATTTGCGGGAACGGTAGATACTCGAAACAGCGCCGAATCGTTCCCAAGGAGTGCCTTTCGGGATTACCCTCCGAGGTTCCTCCCGGAATTTACCGGGAAATCCACAGCAGCCATCAAGCTATAGTTTGGAAGGCGACTCTCACGACCCTGCTCAGGCGTGGCGAAGACTGACGTATACAGAAACGGCACGGCGGTGGCCGAGGATCAACCGGTGGACGAGTTCCTGCGTCCGGCCGCTGCTACTCCGCGCGCGCGACCGCGGCGCCCTGTTCCTCGACCTCTGGAAGATGATGGGGAGGGAGAAGAGGTATTCCTGCGCTCGCGCATGCGTGTTCCGGTGCGCAAAGGAATTCTGCCTCCGTTTCTGACCCGAACGAATGCCGGGCGTGTCATTCTGGGCTTTGCCGCGCTGGTCGTGGCTGCACTTGTAGTTCTTGTGGTGATGGCAGTAAAGAATTTCCTTGATCACGACCCGCGCTTCCGCATCGACTCGGCCTCGTCGATCCAGATCAACGGCAACAGCCAGTTGACGCGGGCCGATCTGCTGACGGTCTTCGGCTCTGATATCGGGCGCAACCTGTTTTTCGTTCCGCTGACGGACCGCCGCAAGCAGCTGGAGCAGGTTCCATGGGTCGCACATGCGACCGTAATGCGCATCTTGCCGAATCAATTGCGTGTAGCCATCGTCGAGCGCACGCCGATTGCCTTTGTCCGCATCGGCAACCAGATCAAGCTGGTGGATGCTGACGGCGTGCTTCTCGATATGCAGCCTGCCGCATTGGCAGCGAAGCATTATTCGTTTCCGGTGGTTACGGGCATCAATCCGCAAGACCCGCTGTCGGTGCGCCGCCCGCGCATGCGGCTCTACCAGAAATTTATGAATGAGATTGATTCGAGCGGTGAAAAGCTTTCGAAGAACCTCAGTGAGATTGATCTTTCCGATCCGGAAGATGTGCAGGGTCTGGTTTCTTCCGGCGGCTCCGATATTCTGCTGCATTTCGGGCAGGACAATTTTCTCGAGCGCTGGCATGAATATCAGGCGCACCTGGCGGAATGGAAGCAGCAGTATCCACGTCTCGCGTCAGTTGATTTGCGCTATGACCGCCAGGTGGTCCTGAAGATGGCGGACAACGCGCCGGCTGCAACGGATACGCCTGCTGCTCCCGCTACGCCGAAAGCGCCGGTTGCGAAGGCACGGCCTGTAACCCATCCCCACAGGAAGCACGCATGAGCCAGACGGAACAGCTGCTGACGGTGCTGGATGTAGGAAGTGCGAAGACGCGCGTGCTGGTAGCCGAGCTGCATGATGGCGCGTTGCGGTATCGCGGACATGGCGTGGCGGATTCGACGGGGATACGCAAGGGCCTGATTGCCGAGCTGAAACAGGCTGCGCATTGCATCAATCAGGCTGCGACTACGGCTGAAGCCATGGCACAGGGGACGGTTGATAAATGTATTGTCGGGATCGGAGGCGCACATATTCGCGGGCTAAACAGCCGCGGTGGCGTCAGCCTCGGCTCGCGGCTGCGCGAGATAACGCGCGAAGATGTGCGCGCAGCGGTAGACCGGGCGCGTTCGGTCTCGCTCCCGTCAGACCGCGAAGTAATTCATCTGCTGCCACAGCAGTTCATTCTTGATGAGCAGCCGGGCATTCATGATCCGGTGGGCATGATCGGCAACCGGCTTGAAGTGAATCTGCATATCTCGACGGCATCAGCCAGCGCACTACAGAGTGTTGTGACCTGTGCCAATAAGGCTGGACTCGAAGTAACGGAGTCAGTGTTCGAGGCCATTGCGGCTGCTGAGGCCACGGTTTCTGCCGATGAGCGCGAGCTTGGCTCCTGCCTGATTGATATTGGCGCGGGATCGACGGAATTAGTGGTCTTCTTCGAAGGATCGGTCGCGCATACTTCGGTCATTCCCATTGGCGGCGATCACTTCACGAATGACCTGGCTGTCGGCCTGCACATCTCTCCGCCGGAAGCGGAGTGGATCAAGTGCAATTATGGTCATGCAGTTGTTACCAGCGTGCCTTCATCGAGTGAGGTTGAGTTGCAGGGCATGCCGGGACACGCGCCGCGGACCGTCCGCCAGCGGCATATCAGCGAAATTCTGGAGCCGCGCGCACGCGAACTCTTCCAGTTGTTACGCGACAATCTCCGCCAGGGTGGAGTTCTCGAAGCACTGGGCGCCGGCTGCGTGCTTACTGGCGGCGGCTCACGTCTGCCGGGACTGCTCGATACTGCCGAAAGCCTGCTGCGCGTTCCCGCGCGTATTGGGACGCCGGTGCCGCTCTCGCGCATGCCCGAAGAGTTGGTCGCTCCGGAAAACACCACGTTAGTAGGAATGCTTTTGTATGCCCACCGCACCAGTGTGACCCGTGCGGCGGAAGACCAGGGACTGCGCGCCAAACTGCGCGCCATCTTCGCAGGAAGCCTGTAGGAGCCAATTGCCATGAAGTCGCCAGAAGAAATCCGCATTCAGTATCACGAACAACTTCCGACCGGAGCGAAGATCAAGGTCATCGGCGTAGGCGGGGGCGGCGGTAACGCCGTCAACCGCATGATCGCGGCGCGTGTCGAAGGGGTTGAGTTTATCGTTGCCAACACCGATGCGCAGGCCCTTCAGCTTTCTCAGGCCCCGGTCAAGCTTCAACTCGGCATGAAGCTGACCAGCGGCCTCGGCGCGGGGGCGAACCCAGACGTGGGTCGCCGCGCCGCGCTGGAAGATTCGGAGAAAATCATCGAAGCGCTCGAGGGCGCGGACATGGTCTTCGTCACCGCCGGAATGGGTGGCGGCACAGGGACCGGCGCGGCACCGGTCATTGCGTCTCTGGCGAGCGAAATGGGCGCACTGACCGTAGCGGTCGTGACGCGGCCATTCGGGTTTGAAGGAAAGCGCCGCATGATGCAGGCCGACCGCGGCATGCAGGAACTGCTTGATTCGGTGGATACGATGATCGTGATCCCGAATGAAAAGCTGCTTGCTGTCGCCAAAGACGCAGGTTTCTTTGAATCTTTCCGCATTGCCGATGACGTGCTGCGGCAGGGCGTGCAGGGTATTTCGGACATCATTACGATTCCCGGCATTATTAACCGCGATTTTGCGGACGTGAAAACCACGATGGCCGGGATGGGATACGCGGTGATGGGTACAGCCATGCGAGGCGGCGAGAATCGTGCCGTGGAAGCTGCGCAGGCAGCGATGGCATCGCCGCTGCTGGAAGACGGAGCCATCGATGGAGCCAAAGGCATCCTCATCAACATCAGCGGATCGAGCTCGCTGAAGCTGAGCGAAGTGAATGCGGCTTCGACCCTGATCCAGAACGCAGCGCACGAAGACGCGAACATTATTTTCGGCGCGGTGCTCGACGAAAACATGGGCGACGAAGTGAAGATTACGGTCATTGCCACCGGATTCCGCCAGGAGATGCCGGAGCGCCGCGAGCGGATGCTGACTGCCGCACTGCGGGAATCCGTGCTGCCGCGCGTACAGATCCAGACCAGCCTGGAAGCGGTAGAAACACCGCGCTTTATGAGCGAGGAAGAGGAAGCGCCGCGCCGCCCGAAGATTCCTATTTCGGTGCAGCCGGCAGCTTCGGTTCCGAAGTTCGAGCCGGTGCATGTTCCGGAGCCTGTCATGATTGCCGAACCAGAACCGGAGCCGGTCGCCGTCGCGGTCGCAGAGCCTGCTCCGCAAACCGATGTCTTCGGTAACCTGCATGAAGAAGAGTCGGGCGAAAATCTGGATATTCCGGCATTTATGCGGCGCGGAGGTTTGTAAAATAATGGAGGATGGTCAAAACAAAGATATTCGCTCGACAAAACCCCATCCTCCATTAAAGTAGTCAAAAAGAGCAAGTTGAGAGTCATTCCGGCTGCAATCGGGTTCTTGTCTGCAGACCGGATCCGGTTCCCGGAATGGAAACGAGACGTGTCATTCTGGAACCATGAGGTTGGGCAACAGCAGTTTGTACGAAGTTCAGGCTGTTTCTATGCGCAAGATGCAGGAAGGCCGATAAAAAATAAGACGGTCTTTAAATGTAGCCGGGCTCAGGATGGACCATTAATGAAACGCATAGCACACCTCGTTTTCCTGTCGGGACTGATTGCTTTTCCCGCGTCTTTGCTTGCCGGTGACACCACCACGCACCACGCGACGCATCGGACGAAAGCCCACGTGCAGGAATCGGCCAGCGCACAAAAGCACATTTCGACTATGCAGCACAGTCGCCGCGCGGCCCATGTCAGCACAGTATCCTTGACGACGACCCGCCGCACACGCCATGCCAGCCTTCGTACCCGCCATCATCGCACCTATGAGCGCTTTACCGGCAATTCGTTTACAGATGTCGATCTGACCAATGGAGACATCATCGGAGGCGAAGATCCGGTTGTCCGTCAGGCGGCCATCGACGCGCTGGGTAATATGAACGGCACTGTCGTCGCCATTAACCCTACGAATGGACGCATTCTGGCGATGGTCAACCAGAAGCTGGCGCTTTCAAGCGGCGCAGAACCATGCTCGACCATCAAGCTTTCTGTCGCCCTCGCGGCGCTCGATGAAGGCATCATCACGAAAGACACGCCCGTCAATCTGGGCGGTCATTACCACATGAATCTGACGGAGGCGCTGGCGCATTCGAACAATCTCTATTTTGAGACGCTGGGCCGTAGTCTTGGATTTGAGCGCGTCCGGCATTATGCCAACCAGTTTGGACTCGGCGAGCTGGCCGGCTACAACATCCCAAATGAGCAGCTTGGCGTCTATCCCAGCGAGGTGCTGCCGGAGAGCCAGGGCGGCGTAGGGCGCATGTGCTCCTTTGGCGAAGGCGTTTCGATGACCCCGCTGCAACTTGGCGCGTTGGTTTCAGCCATCGCCAACGGCGGGACGCTTTTCTATCTGCAACACCCCACCACTCCGGAAGAAGTCGCCAACTTCCAGCCACGCATCAAGCGGACGCTCGATATCGGCAAGCTCGTTCCTGAAATTCAGGACGGCATGCAGGCTGCCGTGCAGTACGGAACGGCCCGGTCATTGCGCGCAAACTTCAACCAGTTTCCTGTTATGGGCAAGACCGGCACATGCTCGAATAACGGCACACGCTTTGGCTGGTTTGCCTCTTACGCTGACACACAGTATGGCCGCATTGTGACAGTCTTCTTTTTGGAAGGCGGACGCCCGACCTTCGGCCCTAAGGCTGCTGAGTTGACTGGTCTCTTCTATCGCAATCTGTGGGACAAGAGTTACTTCGCCGCCAAACAGCCTGAAACGACGAAGACAGCGATGGGTGTAACTGAGTAAGGCACTCAATCGTTAAACTGAACGACCTCCATTATGGAGGTCGTTTTCATTGCTGCCTGTTTACTTCGCCGCAAACGTAAAATCCTGCGTCGCTATCTGCTTCGCTCCAACAGTAATGGTGGCAGTCTGCTGGCCCAATACTTCATGATCCGCTACCACAGTATATGTTCCAGGCGGCAGTCCTTTGATCTCAAAATGCCCGTCCGAAGCGCTGACAGCAAAAAACGGGTTCTCTACCACATTGACAAACGCCTGCATCCACGGATGGTTATTGCAGCGTACCGGCATCATCAGCTCTGGCTTGCTGAAAATGCGCGATTCTGGCTGGCCATTCGGCGCCTGTGAGATATCGGTCGTCTGATTGCCGCCGACGGTCGGAATCATGTGGACATTGTGCATCGTCGGATCGCTATTGGTGAAGCTGATCTTCTGACCAACCATTGCGCCGACCACATGAGGCGTATAGCGGCAACCTTTTTGATCGACGACAACCGGCGAAGAGGGCACAGGATAGACTTTATTTCCCAAGCCATCTTTCACGTAGATAAAGACGTTCTGCAAACCGCCATTCTTCCCTACATATTGCTCGGAGTAATTTGCCGGACTGAGACTGCAAACCGGGTCCTGCGCCATGTCAATCTGCACCGGTTCCGGCATCTTGCCCGCAAAGTGAATCGTGCCGCTGATTGTGCCCGCCGTATTCCAATCGATCTGGGTAAAAGCCGGCTTCGTTTCTGAAGAACCTGAGCCTGCAGGTTTTTTGCAGCCAGCAAGTACAACCAATGCAAGGCCAGCCAGTGTGGCTGTTTTCATCAAAAATCTCATCTTTGTGAAACTCCCTATCCTCTGTGGTGAGAGGCAAACAGGATGCAGGGTGCCCCAGGTCTGCGAAGAAGACCTGGGATTTGTATGTCAGGCCACTTCCTGGATCGCCCTTGCTACTGCATCCGCAAAAGCCTTTGTCCCCGATGTGCCGCCCACATCGCGCGTGAGCGTCTTCTTCTCTCCATAGACTTTCTCGAGCGCTGTCTGCACCTTATCGGCAGCTGCGTCTTCATTGATATGCCGCAGCATCAGAATTGCCGATTGCAGCAGCGCAGTTGGATTGGCTATGTCTTTGCCTGCAATATCCGGAGCCGAACCGTGTACCGCTTCGAAAATCGCAGCCTCCGCGCCCAGATTCGCGCCGGGAACCAGCCCTAATCCGCCGACAAATGCCGCGCACAAGTCGCTGACGATGTCACCGTAGAGATTTTCAAGCAGCAGCACGTCATATTGATACGGATTCATAACTAACTGCATGCAGGTGTTGTCAATGATGTGCTCGCCGTAGGTAATCTCAGGAAAGCCTTTGCCGACTTCGCGCGCGCACTTCAGAAAGAGGCCATCGGACATCTTCATGATGTTGGCCTTGTGAATGGCATGAATCTTCTTGCGCCCATGCTTGCGCGCGTATTCAAAGGCAAACTTTGCGATGCGCGTCGATCCCTTCTCCGTAATCACCTTCAGAGATTCGACCACGCCGGGAACAACCTCATGCTCCAGCCCGACATACTCGCCTTCGGTGTTTTCGCGAATGATGATGAGATCCACGTGGGGATAGCGCGTCTCCAGACCGGGCAGGTTCTTGATTGGACGAAAATTCGCATACAGCTCAAATTTTTTACGCAGCGTTACATTGATCGAAGGAAAGCCGCCGCCAACCGGCGTTGTTACCGGACCTTTCAGGGCCAGCTTGTTGCGCTCGATGGATTCATACAGCTCTTTGGGGATGTATTCCTTGTGCTTCTCAAACGCTTCGGCCCCGGCGGCAAAGCGCTCCCATTCAAACTTCACTCCCGTAGCTTCCAGAATACGAACTACCGCATCCGTTACCTCCGGCCCAATGCCGTCTCCGGGAATCAGTGTTACTTTGTGTGTTTTCTTTTCAGTCATAATCTCTCAAAAAGCGGCGCAAATTCCGGCCAGTTAAGAACCAGCCAGCGATGAGACGGTCAGCTAAGAAGCGGTCAGCACGTTGGTGTTTGGTCTTTCCCGGAATTAGTGGCGGAGCAAAGAAAAGCAGATCCTTCGCGCCGCTCAGGATGACAATTCATATTCCTACTGCTGCCTGTGTATCGCTGACCGTTTTTTAGCTGGCCGAAGTTTAGCTGCCTTTCGTTTTCCTTCCCTGCTCCTTCCCGCTCAGCAACTGCTCCAGTTCTTCTTTGAACTCGCGCACATCCTTAAAATCCCGATAAACGCTGGCAAATCGGATATAAGCAACCGTATCGAGTGCTTTCAGCTTGTTCATCAGCAGCTCGCCAATTTCGGTTGTCGTGCGCTCGCGTTCCGGCGAGTCCATCACGAAAGTCTCCGCCTCATCCACGAGCGATTCCAGCTTGCTTGCCGAAATAGGCCGCTTTTCACACGCATGCAGAAGCCCGCTCAGGATCTTCTGCCGTTCAAACTTCTCCCGGCGGCCGTCCTTTTTCACCACCATGTAAGGGATTTCGTCGATACGTTCATAGGTGGTAAAGCGCTTGTTGCAGCGCTCACACTCGCGCCGCCGCCGAATCGAATCGGCCTCTTTGCTCTCGCGCGAGTCCACCACACGGTCTTGCGCAAACCCGCAGTAAGGACACTTCATCTTGTCTATTTTGATTTTAGCAGTGGAATTACAACGCTCGCCGGGCTGCTCGTCTTACAGCATCGGTGACCACGCCATAGACCGCATGCGAAGCCCACTCGCTGACGCGCTCACGCGCAGGCTGCCGCTCAATAGGAGCAGACAGGCCCATCTTCGGCAGCAGCGACTCATGTGTGATCTTGTTCAACGTGATGCCGAAGGCTGCGCCTTTCCACGCTCTAAGCGAAGGCTCGTATTCGACCATCGCTCCGTAAACAGCTCCGGCCAACGCTCCAAAGGCCCAGTGAATACTTTCGATCGCAACCTTCCTTTCGCCGTGAGCGAGCGGATGTCCGGCTGCCTGTTCTGCCAATACCACAGGAGGCGGCGTCTGGCCTTCAATGCGTGGCGGAAAGATCTGTTCCGCGACCAGCTTCGCGCCGGCCCCGGCCAGTCCGCCAATCAGCCCGGCAAGAGCGCCCCTCAATATGGATCGTTCTTTGCCCATGTCGTCCGCACCTCCGCAAAGTTGTCATCCTAACCCTGAACTTAGTGAAGGGGAAGGACCTGCTTCTCGTCATAGCGAACAAAGCTATGCAAAAGTTAGATGCGCAGAATGGGCGGATTCGCTAACCGGCTGACTCACCGACCTGATGTCGCGCCGCCATTTCTTCGCCTGCGTGTTCACTCTCTTCCGTTACCTTCTTCAGCGATACCCGCTCGAATCGTGCCCAGATAAGTCCCAGCGGAATCACGCTCAGAAAAGTCACCAGCAGCAGGACCGCGCCGCAGCCGAGCGCCGGTTCCCATGGAACATGGAAAAATCCCTGCATTGCCGCCGTCGTAAACCCAATCTGCGTAAACCAGCCCACGACCGGCAATGTAATGATCGAGCTGCCCATGCTGGCCGCCATCAGCAGCATGCACTGCGAAAGATGGAGATTAGCGAGGATTGGCTCTGCGACAAATGCCCGTGCCGCTTCTAGATAGGCGAAGGCGATCAGGCTCCAGTGCACCAGCGAGATCACGATTACCAGCAGAAGATCGCCCATCGAGCCGATAGCATTCAGCCCATCGCGGAATCCGAGGACCTTTTCTTCAACCTGCTCGCCCAACCGGGCGGAGAGCGCTCCGAAGGCACGGCCCAGGATTCTTGCGACTGCTTTGCCGGATGCACGCACGAAACCCGTAAACAATGCCAGAAAGACAGCAACGAGCAATCCACCGAGCGCGGCTTTGTTGATTAAATCAGGACGCGGCAGCGAATGCCGGTCGGGCGAGAACAGCAGCACGGTAGAAAAGATCAGCGCCATTGCGCCCATATCGAACATGCGCTCGACGGTGTACACCGCAATCTGCGCGCTCAGAGGAATCTGCGTGCGCCGCGAAACCAGATAGGGACGGACGAGGTCAGCCAGGCGCCCGAAAAGCGCCACGCCGGTGAACCCAATCACCATGGAGCCGATCAGCTTGAGTGGCGAAACGCGCTTCGTGGGCCGCAGGAAAATCGACCACCGCACTGCTCGCAGAACATAGGCCAGCCAGATCAGTCCAATGCCGACGGCAATTCGCGTCCAGTCAGCCAACTTGAGCTGCTGAGCAAAAATATCCCAGCGGAAATGGATGCGGTTCCGCGCAAACAACGCTACTGCGACGAGCGCCGCCAGAACCACGACCCACAAAATCCAGTTCTTTTTCTTCAAACAATCTCGCTTTTTATCTAAGATGAGTAACTATTTTTGTCTTCTTTTGTCTTCTGAGGATACGAAAAACTGCAGATCCATCGACTGCGCGCTTCGCGCTCCGCTCAGGATGACAATTTCGCGAAGGAACAATGCCCGGTTAAGGCCGTCGGAATCGCTAACGCCCGCCCCCAAGTTTGGCCACCTGCTTCTGCTCAGCCATACGCTCCGCATAGCGCCGGTTAAACTCATGAATCACCCGCGCCACATAAGCCCGCGTTTCCCGATAAGGAGGAATTCCGTGCCAGCGGTCTACTGCAGCCGGACCCGCGTTATACGCGGCCAGCGCGAGCGCCAGACTGTCGTGATATTTCTTCAGCAGAGCATCCAGATAGGCCGTTCCGCCGTTGATGTTTTCTCTCGCAGCAAAGCTGTTATCTACGCCCAGATCAGCCGCTGTCTTCGGCATGAGCTGCATCAAACCCTGGGCTCCAGCGCGGCTTACGGCATGCGGATTGCCGCCGCTCTCGGCCCGCACCACGCTGGCCAGCAGATCCACATCCAAGTCATGCTCTTTGCCGGCAGTCGCCAGCATTTCGCGCATCGCCTGAGGCGTTAGCTTTGTATCATTTATATGAGCAATAGATTCCAGCTGACGAGAGATAGTAGGCTGCGGAAGGTCCACATGCTCAACCTGGGCAATGTCTGCCGCGCTGACGTCCATAAAGTTGGTGCTTCCGGCATCGAGATATAAACGCACGTGGTCACCGTCGGCCTGCCGATGATCGCAGATCATGTCAAACCCGTTTTTCAGCGTGATGTGCTCAGCGGCGCGGCATGCGGGAACCCAGAAAAGGGCAGCAACCAATAGAAGTACAGCGAAACATGGGTGCCCCAGACCTGCGTAGAAGACCTGGGATGATTTGCGCATCCGCCGCATGACGCTCACTCTACCACGCTCACAGGCAACTGACTGCAAACAACATCCTCAACCACCTGCGCCACGCCGTCTTCATCATTCGTCGGTGTTATGCGCCAGCCCATTTCGCGACCTATCTCCAGCAAGTCCGGCGCAGCATTCGCCATCAACACTGGATGGCCGGCAAACTTCAACATCTCCAGGTCATTGAAGTTGTCGCCGACAGCCATAATCTCTTCGCGCCGCAGCCCCCGTCGCCGGGCAAGTTTTTCCAGAGCCACGCCTTTCGATTGCCCCGGCGGCAGAATGTCCAGAATGCTCAGGTTCCGTGCCGGATATTGCGTCTGGTGCATCTCGATCTTCTCTGCGAAAGGGCTCGTTGCCAGCCACGCCTCCGCCCGATCCATCTCTTCCGGGGTGCCGCACACCATGCCCTGTACCGGAGGCTCGCCCGCGTCGAAGGCCCGTTCCAGCGGGCGCACTTCCTCAATCCAGGGCCGATTCGCTTCTACCCAGAGGGCAATGCGGGCATGCAGCTGTTCCATGGATTCGATCACCAGCTCACCCTTGCCATCCCGGTCAAACGTAAAGACCGTAGTTCCGCCAAACTGCCGCAGCGCACCGCAGAGCTCGCGCGCCGTTTCGACAGGCAGAAGCGCCCGCTCCATTCGTTCCCCGGCAAGAGTACGGGTGACCGTGCCATTGGACGTGATCAGCACTGTCTCCTGCTTGAGCCCAAGTGGCGCGATCAGCGGAGCCGCATAGGCCTGCCGCCGTCCAGTGGCAATCACGATCTCAATCCCCGTGCTTTCGGCACGCAGCAGTGCCCTTCGGTTCCGTTCGCTGACCACTGTTCCTGACGAAGGCAGGAGCGTTCCATCAATATCCAGGGAGATGAGCCGCACCGGAGCAGGCCCGTGGGCCGAAGAAATAGGCATTCCTCCATATTTTATAGGATTTACCGTTAAACTCAGAGTGCCCGCCTCACCAGCCTGCGCGTCAGTTCCAGGACAGTACCATAGGCCAGGTGCGCCGCCCAGGCATTCGCATGCGTTGACGGCGGTGTTTTCGTCGGTGACGGCGCAAGGCCGAATGTCGGAACTGCTGTCTCGTCCGCGCCCAGAAAGACTGCCGTTCCATACCCGGTGCCGAACCCGAACTGCGTTCCCGGCCACATCTCGGCGGCCACGCCATAGGCGACGCCCATCAGCGTTCCAAACGCATAGTGGACCGCCTGGCCGCCCTGCTTTTTCTGCTCTTTGGATGGCTCTTCGCTGCCAGTAATCTGCGCCACCTTGTCAGCAACCTGCTCAGTCGCGCTATCCGATGATTCCTGCTGCGGATCTGGCTGACTCTCGTGTCCATCGATGACTTTCTTTAGCTCCTCAGCCCCTTTGCTCCATGCTTTCTGGAGCTGGTCCATGGCAATTGTCGCCGCTACGCCTGCCACTGCGCCCGCAGCCATGCCTTTGGCAATGCTTTTTCTGTGATAGCCCATCGCAAATACCCTCTCTTCTCCCAGATGCCCGATTTACAAAGCTGCGCTGTACATCTGAAACCGCCGATCTTCGATTTTTGTACTGCCCACTGAGCTGCCGATGGGAATGCATTCTCTTCATTTACTCTGGGTACATGCCCGTGATCGCCTTCCTGGAATGCTCCCGTTGCCAAACCAAAATTTCTGCTGACAAATACCAGACTGTATGCCCCAAATGCGCTGGATCTCTGTACGTCCGCTATGACATGGACGCGCTCAGGAAGACCGCCGCTCGCCCTCAGGCCGGCGGAGCACAGTCCATGTGGCGTTACAGCGATGTTCTGCCGGAAGTGAATCCGGTCACCCTGGGAGAAGGCTGGACGCCGATGCTCACCAGCCGTCGCAACCCCAATGTTTTCATCAAGGAAGAAGCCACCAACCCCACCGGAAGTTTCAAAGCGCGAGGCATGTCGATGGCCGTATCCATGGCCCGCCGTTACGGACTCAAAAAGCTGGCTGCGCCGTCCGCCGGAAACGCCGCCAGCGCGCTTGCCGCCTACGCCGCCGCCGCCGGAATTGAAGCCCACATCTTTATGCCGAAGGACGTGCCCTTTGCCAACTATCTGGAAGGCATTGCCTACGGAGCCAATGTCACGCTGGTCGATGGCCTCATCTCCGACTGCGGCCGCATCGTTGGGGAAACGATCAAGGCCCAGCACGCCGAGCAGCAGGCAGGCAGATTAGCTCCGGAAGATGTCTGGTTCGACGTCACTACCCTCAAAGAGCCATTCCGCGTGGAAGGCAAAAAGACCATGGGCTACGAACTGGTCGAGCAGCTTGGCTGGAGCTATCCCGACGCCGTTTTTTATCCCACCGGCGGCGGCGTCGGCCTCATCGGCATGTGGAAGGCCTTTGAAGAGATGGAGCAGCTCGGCTGGGTAAGCGGAAAGCGTCCGAAGATGATTGCCGTTCAATCCTCCGGCTGCGCTCCAGTCGCCAAAGCGTGGAAGGAAGGCGCACCCGCCTCACAGATGTTTGAGAACGCTGTTACCTTCGCTGCGGGCTTGCGCGTTCCCAAACCCTATGGTGACTACATTATTCTCGACGTTGTCCGCCAGTCCGGAGGCACCGTGGTCGATCTGCCCGACGAAATCATTCTCGAATCGCTCCTGTACTGGTCCCGCAACGAAGGTCTTCTGCTTTCGCCTGAAGGAGCGACGGCCACCGCGGCCTACGACCACCTCATCGAAACCGGATTCCTGAACCCGAATGACAAGGTCGTCATCTTCAACACCGGCACCGGCCTCAAATACGTGGACATGATCGCCGAAGCCATGGGCGTTTCCCGCCCTAATGCAACCAGACTCCCTGAGCGCGTTCCGGTTGGCGGCATTATCACGCCGCAGTAAGAGGCGCAGCTATTTTTTCTGTGCGGACCGAGGTTGATGAATTCGATCCGGCTTCGTCTATAATAGGGGTAGGGGGTATATCCATGACTCAGCTTACCATGAGAATTGATGGCATGCACTGCGGAGCATGCATACGCCGCGTGACTCAGACATTGCAGAATGTCCCAGGCACAAAAGTGGAGGAAGTACGTATAGGAGCCGCACGGGTGCAGGTGGACGATGCCTCTGCCGGTCCGGCTCTGATTTCGTCTCTCAAGAAAGCCGGCTATTCAGCGCATCTGGAGCAGTAAGTGGCGGACACATCAAAAACTGTCATTATGCCGGTTATGGGCATGAGCTGCGCTGCCTGTCAGATTCACGTGGAGCGGGCACTGCGCGAGACACCGGGCGTCAACGATGCGCAGGTAAACCTGATGAGCCATCGCGCGCGGGTGACTTATGATCCGGCGGTAACGAAGCTTGAACACTTAGTAGATGCGGTGCGCGATGCCGGGTATGACGCTTCGCTACCCGCGGACTCCGAGCATGAAAAACATCAGGGCCACGTCCACGACGCCAGCGATGCTGGCGACGAAAGTACGCTAAGGGTCCGCGCTTTTGCCACGGTCATTGGCGGCGCTGTCGCGATGCTGTTGTCCATGCCGCTCATGCATGGACATGGAAACTTTCTTGACCGCACCCTCATGCGCATGATGCCGTGGCTCTATGCGATTCCTCACGTCGTGCTTGCTTATGTTTTGCTGGCCATGACCCTGATTGGCATGTTCTGGGCGGGTTGGGCCATTTACTGCGGAGCGTTCAAAGCGGCGCTGCACGGTGCAAGCAACATGAACACACTGGTTTCATTGGGCACACTGGCTGCGTTTTGTTATTCAGCCATGGCAACCATCGACCCGCAACTTTTTCTGCGGCATGGGCTGCAACCGGATATCTACTATGAATCCGTGCTGCTGATTCTCGGCTTTTTGCTGCTGGGCAAGTGGCTGGAGGCACGCGCGCGGCACAAAACACTTGATGCGCTGGAAGCCTTTGCGAAGATGCAGCCGAAGACGGCGCGTGTTCTACAGAATGGCCTGGAAGTGGAAGTGCCACTTGCGTCGGTTCACTCCGGCGACACGCTTGCTGTTCGTCCGGGAGAGCGTATTCCTGTAGACGGCATCGTGATCGAAGGAGTAAGCAGCGTTGACGAGTCGCTGGTTACGGGCGAATCGGTTCCGGTGCCACGGAAGAAAGGCGATACGTTAATTGGCGGCTCGGTGAATTACGATGGTGCGCTGACGTACCGCGCCACGTCGATTGGCGAACAGAGCGTTCTGGGACAGATGCTGCGGCTGATGGAAGAGGCGCAGAGCACCAAGGCACCGATGCAGCAATTAGCTGATCGGGTCAGCGGCATCTTTGTTCCCGTCGTTCTGGTGCTGGCACTGGTCACATTTCTTCTGTGGGTATGGCTTGATCCAATGGGCGGATTCAGTCGTGCTTTTGCCGTTGCGATTACAGTACTGGTAATTGCGTGTCCCTGTGCCATGGGTCTGGCCGTGCCGGCTGCTCTTACGGTTGCTATCGGGCGCGGGGCGCAAATGGGCGTTCTCTTTAAAGGCGGCGAGAGCGTGGAACGACTCGCTCACGTGAATACGGTTGTTTTTGACAAGACGGGAACCCTGACAATGGGCAAGCCACAGATTACGGCTGTCCATCCCGCCAATGGATGGAGCGAACGTGATCTTCTGGCGATGGCAGCATCTCTGGAGCAGCAGTCAGAGCATCCGCTGGCGCGCGCTGTCATGTCCAGAGCGCAAGCTGCAGGCGTTTCACTTATGCCGGTAACGGAGCTGCGCGTGTTTCCCGGCAAAGGCGTGGCGGGAATTGTAAATCATCAGCAAGTAGTAGCTGGAAATGCCTCTCTGTTGCAAGAGCTTGGGATTTCCATGCCGGCCCTGTCATCGGATTCGATAGCGACGCTGCTCTACTTCGCCGTGGATGGGTCCTACAGCGGACGATTGGAGGCGCAGGATGTTTTGCGGCCCGGGGCGAAGGAGGCAGTCAGCGATCTGCACGCTCTCGGGATTGAGACTGTCATGCTGACGGGCGATCATGCTCAGGCTGCCAACTCCGTCGCACAGGCCGCAGGCATTGAGCAGGTAAAGGCGGAGCTGCTTCCGGATACCAAGCTGGCTGCCATCCGTAATCTGCAGGCTGAAGGCCGGAAGGTTGCGATGGCAGGCGACGGCATCAATGACGCGGCAGCGTTGGCGCAGGCCGATGCCGGTCTGGCGATGGGAACAGGCACGGACCTGGCACGCGAGGCAGGAGATGCAATTCTGCTGCGCGGAGAACCCAGGCAGATTGTCGAAGCCATCCTATTGGCGCGTCAGACGGTGCGCGTGATGCGGCAAAACCTCGGCTGGGCGCTTGGGTACAACGTTCTGGGAATCCCGATTGCCGCTGGAGTGCTCTATCCGGCGCTGGGCATTCTGCTGAGCCCCGTAATTGCCAGCGCGGCCATGGCTTTGAGTTCAGTGAGCGTGTTGAGCAACAGCCTGAGACTGCGGAGATTCGAAGCATGAAGAACAGCAAAACAACTTCAGCAAGCTGCGCCTGCGGCGATGAGCGCAAGGCCGCAGGTGTCGATCCGGAGATCAAGGCAGCTACTCTGCGCCGATTGGCGCGCATCGCCGGACAGATACGCGGTCTGGAAAAGATGGTCGAGCAGGAGCGGTATTGCGCGGATATTCTGCTGCAAATCTCCTCCGTGCAGGAAGCGCTGCGGGGGACAAGCCGCCATTTGATGCGCAATCATCTGAAACACTGTGCCACCGACGCCATTAAAAAAGGCCCTGAGAGTGCTGAGGCCATGTACGACGAACTGGTAGACCTGGTTTACCGGCATTCCCGCTGACGCCTGTAAACTGGTAGCGGACGAAGATTGTGCGTATCCTGACCCGCTACATTTTGAAAGAAGTGCTGACGCACGGGCTGCTTGGCGGCGTGCTCTTCACCTTCGTCCTCTTCATGAAAGAGTTAGGGCCGCTGCTTGAACTAGCGGTGCGCAACAGCACTTCCACCAGCACAGTTGGCGAAATCTTTCTCCTGATGCTGCCCAATATGTTCACCGTCACGATTCCAATGGCGGTGCTGGTGGGCACGCTGCTGGGGCTGAGCCGCCTGGCTGCCGATAGCGAGATCACAGCCATGCGAGCATCGGGCGTTGGTGTATGGCGGCTGGTTGCCATCGTTGGTGTGGTCGCATCCATTGCCTGGGGAGCCGGGCTGGTGAATACGCTGTATTTTGCTCCGAGATCAACCGCGCAGATGCTCAGGCTGGAAGATGAATTGAAAAACACGCAGGCAACGTATGAAATCCAGCCGCGCGTTTTTTACGAAGACCTGAAAAACGTTGTTCTCTATGTGGGAGATGTGCGCGCCGGAACCGGCGCGGCACGGTGGCGGCAGGTCTTTCTCGCGGATCTGACCGACCCGGTTTCGCCCAAGGTCACGACAGCCGAAGAGGCATCGGTATCCAGCACAGATAACCAAACACTTACCATGCGGCTGCATAACGGAATGCAGCACCAGACATCGTCCAGTGCGCCCGATCAATACAATATTTCGACATTTGCGCAAACCGACCTGCCGCTTGAGGCTACCTCTACTCCAGAACCACATCTGGGGCACAGCGATGCGCCTGTTCTGGCCATGTCCAATCATGAGCTGATGGAACGCACAAAGCGCCCCGGAGGCCGATGGTTCCTGATTGAATTACAGCGTCGTTATGCCTATCCAACCGCTTGCCTGGTATTGATTCTTGTCGGGGTTCCGCTAGGCATCTCCTCGAAACGCGGTGGCAAGAGCGCGGGATTTGTGCTCACGATTGTGCTGGTCTTTGTCTATTACTTTCTTTCGAGCACCGGCGTAGCGCTGGCGCGGCAGAATAAGCTGCCGGTCTTTGCCGGCGTGTGGATGGCGAACATTCTCTTCAGCACCGCCGGCATTTTCTTTCTCCGGCAGATGTCAACCGGAGGAGCGGCGCTTGCCGCGGTCACTTCGATTGGTTCGTGGTTCAGGTGGAAAAAGAGTTCGCCCTTACCAGAAAGCGCTGCAACTGTAGAGAGCACAATGTCCAGACGGCACTCGCGCGGAGGCTTCCCGCTCATTCTGGACGAATATGTGCTTCGCCAGTTCATTTCCGTCCTTGCGATGGTTCTTGCTGCGTTTGTGATGCTGATGCTCATCTTCACATTCTTTGAGTTGCTCGGGGATATCATCCGCAATCAGACCCCGCTCATCGTAGTCGGCGAATATCTCTTCAATCTCACGCCGAGCATGATCTACATCATCACGCCTCTAAGCGTATTGATCGCGGTACTGGTCGTATTCGGGGGACTGAACCGCACCAACGAAATCACGGCAATGAAGGCTACGGGCGTGAGTCTCTATCGAATTATTGTGCCGATTCTTATGATTGCTTCAGTGCTGTCCATCTCTCTATTTCTCTTCGATGAGGTTTACCTTCCGGCAGCAAACAGAAAACAGGAAGCTCTGCATAATGTAATCAAAGGGCGACCTGCGCAGACTTATCTGCGCCCTGACCGGAAGTGGATGTTCGGCATGCAGCAGCCGAGCAAGCCAGGACGCATCTTCTATTACGAGTTCTTCGATTCAGACAACGACCGCTTTGCAAACATCACGGTATTCGAGTTTGATCCAAATACCTTTTCACTTTCGCGCCGCATCTTTGCCGCAGGCGCTCATTGGGACCCGCAGATTCATCGCTGGATATTCGAGCATGGATGGGAGCGCAGCTTCGAAGGAGATGCTGTTACGAGTTATCAGACGTTCGAGGTTGATACTTTTCCGGAAATTGTCGAACAGCCTTTGTATTTTAAAAAGGAAACGCGCCCCTCACAGGAGATGAGCTTTAATGAGCTGCAACGCTACATCCGTGACCTGCGGCAGAGCGGCCTCGACACGATGCGGTTGCGCGTACAGCTGAACCGCAAGCTGGCGTATCCAGTTATCACGCTCGTTATGGCCATCCTCGCCATTCCTTTTGCGCTGACCATGGGAAAGCGAGGCTCTCTCGCCGGTATTGGCATCGCTATCGGCATGGCCATCGCATATATGTTTGTCGATGGGATGTTCGAAGCCATGGGCAATGTCAATATGCTGCCGGCATTTCTCGCCGCATGGTCGCCCGATGTTCTTTTTGGATTGGCTGGAAGCTACCTGCTGCTGCGAACGCCTACTTGATGCGACCCTTTCCTATTCTTGAGAATCACATACCTGTAACTGCTTGGAACAATGTTCAAAGACCTTAAACCTCTTCTCCCGTATATGCGCCGCTACCGGCGCGGTTTCTTCTGGGGAGGCTTGTCGGTCGTCCTCAGTAACCTGATCTGGATTTTCTTTCCGCAGATCATTCGCATCGCCATCGATGATCTGAACGTCGGAGTAACTGAGAGAAAAATCTGGCTTTATGCAGGGCTACTGGTTGGTGTTTCCGTAGCGAAAGGCATTTTCTTATTTCTGACGCGCTGGATCATCATCGGCGTTTCGCGAGACATTGAATTTGACCTGCGCAACGATCTCTTCCAACAACTTGAAAAACAGTCTGCGGCGTACTACCAGCAGCATCGCACCGGCGACATTATGGCACGCATGACGAATGACCTGAATGCCGTTCGCATGCTGCTCGGCCCGGCTATCATGTACAGCGCCAATACGATTCTTTTTTCTGTTGGCGCTCTGTTCTTCCTGCTGAAGATCAGCCCATTTCTTACTCTGGTAGCGCTGGTCCCGCTTCCGTTGGCGAGCATTCTGGTCCAAGCCATGGGCCGGAAAATCCATGAGCGCTTTGAGCGCATTCAGGCAATGTTCTCCGATATTTCCGCGCAGGCGCAGGAGAATTTTTCCGGAGCCCGTCTGGTGCGCGCCTTCGCGCAGGAAGAAGCGCAGATTGCCGCATTCGAAACATCGAATCGCGAATACATTCGCCGGGCATTGCGGCTGGTGCAGTTGATGGGCATGCTGTGGCCCACGCTTGAGTTCGTCCTCGGTCTGGCTATGGCTATTGCGTTGTTCGTGGGCGGCCACGAAGTGCTTTCGCACCGGATCAGCGTCGGCGACTTCGTTGCTTTCAACACCTACATGCTCATGCTCACCTGGCCGGTGATTGCGCTGGGCTGGGTCGTCAATCTCTTCCAGCGCGGGACCGCTTCGGTCGTGCGCATCGATGAGTTGCTGAAGGCGAAGCCATCCATCGATGATCGGGACGCCGTCCTATCCATCCCGGCAGATCTTACGCTGCGCGGAGAGATTGAGTTCCGCAATCTGACCTTCTCCTACGATCAGAATGGAGCCGGCGGCCCAGACGTGCTCCGCAATATTTCGCTGAAGATTCCGGCAGGCAGCAGCCTTGCATTGGTAGGGCCTACAGGCTCCGGCAAATCTACGCTCGTCAATCTGATTGCACGAGTCTATGATGCCGCGCCGGGAAGCATTTTCGTGGATGGACGGCCTATCCGCGAATACCCTCTCGATGTGCTTCGCGCTAATATCGGCTTCGTTCCGCAGGAGACATTTCTCTTCAGCGAAACCATACGCGGCAATATCGCCTTCGGTGTTCCCAATGCCAGGTTTGAGGATGTGCTGCGTGCTGCTGAAGTGTCTCACATCCGCAAAGAATTCGAAGAGTTCCCCAACGGATTTGAAACGATGGTCGGTGAACGTGGCTTGACGCTTTCCGGCGGACAGAAACAACGGTCGGCATTGGCGCGAGCCATACTCCGCAACCCGCGCATTCTTATTCTCGATGACTCTTTGGCCAGCGTAGACACTTACACAGAAGAACAGATTCTGGACGAGCTGCGGTCCATCATGCGTGGCCGCACTACGATTTTGATCTCGCATCGCATCTCTACCGTGCGGCATGCCGATCAGATTGCTGTGCTTCTTGCCGGTCGCATCGTTGAGCTAGGTACGCATGATGACCTGCTGGCCCGCAATGGACATTATGCAAGCCTCTTTCAGAAGCAATTGCTGGAAGAAGAGCTCACAGTTGCTACTTAAGCTGTCCAATGGGAAGCCGCCGTTTGGGAAGTGGCGGAAGTAACTGGAGCAGGCACAGGAGCCGAAGCAAATTGTTTGCGCACCTCAGGATCCTGGGCCACCTGCTGCCATGCTTCCCGCACATTCAGGATGCACTCAATGGCTTTCTGAAAGCGCTCCGTAGAAGACAGCCTGGAGCCTTCCAGGCACAGAGCAAAGATTGCCGCATAAAACTCGGCCAGCGTTTTGGCAGGTCCACCAACATCCATGCGCAGACGTGACTGCAAGTGCATCAGAATATCGAACACCCGCTTAACGGCAATGCGGCGCTCCTGAGCATTGCCGCTTTCCGTTGCGGCAATGGCGCGATGCAGGAATCGAATCATGCCATCATAGAGGGCAATAATTAATTCGACGCCGTTCATTCCGGCAATGGACTGCTGATGATAACTCTGCATGTCCTATCCTTTGTTCTGGTTATAGCCGGAAATGGCACTATAGATTTCGTTGATCTGTTGCAGTTGCTGCGGAATCGAAGTGAGGATGTAATTGGCCTGGTTCAGCTCCGTGGTCAATTGCGTTTTTCTTGCGCTGATGATGTTTTCTTCATTCGTTATGTTCTGGTTCAGCTGTGTTTCAACCGCGGCATTTTCCTGAAGAGCCAGCTTGATGGCTCCATTGCTGGAACTGCTGCCCAGATTGTTCAATACCGAGGTAAGGTTTCCGCCAAATGAAGAAAAAGAGCCGCTGGGCTGGAGAAAATTAATGACATCCTGGTAGTTGCTGTTCAGGATGCTGTCCAGGGTATCGGTATTCAAAGACAAAGTTCCATCATTGTTCGCCGAAATGCCAAGCTGAGTAAATGAAGTGACTGCATTGGATTGAGGAGAGCCGAAGGTGATCCCTGTTCCGCTGGAAGCATCCGTAAGACTGCTGCTGTCTACTGTGATCGCGCCTGCAGATCCTGAAGCAGTGCCGGTAAGACTGAGAGTGGACCTGCCTCCTACCGTAATGATTGTTGCTGTAATATTCAGGTTGGCCGCATTGATTGCGGAAGCCAGTCCGGCCAGCGTCTGATCGCCTGAAGGCACAGAAATGGATTGCGCCGTGCCGTTTCCCACACTAATGGAAATGCTTCCGGTGATGGTGTCCTTTTCGCCAATGGTGGAATTTGTTGCGGTCACGCTCGCCGGCTGAATAAAAGTGAGGGCCGAGGTCAAGGCCTGCTGCAGATTTGCAAGCGTGGGATTGCCATAAAGAGGCTCGGGATTGCCGTTTGAATCTTTTCCTTCCTGCGCATTCAGGTCCTGCGCCACTTTGTTGTAGGCGCTGACGAAACTGTTCAATGCTGATTCGACCGCGGAGTTACTGTTTGTAATCTCGACCTGCACGGTTTCAGCAGGATTTGCGCTCAGAAGCTGGAACGTGACGCCCTGTATAGCAGCGGTGACCGTATTCGAGGCGCTGGTGATGGAAACTCCATCCACGGTGAGTTGCGCATCAGCTCCCGATTGAGTCTGCGAAAAACTGATGCCGGCGCCCCCGTCTGTGAGATTGCTTGTCGAAATGGATATATTCCCGCCGGAGCCGCTTGTTTTGCTTACCAATGAGAGCCTCGCGCCCGATGCATCAGTAATCACGTTCGCAATTACGCCGTAGCTGCCTGAGTTAATTGCGCTGGCCAACGATGCGAGCGTGTTGTTGGATGCATTCATGACAATGCTTTGCCCATTGATGGTCAGGCTGCCGCTCAAGGTGTCATTTGCGCTGGCAATTGTGCTGCTTACATAGGAGGATGTTGTGGCCAGCGAAGTCACCTTTATCGAATGGCTGCCGGCAATGGCTGTTGTTGATGCAGATGTCAGCGCCAGAATGCTTGTATCAGAGCTGGAGCCCTGCTTTTCAGAAAGCACACCCTGAAAATCTGTCAGCGACTGCAGCGCGGTCGAAAGAGAGCTGAGGTCCGCGCCGATGCTGGTCAGAGCCGTGTCCTGCGCCTGCAGAGAAGTTAACTGATTTTTCCACGGCGTTTCGACAGCCTGCATGTTGGTCACGATCTGGTTGACCGTGGAGGTTACGTCGAATCCTGCGCCGCTTGTCGGCGATCCAAATGAAAGCCCAACCGTTCCCATATCTGCTTTATCGTCGTTTTCGGGCCCGGCTTCAGTTTTAGTTACATTCGTAAGGACCTGACAGGATTTCCGCAATCAGGGCTTAAAGAAAAAGGGGAGCCTTGCGTTGGCTCCCCGTGGTGAAAGTCTAACTGTACTACTGAAGCAGCTTCGTGACCAGCTGCTGCATGCTGTTGGCCTGGGCCAGAGCGCTGATGCCGGTCTGGCTCAGGATTTCATATTTCGAGAGATTGGACGTGGCTGAAGCATAGTCAGTCGCCTGAATGGCATTTTGGGCCGAAGTCACATTCTCTTGTTCTGTGCTCTCGACGTTGCTGACCGCATTGAGAGTATTGATCTGCGAGCCAGTGTAACCACGCTCCGCAGCAACATCCTGAATTGCTTTGTAGACATCATTCAGCGCCGTCTGCGCGTTGGCAGAGCTGGTAAGGCTGTCGGTGCTCAGATTAACGCTGTTGGTTGCAACCGGCGTATATACGAGTGTGGAAGTAGCCGTTCCACCGCCCGCTGTGTAAACAAGGCCGCCCGATCCGGTGCTGTCGCCAACCTGCGCGCTGGTAAGCCCGAGAAAGCTGACCGTATCCTTGAATCCGCCGCCCACCGTGCCGTCTCCGGTAAAGATATCAAAGGACCCACCGAATACCTGCTTGCCGTTGTAGGTTGTGGTTGCGCCGATATTGTTGATTTCGTTCAAAATGGATTGAAATTCCGAATCAGCTGCACTGTACTGCGCTGTGGTTAGTGTGCCGTTCGATGCTTCCGTCGCTAAGGTGACTGCACGATTCAGCAGGCTGGTCACCTGTGAAAGCGCGCCGTCAGCAACCTGCAAAAGCCCAACGCCTTCGCTGGCATTTGCGGCAGACTGGGTGAGCGCCGTTGCATTCGCCTGCAGACCATTTGCAAGCGAGAGGCCGGCGGCATCGTCAGCGCCGGAGTTGATACGCGAACCGGACGAAAGCTGCGTCAGCGTGTTTTGCAGACTTGCCTGTGTCGAGTTCAGGTTATTCGCCGCGTAAATTGCGGAGATGTTATTCAGGACACCCAATGACATATGGTTTGTGCTCCTCTTTGGTGATGTAACTGCCCGTTTCGGGTGCCTGACCGGTCGAAGAACGCGTTATTCCTGACCGGGTCACCCACGTTACTCACAGCCTTCATCGGCGCGGTGAAAAGGCACTTTATGCGCGATGCGGAGAAGCGTTTGTGTTTGGCATGCAACGTGCGCGCCATCCGATGATGTTGCTTCTGAAGAGAACTACTGCTTACTCATCAATCTTTAGGCCGCTCTGCCGATAAGCCAGTCAGGAGCAGGAGGCCTGCCGCCATGATTGAACTTACCCGGCTCAATGGACAGCCGATGATTGTGAACAGCGACCTGATCAAATATGTGGAGTCGTCGCCGGACACCATGCTCACGCTGATTCATGGAGAGAAGCTCGTCGTATCGGAGCCGTGCGAGGAAGTGGCGCGGCGAATCACTGCCTACCGCGCGGCATTGCTGACAAATGCATGGTCGCAGACTTCTGCTGGCGATATCGCTCATACCTCTGCCGCGGCGGCAGGTTTGCGCGCCTTCACCGCGGAGCAGGCCATCCATTCCGGAGAGTTGCCCGACGACTCGGCTGGGGCAGCGTTGCAGCGGCGGCGCAGGAATGAATTGTAGGACCTGATTTTTCCGATTCTCCTTTCAGAAAGAAACTCACTATGGACAAGAGCAGCTTTGGTGGAGTGATACTCGCGGTGGCCGGCATTCTGGCCGGCCTTCTGATCGAGGGCGGGCATGTGGGACAGGTTCTGCAGCCCACTGCCGCCATGATTGTGCTTGGAGGCACTCTCGGCGCAGTGATGCTGCAGTTCCCGCTGGCAACGGTTGGCGCTGCTTTCAAACGGCTGGCAAATGTCTTTTTCTCCAAAAGGATTGACAGCGACGCTACGGTAAAACTGCTCCTGAGCTTCGCCAACAAGGCGCGGCGCAGCGGCATTGTTTCGCTCGACCAGGATTTGCCCACGATCTCCGATACATTTCTCAAGCAGGCGCTCACTCTGGCAGTGGACGGCACGGAGCCGGCGGAGCTGCGCAAAATTATGGAGCTGCAGCTTGATAATCATGCGGAGCGGGAAGAAGCCATTCCCTCAGTCTTTGAGTCGGCAGGCGGATTTGCTCCCACGATCGGCATTATTGGCGCGGTCATGGGATTGATCCAGGTCATGCAGCATCTGGATCACATTGATGAGGTAGGACGCGGCATTGCTGTGGCTTTTGTCGCAACGATTTATGGAGTCGGCTCGGCAAATATTTTCTTTCTTCCTTCTGCGGGCAAACTGCGTTCTCGCCAGCTGGAGGAACAGCGCATTCGAGAGATGACGCTGGAGGGGGTGATTTCCATTATTGAGGGAATGAATCCGCGGATGATTGAAGTGAAATTGCAGAGCTTTCTTGCCGAGAAGCGGAAGCAGACACAAGGACAGCAGGCATGAGACGGCGCAGGAACAAACATCACGCGAACCATGAGCGATGGCTCATCTCGTATGCTGATTTCATCACTCTGCTCTTCGCATTTTTCGTTGTGATGTATGCCACGTCAAAGGCGGACCAGAAGAAGCAGGCGGCTGCGGCTGCAGCTATCAACTCGGCTTTTCGTTCACTGGGGCTGTTTCAATCCGCTACACCGGTGAAGGATGCCCAGATGGATGCCTCGACTCTGGCCACATCTCCGGATGATCCGGCCATGGCGATGAATGTCGTGATGGGAGACCAGATGCTGGCCTCTCCAGAGGTACAGCGGGATTTTGAACGCATTAAGCGTGAACTTCAAGGCCGCCTCTCAAACCAGATTGCTCATCATGTTGTTTCGCTGCGCATTGGCCGCGAGGGGCTGATTATCTCGCTCAAGGAAGCGGGTTTTTACGATAGCGGCTCGGCAGTTCCCCATCCAGCTTCTCTGGCCACGCTTAGACAAATTGCGGATGCGCTGCGGGCCACGCCGTACGATCTTCGCATCGAGGGCCACACGGATAATGTGCCGATTCATACCGGCCAGTTTGATTCCAACTGGGAGCTCTCGACGGCGCGCGCCACGCGCATGGCGCGGCTCTTTATCATTGACCATCGATTCCAGCCGGCAAGGCTTTCAGCCTCAGGCTATGCGGAGTTTCATCCGGCGACGAGCAATGCAACATCAGAAGGCCGAGCGGCAAACCGCCGTGTAGACATCATCGTTCTGCCGCAGATCAGTTCCCCACCTGCGCCTGCCATTCATCTTCCAGCCACCAAATCAGACGCGGTTTCCGCTGCTGTTTCCACGGCAGCAGCAACGGAGCGCGCCGCGGCTACACCGCTCCCATAACTTTCGGCGCGGCAGCGGCCCCCGCTGGTGCGGATGTGGCGGCAGACTTTGTACATGCGTGAGTCCCCCCTCCCCGGGGTGTTTGTACGGAGATTGTTTGTTTTCAGCTGTTTACGGCTGACTGCCTGTACGGAGATCGTTTGTT
>DATGMQ010000048.1:0-77210 GCA_035293545.1 Alloacidobacterium sp. | reverse complement strand
AACAAACGATCTCCGTACAGGCAGTCAGCCGTAAACAGCTGAAAACAAACAATCTCCGTACAAACACCCCGGGGAGGGGGGACTCACGCATGTACAAAGTCTGCCGCCACATCCGCACCAGCGGGGGCCGCTGCCGCGCCGCCGCCGTCCACAACCAGAACTTCTGCTTCTATCACCTCGCCCAGCGCCAGTCCACACCCGCCGCCGCCCCGCTCGAGCTCCCGCCTCTCGAAGACCGCGCCGCCATTCAGATTGCAATCTCCCGCGTCCTCGCCGCCCTCGCCGCCGGCCTTCTCGACCGCCGCGACGCCGGGCTCTTCCTCTACGGCATCCAGATCGCTGCCTCCAACTTCGGCAAGCGCTGCGACCAGATCGAGCCTGACGTCGACGAAGTCCGCCGCGTCGTCCTCACCCGCGACCGCCAGCAGATCGCCGAAGCCGAAACCATCTTCGAAGACGAGGACCTGGAAAAGACCAAACGCCACCAGCCAGACTGCCAATGCCGGGACTGCGCGTACACAGAAACCGACCACCCCCACCACCCCAGATGCCAATGCGGCCAGTGCCACTTCTTCGCTGAACAGACCAACGAATCAACCGAAGAATCCACCTTCGAAAACCACCAGGCCCTCACTCTCCAGGCCGTCGCCGAAGATAAACAACCAAAAGAACTGCCAACTGAAAAGCCCTTGTCTCGTAAGGGCATGGCTTCAGCCGTGCCGGAAGCCTCAGCACCGGAGGGAACAGACCTTTACAGACACAGTGCCCTATGCAAGCCCCCCGTTGGCTTAAATGGGCACGCAACAAGGATGGAAGACACAGGAAAAGCAGAGTTTTGCCGAGGGATCTCCATGAAATCCGGGATCAGATCACGACAGAGTGCCCCATGCAAGCCGTCTCTTTCTACCCCTGCTAAGGGCTCATTCATCATTTCCCTGCGATATTCAGATGAATCCGATAAACGCTGGTGCTCGCAGTCACATACAGCATCTTGTGGTCAGCATCTCCCCACGCGACATTGCCGACCTTTTCCGGCATGTCAATCGTGCCCAGATGCTTGCCGTCCGGAGAAAATATCCAGACCCCGCCCGGTCCGGCGCCATACAGATTGCCCTTCTCGTCGACCTTGATTCCGTCCGGCGATCCGGGCCGGGTATCCGAGCTGGCGTCAAAAAATATCTTTCCATCCGTCAGCGTTCCATCAGGTTTCACGGCATAGCGCATCCAGAACTTCTTCGGTTCAGAATTGCTCACGTATAGATATTTCTCATCCGGAGAGAAGGCGATGCCGTTGGGTCGCGGAAGGTCTTTGATCAGGAGCTGCAATTTCGCGCGCATTGGCGCGGCACCCGGTTTCTGGTCTGTTGCTCCGGGAATACGATAAACACCATTCACGTTCAGCTGCTTATCCGGATCATCATCTTTCTGTGTGCGCAGCCCGTATGGCGGATCGGTGAAATAAAGCGAACCGTCCGATTTGTATGCCAGATCGTTTGGGCTGTTCAGCTTCTTTCCCTGGTAGCTGTCAGCAAGAATCGTGACCTGGGCTTTGGGATCGACCTGCTCAAGCCTCCACACATCGCGCTGCGCGTGACCGGCAACCGTGAGCCGCCCGTGGGGATCGAGAGTCATGCCGTTGGAGCCGGATTCAGGCCCTCCATAAGGAGTTGAACCTTTATAGCCGCTCGGCTGCATGAAAATGCTTACCCCGCCGCCCGGAGTCCACTTGCGAATGCTGTTGCTCGGAATCTCGGCGAAGAGAAGATATCCATCCGGTATCCACACCGGCCCCTCCGTCCACGTAAAGCCGGTGGCTACTTTTTCGAGAACCGGCTGCGCGGGAACAATCTGATCGAGAGCAGGATCAAGACGCTCGACCGTTGGCGTCTTCTTGTTTCCCGTCGCGACAATGTCGTATTTGGGTGTGTCGGATTGCTCTGCAGGTTTCTGCGAACAGCCGGTCAGGAACGCTGCAATCGCAACCGCGTTGAGAACGCTCCACGGAAAGGATCTTCCTGCCATCACGTTTGTCTTCTCCTGAATGCGGTAACGCTGAACGAAAAAAATGTTTCACGAATCGAGCAAGCGTGATTCTACATCAGCCGGTCAGATGGAAACTCCGGAAGTGTAAAACTCGGGAGCTGCAGAAGAAATCGCTTCAGCAAGCCGCACTCTTTATAATCGCGGCAATGAATCTTCCCAGGCGGCGTTTTCTAGGCTCTTCCTTTTTCCTGCTCAGCAGCACTTTGCTTGAGACTCTTACCACCCCACTCTGGAAATGGAAAAATCCATCGCTTGTCGAAGCCGCCGTCTCCAGCCCAGTCCAGTTTGTCGATGTAGCACAGCAAGCCGGCCTGACCATCCCGAACGTCTGGGGCGGCGTCGACCACAAGCGATCCATTATTGAAGCCAAAGGCAGCGGCCTCGCATTCTTCGACTACGACAATGACGGCTGGCTCGATATTTACCTCACCAACGGCAACCGCCTCGACACCAACTGGCCCGCCGGAAAAGCGCCAACTTCGCACCTCTACAAAAACAACCGTGACGGGACCTTCACGGATGTCACCGAACAATCAGGCCTCGCGCGCACCGGCTGGCAGACCGGCGTCTGTATCGGCGACTATGACAACGATGGCTGGGACGACCTCTTCTGCTGCTTCTGGGGGCATAATATTCTCTTCCACAACAACGGCAACGGTACATTCACTGATGTCACCCACAAAGCCGGCCTTTCTCAGGAACAAATCCGCTGGGGCGCCGGCTGCACCTTCCTCGATTACGACCGTGACGGCCACCTTGACCTCTTCGTCTGCAATTACATCAAACTCGACCCTGCAGGCATTCCTCCGCCCAATGACACAAAGTTCTGCCAGTGGAAAGGTATTCCCACACTGTGCGGCCCGCGTGGCCTCCCGGCTGACACCAATATCCTCTACCACAACAACGGCGATGGTACCTTCAGCGATGTCTCCGAAAAATCCGGCATCCTCAAGCCTGGTCCGCGCTACTCCATCACCGCGGTTTCCTACGACTTTGACAACGATGGCTGGCCTGACATCTACGTCGCCGTCGATTCCATGCCCAGTATCCTCTTCAAGAACAACCACGATGGCACCTTCACGGATGTTGCAGTGATGGCGGGCTGCGCTTACAACGACAACGGCCACGAGCAGGCAGGAATGGGCATCGCCGTCGCAGACTACGACTGCGATGGCTGGTTCGACATCTTCAAAACCAACTTCGCCGACGACACCTGCAACCTCTACCACAACAACGGCGACGGCACCTTCAGCGATCTCACCTTCTCTGCCGGCATTGGCGTCAACACCAACTATGTCGCCTGGGGCTGCGGCTTCGTCGACTACGACAACGACGGCTGGCCCGATATCATCCAGATCAACGGCCACGTCTACCCGGAAATCGATAACTACAATTTCGGCCAGACCTTCAAAAATCCGCGCCTCGTCTACAGGAACCTCGGCAACGGAAAATTCAAAGATGTTTCATCAGAAATGGGTCCCGGCATCACCGAACGCTTCTCCAGCCGCGGCGCGGCCTTTGGCGACTACGACAATGACGGCGATATCGACGTTCTCGTTCTGAACATGAACGACCCGCCGTCGCTCCTGCGCAACGATGGCGGCAACAAGCAGAACTGGATCAAACTTAAACTTATCGGAACCAAATGCAACCGCTCCGCCATTGGGGCTCGCGTGCGCGTGACAACCGGTAAACACACACAAATGGACGAAGTCCACAGCGGATCGAGTGTCATGTCGCAAAGTGACCTGCGTCTCCACTTCGGTCTTGGAGGTGCTGAAATCATCGACCTGATCGAAGTGAAATGGCCTACCACGCAAAAGGTCGAGCGCTTCACGAAGATAAAGACGAATCAGATACTCACGATTCGCGAAGGTGACGGCATGATACCGGGAGGTAAGTCGCGCTAACGTAGTGTGATTCGCGCTATTTTTTCAGCAGCGCGTCAATGCCGGCTTGGGCGATCTGCTCATCAATCTCAGATTTCGCACCGCTGGCGGAAATTCCGCCTAATGTCCGGCCGTCTACTTTAATCGGGAGGCCACCCTGGTCCGGGAAAAATTCCGGATACGCCAGCGCCGCGGTGTTTCCTTTCTTTACTGCATCGGCCCCATCTTTGGAAGCGCTTCCGTAAAATGCGGCGTGTCGCGCTTTCTTCTGGGCAAACTGAATTGTGTTGAGTGAAGCAGTTTCGCCTCTTTCAAGAAAGAGCAGATTACCGCTTTCGTCCACGATGCAGATGGTTACTGAAACATTCAGTTCCTTCGCTTTCGCTTCCGCAGCGGCAACCATAATTTTGACTGCGTTCAGGTCCAGGTACTTCTTGCTGGGGAGATCGTCGGCAAACATTGTCATAACTGGAATAAGTATCACAGCCAGCAGCTTGAGCATCAAAAACCTCCTGTTCTACAGTGAATTCGCCGAGCCTCATGGAGAACAGCCCCTCAATCCAGGCTGATCATGATTTTTGTAAAGTTTGCCGGCGCATCGCTCCACTCTGTGAGCAGCCGCGGAGCATCAGCAAGTGGGCCGATCACGCTGATGGCATCTTCGACTGGAAACCTCCCCGCCTCCAGGAGCCGGATGACCTCCCGGAAGTCTTCCGGCAGAGCATTGCGCGAGCCGAGTATGTCGAGCTCCTTCTGCACAAATAAGCTGGTTTCATAGGAAACGGGTGTCTTTGCATACCCGATATAGACAACCCTGCCCGTGAATGCCGCCTCTTCAACGGCCGCCTGAAACGTCTGCGGCAAACCAATGGCTTCTATGACTACATCCGGACCCAGCCCATTTGTATATTCCTGCAGCCGAAGATGCAGATCATCCCGAGTGGTATTCAGCAGCAGGGAAGCCCCTGCTTTGCGGGCTGTTTCCAGCTTCGTATCATCCACATCGATGGCCACCACTTTCGCTCCGCGAAAGGCTGCCGCTGTGATCGCTCCCAGTCCCACTCCGCCGCAACCAAAGACAGCAACCGTGTCTTGCGCCGTGACCCGGCCACGCGAAACCGCATGAGTGCCCACCGTAAGTGGTTCGACGAGGCAGAGCATCTTCAGATCAAGCTGAGCAGCATAGAGCTTTTCACCCGGAACGCAGATCATCTCCGTCATCGCTCCGTCGCGCTGCACGCCCAGCGTCTGATTGTGCTTGCACGCATTGGGTCGTCCACGTCTGCACGACGCGCACACATTGCAACTTGTATAAGGAGAGAGCGTGACATTGGTCCCCGGCTGAAGACCGCTGTTGCCCGGATCGATAACTGTGGCTGCTACTTCATGACCAGGTATGCGAGGATAGCTGACCATCGGGTTTTTCCCCCGAAACGTGTTCAGATCGCTTCCGCACATCCCCACCATGCGCACTCGCAGAAGGGCATCTCCACCGGCGCGCTTAGGCTCGGCCACATCGATCAGACGCGCTGCGCCAGGCCGCTCCAGTTGTATAGCTCGCATCTATTGCTCCGTCTTTTGATCGTAGCCGGATCCTCGTTCCAAACTTCGCCTTGACTTATTCCTTCTGCTGCGTTCCGAACAGGTCTTGTATTGCTCCTCAGAGTAACCAGTCTGACATCTATTTTGAATTGCTCTGGAACCTTCAATCCTGGATGCAGGTATATCAACCATTCGAAATGGATACATTCCCGGATTCTCTATCTGAACGATGCTGTTCGCGCCGTTTCTTTCCAGATGGCATGGTTTGCTTCTCGGATGGACTGGATGGATTTGGCACGGGCGAGTGCCATTACGTCTTCTTCACGGACACGCATGGCCAACCTGGTCGTCCACACACCATAACTGCTGATCGGTTATCCGGCTTTATCGAGCAGCGTGATGGAGAGATCGCGCTTCTTGACCATCTCGGCGGTAATCTCCAGCTCTTTGACCTTCTTGTTACTCGGCAGGTGATACATCAGGTCGAGCATCAGCTCTTCCAGAATCATGCGGAGGCCGCGCGCGCCGACCTTGCGGTGGAGAGCTTCCTGCGCGATGGCCCGCGTTGCTTCGTCGTTGAAGCGCAGGCGGACGCCTTCATATTCAAACAGTTTCTGATACTGCTTGAGGATGGCATTACGCGGCTTGGTAAGAATCTCGATCAAAGCGGCTTCGTCCAGCTCATCAAGGATGCCAATGACTGGGAGGCGTCCAACGAATTCGGGGATGAGGCCGAATTTAATCAGGTCCTGCGGCTCCGCCTGGCGAAGCAGCTCGGCGTCGCGCTGTGGACGGATTCCGCCGCCTTCAGCCTGCTCTGTTTCCGCAAGAGACTTGAAGCCGAGGGCCTTTTTGCCGACGCGGCGTCCTACGACGCGCTCGAGACCGACAAATGCGCCGCCGCAGATGAAGAGAATGTTCGTGGTATCGACCGGCGTGAATTCCTGGTGAGGATGTTTGCGGCCACCTTGCGGCGGGACATTGGCGACAGTGCCTTCGAGGATTTTCAGCAGCGCCTGTTGCACGCCTTCACCGGAGACATCGCGGGTGATGGACGGGTTCTCGTCCTTGCGCCCGATCTTGTCGATTTCGTCAATGTAGATGATGCCGGTCTGAGCGCGGGCCACATCGCCGTCAGCGGCCTGCAGCAGCTTAAGGATAATGTTTTCCACGTCCTCGCCAACGTACCCGGCTTCGGTGAGCGTGGTCGCGTCCACGATGGCGAAAGGCACATCAAGCATCTTGGCCAGCGTGTGCGCAAGCAGGGTTTTGCCGCTGCCGGTAGGGCCGACAAGCAGGATGTTCGACTTGGACAGCTCAACATCATTGCCGCGCGTCCGGTTCATCTGGATGCGTTTGTAGTGGTTATAGACGGCAACAGCGAGCTTCTTCTTGGTCTGGTCCTGTCCAATGACGTACTCGTCGAGAAAGGCCCGGACTTCAAGCGGTTTAGGCAGATGCGCCGGAGCCGCTCCTGCCTGCGTTTCGCTGCGGTCATCTTCAAGAATTGAGTTGCAGACGGCGACGCACTCGTCGCAGATGTACGCGCGCGGGTAATCGCTGGGCGAAGAAATAAGTTTAGCTACGGCGTCCTGCGATTTATGACAGAACGAGCAGCGGAGGGCGTCATCAGATCCCGTGCGCGTTTTCATCAGTGCTGCTCCAAGACAACGATTTAATCGGCAGCGAGGAGTTTGGTGTCCGGCGCTTGCCCGGAAACCTCGTCAACAATGCCGTATTCTCTCGCCTGAAAGGCGTTCATAATGAAGTCGCGTTCTACGTCGCGTTCAATACGTTCCAGGGTTTGTCCGGTGTGCTTCGACATGAGATTGTTCGTGATTTCACGGATGCGGAGAATTTCGCGCGCGTGAATGTCGATATCAGTAGCCTGTCCGGAAAGGCCGCCCATCGAAGGCTGGTGAATCAGAATGCGCGAGTTGGGCAGGGCAAAGCGCTTTCCTTTGGTGCCCGACATGAGGAGAAATGCTCCCATGCTCGCCGCCTGTCCGATGCAGTAGGTGACTACATCGTTCTTTATATATTGCATTGTGTCATAAATTGCGAGTCCGGCGGTAATAGATCCCCCGGGGGAGTTAATGTACAACTGAATGTCCTTCTCCGGGTCTTCGGCGGAGAGGAAAAGCATCTGGGCAATGACGAGGTTTGCGATCTGATCGTCGATCGGTGTTCCTAGAAAGATGATGTTGTCGCGCAGCAGACGGGAATAGATGTCGTAGGCGCGCTCGCCACGATTCGTCTGCTCAATGACCATTGGTACCAGTGCCATGCTGTGCTTCTCAGTTCCCGGAGCGGCAAACTCCGTTGTTACATCGTGCTGAAACAGGGCCGGAGCGTTTCTAACTGTTTCACCGGCCAGTGCATACAAGTTCAGGATGCGAGCTTTTCGTAAAGCAGGCTGCCTGTTTTCTCTCTGCGGATTTGTTCACGGATTCTAGCGAGACTGCCGTCGTCCGTCAAACGCTTGCGCAACGTATCCAGCGGCTCACGCATCTGCAGCGAGAGCAATTCCAGTTCGCGGTCCACTTCCGCATCCGAGACTTCAATTTTTTCTTCCTCAGCGATGCGGTCAAGCAGCAGCGAGCCTTTCACTTCATTCAGGGCAGAATCGCGCTGCGCGTCGCGCAAACGATTGAAGTCCAGCTTGCGCATATCTTCCGTGCGCATGCCCTGCGCGGCCAGCGCGCGCAGCCCGCGATCCAGACGGGCATCGACCTGCTGCTGGACCAGCGACTCGGGAACAGGGAACTGATATTTCGCTATCAGCGCTTCGACGATCTTGTCGCGCGTTTCCCCCTCAAGCCTGCGCTTCTTGTCATTTGCGAGATGATCTCTCAACTTCTGCTTGAAGTCTTCGATGCCTTCATATTCACCCAGCTCCTTTGCGAATGCATCGTTAAGTTCAGGTTGAATCTTCTTCTTGATGGCTTTCACTTCAACATCGTAAGAAACAGTCTTGCCGGCGAGGCGGCGTTCGCCGAAATCTTCCGGATAGCTGACTTCAAACTTCAGCTCCTGCCCGGGTTTCGATCCGCGCAGCGCTTCGTTGAAAGCAGGCAGCGTGTTCTGGCCGCCGACTTCGATCATCACATCGTCGCCGGTGACAGGCTGCTGCGGCTCAGTGGCATCGCCTTCATTCTTGAACTCGCCGCGGAATGTGATTTGCGCCCAGTCGCCATCAACGAGAGCGCGGTCTTCCGTAACCGGCTCCATGGTGGAGCGGGAATCGCGGATGCGGTCGAGCTCCGCGTTGAATTCTGCATCGGTGAGTTCGGTATCCGGCTTCGGTACGTGGACGCTCTGGTAGCCGGCAACGGAAATCTCCGGCAGAATTTCAAAGACAGCCTTGAATTTCAGCGGCTGTCCGTCTTCAAGATGAAGATCCGTGACCTGCGGCTGTGAGATCGGCTTCAACCCGGCCTTGTCGATGGCTTCACGGAAATGAGCGGGCAGCACGGTTTCCACCACATCCTGGCGAAGACTGTCAGCGAAACGCGAGCGAATGAGCGACTCCGGTACCTTCCCGGCGCGAAAGCCGGGAATGCGCGCTTGCTTCTGATAGCGCTTCGTCACCGTGCGGAATGCCTTTGACACCTCGTCAGCCGGGACCTCGACCTCGACTTCGCGGGTGCATTCAGGGTTCAGACTGGGGCCATGCTGATGATGCTCGTGATCATGATCATGAGCGTGGACGTGCTCTTCAGGAGCGGCTGCTTCAGGATTCGGAGTGGTTTCGATGGTGTCTGCTGAACTCAACGTGTATGCCTTCCAATATCGTCGTTCGCGTGCAGAATGAGGGCCGGTTGTAAGGGGATTTTCAGCCCTCGGAATGCAGCATGGGAACGGTCTCTTCTTATGTTAAGTGCCTTTCAGAAGAAGAGCAAACCAGCGTTGCGCAGATCGATACCTATGCAGTCCTGAATGGCGCTCAGGAGCATGGCTCTACAGCAAAGTACAACTTCTGCTGCGGTAACTGAGATTTATTAATTGGACAGATTTGATTGAGCTGCCGGGTAGCGTGGCGCTCATCCAGGATTAACTTTTTCCGGCAAGAGCTTCCAACTGCAACAAATGATTCACATCATGTCCGGCCATCGTTTCAACAATGGTCTGGAAAGTCATGGTTCCGCGCTCCGGGTGCGTAACCTCTTTGGCGCGGTCTTCCGGCTTCGTGTTCCGGATCAGCGCCAGGTTCCATCTGCGAACGGCGGAAAAGGCTGCCAGCGCCGAAGGAGCATCGTAGGCGGCATAGGTGACGGCCCATTTCTCCTGATCAAACGGCTGAATTACATGGTTGTTTTCAGCCAGCGTCTGCCGCAGGCGAAACGCAAAAGTGATCTCGCAGTCAGCCAGATGGCTGAAGATTTCCCGCGCATTCCATTTGCCTGGAGCAGGCGATTTCTCCACTCCCTCCGGTCCAAGCTGGTTGAACAGAGATGCCAATTTCGCCGCGGTCGCAGAAAGGACCTCTTCTGCATTATGACTGCCAAGAAATTTTTCGTAAGGATTCAGCACGGGTCATTCCCCAATGATGGAGTTGACACCGTTGTAGCACATACTGAAGCGTCCTGAATCTATCCTCGGCAATTCGAGCGATACCGAAGCCTGGCCTGCTGCAATTTCCGAAGCGCCTCTTCGTTCAGCAGTTGCGGACAGCCGATTTCATGCGCGGCCAGGCATACCTGCGCGAAATGCTCCGTCGTTTCGAGCTTCATAAAAGCATCCAGCAGGTCTTTACCGTACGTAACCAGCCCATGATTGGCCATCAGTACTGAATCATATTCTCGAAGATAAGGCTGAAGGCTGGCGCCCACCTCTTCCGTTCCCGTCGTGGCATACGCTGCCAGCGGAATCTTGCCCAGCGTCATAATGAGTTCCGCACAGAGCGGCATATCCAGCGCCATGCCGCAGGAGGCGAAGGCGGTGGCAATTGGCGGATGGGCATGAACCACGGCCTGCACATCGGGCCGCGCCTCATACACTGCGAGATGCATTCCGATCTCGCTGGTCACATTCCGTGTGCCCGCCAGCAGTTTTCCATTGAAATCAACCACCACCATATCGGCGGCTCGCAGCAGGCACTTGCTGCACCCTGTAGGGGTCGCCAGAATGCGCTCATCATCCAGGCGCACAGAGAGATTTCCTGATGTCCCCGGAGCAAATCCGAGCCGATACATCCATTTGGAAAACCGCGCAAGCTGACGGCGCAGCTCACGGTCTCCGCGCTCAATGTTTACGACATTGGTTGCCGGCGCTGGACGCGCCGGTGAGGGAGATTCTGTCAGAGTGATTGCGGGCTGCGACATCATATTATGCGACCTCTCTCTGAGAATTTCTGAACCTTCCGATGTTCTCTCCTAGACGTTGGGAAACATGAAACAGTTTTCCGAGCGTTATTCCCGGAGCAATCTGGTGGTGTCCCACCGCCGCTAAACCCATGGAAGCCAGACAGCCGCACTGTGAACAATCGGGCTTACCGCCGAATTGACAGGGCTGAATGCGGGTTTTCAGATCGGCTGAAATTGTGTGCGTAGACCGGGCAAAAATGCACTCTGCCGGCGATCGGGGCGGAGCCAGAAATTCCCGCAGCACGGCATCGTTCATATCCAGAATGGGATAGCGCATGCGCAGCTCCTGCAATTCTTCAATCACGCGGATGCGCTCTTCTGCGCTGAGAATTTCCTCGTCTGTTGCCCCCTGCTGCGGAGTAAAAATGCTCATCCAGACGCGCTTGACTTCCTGCTGCTCACCCCAGAATGCAAGGAAGCGCTCGAGATACTCGCTCTGCTTCATCATCTGGCTGGTGATCGTGCAGTGGATCGTCACCCTGCTCTCCCGGATGTTCCGCAAAATACGTTCATAGGTCGCCGGCTTGCGCCGCCTATCGTGGTCGGGTTGCAGTCCGTCTACCGATACCACCACATTCAGCAGGGCGAATTTCCTCCAGTGTTTCGGAACAGGACGAAACGCGCTGGTCACAAGCTGAACATTGATACCTCTCTCTTCAAGTTCTGGCAAGATATTTTCAAGCTCGCGGTGCCGAACCAGCGGATCGCCTCCAACCAGCGAAACGTGGATCGGTCGATAGAAGTCCACCAGATCAAGAACGCCCTGCACCAGGGCATCCTGTTTATAGTCGGAAAGCACCCGCAGCGTAACGCCATTGCCGCCCAGGTGCGCATCGTCATAGGCATAGCAGCCAGGGCATCGCAGCGGACACTCGCGGGTCAGCTCAATCGATAAAAATGGTCGTCGACCACTCAAAATATTGGACCAGGAATGGAGCACGTCCGATTTCTTCATTTTTTCCCCTGAAAATTCAGCCGAGGTGAATGTTTTCAACATTCAGACGTTTACGGATATCCGGCTAACTGGATAAGGAGGAAAAAGCGTGCTTTCTAGCACCGCTGGACGAAGCTTGTCTGGCTGGGCAACAGAAGAACTGCCTGGAATAGTTGGATAAATTTCAGGAATTCTGGAACGATTCGGAAAGGGGACGGTAGGGTGCCTGCCAGCACGTATAAACCGGCTACAAAAACTGACATCAGCATAAGGAAGATGTGCAGTGACTTAAGAGTGGTCTGTGGGGGATCCACCCACGGGGCTATGCATAAAGCGAGCACGCAGACAATACAAACAAATGCCGTCGCGATTTTTGCTGCTCGCGTCATCCCTGGGAAAAATGGTAGTTGCCTCGTTGCGGATTTGGCAAATGGGTTAGTGATCTGTTTGAAATCAAGGCCCGATAGGAGTATCCTGAAATGGCAGACGAGTTTGTCCGCGCCTGTTCGTGAGTCAGCCGGGGCGCGGAGGGATGAGTGGGCGAAAGCCCACTTTTCTTTTGCTGCAAAATTCATTGCCATGGCTTTGAATATGGACCAAATTCGCGCCACCGCGCAGCGGGTTGCCGCTTCGCACGGGCTTGATGTGGTCGAAATCGAGTTCCAGGGCGGCGGAAAACATCGCATTTTGCGCGTATTTATAGAGAAAAACGCCGAACAAAGGGCCCGTTTAAGTCAGGAAACCAGCCTGCCTTCGGGGGTGGAAGTCGATCAGCTGGCGGGTATTACCCATGAGGATTGCCGCCTGTTCAGCCAGGATTTCGGCACAGTTCTCGACGTGGAAGAGCTGATTCCGGGCGCCGAGTACACATTAGAGGTTTCTTCGCCGGGCCTGGATCGCAAACTTTACGGCGAACACGATTACCGCAGGTTCGCAGGAAGTCTGGTCAAGTTGCAGACCTTTGAACCGGTTGGGGGCAACCGCCATTGGCGCGGCAGGCTCACAGAAGTAAAAGACCGAACAGTGGTTCTGGATCCTTCTGCCGGGAAGCAAATGAACAAAAGCAGGAAAAAAGAAGCTGCAAACGAAGCCGTCGAGATCGAATTTTCAAATATAGAGAAAGCGAACCTCGTTCCGGAATTTTGAGAAGTGGTCTGAGGCAGATCACAAGGTATTAAGAGAGAGAAATATGGCAAGTGTGCTGTACCAAAGTATCGAGGCTTTGAGCCGTGACAAGGGTATCGACCCGGGAATCGTCGTTTCCGCAGTTGAGGATGCAATCGCGCTGGCGACACGGAAGTACTACAAAACGCAAGAAAACATGCGTGCTGAGCTCGACAAAGAGACCGGCGAGATTCGCGCCTATGTCTACAAAACCGTAGTCGAAGCGCCCGAACAGATCGAAGACCCGGTCAACCAGATTGCCCTCGAAGAAGCGCGCGAGCTTGCGCCTGAAGTCGAAATCGGCGGCGAGATTCGCTATTACAAACCGACCGATGTTCTCGGACGCATCGCGGCGCAGATGGCCAAGCAGGTCATCTTTCAGAAAGTCCGCGAGGCCGAGCGCGATACAGTGTTCCAGGAGTACAACCACCGCGTCGGCGAAGTTCTGAATGCGACAGTAAAACGCCTCGAACCGCAGGACGTCATCTTCGATCTCGGCAAGGCCGAAGCCCGCATGCCGAAGCGCGAGCAGTCGCGGCTTGAGCAGTTTGCCGTCGGCGAGCGCGTCCGCGTCGTGCTGCTGCGCGTGGACCGCGCCGCCAAAGGACCACAGGTCATCGTTTCCCGTGCCGCGCCAGAATTGGTCCAGAACCTCTTCCAGAGCGAGGTGCCTGAGATTTACGACGGAACGGTGATGATTAAAGCCATCGCTCGCGAGGCCGGCGAGCGTACCAAAATCGCTGTGCAATCCCGCGACAAAGATGTTGATCCGGTAGGCGCATGCGTCGGCATGAAGGGCATGCGTGTCCAGTCCATCATCCGAGAGCTGCGTGGCGAAAAGATTGACATCATCGAGTACAGCGAAGAAATCACCGCCTTCGCGGAAAAAGCATTACAGCCCGCGAAGGTCAGCCGCGTTAGTATCACAGATCTAGGCGAGAAGCAGCTCGAGGTCATCGTTGATGACACGCAGCTTTCACTGGCCATCGGCAAGAAAGGCCAGAACGTCCGGCTCGCGGCAAAGCTGCTGGGCTGGAAAATCGACATCAAGAGCGAGGAAGAGAAGCGTCAGGAAGTCGAGCAGCAGATGCAGGCCATGTCCGGCGGCCCGACCACGCCGATCGAGCAGGTCAGCGAGCTGGGTGAAACGATCATTCAGAAGCTGGTTGCTGCCGGCATCACCACTGTCGAAGCCCTGGCAGATATGACACCCGAACAGCTGGAAGAGATTCCGGGGATCGGAGAAAAGACTTTGGAAAAAATCGGCACTGCAGTGCGACACTACTTCGGGCAGTATGAAGAAGGTGAAGAGCGTCCGGCTGAGGCTCCCGGTCTGGCTGAAGCCGCGCATATTCCGGATGCGCAGGCTGAGGAAGAGATCGCTGCTCTCGAGCAGGACCTGACCCAGGCCGGTGAAGAGCGGCCTTCAGAAGATGGTTCCGGGCTTATCAATGATGAACTGGCTGAAGAGCGTCTGGCTGAGGTAACAGAAGAAGGTACCGCGCTGGCCGATGAAGGCTCCGAATCACTGGCACCAGGCCGCGAAGATACCAGCGAAGTGCTGGCCAGGCACCATCCCAATACAGAAATCGCGCGCGCCGAGGCCGTTGTCGAAGGCAACGTCGAAGAGCCGAAGGAAGAAAAAGTCGGCGAGCGCAAGGTAGATGAGGGTGGCGCATAAATGCGCCACGCATACATGCATATGTCTGAGAAGATGAGCGCGAGGCGCATGTTTTCGGGCGATAATACAACGAGGAATGACTCCCACAGGCATGAGGTTGCTATGAACAGCTGACGGCTTGGGACGTAAGAAGCAAAGGGGCGGATGAGCAAAGTTCGAATTAACGATCTGGCGCGTGAGCTGGAAGTCAAGAGCAAAGCAATTCTCGATGTACTTACAGAAGTCGGCGTGACAGAAAAGAAGACGCACTCCAGTTCGCTGGAAGCTGACGAAGCCGAACGTGTGCGCGCGCATTTCAATCGCAGCGGAAAATCCGGCAGCACCGCTGCGGCCACACGCGTCGAAACCGAGGCCAAGCCTAAGATTGACTGGTCGCGTGTCTCCAAGCCGGGAGATGTGCTGAAAGCCATTCAGGAACGCAGGGAGCAGGAGGCGCTGGCCGCCAGCAGACCTGCGCCGCCACCAGCTCCAAAGCCCGCAGCCACCGCTGCAACACCGGCTGCTGCTCCAAAGCCTCCAGCGCCTCAGCCACCTCCAGCGCCTCCCGCAGAGGCCGCCAAGCCTGCGCCGCGCAAGATTGTTCCGCAGCCTCGCCCGGCACCTCCCGTGGTAGCGCCGCCGCCCCAGGCCCCGGCGATTGCAGCGAAGCCCCCGGCAGGTCCGGTCGTGGCCAAGCCGCCGGTTGCGCCTCCGGCTGAAGCAAAACCGGCCATTGCCGCCGCTCCGCCTGCCGCGCCTGTCGCGGCAAAGCCTGCTGCCGCTCCCACGACGGTCCCGCCGACAAATGTTCAGGCTCCTGCTGCTGCCACACCTCCACCTCCTGCTGCGCCGCTCGTCCCGGAAGTCCCGGCTGCTGTGGCATCGGCCCCGCAGGCAGAATCTCCGGCGCCCGCTCCCGCTCCTGCAGCGCCGGCTCGTCGCGTGATCATGCCCCAGACGGGGCCGCGCCCTGTGTATACCGCTCCGCCGCCGGCACGAGCTTCTTCCGCGCCTGCCGGTCAGCCACAAGGTGGATTGCAGCGTGGCCGTCCAATATTTGACCGTCGCCCGGCCGGTGGTCCCGGCGGCCAACGTCCTCAAGGTGGCCCTCCAGGACAATTCTCCGGTGGCCGTCGTCCTATGCATCCCACCCGCAGCCAGCCCGGCGGTGGGCCTCCGGGAGGAGCGCGCCCCGGTTTCGGTCAGCAGCGTCCCGGCTTCGGCGGCCCGCGTCCTGGCTTTGGCCAACGCCCCGGAATGGGCGCGCCGGGTCTTGTTCCGCCTCCGGGCGAAGCACCGCGCCCGCAGCGTCCCGGCGGTCAGCAGCGCCGTGGCCGTCAGCAGTACGAGAAGACCAAAGAAGGCCCAATGAAGGGCTTTGCGCCTCCACCGCGTTTTGGTGGCGCGCAGATTCCCTCCGAGCCGGTGCCCATCACCCGCACCATCACGGTGACAGAGGGTATCAGCGTCAAGGATCTCGCTGAAAAACTCGACGTTCGCGCAAAGGACCTGATCGCCACGCTGCTCATGCGCGGTGTCTTCGTTACCGTCAACCAGTCGCTCGACGCGGAACTGGTCAAGGACGTAGCCCGTCAGTTCGGAGCTGATACAACGTTCATCAGCTTCGAAGACCAGATGGCGAACGAAGCCATTGAGAGCATGCTGCAGCAGGAGAATCCGGACGAGCTTGAAGTGCCGCGTCCTCCTGTCGTCACCGTCATGGGTCACGTTGATCACGGCAAGACCTCGCTGCTCGATGCCATCCGCGAAACCGATGTCGCCGGCGGCGAAGCCGGAGGCATTACGCAGCACATCGGCGCTTACAAAGTACGCATCGGCAAGCAGGATTCGCCCGCCTTTGGGCGCGAGATCGTCTTCCTCGATACCCCGGGCCACGAAGCCTTCACCCGCATGCGAGCTCGCGGAGCAAAGGTTACGGATATCGTCGTTATCGTTGTCGCAGCTGATGATGGCGTGATGCCGCAGACCCTCGAAGCTATTGACCACGCGAAAGCTGCCAATGTCCCGATCATCGTGGCTGTTAATAAGATCGACAAGCCGGAAGCGCAGCCCGACCGAGTGAAGAAGCAGCTAGGTGATCGCGGCCTCGTTCCGGAAGACTGGGGCGGCTCGACGGTCTTCGTTGACGTCTCTGCGAAGAAACGCCAGAACCTTGACCTGTTGCTTGAAATGATCTGTCTAGTTGCTGACCTGCAGAACCTCAAGGCAACGCCGGGACGCTCCGCTGTCGGTACTGTCATTGAAGCCAAGCTCGACCGTGGACGCGGCGCCGTAGCTTCAGTTCTTGTGCAGAACGGCACCCTGAAGAACCAGGAGAGCTTCATTGTCGGCAACACTTTCGGCAAAATCCGTGCCATGTTCGATGACCGCGGACGCGCCATCGAGGAAGCCGGGCCTTCAACGCCGGTCGAAATTCTCGGCCTCGAAGGCATGCCGGATGCAGGCGACACCTTCCTCGTCGTCAGCGACCGCGATAAAGCCAAGAGTATCGCGCAATACCGCAAGATGAAGGAGCGCGAAGCGCAGCTTGCCAAGTCGTCGCGTGTCTCGCTCGAAGGCCTGGCCGAACAGATCAAGCAGGCCGGAGTCAAGGAATTGCCGCTCATCCTCAAGGGTGACGTGCAGGGTTCGGTTGAAGTGCTCGCCGATTCCCTGCAAAAGATGTCCACCGAAAAGGTGCGCATCAAGGTCATCCGTTCCGGTGTTGGCGCCATTACCGAAAGCGATGTGCTGCTGGCCTCAGCTTCAAACGCGATCATTATCGGCTTCAACGTGCGCCCGGAACGCAAGGCCGCCGATCTGGCCGAGCAGGAAGAGGTCGAAATTCGTCTGCACTCGATTATTTACGAGTTGCAGGACGAGATTCGCAAGGCCATGCTCGGTCTCCTCGAACCGGTCTTCAAGGAAAACTACCTCGGCCGCGCCGAAGTGCTCAATGTCTTCAAAATTCCGAAGGTGGGCACCATTGCCGGCTGCCGTGTACTCGATGGCGTGCTGCGGCGCGATGCTGATGTCCGCCTGACTCGCGACGGTGAGCAGGTCTACAAAGGCAAGCTGTCGTCACTCAAGCGTTTTAAGGATGATGTCCGGGAAGTCACCAACGGCATGGAGTGCGGTGTCGGGTTGACAAACTTCAATGATGTCAAAGTTGGCGACACCATCGAAGCCTTCGTAACCGAAAAAGTAGCCGCCGAGCTGACGGCCTGATACTGAGAGAGGTGCTCCCCGAACACTTTCTAAAAAAAAAGCACACTTCACAGCCCATTCAAACCAGCCTGGAGTTTGAATGGGTTATTTATTGGAAATTGGTAGTCCCCTTACACAGAGATCTCTTCGCCTGCCACTCCTGTAAGGCTGAAACAAATGATTCCCGTACAAATGGAGACCAGCCTCCAGAAGATTTATCAATTGCCGGGCTAGGTTCTACCGCTCCACCACGTCTTATCGCCGGACGTGCAGAGAGTTTCGAGTGGACACTCCACGCATTTGGGTTTGCGTGCGATGCAAATCTGACGACCGTGATGGATGACTTCATGCGAGTAGGCGATCCAGCGGTCTTTCGGGATGATCTTCATCAGGTCCTGCTCGACTTGTTTCGGCTCTGTCGCCTGGGTGAGGTGCAGGCGGCGCGAAATACGTAGAACATGCGTATCAACAACGATGCCTTCGGCCAGACCGTAAGCTACTCCCAGCACGACGTTGGCTGTTTTGCGGGCAGCTCCAGGAACGGTAGTCAGCTCGGCAAGTGTTCGAGGAATCCTGCCGCCGAACTCACTGGTGATCTTTTTAGCCGCTCCGATGATCGACTTGGCCTTGTTCCTGTAAAAACCTGTTGACCGGATGATTTCTTCAATTGCAGGTTGCGAGGCTTCCGACATCGCTTTTGGAGTGGGGAACTGGCGAAAGAGTTCAGGCGTGACCATGTTGACGCGTACATCAGTGCACTGCGCGGAAAGGATGGTGGCCACCAACAGCTCCCATGCATTGCGATGGTGCAAAGCGCATTCGGCATTCGGATAAGTAGCGGCGAGGCGCTTGAGGATTTCTGCCACTCGTGCCGGCGCCAGGTCACGCTTGGAGTTGAAGGTATCTTTGGACGTAGCAGGAGATTTTGCGGGTCTGGCGAGGGCGGCGTTCAGGTTCGACGGCCTAGTGGACTTCTTAGCGGCGTCTTTCTTAGCAGGCATAGGGATGTTTTACCGCAGAGGGCGGTGAAAGCGCTAAAATCCAATCTCAAGTTATGTGAGCCTGCCTTGCAGCCATGGTGCAAGGTCACTGGCTGGAAGTCTGATGCCAATAAAGAACTCTCCAAAGAGGGCATAGACTGCGCTCACCTCGTCAAAACGCATTTCATAGATGAGTTTTTTGAACACGAGTGGATCTTCGGCGAACAGATCGACGCCCCATTCCCAATTGTCAAAGCCGATCGAACCAGTAATGATCTGCCGTACGGAATCGGCATAGCGGCGACCGATTAAGCCATGCTCATGCATCATGCGCTGGCGTTCTGACATAGATTCGGTGTACCAGTTCTTTGCTTCGCCGCGTTTCCGGTCCATGGGATAGAAACATATGTACTTTGCCGGAGGAATGGCTGGAAAGAGTCGCTGCGCCATGGCCTTAGACTGGCGTTCGGCAACCTCCTGAATTCCCGCATCCCACTCAGGCGAACCTTCGGTGAAGCCTTTTTCAGCGAGGCTGGCGTACGTTTTTGCCGAGGACTCGTAGAGACCAAGTTCAACCACTGAGAGGTAAGAGTGCTGTGGTTTCAGGAATTTATGCAGGCATGTCTGGGCGAGTTGGAGTTCAACCCGATTGAGATCTGCAAAAGAATCTCTGAAGTGAACGAAAAGAAGGTCTCCCTTGTGTCCAAGCAGAGAAAAGATGGCTGATTGATTTCTCACCGGCGCGCCTGATCCCTTCTCCCACTCCTGGAAACGTTCAACGGCCTGAGATTTCACTTTGTCTTGTTCCGAAGAAGGGAGCTGCTTCCACGCTTCCCAGTCAAACCGAAACATCTGGTGAAGAACGCAGGAGCCTTCGACCGTAATCGGAACCCTTGGCAAATCAGACACTTATTTTCCTCCATCACAAGTCATCTGCATCATGACTGAGCCTTTCCTCATTATGTTGGACCAATAGATTGCCCGCAAGTTTGAAGAAAATCAGTATTCGTATTGAGGGTTGCGGGGCCCGTTCTTGTCGCAGTGTATTGTGTTAGGACTGCGTGTTCACTGAGCGCGGGTTGACTGATTTTATTTCTTATTATTGTGAACCAGGCGGATCGCATCTTCAGGGCAGGCAATAACGCAGAGATTGCATGCGTGACAGGCTTCAGCGCGGACAACAAAGGCTTGCCATTTCCCGATGAACTTGTGAGCTTTGCGCGGCGCGACCGGGAACATAGCGAGATCCATTCCGGTAATGCGCTGCATACTAAAGACTTCAAACGGGCAGACGGCAACGCAGTCCTGCTTTCCATCGCAGAGATTGCGGTCAATAACGGGAAGAAAGGTGCCGGCTTCGGGTTGGCATTGGCTGGAGAGTCGCGCCATAGAAATTGTGATGCAGGCAGGTATACTCAAGTCGAATGACCGAAAAGATACTCGCCGTTCTTGCCTCCTTCATCATCTCTGTAATTTCCGCATCAGGATACATCGGAGTCGCATTGTTGATGGCGATTGAGTCGGCCTGCATCCCGCTGCCATCTGAAATCATCATGCCGTTTTCCGGATACTTGGTACATACAGGACAGCTGAAGCTTTTCTGGGTGGCAACGGCGGGAGCGATTGGGTGCAATCTTGGCTCGGTAGTAGCGTATTGGATTGGGGCGCTGGGCGGACGGCCATTTATCCTCAAATATGGACGATTTGTGCTGCTGAACCAGCATGACTTAGACCGCGCGGAGCACTTTTTCCAGCGTTTTGGCGGAATTACGGTCTTTATTGGCCGTCTACTACCAGTAGTGCGGACGTTTATTGCGCTGCCTGCAGGCATTGCGCGGATGCCGCAACTTCGATTTCACATTTACACATTTATTGGATCATGGCCGTGGTGTTTCGTGTTGGCTTATGTCGGTATGAAGCTTGGACAGGCGTGGGAGACCGATCCGCGATTCAAGGCAGCTTTTCATCGCTTCCACCTGGCGGTGGAAATTGTGCTGGTGGCTGCGATTATCTGGTTTGTGTGGACGCACTGGAAGAACCGCGTGCGCCCTGAAGAGGCTTAATAACAAAGCTCAGGGCGTGTACGCACAGATTTAGGAATATTCCATCTGCTTTACCATTTTTTCCATTCGCATCATGGATATCGCCATTTGAATTACGGCATTTGCCAAAGCATGCTTTGAAAGCAGAGACTACATAGTTTGATACAGCCGATAATTTTATCTGACAAAAGGATGGTCGAAGCAAGAATGTCTACGCCGAAAGACAGCGGGAAAAATTCTGCTGCGAAAGAAAAGGTTCAGCCAGCAACCGGAAAGCTGGGAGTAATGACGGTCGGCATGGGAGCCGTATCCACCACGCTGATTGCCGGAGTGGAAGCGGTGCGAAAGGGGCTGGCTAAGCCCATTGGGTCGCTGACGCAGATGGGGACGATTCGGCTGGGCAAGCGCACCGATGCGCGCACGCCGCTGATTAAAGATTTTGTTCCACTGGCGGATTTGAAGGATGTGGTATTTACCGGCTGGGACATCTTCCCGGAGAACATGTACGAAGCGGCGGAGCATGCCGCTGTGCTCGACCGCGACCATCTGAACAGCATCAAGCCTTTCTTGGAAGCAATCAAGCCGCTGCCGGCGGTTTTTGATCAGCATTATGTAAAGCGGTTGAATGGAACACACGTAAAGCAGGGCAAGAGCAAGTGCGATCTGGCGCAGCAGTTGCGGTCAGACATTCAGGCCTTCAAGTCGCAGGTGGATCGCGTGGTGGTGATCTGGTGCGGGTCGACCGAAATTTTTCTGGAGCCTTCAGCGGTGCACCAGTCGATTGAGGCGTTTGAGAAGGGGCTGACGGATAATGATCCGAACATTGCGCCTTCACAGATTTATGCGTATGCAGCGCTGAAGGAAGGCGTTCCGTTTGCGAATGGCGCACCGAATCTGACTGTCGATTTGCCTTGCATGCAGCAGCTTTCGAAGCTGACGGGCGCGCCGATTTGTGGCAAAGACTTCAAGACCGGGCAAACATTTATGAAAACGGTTCTGGCGCCTGCGTTTAAGGCGCGCATGCTTGGGGTCTCGGGGTGGTACTCGACAAACATTCTCGGCAACCGCGACGGCGAGGTCCTGGACGATCCAGAATCGTTTAAGACGAAAGAAGAGTCGAAGCTGGGGGTGCTTGATTTCATTCTGCAGCCGGAGCTTTATCCAGAACTTTATAAGGATATTTACCACAAGGTTCGCATTAACTATTATCCGCCGCGTGGTGATAATAAAGAGGGTTGGGACAATATCGACATCTTTGGATGGCTAGGCTATCCGATGCAGATCAAGGTCGATTTTCTCTGCCGTGACTCGATCTTGGCGGCTCCGATTGCTCTCGATCTGGTGCTGTTCCTTGATCTTGCGCAGCGGACTCCGGAACTGAAGCACTTGGGGATTCAGGAGTGGCTGAGTTTCTACTTCAAGTCGCCGATGACGGCGGAAGGGCTGTATCCGGAGCACGATCTGTTTATTCAGTCGATGAAGCTAAAGAATACGCTGCGCCACATTATGGGCGAGGATTTGATTACGCATCTTGGGCTGGAGTATTACGACTGAAGTGTGCGAGCCCCATCCGTACTAAAAGTGACAGAATGGGGCTACACCATTAAAGAGGAGCGCGATCGACTGAGGTGATGAAATGGATTCCATCAACACGTAGGCTGTGTAGGCGGCTGTCGTTCGTTAGGAAAAGATCGACTCCAGCGGTTGAGGCACAGGCAAGCTGAATCGCATCTGGAGGGCGTATCGTTTTCTGGTTTTGTGCGCGCAGCTTTGCATAGTTGCGTGCGGCGGCAATATCGAAATCTATCACGATTGCGGTCGCACGAATGGCTTCTTCATATTCTTCGCAGGCAAGAGTATTTCCCACAGATTGCGGTTTCGTAAGAATCTCACCGATTGTCAAGGAAGAAGTCACAAGCTGATCTTCTCGCTCGATCATGCGGCATCGCAGATTTTCTACTGACCTCGAGTGCTTGCCATAATCTTCGAAAAGATAAATAAAAAGATTGGTATCCCAAAAGATACGGCTCATTCCCACCCCTCTCGCAAGCGATTGACGTATTCGTCGGCATGTTCATCTTTCCAGATGTCTTTTCCGGAACCTTTTAATGCGAGAAGCCTATCGATTTGCGGCTGTTCAGGAGCGGTTCGTCTGCTCCAGTCTTTGTACCAATCGAGCAGGTAGAGGTATTTCTGGGGGATATCTTCTGGGTTTGGCGTAATTTTCCCAACCCGACCTGGCTTACATGAATCTCCGGCACGATAAAGCCTTCGCTCTCCGCGCGACGGCTCGAAAAGCATTCTGTGATTCCCTGGATTGGGCATGCGATTCGCAACACAATGTTGATTTGCGTGAACATAAAAAACATTTGTTGATTCCTCAACAAATCCCTCTCGATGCCCTCGCTGGCGAATTTCATTCAAGGTAAAACTAGCTCGTTTGGGATTTTCTTTATGCAGAAGGGCTGTTGCAATCCAGACGCGATCCGCTGCCAAAAAGCTCTTTCCGGTCTTCGCAACATACATTGCCATAGCTATCCCCTCGACATGTATATTATCGTACGACAATATACATGTCAATTATGTCATATTATTTCGCATTGCTTTACTGGCTCAAAGGACATATAAGAGCGGACTACCTTTCGTGCGCGTTCAATAATTAGAAAGCAGCAGAGTTTCTGCACTACTTTTCCTCAGCGGAATCAGAATTTACACCGTAGCTTCGCCTGAAGCGAACGGTACAGCGGAACTAAAATAGTCACATCCCATGGCTGAATTTACCCATCTGCATCTGCATACCGATTACTCGCTCCTGGATGGGGCTTGCGACGTGGACAAGCTGGTAAACCGTGTAGCCGACATTGGCCAGCAGGCGGTTGCTATTACTGACCACGGGAATATATATGGGGCGGTTCATTTTTTCGATGCTGCGAAGAAGCGCGGCGTGAAGCCGATTCTGGGCTGCGAACTTTATATCTGCAAGAAGGACGATCACCGGGCCGATCCCCAGGGCGATGACTACAACCATCTGCTGGTGTTGGCGGAGAACGAAGAGGGCTATCGCAATCTGGTGCGGATTACTTCGGAGGCTTCGCTGTATGGGTTTTACCGCAAGCCACGCGTGAGCAAGAAGTATCTGGCGGAGCACTCGGAGGGGTTGATCGGCTTCTCAGGATGTCTTGCAGGCGAGCTTTGCGAGAACCTGATGGCTGGAAAGTACGAAGCGGCGAAGGCAACGGCGGGGCAGTATCAGGAGATCTTCGGCAAAGGAAATTTCTTTCTTGAAATTCAAGATCAGGGGCTGGAGCTCGAAAAGAAGATTCATGCCGATCTGTTTCGGCTGGAGAAAGAACTGGGCATTCCGCTGGTGGCGACGAATGACAGCCACTACTTGTGCGAGGACGATTCGCATGCACATGAGGTGCTGCTCTGCGTGCAGACGGCGTCATCGATTCACGACCCGAAACGCTTTAAGTTTGACTCCGACCAGTTTTATGTGAAGACGGCGGCGGAGATGGAGAAGCTGTTCTCGCATTCTCCCGAAGTGGTGAGTCGCACGATGCAGTTTGCCGAGCGCTGCAATCTGAAGCTCAGCAAAGTCGATAATCCATTTCCGGAATTTGCCGTTCCACCGGGACACACGATTGACAGCTACTTTGAGCAGGTGTGTCGCGAAGGATTCAAAAAGCGTCTAGCTACTTCGATCCGGCATTTGCAGGATCATGGGCTGCTGCGGCAACCGATCTCGGAATATGAAGCGCGGCTGGAGCGAGAGATTTCGATCATCAAGCAGATGAAGTTTCCCGGCTACTTCCTCATCGTATGGGACTTCATTCGCTATGCGCGTGAACATGGAATTCCAGTTGGTCCGGGGCGCGGCTCGGCAGCAGGCTCGCTGGCGACCTACTGCATGGAAATTACCGATATCGATCCGCTGCAGAATGCGCTGCTCTTTGAGCGCTTTTTAAATCCGGAGCGAGTATCGATGCCGGATATCGATATTGACTTCGACATGAACCGTCGCGGCGAGGTGATCGAGTACGTTACGCGCAAGTACGGTCGCGAACAGGTGGCGCAAATCATCACTTTCAACACGATGGCGGCGAAGGCGGCGATCAAGGACGTAGGCCGCGCGCTCGACATGCCGTATGGTGATGTGGACCGTATCGCCAAGCTGGTGCCGACGACCATCGGCGTGACAATTGAACAGGCATTAGAAGATTCGCCGCCGCTGCAGGAAGCTTATGAATCGAATCCGCAGGTCAAGGAGCTGATCGATACGGCGAAGAAGCTCGAAGGGCTGGTGCGTGGCGCGGGCGTGCATGCAGCCGGCGTTGTAATCGCGCCGCGTCCGTTGACCGATCTTGTTCCAGTGTCGCGCAGCAAGAACGACGAAATTGTGACCGCCTACGACATGAAGGCAGTCGAAAAGATGGGTCTGCTCAAAATGGATTTCCTGGGGCTGACCACACTGACTGTCATCGACGACTGCCTGAAGCTGATCAAGCGCAACCAGGGTGAAGAACTGGATATGGCGAAGGTTCCGCTGGATGATCATACGACATATGAAAAGGTCTTCCATCGGGCGCTGACTTCGGGCGTCTTTCAGTTTGAATCGGGCGGCATGCGCGATGTGCTGCGACGCTATAAGCCGACAACTGTCGAAGACCTGACAGCTTTGAATGCGCTCTATCGTCCGGGACCGATTCAGGGCGGCATGATCGATGACTTCATCGAGCGCAAATGGGGACGGCGCAAAGTTGAGTATGAGCTACCGCCGCTGGAAGCAATTCTGAAAGAAACACTCGGCGTCATCGTTTACCAGGAACAGGTGATGCAGATTGCCAACGTGCTTGCAGGCTATTCGCTGGGTGAAGCGGATCTGTTGCGTCGTGCAATGGGCAAGAAGAATCCGGAAGAGATGGCGGAGCAGCGTGACCGCTTTGTTTCCGGCGCGTTAGAGAAGGGATTTCCGAAGGACAAGGTCGTTCGCATCTTCGATCTGATGGAGCAGTTTGCCGGATACGGCTTTAACAAGTCGCATTCGGCGGCGTATGCACTGCTGGCGTATCACACCGCTTACCTGAAAACGCACTATCCGGTGGAGTTCATGGCGGCGCTGCTGACGTCGGAAATTTCCAAGCCGGAGAATGTGGTCAAGTACATCAAGGAATGTCGCGAGATGGAGATTCCGGTTGAGCCGCCGGATGTGATCTTCAGTGATGCAGACTTTACGCCGCATGGCAAGGCGATCCGCTTCGGGCTGACGGCAATCAAGAACGTCGGGCGCAATGCGATTGATTCAATCCTGACAGCGCGAAATGAGCTGGCGGAACAGAAAAAGACCTTCGCATCATTCTGGGAGTTCTGCGAAAAGGTCGATCTGCGGCTGATGAACAAGCGCGTCGTTGAATCGCTGATCAAGTCGGGCGCTCTGGATTCTTTCGGGCGTCGCGCTGCACTGATGGCCTCAGTAGACAAGGCAATGGAGCGCGCGCAGAAGACTCAGCGCGATCGCGAGGCCGGGCAGCACGGGCTTTTCGGGATTTTTGATGATCATCCGGCGACTGCAAAGGCCGATGATCTGCCGAATATTCCCGACTGGGATGAATATCAGCGCCTGCAGGCTGAAAAAGAAGTGCTGGGGTTCTTTGTATCGGGACATCCGCTGGACAAATACGCGGAGAAGCTGCGGAATTTGCCGGGGGTTGTCGACACGGCAACAGCTCTTGAAATGAAGCCGGCGCCAAGCAATGGGCGGCGTGGGCAGGCACCGGAGAACGAAATTGCAGTGGCGGGTGTAATTGCCGGATTGAAGGTTGCGAAATCGAAGCGGTCGGGCGAGCTGTATGCGCAGGCTTCTCTGGAAGATGCGACAGGCAAGATTGATCTGATCTGCTTTCCCAAAGACTATGAGCGGCTGAAAGAGACGCTGAAGATCGAGGTGCCGGTGCTGGTTCGCGGACAGCTTCGCGCGGAAGAAGAGGCTGCCCCGAAGCTGTGCGTTTCTTATATCCAGGCGCTTGAAGATGTGAAGGTGCGGCTACCGCAGAATGTGCGCATTCGTGTGCCGCTGGAGCGTACGAGCGAAGCGACGCTGGTTGAATTGCGGCAGATGATTGCTGACTCGCCTGGCCCGGGGAAGTTAATGCTGAACCTGGAAAAGAAAGATGAGTTCTGCGTGATGATGGAGCCCGTCGGAGTTACGGTTGCAGCGGATCGAGCCTTTGTGGATCGCGCAGAGGAGTTGCTGGGACGCGGGATGGTGCAGGCGCTGGATTAATAAAACCTACGGCTAAAGCCTTCATCATGGTACGCTTGCCTTCAAAGAATTAAGGTAAGGCTTGGCTATGGGAGAAGAATTCAGCCTTCTGCTAAAGCTGATTTTTGCAAAGCTCGTTCAGTTTGGTGGCAACAGCTACCGGAGGAACTCGGCAGCTTATAACTTGGTATTTTTGGCACGTTCTTGGACTTCTGACAGTCATTTTGGTTGCTTTCATTGTGATACGTCACAGAAGTCGTTTAGTAAGAGTTTTTCAGCATGCTGACAGAACTCTTGCAGAATGGCTTGCGAAAATAGTATCCAATGCTCTATCGAGGGTTACGACGAACCCATCGCCGGAATGGAGGCTTTGTCGATTTCTATTCGCCATCAATTCCTTGCTTTTGATTTTTGCCATCGGTGCAAGTGTCCCATACGATTTCTATATCTTGTTGAGAGTCCTTGTATTTGGAACAGCGATATTCGCTCTACTTAAGATTAGGTCAGACTTGCCGGTTTGGAAATTTACAGTCTCCTTATCGCTGCATTGATATTTAATCCGATTATCCCGATACATTTGCACAGAAATACTTGGGCAATTCTTAATTTCATGTGTGCAATCTTGATGATCAATCAGGCGTTCTCACTTCCTCCTATCCTTATTCCACGCGCAACGGAAAGCTCACAAGAATCAGCTAGTCGGCATACGGTGTGATCCCACATCTTTTCAAGATGTGGGGCACCCATGCTGGCCCCTCTTCTCAACGTTAGAGTGATTCTTTATCGCTGACCGATGCGAAAGCGGGTCCCTTCGGCAAGCTCAGGGCAGGCTCTTTGACTGCGCGCTTGGCTCAGGATGACAACTCTGTGTTTTGGCGCCGAAGGCGCGTGGCCCCGTGCGGGCAGCACCCTGTACAATCGAAAAGTAAGACTTGCAGCGTCTATGACTGAGCAGGCTGGTAGTGTTGAGCAGATTCAGGCGGTGGCTGAGGCCACGCCTGCGGCATGGGTAAAAACGGAGCTGGCACGGCATCCGCAGCGGCCGTATCCGATGGACTTTATCGAGAGCATATTCACTGACTTCAGCGAGATCCATGGTGACCGCGCCTTTGGCGACGATGCGGCGATGTCGTGCGGGATGGCGCGCTTCCGTGGCGAAGAGGTCATGGTCATCGGCAATCTCAAAGGCCGCACGGTGAAGGAGCGCATTCAGCGCAAGTTTGGCTCGCCTGATCCGGAGGGCTATCGCAAGGCGCTTCGGGCAATGAAAATTGCCGAAAAGTGGGGGCGTCCGGTGTTCACGCTGATTGATCTTGCCGGTGCGAACCCGGGCATTGGCGCGGAAGAGCGCGGACAGGCAGAGGCGATTGCGCGGAATCTGTTTGAGATGTCGCGGCTGCGCGTTCCGGTGATCGCCACGATAACGGGCGAAGGCGGTTCGGGCGGGGCTCTGGCTCTGGCAGTGGCGGATCGGGTGTTGATTCTGGAGAACGCGATCTATTCGGTCATATCTCCGGAGGGATGTGCTTCGATCATGTGGCGTGACGCCGGCAAGCGCGCCCAGGCGGCGGAAGCTCTGAAACTGACGGCACAAGATGTGAAGTCTCTCGGCTGCGTCGATGATATTGTTCCTGAGCCTGAAGGCGGGGCGCATGCGAATGCCGAAGAAGCCGCGCGGTTGCTGGATGAGAAACTCGCATGGCACTTCCATGAAATCAAAGTGCTGTCGCTGGATGAGTTGCTGAAGCGGCGCTATGAGAAGTTCCGTAGTATCGCGCAGTTTTATACGACATGAGCCGGTTCTGTTATTTAAGTGCGACGTAGCGTAAAGGGAACCTGGGTTGAAGCCTTGCGCTCAGTATGCACATTCACCGAGAAGCCGGGTGCCTACTACCGCTCAGTGGAAGCGATATGAAAAAGGTTAAGAATAAAGCCAAAAGCAGGCTGTTTTCTGAAAAAAAAGCTCGCGAAGCGCATAACACAATCGGCGCAACCAAGATGCCCTTATTGGATAGCAAATTTGCGGCAGCTGTTTCAAACACGCTTGCTCCAGAGTGGTTGTCCGCGCCCAATGAAAAAGCATTCAAAAGCTTTAACAATCTAAGTGGAGATACAGCAAGGATATGAAATCTGGAGGACGTCTCCGCGCCTTCGGATGGTTTGCCATTGCTGCGCTTTATTTTGTCTTCGCGCAACAAGTGTCTTTGCGTGCTGCCAATGGGCTTAGCTCTGGTGACTGGTTTCTGCTGGTGCAGAGCCTCATCCTGTTGTTCCTGCTGCTGGTCGGATACGCGGCCATGGGATATGCGGGGCAAAGCCAGCGCGAGCCATTGCGCGAGATGGGCCTGATCCGGCGCGAGGGCTGGAAGCGTGAGTTCGCACTGGGTTCAGCATTAGGATGGGGCGGCGTGGTGGCCTGTGTGTTGCCAATGACTATCTTCGGAAGCCTCGTAGTCCGTTTCTGGACAAATGAGCATCAATTCTTTCTCCTGTTGGTGAACCTGCTGACGTTGATCGTGGGGGCATTAGCAGAGGAAGTTGCATTTCGGGGATATGCGTTTCAACGGCTGATCGATGCTGTTGGACCTACGCTGGCAACTCTGGGCATGTCGGTGCTCTTTGCCCTGATGCACCTGCTGAACACGAATGCGAGTGCGGCCAGCACCCTGGTGACCATCCTTGCCGGATGGTTGTTTTCGATTGCCTATCTGCGGACGCGGGCATTGTGGCTGCCATGGGGGTTGCATTTTGCCTGGAACGCGAGCATGGGACTGCTCTTCGGGCTTCCGGTGAGCGGGCTGACGATTTTTAATCCGGTGATCACGACAAATGCTGTTGGGCCTGTCTGGCTGACCGGCGGAGGATACGGCCCGGAAGGCAGTGCCATCGCAGTGATTGTGCTGCCTGTTCTGATGATCATTCTGGTCAAAGTTACACGTGATTACGCCCACAGATATGCGCAGCCGGTGATCGTGCCGGGAGGCATTCCGGTGGATATTGATGCCGTGGCGCGTCGGCAGCATGAGGCGGCAATGGGCACCATAGCCGCGTCCAATGAGCCATCGCTGGTGCAGATCCAGCCTGCATCAGGGTCGACGAACGGAACGGCTGTGCAGGCTCCGGAAGCAAAAATGGAAGATAGACCCCTATCAGATGCACCGAAATCGGCCTCAGATGAGCCCTGAGCGGGTTTTGTTTCGCCCATTTCAAAACAATCTAAGCACGAACCAGCGTTAGGGTCTTGCCAAATAACGCTAACCGGAGCCATTCTATAGTCCGAAAGGTTTGAGGGCCTCACGATGCAGGGGTTCGCAACTCACGGCACGAAGGACCTGCGCCTGTTGCGAGTAGCAGCAGGGCATCTGCTGCGATTAGCTGTATGCGGAGCGGCGCTGGCGCTTCTGGCAGCCAGTACGGCAAATTCCCAGGTGCTGACCGTAAGCCCGGAAAAGATTGAAGGTCATTATCTCGAATTTCATCCTACAAATGTGCCACTTTCAACAGAGCGGCTGACCACGCGCGGCAGGCAGGAACTGATCCGTTTCCTCACCGCGGAGCAGGGATTTGCTATGCGGCCTTTGCCGCTGGCCAGCAAGGGGCTGGTTCTCCATGCAAATGGCGATATGCAGCCAAGCGGCGCTGACTATGTGAATGAGATCAATGAAAAAGGGACATCGGCAAAGCCGGGCGACCGATGCGTCATAACGGACGTTCAGATTAAAGACAACAAAATTGTTTTTCTGCTGAATGGTGGGCCAGACCGTAAGCATAAATGGCTGCGCCATATCTCGATTGGCACCGATCCAAATTACACGACGCCGGTTGTGCAGGATCAGGGGCAGGAGCCGGTCGGATCGCGCATCACCCTGGTTTTTCCGCATGATGTGCCGGAAATTTCAGGCCAGCAGGTGGAAGCGTTGTTGGCCCCTCTACTGGGATTCGGCGTAAAGTCGCCTGTCGAGGCATATACCGATACTCTGCCGCCAGCGCTCAAGAAAGCCATCCTCGATCATCATGTACTGGTGGGCATGAGCACCGAAATGGTGATCTACGCGATGGGTCAACCGCAGCAGAAGATCCGCGAGCGCGAAGGACAGATGCCGTTTGAAGAATGGATTTACGGCGAAGCCCCAAAACCGGTGGAGTTTGTTCGGATTAATGGCAATCGTGTGATTCGCGTGGAAGTGGCGGAGGTAGGCAAGCCCCCGGTGATTCGCGCAGAGAACGAATTGGGTGACTATTGGAGCACAAATCAGGCGCCAAATGTGCATGAGGTGAAAATGGGGGACGCAGCCCCTGAGGATACGGCCAGGCAGACTGCGCCGAAGGCTCCTCCTTCTTTGCGCCTTCCGGGTGAGACCTTGCCCACGGACAACGATAAAGACCATCCGACGATGGGACCTGTTCAGTTTCCCAAGGGAACTGATTCAGGTGCTGATTCCGGCCAACAGAAGCCATCTTCTCCTCCTGCATCACAGCCGGGTGGGACAGCTCCGCAGCAGTATATTGCGGGTGGATTTGCGCCTCAGCGGTAATTTCGCTTTCTCCGGTATCTGCAACTTCATGTATCGCGGATTGGCCCAGTCGTATCGCATGTATTCTTGATACATGCTCGATTACGAAATTACTCCCTTACAACTGAAGGAAATCCTTTCCGAAAAGAATCAGGAGGGAGTTGTGTTGCTGGATGTTCGCGAGCCCGGCGAATATGCCATTGCCCGCATTGAAGGCAGCCTTCTGATGCCGATGGGAGACGTGCCCAGTCGCGCCAATCAGGAGCTTGATCCGGACGCACACATCATAACCATCTGCCATCACGGAGTGCGCTCGATGAATGTGGCGGTGTGGCTGCGAAACCAGGGCTTTGAAAAGACGCAGTCACTGCGCGGCGGAATCGATGCATGGTCAACGTTGATAGACCCGACAGTGGCACGGTATTGATTGCATGTCGAGAAGGCGATTTTATCTGCTGCTGCATTGGATTCCGGCGATGATCGGAATCTTAGTCATCGTGATTGAATCAACCGGCACCATGTCGGCAGATAACACAAGCCGCTGGCTGTTGCCGATTTGGGAAAAGCTCTTTGGACCCATTACGCCCGAGCGATGGGCGGTGGTGCATCACTATATTCGCAAGACTGGGCATTTCGTTGGTTATGGCCTCGTGAGCCTCGGCTTCTTTGAGGGCTGGCGCGCTACATTTTCCAGAAAAGCGCGAAGCCACGGATGGATATTTGCTCTGGCTGCGCCGCTAGCTCTTGTCTCCACCCTCGCGCTGGCATCGTGGGACGAATGGCACCAGTCGTTTCTGCCGGGTCGCACGAGCGCTGTTGGCGATGTCGGAATTGACTTTTCGGGCGCCGTTGTTGCGCATCTTTTGCTGCTGGTGGTCCTGGTGATTATGTGGCGTGTACGGGCAGCACGCGCCAGAACTTCTACTCATCAGGTTTCGTCTCAGGTTTGATATTCAACTGAAGGCGCTCAACGCCGCGGAGCACTTCAAGCGGCAATGTTTTCCCGGCGCTTTCGGCCGTGAGCAGATGATGCAGGGCGTCGATTCCTGCAATAGGCTGGCCGTCAAGGGCGGTGATGATGTCTCCTTCGCGCAGAGAAGCGCGGCTTGCCGGGCTGTTTTCCTGAACAGATACGACGAGAATGCCGGTTGCCTCCGCGAGCTGATATTCGTAGGCGAGGCGGCGGGGCAAAGGCACGTTCTGTCCGGCGATGCCGATCCACGAGCGGCGGACGCGACCAAATTGCAAAAGCTGGGACGCGACGAACTTTGCTGTGTCAATGCCGATGGCGAAGCAAAGCCCTTGCGCAGAGATGATAGTGGCGGTGTTGATGCCAATGACTTCGCCACGTGAATTCACCAGTGGTCCACCGGAGTTGCCGGGATTAAGCGCTGCGTCAGTCTGGATGACTTCTTCCATCATGCGGCCTGTTGTTGAGCGCATGCTGCGCCCGAGCGCACTGATGACGCCTGCGGTGACGGTGAACTGAAATCCAAAGGGATTGCCGACAGCGACGGCCAGCTGGCCGACGCGAAGCGTGCGTGAGCTGCCGAGAACGGCTGGCTGAAGAATAGATGCGTCGGTGCGCAGGACTGCTGTGTCAGTGTCGGCATCTTCGCCGATGAGGGTTGCCGGGGCCTGCTGACCGTCATGGAAGGTGAGTTGATAACGCGAGCCTCCACGCACAACGTGGCTGTTGGTGAGGACCAATCCATCGGGCGTAAAGACGAATCCGGAGCCCGAGCCTCCTCGGCGCGAAGAGGCAGATTTGACGTCGATCTTGACGACAGAGGGGCTGACTCGCTCGACGGCGTGCGTGACTGCGGTGGAATATGCGTCGAGAAGGGAAGCGTCGTCTGCCTGCGTAGGATCCGTTGTATTTGTGGAGCTGTCTGAAAATGAGCTGGCGAGAAAAGCAAAACGTGATTCCATGACTGTGCCTGTGGATGACTGATGCTGGTACGGTCGTGAAAGATTCAGGCGCAAAGGCTACACTTAGAGGTTCCTGATTGAGGAGAAATAATGCCGACTGCTGTGGAATATGCGCGCGGGCAGTATCCGCGCTTTCTGAATGAACTGAAAGATTTATTGCGCATTCCGTCTGTTTCTACTTTGCCTGAGCACAAAGGAGATGTGCGCCGCGCTGCAGAAACGCTGGTTGCGGAACTGAAGCGAATCGGCATGGAGAACGTGCGTCTGATTGAGGGCGCTGGGCATCCGCTGGTCTATGCCGACTGGCTGCATGCGCCGGGCAAGCCGGCCTGCCTCTGCTATGGACATTACGATGTGCAGCCTCCGGATCCGCTGGAGGAATGGTTGTCTCCGCCGTTTGAACCGGCTGAGCGCAACGGCAATCTCTATGCCCGCGGAGCAGTGGACGACAAAGGCCAGATGTACATGCACCTAAAGGCGCTGGAATCGCTGTTTGCGGCACATGGCGGGAAGCTGCCGCTCAATATCCGCGTGATTCTTGAGGGAGAAGAAGAAGTTGGCGGAGAATCGATTGCGAAATTTGTGCGCGAACATCCGGAGCAACTAAAGGCTGATTTTGCACTTGTTTCCGACACAGAGCTGTTTGCGCCGGAGCTTCCGACGCTGTGTGTTGGTTTGCGCGGCATGATCTATACGGAGATCGAAGCGCGTGGCGCGAAGACCGATCTCCATTCGGGCATGTATGGAGGAGCGGCGCCAAATCCATTTGTCGCGCTGGCGCAGATTATTGCTCAGCTTAAGGACAAAGACGGGCGCATTCTGATTCCCGGCTTCTACGACAAGGTGCAGGCTCCGAGCCATGACGAGTTGAATGCCTGGAAGAATCTCCCCTTTGATGAAGAGCATTACAGGCTGACAGAAGTGGGCTCGACGCAGCTCACAGGCGAGCCGGGATATTCGGTGCTGGAGCGCACCTGGGCGCGGCCTACGCTCGATGTGCACGGAATGCCTGGCGGTTTTACCGGAGCAGGCGCGAAGACGGTGATTCCGGCAAAGGCGGTTGCAAAGGTGTCAATGCGGCTGGTGCCGGACATGACGCCTCAGGAGACGTTCGGGCAATTCAAGACTTATGTGGAGTCAATCAAACCCCCGGGCGTTGAAGTGGATGTGCGGTTAATTCACTCCGGCGATGCGATTGTAATCGGCACGGACAACCCATACATCAAAGCCGCGACGAAGGCGTTGAAACAGGTTTGGAACAAGGACGCGGTGTTTATCAGGTCAGGCGGGTCTATTCCGATTGTCGGCGATTTTGAACGGCATCTGAAAATCCCTACGGTCATGATGGGCTTTGGTCTGCCGGATGACAATCTCCATGCGCCGAATGAAAAGTTTCATCTGGCGAATTTCTATCGCGGAATTGAATCGATCATTACCTTCTTTGAAGAGCTGGGGAAGTGAACGGGTTTGTTCTGGCTGGTGGACGCAGCACACGCATGGGGAAGGACAAGGCGTTTCTGCAGTATGGCGGTCGTCCTCTGATTGAGCATGCAGTTGATTTGCTGAAAAGCGCCGAAGTGAAGCCGCATATTGTGAGCTCACGTTCTGATCTTTCTGCGTATGCTCCAATGATTAAAGATCTGCATCCGGGATGTGGGCCGCTTGGGGGAATTGAAGCTGCTTTGGCCTGGAGCAACAGTGAATGGAACGTTTTTCTGCCTGTGGATTTGCCTCTGCAGCCTTCGATATTTGTGCGGTATCTGGTCGAGCGTGCAGGTCTTACGGGAGCCTCTGCAACGATTCCGAAGTATCAAGGCAGGCCGGAGCCGCTGTGCGCGGTATATCGTCGCGATCTGTTAACAGGTATTCGTGAGTCACTGCAAGCAGGGAAGTTCAAGGTGATGAACGGCATCGAAAATGCCGTACGGCCTGCGGAACTGGACTTGTTCAGCGTAGAGGCTGTTGCCGCAACGCGAAATGATTGGACTGCCGACCCACCTTTGCGCCGTTGGTTCCAGAACCTGAATACTCCATCCGATCTGGCGCTGATAAGCTGATGAGTAGGAGATGTCCGCTTGAGCAGCATTCCCATCGAAATCGTAGAAGAGAAACGCTCAGCTACAGAGTCACAGCCGTATATCGCCTTCGATAATGTCTCGAAATCATTTGGCGATCTGGTAGTGCTCGATAATGTGAGCTTCTTTGTATTGCCTGGCGAAACCCTCTGCATTCTGGGGCGCAGCGGCGTGGGCAAATCGGTTTCTCTGCAGCAGATCATGGGCTTTCTTAAGCCGGATTCGGGCCGCATTATGGTGGCCGGCGAAGATATTTGCGGATTCACCGAAGAGCAGATGCAGGTGATTCGCCGCAAGGTAACGATGGTCTTTCAGAATGGCGCTCTGTTTGATTCCCTTACGGTTGGCGAGAATGTGGCGTTCCCTTTGCGTGAACGCGGCGAGCTGATGGAAGACCAGATTCAGCAAATCGTAAACGGTTTGCTGGAGATGGTGGGCGTTGCCGGCATGAAGGATTTGCTCCCATCTGATCTATCGACTGGGATGAAGCGGTCAGTTGCGATTGCGCGCGCTCTTTCAGCGCAGCCGGAGGCGATTCTTTACGATGAGCCGACGACGATGGTCGATCCGCTGATTGCGCGTCTCCTCGGCGACCTGATTCAAAAACTGAAGCATCAGCTGCACCTGACAAGCATTGTCGTTACGCACGATATGCGTTTTGCCAAGAAGCTCGCGGACCGCGTGCTCTTTCTGCATCAGGCGAAAGCGCATTTCTTCGGCACGATGGAAGAGATGGAAAAGAGCGACGATGAAGTCGTACGCCAGTTCCTGGAACTGGATGCGCTGGTGCTGCCGGAAGCGTGAACATGACTGGCACAAAGGCCCATACAACTGCCGAGGATTTTATCGGCACATGGAAACTGCTCGATTACTCATTTCTGCATGAAGACGGAACAGTAGAGAAGCCGTGGGGCAATCACGTTGTCGGCTATCTGCTTTATTCGACTGAAGGATACATGAGCGGAAACCTGAGCCCGGCGGGACGCAGGCATAAGACAGAGAGCGCCGGCCGCAAGCGCGACTACATCGCCTACGCCGGGCCTTATACAGTCGAAGGCGATACGGTTACTCATCATGTCGAGGTAAGTCTCTTTCCCAATTGGCTCGGGACAGCGCAGCTGCGCTACCACAAGCGCGAAGGCAACCGGCTTATTCTGCGTACTCCTCCAATTCCGTCGGGTGATGGTGTGGTTGCAGTGCAACTGACGTGGGAAAAGGTAACAAAGTAAGATTGCTACACTAGAAGAGTGAAGATTGCGCTCGCTCAGATCAATCCCACTATCGGCGATTTCACCGGAAATATAGAGAAGATTCTCGATTTCACGCGCAAGGCAGCCGAAGGTCGCGCTGATCTTGTTCTCTTTCCTGAACTCGCGGTCTGCGGATATCCACCGGCAGATTTTCTTGAAAAGCCCTCGTTTGTTGCGCGCTCTGAAGAGGCGGTTGCGGAAATTGCCCAGGCAACAGCTGAATTGAATATTGCCGGCATTGTGGGCTATGTTACGCCTGCTCCGCCGGGAACAGGGAAGCGGGTGATGAATTCGGCGGCGCTGGTGCGCGGCGGGGAAGTGGCCTTCGTGCAGTCGAAGATGCTGCTGCCGTTCTATGACGTGTTCGATGAACAGCGATATTTTGCTCCGGCGGAGAAGCAGCATCTGGTGCATTTCTGCGGGAGACGCGCCGCGCTGACGATCTGTGAAGACGCCTGGAACGATAAGAACTTCTGGCATAAGCGGCTGTATGGCATTGATCCTATTGAAGAGCTGATGCGCGGCGGCGGGGATCTCATCCTCAATATTTCAGCCTCGCCTTACTGGAGAGGGAAGCGCAAGACGCGCAGAGAAATGCTGGCGGCGATTGCGCGGCATCATCGCACGCCGGTAGCGATGGTGAACCAGGTGGGCGGCAATGACAGCCTGATCTTCGATGGATCAAGCCTTGTATTGGATGCTGATGGTGCGGTCATAGCGCAGGCGAAGTCATTTGAAGAAGATCTGGTCTTCTGTGACCCGGCTGCGCATACCGGCGATATTCATTATCAGACGGACAACATCGATGAAGCTGTCTATAGCGCGCTGGTACTGGGCACACGCGATTACGTGCGAAAATGCGGATTCTCTAAAGTACTGGTTGCTCTAAGCGGTGGAATAGACTCCGCACTGGTGGCGACGATTGCGGTGGACGCGCTGGGCAAGGAGAATGTGACGGGCATCGGAATGCCGAGTCAGTACTCTTCAGCAGGTTCGGTGGAAGACAGCAGAAGACTGGCGGACAATCTGGGCATTCGGTTTGAATTAATTCCGATCAGCGATCTGTTTTCGGAATACGGAAAGGTGCTTGATCCGTTGTTTACAGGGCTTAAGCCGGATATCACGGAAGAGAACATTCAGTCGCGCATTCGTGCCAATCTGATGATGGCGCTCTCGAACAAATTTAATGCGCTGGTGCTGACGACGGGAAACAAATCGGAGATGTCGGTTGGCTACTGCACCTTGTACGGCGATATGGCGGGCGCGCTGGCGGTCATTGGCGATCTGGCGAAGACGCGCGTTTATGATCTGAGCCGGTTCGCGAATCGAAATGGAGAGCGCATTCCACAGGCTACGATTGACAAGCCTCCATCCGCGGAACTGCGGCCCGGCCAGAAGGACACGGATTCGCTCCCGCCCTATGAGGTGCTGGATCCAATCCTGGAGGCGTATGTGGAAAGGTATGAGACGCCGGAGGAGATTGCGACGAAACAGCAGGTTGATCTCCAACTTGTGAAGAAGGTCGTCAAACTGGTAGAGCGCAGTGAGTACAAACGCCAGCAGGCTGCACCTGTGCTCAAGGTAACGAGTAAGGCTTTCGGGCCGGGACGGCGGTTTCCCATCGCCGTCAAAGTTCAGGTATAGACTCTGTTTTAGAACCCCGCTGCTTCGGCAGAAAGGAATTTCATGCAACTGTCTGCTTCATTTCGCAATTCTCTTTTTGCGATTGTCATTGTAGGTATAGCCTCGACAGCGCTGCGCGCGCAAACCTCGACTACGGAAGAAGTGCCCACCGCGCCGAGTGCAACCGCTCAGGCTGCGCCGAAACCATCCGGGCCGCCGCAGTTTCCTCCTGTGGACCCGGCGAATTTCACGACGGATACGCCTAGCAAAGACACAGTGAATGCATTTCTGCATCAGTTCTGGGGATACGATCCGGACCGCATCTGGCAAATACAGGCGATTCAGAAGACAGCGGCTCCCGGAGTGAGCAAGGTGACGGTGCTGGCGGCACAGAAAACCAATCCGCAAATTGGAACACTTCAGTTTTTCACCACTCCAGACGGGCAGCACTTGATCTCGAACGAAGTAATGCCTTTCGGGGCGCGCCCATTTGATGCCCCGCGCAAAATTCTTCAGGCAGAGGCGAACGGCCCTTCGCGCGGAGCAACATCCAAAGACTTATTGCTGGTGGAATTTGCTGATTTTGAATGTCCCCACTGCAAAGCTGCGCAACCGACCGTCCAGCGGCTATTGCAGGACTTTCCCAATGCGCGCTATGTCTTTGAAAACCTTCCACTCACCTCCATCCATACCGAGGCGATGAAGGCTGCGCTTTACAGCGTCTGCGTAGCCAAACTGAACGGCAATGACGCATTCTTTAAATTTGCCGATCTTGTATTTGAGAACCAGACAGCCCTGACGCCGCAGACTTCTGACAGCACATTGAATGATGCTGCGACCAAAGCCGGAGCTGATGCTGCTAAGGTCGGATCATGCGCGCTCACTCCTGAGGCAAAAGCTACGGTTGAAGCTTCTATGAAGCTGGCGCAAACGCTGAATGTGAATGAGACCCCGACGTTGTTTGTGAATGGCCGCGGCATTCCCATGGGAGCGGCTCCGTATGAAACGCTGAAGAAGATTGTGGAGTTCCAGGCGAAGGAAGATAAATAGCGTTACGGATGGACCGGCAGCATCACCAGCTGGCTGGCAGGCTTGGTATGACTCAGACGAACAATGTGTGGCGTGATAAGAATCACCAGCTTTGAGACGTCCACAGTGCTTTCTTTGTTTGTGGTGGACTGAAAGCCGGGCAGCTCGCTGAGTCCCGGAATACCGCTGACAGCCGCGCTCTGCTGGCGGTTCAGATTACTAACGACCAGCGCGCTCTCACCCTGTGCCAGCGTTACATTTCCTGTGTATTGCTGATTGTTGAGAATGGGATTGCCGTTCAGCGTCTGTCCGGTCAGCGATTCGATCTTCAGATCGAGTTTGAGAGCGACGTCTTTGTTCTGTTGGATATGCGGCGTAGCTTTCAGCGTCAAACCAAGGTCTTCATATTGCACCTGCGGAATGGTCTGGTTCGTAGTGCTTTGCAGCGCGGAAGGATTGATCCCGAGATTCTGCAGCGCGCTGGATAAGCCCGCTTGCGATACACCGGGTATGCCCAGCGAAGTCCCGGTCAATCCCGAATAGGTAGATGTAATGATCGGGTAGCGAGTGCCGCTGCGAATAGTGGCATCTTCCTGGTCCTGTATGCGCAGCTGGATCTGATCGAGGACCCGCGTGTCGGATGAATTAAGCGCGATATTCAGCGTTGCCCCCTGGTTCAGCGTCAGACCGCTTTCTGTAATTCCGCCACCGAAGAGAGCAAATGGCTGATTGAAAACAGTGCCGGAGACAACCCCCGTAGCAATGAGAATAGCAACGATGGCCACATCATCGCCGGCAGACGCCAGGCCTGACGAAATGATCTGCTGCACGGCGCTCTGATTTGCCTGAATGATCTTATTCACTTCCGTCGGAACATTGAAAATGGAAGTGGATTGCGGAAGCTGCGCTCCGATGTTGGTCATGCGCGTGCGCGCGACCTGATAAAGACGAAGCTCCAGTAGGACCTGGCTCCGACCATCAAGCAGATCGACAAAAGTGTGATTTAAAGCAGAGATGCGGTCCTGCGGCGCGCGGATGGTAAGCGTGTGCGCTTCAGCCTGAATGGTCGCCTGTTGTGCTTCAAACACGTTACGCGCGATATTGCCCATATCGCTCATCTCTGTCGCAGTAAGTCCAGGCAAATAGACGGTTTCCATCACTTCGCGCTGAAATTTTGCGCGATTTTCCTTCGTATCCTGCGCGATAAGGACGCGTTTTTCGTCCAGCGGAACAAAAAACGTATTCGTGGAGAGCTTAAGCATCGCAGCAGCTTGCCTGAAATTCACATCGTCGGCGTCAAAGCGGACAATCTGGTTTCTGATGGAAGCGTCAAACACCGGAGAGATGTTAAAAGCCGTAAGTACTTGCCGCAATACATCTGTGGCAGCGCTGCGGATATGAAAACTTTGCGTGCCTTCTCTTGGAGACAGCTCAACTGGCGGGCCGGCCTGCTCGGCTGCGGGAAGAAGAACCGCTTCGCGAGATTCATCACCGCTCGCCAGATCGTCGATGTGCTGCTGCACGATCGGATTGTTCGGATCAATCAGGTAAGCCTGGGCTAGGAAAGAGCGCGCAGCGTTGTCGTGCCCCATCAATCGCTCTTTGCCGGCATCCTGCACCAGTTGTGTGAGCAGGTGCTCTTTTGCAATGGTCAATGCAGCGGAATACTGCGTATTGTCGGGATCGAGCGTCTTGGCGCGTTCGAACTGCTTTTCGGCCTCCCGCAGGTCATTCTTCTGGAGGGCCTTTGCCCCGTCCAGATACGCTTTGGACGCTTCAATTCTTTCGTGTTCTGACACGGGTTTCTGGGCAGAATCCGGCGCGGACTGCGCGAGCGCACTGGCACTGGCGCAGGTAAAGATCGCGCAGAAAAACAGCAGTCTGACGCGTAGAATCATGCCCTGGCAGAGTCCGTTTTGGAAAGCAGTGCTGATAATGTACTGACGCACACTTCGGGCCGGTGCTCCATCAATTCATCGAACGAATAATGACCCGTGGCGACGGCAATGGTTGGCAAGTGATTCGCCTTCGCCGCTGCAATGTCGAAGGGTGTGTCGCCTACAACACAGACTTTTGCCTCAGCGCCTTTGATACCGCACGCCTGCTTTGCTGCATCGGTAATCATGTCAGAGCGGACAGGGAAGTTATCAGCGAATCCGCCAAAAGTGAACCAGTGGCGTACACCCAGCACTTCCAGCTTCAGCCAGCCGATAGATTCGAGATTTCCTGTACCGATGCCCAGCGCCGCGCCTTTGCCGTGCAGATAAGCCAGAATCTCATCGACACCAGGCATCTTTATCAGATCCATCTGGTCGCGCTGTGCTGCGACCGTGGTTCGCATGTGCTCCAGCACGTCTCCAAGCTTGTGTTCCCAATGGTGTGGATCAAGCTCAGCGAGACGAAATGCATCATAAAGAATGCCGGGATCGGTATTGCCGCTGAGCGTAACGCCATCCAGCACGAGCTCGCGACCCATAACGCTGCGAACGCCCTCAAAGAAGGATTGATAGTGAATGCGGTCGCGGCTGCGCAGGATTGTGCCGTCAATATCGAATAGATAGGCATCCTGCTGGTCCCAGAAGAAGCCATCCTGAATATAAGTTCGCGGGCTGCTCTCAGCCTGCGCCAATAATGAGTCGATTGTGGTGGAACTCACCGGATCGTTCACCTCTCCGTGGTCTCTTTATAGAGTAAAGCAGAGACCACGGCTTTTCAGCGCACGACCTGCTTCACCTCAAATACAGGACGCTCGCTGCGCGGCGGGCGCTTGAGTCCATTGCGGACCTGTGCTGGGTCAATATTCAATTCAGCGATGGTACGGCTGAGCGTGTTGCGATGCATGCCCAGCTCCTTTGCGGCTTTACACTGGTTGCCCCTGTTGCTCGCAAGTACCTCGAGCAGGTATCGGCGCTTAAATTCACGCACAGCTTCAGCATAGGTAATACCGCCGGCATGCATCGCTGACACAAGGGCTTCCAGTTCGCGTTTCACAAAAACCTCTTTCTCATACCAGGTATGTTCCCGGTTGTATTTGATTCCGTTGCAAGGGCCCGGAGGTGATCGCCGCATGCGGCTTTAACCAGTCTGGTTGCGCATCGCGAATCACTTTAACACCCTCCCGTATGCGCTCACCAAGCTGAGCGGGAGTTACTACAGATGCCTCATGTGCCGCAGACAAAAAATACGGCGCAAATTTCGACTGCTCCATCCAGGTAACATGCGGCAGGAAAGCTGAAATTGCCATGACTCCCAGCGTCACCAGCACGCAACCCTTCAGCAGGCCGAAGACGGCCCCGACAAAACGGTCAGCCCATCCCAGCCCGATGGAGCGAACAGACCAGCGAATCAACCGGCCCGCAAGTCCTGCAATCACCATTACTGCAATCGCAATTACGATAAATGCGATTGCCTCTGCTGCTCCCGGAGAGTGCACCCATTCGGTGATCCACGGGAGAACTTTTTGATAATTCCAACTGGCAAGGAGCAATCCAAGCACCACACCCGCCAGCGAGAACGCTTCTACAAAAAAACCATGTTTGGCCGCGCTCAATACTGAGACGATCAGGATAATTACAATCGCCCAATCGATCAGTGCCATACCCGGTCATCTACCTCTTGCTTCTACAGCGACAGCGAATTTCCAGTAAGAAGTTCATATGCCTGGAAATATTTTTCCTGTGTTTTTTTCACTACATCATCCGGCAGACCGGGGGCAGGCGCCTGTTTGTTCCAGTGAATGCTCTCAAGATAGTCACGTACAAATTGCTTATCAAACGAAGGCTGCGCGCCGCCCGGCGCGTATCGGTCTCGCGGCCAGAAGCGCGATGAGTCCGGTGTCAGAACTTCGTCTGCGAGTATGATGCCTTCGGCTGTTGTTCCAAATTCAAACTTGGTGTCCGCGAGAATCAGGCCGCGGCTCTCAGCGTGACTCGATGCCTTCTGATAAATGGCAAGGCTCAGGTCGCGCAGAGATGCTGCGGATTGTGCCCCGATAAGCGCGACCATCTGCTCAAATGAAATATTTTCGTCGTGCTTGCCATGCAGGTTCTTGGTGGCAGGCGTAAAGATCGGCTCAGGCAGCTTGTCCGATTCGCGCAAACCTTTCGGCAGCGGAATCCCGCATACCGCGCCGGTGGCCTGATAATCTTTCCACCCCGAACCGGAAAGATAACCACGCACGACACATTCGACGGGAAACATCTGCGCGCGCTTCACCAGCATGGATCGGTCGCGCAGCTCATTTTCATAGCCGCGCAACTCTTCCGGATATTTGCTCACTTCTGCTGTGATGAGATGGTTGGGAACGATCTCCTTCAGGAAGTCGAACCAGAAAAGAGAAATCTGCGTCAGGACCTTTCCTTTGCCGGGGATTCCTGTAGCCAGCACGTGATCAAATGCCGAGATGCGGTCGGTCGCCACTAAGAGTAGAAACTCGCCTACCGAATACAAGTCGCGCACCTTGCCGCGCGCGTGCAAAACAAGATCGCCGATTTCGGTTTCGAGAAGAGCTGGCAAGGGGGTCGTACCTTTCGCAGAGAGGCTGAAAGTTGATTCTGCTTCTGTCGAGAAAGTTTGTCAACGCATCGTAAATGCGCATGAAATGTAACGATGTAACGTCCTGTCACGGACAATCTCAGTCTGTCAAGAGAGAAAAATAGAAGAATAGAAGAGAAATAAACAACAAATTATTTATGGTTATTCTCCTGGAGAATTACCTGTGGATGTCATCCTGACGCTGAACCGAGTGAAGCGGAAGGGCCTGCTTTTTTGCCTCAAGCTACGATGTAATTGCAAAAAGGCGCACTAGCTTTTTGATAAGGGAAGGAGAAGCAGGTCCTTCCCTTCGCCCAGGATGACAGCACGTTGGTTTAATTATGCAGTGGCACGGCGTGCTTCGAATCCCTTTTCCTGTCCGCCCATACGCACACTCACAATCTTTGACACGCCCTGCTCCTGCATCGTCACGCCGTAAATCAGATCAGCGGCCGTCATCATGCGCTTCGAGTGTGTGACCATCACGAACTGCGTATTGCTCGACATGCTGCGCAGCATATCAGCGAGGCGGCCCACGTTAGTTTCATCGAGAGGCGCATCCACTTCGTCAAGCACACAGAACGGACTTGGCTGATATTGGAAGATGCCCATGAGCAACGAAAGGGCGGTGAGCGCTTTTTCTCCACCGGAGAGCAGGAAAACATTCTGCAGCTTTTTCCCCGGCGGCTGGGCAACGATATCTACGCCGCTGTCCGCAGCGTTCTCTTCATCAGTGAGACGCATAAAGGCCTGTCCGCCACCGAACAGTCTTGCGAAGGTCGCGCTGAAGTTTTCGTTGATGCGGACGAAAGCCTCATCGAATTTCGTGCGCGAGATTTCGTCGATTTCTTTAATTGTGGCCTGCGTGTTCTCGATCGAGTCGAGCAGGTCTTTGCGCTGCGTTTCCAAAAACTGATGCCGCTGCTCGGTTTCTTTGTACTCTTCGAGGGCCATCATGTTTACCGGACCCATATTTTCGAGCTTCTGCTTCAGCCCACGGCACGCCTCGTCTTCTGCTGCGAGTGCTTCGCCTTCAATCCGGGCAATCTCATTGTCTTCGCGGAGTGCTGAGGCTTCAACGCCGAGATCGCTAAGGCAGGTCTCTTCCAGATGCTTCAGATCAGCTGTAAGGGTTGCGTCGCTCGAACTGTGCTGACTGCGGCTTTCACGCAGAGCGTCGGTTTCTGCGCGTAAAACTTTCAGCTTATGTTCTGTCTCAGCAAGACCGGCTCGCAGTGTCTTTGCTTCTTCACTCAGGCGAGCTACTTCCTGCTGCGCCTGCTCGCGGACGTGCGTCAGCTCTTCGCGCTGTAAAGCAAGTTGTTCATTTTCCTGTGCGCGCTGCTGCTGCTCGGAAGCAGCGGCAGAAAGCTGCTGTTCGAGCTGAATAACGCGGCGTTCCAAATCTCTGAACATGCTGTCGATGCGGGCAAAAGCGGCTTCCGCGCCACGGCGGCGTTCTTCAAGCCCCGCCAGCTCGGCAGACATCTGCGCTGCTTCCTGTTGCGCTGCTTCACGCGCGCCGCGCAATACTTCGACCTGCTGCTGAACTTCTTCGAGAGACTTTTCAGCAGCGGCATGCTCGTTTTCCAAACGCGAAATCTCTTCGCGCTTCCGCTCGATGAAGCCTTGCTTTGCATTACGCTGGTCTTTATTGCGCTCATTCTGCAGGTTCCATTCCTGCAACCGGCGTTCCAGGCGCTGCACCTCAGAGTCCATCTGACGGAGGGCAGCGCTCTGGTTGGCGCTCTCGCGTTCGGCATTGCGGCGCTCTTCGGTTTTGATGTCGAGTTGGCGCGTCAGTTCGGCAAGCTCGCGGGAAAGAGAAGCGGCGGTAATATCAGCTTGCCCCAGCTCTTTTTCGACAACTTCCAGCTTCTGCTGCGTTTCACGCAGTTCGCGCTTCAAAGCCAGCGGACCGGCAGCGCTGGGCTTGCCTCCGGTCACCGTTACATTGTGGAAGCATTCGCCCGATGGCGCGAGGAAGAAGGCATTCGGATTTTCGAGTGCGAGTCCACGCGCTGTCTCGCTGTCCGGAGTAACATAGCCATCGCGCAGCTTGGGCAGAATGACTTCAAGCGATTTGCCGAAACCATCGAGCACGCGGATGCAGCTTTTCAGCGGTACCACACCGTGCTGCTGCTCGTAGTGATTGCCGGTGTTCCCATCGCCGGCAAAAGAGAATTTCGCCTGCGCGTCTTCCGGATGGACGAGGAAAGTGGCGCGGCCATTCACGTCTGTTTTGAGCAGCCGCATACCTTCATGAGCTGCATCCCAGCTCTTGACCACGATGTAATTCAGCTCATCGCGCAGAAATTCGTCGACGACGTTTTCGTGTTGACCGGTAACTTCGAGAAAATCAGCCAGTGTGCCAACCGGGGCCAGGCCACCACCGAGAGAATTGGAGCGGAAGAGCTTGCGGACCGTATCGGTAGAATAACTGTGCTCGCGGATCAGCGCGTCAAGAGAATTGCGCTGGCCGGTGAGGGTTGCGTGCTCGGCGCGGAGCTGATCACCGCGTTTCTTCGCTTCAACCTCAGCCGTACGTTTGGCGGTGATCTCGTTACGGAGATCGCCGATTTCCAATTCAAGGCGCTTCAGAGTTTCGGTAACGGACTCGAACTTGATCGAGACCTGTCCGCGCTCTGCGCCCAGCGATTCGAGATCGCGCTTCACAGATGCCATTTCAGAGCTGAGACGTTGCGCATCGCGATCCAGCGCAGCAAGCGATTCTTCGGCCTGGGTCATCTGGTTGCGCGTCTGCCCAACCTGCTGAAGCAACTGCATCGCCTGGCGGCGGGCGCTCTCAACCCGTTGCTCGGCCCCGGTAACTGCCTGCGCGGCTTCCCGCGCCTGTTGCTGTTTTGCCTGTGCCTGCTCACGGAAACTTTGCGCTTCTGCAGCGACAGTTTCCAGGAAGGCGCGGTTCGTTTCACGCTCAGTTTTCAGTCCTTCGAACTGCTGCTTTGCCTGTTCCAGTTCCGTAGTGAAAGCAGCGGAGCGTGACTGCAGTTCAGTAATGCGTTCGCTGTTCGCATTCTGGCGTGAAGTAGCGCGCTCCAGTTCCACAGCGCTCTGGCTGGCCCGTGTTTGGGATTCTTTAGCAGCAGCGTCCAGCTCATATCCACGTTGCATGCCTGCGGTATGCTCTGTGTCCAGCGCTTCGATATGAGCGATGTGCTCATCGATCTTATGGCTGAACGAGGCAATTTCTTCTTCGAATTTTGCGTGCTCGGCATCCATTTGCGCGATCTTGCTGGCGAGCACGATGCGCAGACGGGCACGCATCTCATCGCGCAGCGCGGCATAACGCTCTGCCTTTGCTGCTTGCCGCTTCAGCGAGGCCATCTGCCGGGTGACTTCCTCAAAAATGTCGTTCACGCGCGCAAGATTTTGCTTGGATTGCTCCAGACGCAACTCAGCGAGACGCTTTTTGGTTTTAAAGCGGGTAATTCCGGCAGCTTCTTCGATAATGGCGCGGCGATCGTGCGGCTTGGAGCTGAGCAGCTGGCCAATGCGCTCCTGTCCGATGATGGCGTAGGACTCCGGTCCGAGGCCGGTGCCCATAAAGATGTCCTGAATATCACGTAGCCGGCAGAGCTTGCCGTTAAGCAGATACTCGCTGTCTCCGGTGCGGAAAAGACGGCGAGTGACGATGATTTCACCCTGCTGCGGCGTCTTGCGAAATTTGCGCCGACGAATCTTGAGGACCACATTATTCGCGGCTTCTCCTTCTGCCGGCTGGCTCTCAGCTGGTACCGGAGCTTCACCCTCGATGACCTGTCCGGGCTGCGATTCGGCGATGATTTCCTCGACTTCTGCGGCGCGCTGCTCCCGAAGTTTTTCTTCGTCCCAGTCCGCATCCAGTTCATTTTCAACTACGATTTCCGGTTCATCGAGAAGCGGTCCGCCGGCGTAAGCATCAGGATCAATGAGAGTTATCGAGACCTCGGCCATTCCCAGCGGCTTGCGGTCGCGCGTTCCGGCAAAGATGACGTCTTCCATTTTGCCGCCGCGCAGGCTTTTCGCGCTCTGCTCGCCCAGTACCCAGGTAACTCCATCCAGAATGTTGGACTTACCGCATCCGTTGGGCCCGACAACGACAGCGATCCCTTGTCCGGGAAGCACTACTTCGGTGCGATCGCAAAAAGATTTAAAGCCCAGAATCTGGATTTTTTTCAGCTTCAGCATGCGGATCTAACTCCTTTAAAGGCCTCGGAGAGGGTGCGCGAACAGGCTGCGTCACTTGAAACTGTAGCCTTGCGGCAAGGTGGAATCAACAGCAGCACCCCAACATCTTGTGGATAAGCCGTCCCAAATCCCACAAATGGAACGCAATCACAGATATTGTCGCAGGTTCAGAGGCTTTCTGCCTGCTCATAAGACGTGAGCTGTTGTTGGATTGCCGCGGAGAATACTGCCAGATAGCTCAAAATTAGCGCCATTTAGAACCAAAAACAAGCCAATTTCCCATGAATAAGGTGCACATTTTGGTGCAGGAAAGAAGAGTTATCGCCATTGACTTTCTATCCATAGATAATCTATATATAAGGGCATGGCTAAACGACCTGAACTCCTTCCTGGAACCCTCGACATGCTGATTCTGAAAACTTTGACGCGCGCGCCGCTGCACGGCTACGGCATAGCGCAGTCGATCAAACGGCTTTCTGACGATGTATTGACGGTGGAGGAAGGCTCGCTCTATCCGGCGTTGCAGCGGCTTTTGTTGCAGGGATGGGTGAAAGCCGAATGGAAGAAGACAGAGACGAATCGCCGGGCGCGCTATTACACGCTGACTCCGGCGGGACGGAAGCAGCTTGGGGAAGAGGTTTCGCAGTTCGAGTTGATGATTTCTGCCATCGGGAGAGTGATGCAGAGCGCATAAACAGGGTGCACGGTGCAGGGAGTAAAGATGGCTATGAAATGGTTGCTTCACTTCATGAGAAAGCTCCATTTGCTGATTCATCGCGAGAAATTCCACAGCGATCTCGAAGAAGAAATGGAGTTTCATCGTGAACAGTCTGAACGGGAGTTACGGGCTGAGGGAATGCCCGCTGAGGAAGCGCGTCATGCGGCGCGGCGGCAGTTTGGCAATGATCTGCGGCTCAGGGAACAAAGCCATGACACAGTGGCCTTCTGGTTTGAACGCTTCTTTGCGGATTGCCGTTACGCAACGCGCCAATTCTTGAAAGCGCCTGGTTTTGCGTTGGCTGTCGTTCTGACGCTCACGCTCGGCATCGGGGCTACCACCACGATTTTCACACTGGTCTATTCCACCCTGCTGCGCAGCCTGCCTTTCCCCGACGCCAACCGCATCATCAGAGTCAAAGATGTGCGAGTGCAGGGGCAGTCGACAGGGCCGCTGGTCGGCGTACCGCGTTTCTTCGACGTTCGGGCACGCGCAAAGTCATTTGAAAGCCTCGGGTTTTTCTACTTCGACAATGAAACGCTGGTTGCCGGAACGAATCTGCCGGTGGCATTGAAAACTGCGGGGACAAATGCTGGATTCTGGAGCGTGTTTGGCGTACAGCCGCTGCTGGGGCGCACCTACAATGAGCAGGATGATAAACCTCATCTTCCCGATTCCATTGTGCTGAGCTATTCCGCCTGGCAGCGGTACTTCAACGGCGATCCTGGGGCAATCGGCAAGCAGGTAACGCTTGGGGGAGAGGCGGCGACGGTTGTTGGCGTCATGCCGCCGGCTTTCCATGTTCCGAGCGGAGTCGATTTCTGGAAGACCGCGCATTACGATCCCGCGCAGTGGGGTAAATATCGCGGAGAGGAAACGCGCTTTATCAACGTCTTTGCGCGCCTGAAACCCGGCGTTTCATTGGCGGCAGCCCAGGATGACCTGAGCCGCATAGGAGGCCAGCTGGAGCGTGAACATGCTGACTCCGATGGGATATGGCAATTCGGCATTCAGACTTTGCGTGACAGCACTTATGGCGAGCTGCGGCCAGCACTGATTGTCTTGCTGATTGCTTCCGGGTTCCTGCTGCTGATTGCATGCATCAATGTGGCCAACCTGCTCTTGTCGCGCGCGACTTCGCGCGAGCGTGAGGTTGCCCTGCGCCGCGCCCTTGGGGCATCGGAGGGGCGCATTCGGCTGCAGTTTCTGGTGGAAAGCTCGCTGCTGGCCCTTGCCGGAGGCTTCGCCGGACTGGCAGGCACGTATGCGCTGGTGCATGCTTTTGCGGCAAGGCTGCCCGGAAGGCTGGGCATGCCGGGAACCATTACGATGAGCTGGCCTGTCGCCTGGTTTGCCTTTGCGATCTCGGTTGGAGCGGGAATCATCTTCGGATTTGCTCCGGTATTTCAGAACCGGCATCGCGAGCTGAACACCACCCTGAAACACGGCGAATTGCGTCTGGCCGGTTTGACTGGCAACAGAGTGCGCAGCGCGTTTATTGCCGTTCAGGTGGGCCTTTCACTCATGCTGTTGATCGGCGCGTCGTTGCTGGCGGAATCGCTTTGGAAGCTAATGAAGTCGCCGCTTGGGTTTGAGCCGGACCACGTTCTGACTTTCTCGGTAAACCTGCCCTGGGGCAGCAAACCGGCATGGACCCTGAATTTCTTCGGAAGCCTGCAGCAGAGGATCGAATCGCTGCCGGGAGTGATCGCAGCGGGACAGACCGACGCGCCGCCAACCGTAGACTGGCATCTGCGCAGCAATTTCGACGCCGACTGGCTGCCGCGCATCCCGAACCAACCACCGATCAACGCTGAGGACCGCCGTATTTCCGGAGATTATTTGCGAGCGATGGGCACACCGCTGCTGGCCGGACGGGTCTTTACCCCAGCAGATGTAAATGCCAGACCGAAGAGGATTCTGATCAATCAGCAACTGGCGCAGCAATACCTGCCGGGCGGTAGTCCGATTGGAAGACACCTGTTCGCAGGTGGAAAAGCATTTGAGATTATCGGCGTGATCGGCAATGTTCGCGGCACTGGCGGATCGATTGCGGGCGGAGTTGGGCCTGAGGTGTACTGGCTCGCAGATGCCGATGACGACGGGGTTGTGCATCGTTATTTTGTTGTCCGTTCACCGCGTGTGCCTCCGGAACAGCTGATCAAAGCCATTCAGGAGCAGGTGCATCAGATCGATCCGGAGCAGGGAATTGGCCCAGTCAGCACCATGAATGACTTGCTCGATACAGCAGTCGCGCAGCCGCGCCTGAATATGGGGGTCGTGACAGCATTTTCTGTGATCGCGCTGCTGCTTGCCTGTGTAGGCATCTATGGCGTGGTCGCGTATGCCGTGGCGCAGCGGACGCAGGAAATTGGCGTGCGCATGGCTCTTGGCGCCACGAGAGGACAGATTTCGCGTCACTTCATGCGACGCGCTTTGGTTCCTGCAGGGATTGGTCTGGTTATTGGGAGCGGCTGCGCGCTTTTATTAACACGTTTGCTGCGAAACCAGCTTTACGGAGTAAGTCCGGACGATCCTCTGATTTATCTGGGCGCGATTCTGCTGTTGCTCATTCCAGTGCTGTCGGCGACGCTGCGGCCTGCTTTGATTGCGGCTTCGGTGAATCCGGTGGAAGCGTTGCGGAGTGAGTAGTGCTGAGATCTGAACTGGCCCACTCAAGCCAAAAGAAGGTTTGAATGGGACACCCGAGTAATGGGAGAACACATGCTTCGTTTTTTACGAAAGCTTGCGATTTTGATTCGCGGCGAAAGTTTCAATCGGGAACTGGAGGAAGAGATGGCTTTTCATCGCGAGGAGACCGAGAAAGAGCTGCGGGCTCATGGCATGGCTGCTGAAGAGGCCAGCCATGCGGCGAACCGCCAGTTCGGAAATGATGCGCGGCTCAGAGATGAGAGCCGTGAGACGGTCGGGTTCTGGTTTGAGGGGATGTTGCAGGATTTCCGTTTTGCTCTGCGGCAGCTCAGGAAGAATCCGGGATTTGCTCTGACCGCGATTCTCATTTTGACTTTCGGAATCGGCGCGAGTGTCGCCATCCTCGGCTTTGTAGACGCGGCTTTGATCAAGCCGCTCCCGTATAAGGATCCGAACCGGCTGGTAGTGCTGTTTGAGAGTATTCCGCTGGGTCTGCGGTTCCATCTTTCGTATCCGGACTATCTGGACTGGAAGCGGGAGAACAAGGTGTTTCAATCGCTGGATGTGTATGCGCCTTATGGGTTCATGCTGACGGACCGGGACGGAACCCATCAGGCGGCTGGCGCGCGCGTAAGCGATGGCTTCTTTCGCACCCTGGGCGTTGCGCCGGTGCTGGGGCGTGACTTCCGCTCCGGAGAAGACCGGAAAAATGCGCCTCGCACTGTTTTATTAAGCTATTCCGCATGGCAGAGGCTCTTTGGTGGACGAAAAGATGTGTTGGGTCAAACGGTGGTCCTCGATGGCCATCCGAATACGATTATCGGAGTGCTGCCGTCGAGTTTTCACTTTGCTCCCGCTGAGCCGGCTGATTTCTGGACCACTACGCAGAGTGAAATAAGTGATTGCCGAGGCTGCCATGGGCTTTATGGAGTGGCACGGCTGAAGGATGGTATTTCTTTTCAGGCGGCATTCGCAGATATCAAACAAATTGCCGACCAGCTTGCGCGGCAGTATCCGGATTCGAACCGCGATCAGAAAGCATATATGTTGCCCATGACTGAGGTGATCGTCGGCGATATCCGGCCAGTGCTGTTGGTGCTGTTGTGCGGGGCCGGACTGTTGCTGCTGATTGCGACGGTAAATGTCGCCAGTCTGCTGCTGGTTCGTTCTGAAAGCCGGAGGCGTGAGATTGCTGTGCGCGGAGCGCTGGGTGCTTCGCGAGCGCGGCTGATGCGGCAGTTTGTGACCGAGGGGCTGGTGCTGGTCGCAACGGGAAGCGCTCTTGGGATTGCCGCGGCATACGCCGGTATGCAGTTTTTCGCGCACGCCATTCCGAAAGACATGATGGCGAGCATGCCGTATCTGCATGGGATCGGATTGAACTTCCGCGTGTTCGTGTTCGCATGTGGTATTTCGCTGATGGCCGGTCTTCTTTTCTCGCTGACTCCTGCGCTGCGGCTGTCGTGGTCTGATATGCGCGAAGGGCTGGCTGACGGCGGACGAAGCCATGCGGGCACGATGTGGCGGCGCTTTGGCTCAAACCTGGTGGTGATTGAGCTGACCACAGCGATGGTGCTGCTGGTGGGGGCGGGCCTGCTCGGCAAGAGCTTTTACCGATTGCTGCATGTGGACATAGGATTGCAGCCGGACCATCTGGCGATGTTGACGATTGGCGCCACGACTGACAGCTATAAGACAGACGAGCAGAAAATTTCGTTGGAGCGGCAGATCGTCAGCCGGATTTCTGCGTTGCCCGGCGTGAAGTCAGTGGGGCTTTCCACGACGCTGCCTATCGGTGATGGCGACGGCACAGCGGGTTTCCGGGTGGTTGGCCGCCCATATCACGGCGAGCATATGGAGGTTGCCATTCGCAAAGTAAGCTCCGGCTACTTTACGACGCTGCAATCCCAATTGTTGCGTGGGCGTTATTTTGCGGAGGACGAGGATAAATCGAAGCCGGAAGTGGTGATTATCAGCGAGACGATGGCGAAGCAGTATTTTCCCGGCGAGAATCCTATCGGCAAACAGATTGCTTTCGACATCAATAAGCCGAAGGAGTACCTGCAGATCGTTGGCATCGTGAAGGATCTGCAGGAAGGACAGTTGGACGCTGCTCCACGTGGAGCGATGTATGTTCCTTACAACCAGGGGCCGGACAACTTCTTCTCGATTGTTGTTCGCACATCACAGAGTGAGGATGCAATTCTTCCCGCGCTAACCTCCATCGTCCACCAGATCGATCCATCGATCGCAACCTATGGCGCATCGACAATGGCGGAACGTATTCACGACTCGCCATCCGCCTATCTGCACCGCTCGGCTGCCTGGCTGGTAGGTGGATTCGCCGGACTGGCGCTGTTGCTTGGTGTTGTTGGGCTGTATGGAGTCATTGCTTATTCGGTGAGCCAGCGGACGCGCGAGATTGGCGTGCGCATGGCGCTGGGCGCGCAGCGCGGCTCTGTGTATCGGCTCATTCTTCGGGAAGCGGGCCGGCTTACGATCATTGGAATTGTTGCCGGTCTTGTTGTCTCGATGGCCGCGACTACGCTGATGCGCAAGCTGTTGTTCGGCGTGGGCATGTGGGATGTGCCAACACTGATCGCAGTTGCCGTTGTGCTTGGGGGATGCGCGCTGCTTGCAAGTTATCTTCCCGCAAGACGCGCCGCTTCTGTGAATCCTGTTGAGGCGCTACGCGCAGAATGACGCCATGATCCGAAGGGGCGATTTTTCACAGAGCCGAAACTAACCGAAAAGCGGCTTTCAGTCGTCTAACAGTTCAATGCTGTTGTCGCTGTCTGTAAGACAAAGGCCCCTTCATTTTCTGCGTGTTTCTCCTGTCCGATGGCTCATTCGGGCGGCATATGTTCTCGCGACGGTACAGTTTGCGGGCGTCTATTACTTTCTTACGCAGAACTACCTCGATTACAACCGATACGAACATGGATATGAGCGTTTGCCGTTCCAGACCAGGCTGCTGTTGGCTCCGTTTCTGCGCTGGGCAGACAACAATGAACGATTGGTTCGTTATGCGGGGCGCATATCTCATAGCGCATTTTTTCCGGATGGGATAGCTCCGCAGGATGTCGCACTTTTCTTTCTGAATATTGCCAGCGTACTGGTTGCAGGATGGGTGGCGGTGCGTCTGTACTCGGCCGCAAGCGGAAGAAATCTGGCCAAAGAGTTCGTGTATCCGATTTTTTTGTGTCTCTGCGCCGTGACATACGTACTGCACACGGTCCAGAATTTTCGCTTTGTCTACGACTTGCCTAATCTTGCGCTGTTTTCTGTCGGCCTTTATCTGATTTATTTTCGTAAGCCGGTGATATGGTTCTGCGCCTTATTTGTGGTGGCCACACTCAATCGAGAGACCAGCCTGCTGCTGTTGCCGTTTTATGTAATTTCGCAGATTGCTGATGACGCAGGAAGCTTGCGGTGGAGACGCGTTTTTTCGTCGCAGGTGCTCGCGGTAGTGCTGCCGCTTTTCGCCTATTGGGTCGTCTGGCATTTGATGATCTTCCATATGTTCCGCAACAATGCATCGGAGTATTATTCGCGCCTTTCGGTGAACATGCATACTCTGGGTAGTCTGAGGAATTATCCGCAGATATTCAGCGCGCTGGGCTATCTGCCCATCTTTCTCCTGCTGTATCGCAGGCGCATTCACGACCCTCAATTACGGGCGTGGATGTGGATGCTGCCGGCGTGGGCGGGACTTATGTATGTGTGGGGCATCATTGTGGAGACGCGCATATTCGGCGAGCTGATTGCGTATACGGCATGCGTGAGCACCATTCTGGCGGAAGAAGTGATTGCCTCGCGTCTGACAGCGCAGGAGGAAATTGCCGGCGAAGAGGAGTACATCCCAAACCAGAGAAGGGCCGCCTGATCAAAAACATGTTATGGCTTCTGCGTGGGGCGGAGCAGCACTTCGCTGACGAAGGACTGCGGCGCCTGCGTCACCAGCATGGCTACAACATGCGCTACATCGTCGGGCTGGATCTTTTTGTCCGGGTTTTTCCCGCTTCCTCCTCCGCCGAAATGCGTGTTGACCGATCCCGGCGCCACTACGGAGACGCGAATATTATGGGGGCGCAGCTCCTCGGCAACGGAGTAAGTCAGACCATTCAGGCCCCATTTCGATGCGGAATATGCGGCGCCGCCGGGTAGCGGGTTATGTCCGGCTAGCGAAGAGATATTAATGATATGTCCTGAGCCGGCGCGAACCATAAGCGGAGCGAAGGCGCGAATCATCAGATAAGGGCCGCGGAGATTAGTGGCCATCAGGCTGTCCCAATCAGCGGGAGGCATTTCGTGCAGCGGCTTGCCGCTGTTGCCGATGGCGGCATTGTTCACCAGGATGTCGCACCGGCGATGGCGATTCTCGATGTCTGCTGCCAGCTTTGCGACGGATTGTTCATTCATCAGGTCAAGTTGCCGGGCTTCTGCCGTGCCGCCGGTCGATTCGATTTCCTGCCGGACTGCGTGCAGTTGCGCCATATCGCGGGCGGCCAGGACAACGGTAGCTCCCATGCCTGCCAGACGGCGGCTGATAGCAGCGCCAATACCGCGGCCTGCTCCGGTAACGACTGCGAGTTGGCCTTTGAGTTCCATGGTGAGAAAAGCTCCTTTAGAGAATTGTGGCACTCTCTGTGCTGATATGGTGTCTTAGATGATGGTGGAGCAGATGTTACAAATCAGGGGTCAACGAATTGACGATTTGCGGCATCTCACTTTTCGCATTGACGGAATTGCGAAAACCGGTTACTTGTCACTGATGGCTGCGGATTTTTATAATTCAGCAAATCGCATCGGACTGCCGAATATTTTTCCGCAACCGTGGGCTGGCGTGTTTCAATGCGAGTGGAGCACCCCCTTAAGTCCGCATTGAGCAATAATTCAGGAATTTTCCTAGGAGCGTTGAATGAAGAAAGTCGTAGTTGCTTCCGTGTTGGCCGTAGCCACCGGCATCGCATATTATCTGCCTGCTGCGCTGGCGCTGGATGATGACCAGGCCCAGGGTGCGCAATCGGGCCAGATCACCATTAAAGATCCAGCCGAATACAATGCCTACACCAATGCTGTTGGGCAATCGTCCCCGGCAGCAAAGGCTTCGGCCATCGAACAGTTTCTGCAGCAGTATCCGAACAGCGTCGTGAAAGAAGAGATGCTGGAGCAGCTGATGGCGGCCTACGAACAGGCCGGCCAGGCAGACAAAGAACTGGATGCTGCTAACCGCCTGCTGCAGATAAATCCGAATAATCTCCGCGCGCTGACCATTGTGGTCTACATGGAGAAGAAACAGACCAGCGATCCGGCAAAGCTGGCCGATGCGGCAGCCAAAGCCAAGCAGGCCCTTGCTGCTCCTAAACCGGCGAACCTTTCAGACGCTGATTTTCAGAAACTGAAAGGCGCAACTACCCCGATCTTCTATGACGCCATTGCCGTCGATGCTGCTTCCAGAAAAGACTACAAGGCAGCCGCCGAAGCTTACACCAATGAGCTGAAAGCTTATCCTGACCCGGCGCAAACTCAATCAGGCCCCGGCCTGCTGGCGACCTATCAGCTCGGCAATGCCTATGTTTCCCAGGACCCCAAGGATCTGGTCAATGGTGTCTGGTTCCTGACACGCGCGGCGCAGTATGCTCCTGCGGGTTACAAAGACCAGATTGAGAAAGCCGCTGAGTACTGGTACAAGAAGTACCACTGCGCGCAGACTGACACTGCCTGCCAGACGAATCTCGATGGATACGCGCAGATTCAGCAGCTGGCCAAAGCCAATCTGTTCCCGCCGGACACCTACAAGCCTGTAGCTGCTCCGCCACCGCCATCGCCGCAGGAACTCGCGCACCAGGCAGTGACCAGCACGCCGGACCTGAAGACGCTGGCGCTGGGAGATAAGGAATTCATCCTGGCCAACGGCTCTCCGGAAGACGCAGGTAAGGTATGGGATGTGCTGAAGGACGTAACGGCTGAAGTTCCCGGCACCGTGGTTACGGCTACTGCTGATAGTGTGCAGCTGGCAGTTTCCGATGATGCGAAGCAATCCCAGAAGGCAGACTTCACCATCAACATGAAGACTCCTTTGAAGGACGTGCCGCAGCCTGGAACACAGGTGAAGTACACCGCTACCTTCGATTCCTATACACAGAACCCGCCCATGATCATCATGAAGGATGGCGAGCCGCCGGCTGCTCCCAAGAAGCCGGCAGCAAGACGTCCTGCGCGTCGTCCGAGCGGCAGGAAGTAAACAGCTTTCTTCCACATAAAGGCAGCCGTCGCAACGGCTGCCTTTTTTGTCTCCTGAAATTGAAATGTTAGAGTAAAAACGCGATGATTCGATTTTCGAGCCTTGCTCCCCCGGCAGCTCTGTTCTTCCTGGCAGCTACATTTTCCATTGCCCAAAGCACGGCTCCGCCGGCGCAGAGCGTCTCAAAGCCTGAAGAGACAACGGCCAGCCTCTCTACCGAAGGCACACCCGAATACTTTGCGCTTGAACACCGGTCTGCGGAGCAGATGGATCCGGCGGACGCCGAACTGATCCGGAAGCAGAAGCGAAATCTGCTGGCGGAGGCGGAATTTTACGGTTATGACATGAGCGCAGCCGGGTGGAATTATGAGCAAACTGTCTGCCCGCTGGTTCCCGACTATGTCATGCTGCGTTATTCAAACAAAGATGCGGCAGGAGCGGAATCGTTGTTTACGGCGTGGGTGCCGCGCAACGGGGGACGCATCCGGATTGTGCCGGTACTCCACCACGGAGCCACGCGCTTCAAACCTGCGCCGATTGATCCGAGAAATTTTCAATTGTTCAGCCAGATTGTCCCCGCAGATACAGCAGCAAAGAACAGCGGCCCGGAAGGAAAATGGCTCTCGCTCTCCGTCTGTTATGCGGAAATGACCGGAGCGCGCCCGCAGGTGCCGAAAGATCCGAGTCAGAATGTGCATATGATTAAAGCGCCTCCGCCCACGCTGCGAATCTCCGTCACTGGCAAGAACCATGAAGTCAGCTTTGTCGATCCGATTTCGCCGACCGATTACAGGCTGTGGGACATAAGCTATAACGAATCGGGCCAGATTGTCAGCGTAAGCGATGATCAGCATGCCTTTGGTGAGCCTGTAGTCAAAACAATTCCCGAGCCCACGCCGAAGTTAATGCCTCAGCCGCCAGCTCCACCTGTACAAGAAATCCCTTCTTCGCAGCAGGCAACGCCGTACCCAAAGACAAGACCTCAGCCTCAATGAGCACGCGGCTGCCATTTAAGAATGGGCAGAATGCCGGAATAATCATCCGTCCATAGATTGACATTGTTTCGCATCTGCGCAGGCTGAACGGCGCGTGCCACTTCAGGCTGGGACAGGAACGCCTCATCATTCGTCAGCAGCACCCAATCCGCATTAAAAATTCCCTGATTTTCGTCTCCCGCCGAATGCACGGTGACGGCATGCATGCCAGCCTGCTGCGCCGCGCGCGCCAGGACCGGCTCCAGATCAAGGTACTGGCTGGAAATATGGAAGGCGAGAATCCCGTCTGGCGCAAGGTGCTTGCGATAAAGAGCCAGAGCCTGTTGGGTCAGCAAATGAATCGGCACCGCATCACCGGAAAACGCATCGAGCGCCAGCACGTCATAAGGGCCGCTGTTGTCGCGGTTGATGGAGAAGCGAGCGTCACCCAACACGACATCCGTACGAGCAGGAGTGTCTCGTAAGTAAGTAAAGAGCTCCCGTGCAATACGCTCCACCAGCGGATCAATTTCAAAGAAGCGAAACGTATCGCCGGGCTGGCCGTAAGCGGCAATGGTTCCTGCTCCGAGCCCGACAATCCCCACGCGCTTTGTGCGTCCCCGGCAGCAAAGACGCAAAGCCAGACCCAGTCCGGACGAGGGCGCGTAATACGAAAGCGGCTGCGTCCGCATTCCGTTTGCGTAAAACTGGACTCCATGCTGAATGGTTCCGTGATAGAGCGTGCGCGTGGTTCCGGCAAGAGGCGGCCAGTGTGTTTCCGTAACACGCAGAGTGCCGTAGAAGCTTCGCAGTTGCGCAAGCGTGTTCTGCTGCCATGCGCGGGCCTGCGCAACGCCGACCCAGACGAGCCAAACCGCCAGCGCAGCCCAGAATATCCGGGCAATGATCCCGAAATTCCACATCACAGCCAGCGCAAGAACAGCCGAGAGCACCAGACCAATGGCCAGCTCGTAATTAGCGCGAAAAATATTCGGCGCCAGGACCCCGACGAAAAGCGCTCCCAGCGCCGAGCCGAGGGAAAGCAGGACATAAAAGCCCGTAGCTGATCCTGTTGCCGGACGCAGACGGTAAAGCTCTCCATGAAAAAAGAAGCAAAGCACAAACAGGCACAAGCAATAGAGCGGAACTGAGATCTGCACCGGCAGATTTCCATGCACATCATGCAGCAGGTATCCGAGAATGCCGAGTGTACAGGCTGCGAGGCGAACCATCAGCCACCGCGGATATGCCTGCTGGGAATGAAAAGCGATGATGAAGCTGAGCAGATAAGCTGAGAGCGGCAGAATCCATAAGAGTGGAATCGCTGCGACATTCTGGCTGATGTGGCTGGTGAAGGCGCACAGCAGAAGGGAAGAGCAGCCCGGGAGCAGTAACCAGAGCGCCTTTCGTTGAGGTGTTACTGTCTCGGCAGGTTCCACTCGCGGACTGCGGTCAGGCAACGTCTGGCGGACGCTCCAGGCAATTCCGCCACACAAGACAGCAAAGAGGAAGAACCCCGTCGAGAACCCGCGCGTCTGCGTTTTCAGAGTAATGTATGGCTCAATCACCGTCGGATACAGAAGAAGAGCCAGCAATGCGCCTGCATTCGAGAGCGAAAACATCCTGAATGACCAGGTGGCCCGAAAGCTGCCCGTATACCATGCCTGCAGAAGCGGCGTGGTTGTCGAGAGCGAAAGGTACGGCAACCCGATAATCAGGCTAAGAAGCGTAAAGACCGTCAGCATGGGATGCCATGTCGCAGCCCATTGGCTTGTGCGAATCCGGAGCCCAAGCGTCGTCAGGGCCGCAGCCAGAAGCGTTACATGCATCAGGGCCTGTGCCCTGGGCCGCAGACGCGTCACGGCAAAATCCGCATAGGCATAGCCAAGCAGCAATACGGCCTGAAAGAAGACGAGACAGGTGATCCACACCGCAGCCGATCCGCCAAGCACTGGCAGAAGCTGCTTTGCCACCATCGGCTGCACCAGAAAAAGCAGAAACGCGCTCAGAAATACAACGCATGCGTAGAGAAATGTGAGCAGGGCCATGGGGCAGGACAGGAATTCATCCAGCCTACGCCGGATTCACAATTCTGGTCTACACTCAGCGGGAAGGATTTTGAGGTGTTCGATGCTCAATCACGAGAAGATCATGGCGTTTGTCGGCGTCAGCAATGCCGACAAAGCGCGGGCTTTTTACCGCGATACCCTGGGGCTCACGATGCTCTATGAAGACGGCTTTGCCCTTGTCTTTGAGATCGGCGGCATTATGCTGCGTGTGACGCTTGTAGGAGAAGTGCGGCCCCAGCCGTACACCGTGCTTGGATGGCAGGTCAGCGACGCAACCGCAACTGCTCGCGCCCTGACCAGCGCGGGAGTAAAACTGGAGCGGTATCCTCATGTGCCGCAGGATGAAGACGGCATTTGGACGGCCCCGGGAGGCGCAAAGATAGCCTGGTTCCGAGATCCGGACGGCAACATCCTGAGCATTTCTCAGCACTGACTCAGCGCTTGTCTTTTTTGGCGGCTTTTTTCATAAGCTGGCTCAGGCTTGTCTGCGAAAGCTCTTTTTCGAGTGCTTTCTGGGCGTCTCTGAAAACCTGATGCAACGCCTGGTTTACCTTGCCGCTCTGATTGTTCTGGGCCGAAGTTGCATGGAACACCTCGCCGGGATTCAATGCGCGATAAATGTCTGCCAGAGAAATTTCTTTGGCTGGCCGGGCCAGCCGCGAGCCGCCGCTTGGCCCCTTCTGGCTTTCCACCAGCTCCGCCTGCTGCAGCAGTGAAAAGACGCGACGAATCACGACGGGGTTCGTGTTGAGCTTGCGTGCCACATCTTCTGAGGTCTGCAGTACATCCGGTTCGGCAGCGAGCAGAAGCAGGGCGTGGACGCCGGTTGCGAATCGGGTATTGACGGCCATACTGCCACGCTACCATAGGTTTTCGCGAATCCACATCTCAATTTGGTCAAAATGTGCATGTAACCGTTGCGGATCAAATAAGACTTGCACAGCAGTGTGTTCTAAAGTGAATGAAAGGTGCTTTGCATCAAAGTTGTTTATGTCGTGAATGAGGTTCACTTTTGCACATTCTTTTTGTGGGGGACGTGTTCGGGAGCGCTGGACGCCGCATTGTGCGCGAGCATCTGGGCCATGTAGTTGAGCGGCATCAGGTCGACCTGATCGTCATCAACGGCGAAAATGCCGCCGGCGGATTCGGCATTACGCCGGCCATCGCAGACGAGTTGTTTGAGCTTGGCGCGCACGTCATTACGACAGGGAATCATGTGTGGGACAAGCGCGAAATTATCGAGTACCTGAATTCTGTGCCCGAAGACAGTCATGAACGTCCTCGCCGGGTCATCCGTCCGGCCAACTATGTTGCCGGAACCCCCGGCCATGGCTTTTATCAGGGACAGCTGCCGTCCGGCCAGGAATATGCCGTGATCAACCTGCAGGGGCGCGTATTCATGGGATCGAGCGACGATCCTTTTCGCGTGGCCGATGCGCTGCTGAAGCGGATTACGGCGAAGGTCATTCTGGTGGACGTGCATGCGGAAGCAACATCGGAAAAAGCGGCGTTGGGATGGTATCTCAATGGACGCGTGACTGCCGTGCTCGGCACGCATACGCATGTGCCTACAGCCGATGACCGCGTGCTGCCCGGCGGCACAGCTTATCAGACTGACGTGGGCATGAGCGGTCCCTATGACAGCATTATCGGCGTGGAGAAGGAACTGGTGCTGCAGCGTTTTCTAACCGGCATGCCGGGAAAATTTGAAGCAGCAAAGGGCGATCCGCGCATGGCCGCGACTCTGATTGAATGTGACGGTGCGACTGGAAGAGCTTTGAGCACACAACGATTTTTATTGGGAGAATAATAGAACTTTTAAGTCAATCAAACTCCAGAAGAGCTGAAGGGTTTGTGGAGAGTAGAAGTAGAGCGATCCTCATTGCGCTGTCATCCTGAGCGTAGCGAAGGATCTGCTTATACTTCTGCGTAAGGTTTGATCTGAGTGCCCCATTCCTCGCTCAAATCCACCCATGTAGGGTTTTCCTGCTGAATCAAGGCGATTTTCTTGGCTCTGAGCCAGCCTTTTAATTCTTTCTCGCGTGCAATGGCTTGCCCAATCCAGCTGTAGCGCTCAAACCAAACGAGGCGATGACAGCGATATTGTGCTGTAAAGCTTTTATATGCTCCTTTTTTATGTTCTTTGACGCGTTGTACAAGATTGTTGGTGACGCCAACGTAAAGATTGCGGCTCGCGCTTGCCATGATGTAGGTGTAATAAACTCGTTGGAGCATCGAATGGATCGATATTACTAACACATTCGCGCAGGCTAAAGGAAAAAAGCAGATCCTTCGCTGCGCTCAGGATGACACCGGTAACTGTGCTGCGATCAGCGCGCAATATAAAAATAAAGTAATGATTATGCTGTCATCCTGAACGAAGCGAAGCGGAGTGAAGGATCTGCTTCTCCTACACACTCAGCACCGGCATTCTAAGAATCACTCCTGCGTATCCTTCTGCGGCCTTAATAACGGAAAGAGAATCACATCGCGTATCGACCTGGCTCCGGTCAGAATCATAGTAAGGCGGTCGATGCCGATGCCTTCGCCTCCGGTTGGCGGTAGGCCATAGGACAAGGCGCGCACGTAGTCTTCATCCATCTGGTGGGCTTCGTCGTCGCCGTGCTCGCGTTGCGTGAGCTGCTGCTCGAAGCGCTTGCGCTGCTCTTCCGGATCGTTCAGCTCGCTGAAGGCATTGCCGACTTCGAATCCGCCGATGTAAAACTCGAAACGCTCCACCCAGTCCGGCTCGTCGGGTTTTTGCTTGGAAAGCGGCGAGACGGCAAGAGGGAAGTCGTAGATGATGGTTGGCTGGATCAGGTGATCTTCCGCTACAACCTCGAAAATGGTTGCGATGGTTTTGCCGATCGGCTCGCTTGGTTTGTATTCAATGTTTACGTTGGCGTTTCGCAGACGGTCGACGAGTGCGCCGACGACTTCATCGTTGTCGAAATCCTTCATTGCAGGTTTTGTTCCTGCGGACTCAGGCCAGAACACAATAATCGCCTCACGCATCGAAAAGCGCCGCCACTTCGACAGATCAATCTCATGTCCATTGAAGTGCGTAATCGTAGTCCCATTCGCTTCCTTCGCGACCGAGACGATCAGCTCTTCCGTCAACTGCATGAGGTCGTGATAATTCGCGTACGCCTGATAGAACTCAAGCATCGTGAACTCTGGGTTGTGCTGCGTTGAGATGCCTTCGTTGCGGAAGTTACGGTTTATCTCATACACGCGATCGAATCCGCCAACGACAAGGCGTTTCAGGTAAAGCTCCGGCGCGATGCGCAGGAAGAGGTCCATGTCGAGCGTGTTGTGGTGCGTCACAAAGGGGCGCGCGGCTGCGCCTCCGGCGATGGGCTGCATCATGGGCGTTTCCACTTCGATGTAGCCGCGGGCGTCGAAAAAATTCCGGATGGCTTTGAGCACTTGTGCGCGCTTGATGAATACATCGCGAACGTTGATCTCGTCGAGGCCGCCTTCGTTGAGTACGCTGTTCATGAAGAGATCGACATAGCGCTGGCGGTAGCGCAGCTCAACGTCTGAGAGGCCGTGATATTTTTCCGGCAGCGCCAGCATCGCCTTCGAGAGGAAGGTGATGGTCTGCACATGGACCGATAGCTCTCCGGTGCGCGTGCGGAAGAGATAGCCTTTGACGCCGATGTGGTCACCGAGATCGAGCAGCTTGTAGAGTTGGAAGGCTGGGTCGCCGACGTCGTCTTTGCGGACGTAGATTTGCAGGCGCTCGCCGTTCTGTTGCAGGTGGGCGAATCCGGCCTTGCCCTGGCCGCGGATAGCCATGAGGCGTCCGGCTACGGAGACTTCGACGCGGTTGGCTTCGAGTTCTTCGGCGGCGGCTTCGCGGTACTTTGCCCATATTTCCGGAATGGTGTGGGTGGCGATGTACTGATTTGGGTAGGCCTGCTGGCCGAGAGCGGTGATTTGGTTCAGCTTCTCGCGGCGGAGGGCAAAAAGGTTCCGCTCGAACTCGGATTCAAACACGTTAACGCCTCAGTTGCTGCAATTTGAAATGGTAAATGCCAGTATAGCGTCAGCGAGAACGGGTTCAGGAATGGTGACGTGCTGATTCGTTGATAGCGTCGCGCAATGAGCGAAGCCCCATGTTCTAATGGGCTGAATACGCGCTCTTCATGAGCTTTCTTGCCTGGTCTGCCTGTACTGTATCGCTCCCTGCATCGATGACCGCCTGATACTGTTGTTTTGCCTTATCGCGGTCGTGCATCAGATCGTAGACCTGTCCGGCGGCCAGCAGGCAGCGCCGTTTCAGCTCCGGACTGGTGGTTGGGAGATAGGCCCCGTTGCTGTAGGCCTCCACAGCATCGGCGTAAAGCTTCTGTCCGCGCAGGGTATCTCCGAGACCGAAATACACCAGCTCAAGGTGAGTTGACGGAAAGTATCCCGGCTTTTTTGCCAGATCAATCACGTTGCGATAGCTCAAAATGGCCTTCAGTCCGTCGCCTTTGTCCTTCAACAGATTGGCTACTTCAAGATGAAAGAGAAAGTCTCTTGGATATTGTGTAACCAGCCCCTCGGCAATCTGCTCGGCTTCCTGATACTTCGCCTCGCGGCGCAGGAAAAGCATCATGCAGACACGCGCTTCGACCGATGTAATCACGCCGCGAGCGCCGGCATCGCGCAACATCTCCATGCCCGTTGCCTTTGAGCCGTGGATTCCGGCGAAGCCCATCAGTATTTTGAATGGCAGAGGCAGCGCTCCGATCACGTACTCATAGTCCCCGACCACCAGCTTGGCGTCGACATAATTTGGGTTCAGCTGCAATACCTTCTGATGATCGTTGCGCGCCTGTGTGGCCAGACGCAGGGCCGATCCGAAACTCCGTTCCACCATTGCCTGGTAGACAGCCTCCAGGCTCCTGGCCCAGCCGCGGGCGAAGAGCGCGTTTATATCATTGGCATTTGACTTGAGCTGTTGATTCGCCTCGTCTACCGCCTGATCGGTCAAATCTTTGATGTGATCGCGCGTCTTTGGATCTTCGATCACGGTGTGTTTACCGGTTAGAAAGCCATCATTGGCGTAGAATGTCGTGTCCAGCAGATCGAGCCGGAACAGCTCTTTAAAAACGGTGGCGTAAAGGAGATAGTCGACGGCAATGGGGTTTTCAGGATGTTCGCGGCGAATCGCCTCAAAACGCGAGATCGAGCCTGCGTAATCCATGATGTAAAAGAGATCAAAGGCCGCTCGGACCTGCGGATCTCGATTTAAAGGATTGGTCTCAACAGCATCCGAGAATACAGGACGCGCCGCGAAGAGGAATCCACAGAGCAACCAGATCGACAGGGCGAGATTAATGCGCGTTCGTCTCCGTATCATTCGTCTGTCATCTTAGACGAGAAAGCCCCGCTATTCGGACGACAGTTCAATTGCCGGCAGAATTACAACACACGATTGAGCGCCTGCTCTGTGGCGATAATCAAGAATGATGGCCGATGAATGTTAATTCGTTGATCCAACCTTAGGCGCAAAGCGCTCGCGGCGGCGGTCCCATTCTTCTGTCGAGAAGACCCGAGGGCCTACTTCAATCAGGCGTGGAAGCATATTAAAGACGCTTACCGGACTCCAGCGTTTGCCGTCGCGCGTCCGGTAGCCTTTCTCATTCAGATCGCTGGCCACGCTGGAGAAAGGAAAATCCTGCACCAGCAGCTCCATCATCTGCATGAGTACCGCATTCTCCTGCGGATCAATCTCCAACCGCAGACAATCGTCCGAGAGCCGCAGGCCATAGGGAACATCTTCGGTATCGATGGTGCCTTCCGGGGCATTCCCCGGCAGTTCCCGTCGCCACTCAATTGAGACCACCTGCCAGCCTGCTTCGGCCCTTTGGCGCAGCATATCCTGCTGCAAAGGCCCATGAATTACATCCCGCATCCGTTCAAAATACGCCATACTGTCCTCCCAAAAGACACCATATCGAACCATAAATGGGCAATTTAAGGGCCGCATTCAATGAGCAGGTTCTATCTGTAAATTATTGAAAATAAATATCATGCAGTATGCCTCCTGCTCATCCGGTGTCCACTTTCAAAAGCATGCTGTCCGCAGGTGAACACGTGCAAAATCGGCTGAAATGCCCCTTATTTGGGCATATTTTTCAGTGAACGATTGATTACAGAGGGCTTACTTAGGTCCATACTACCTCGGTTATCTTGCGCAGGATCGCAGAAAGCCGTACAAACCATATAGCAACAACGCAGATCTGGGGAACGGGGCTGGCCTGTGCGACCCATTTGCAAGGCCACCCCCATTTTTTCCTCCCCCGCCACAATGCAGCCCTCCCCCAACCCCAGCGACTTGTTCAGCATCCCACTGTCTGAATGTAAGGATTCTTGCCCGTAGGGATGGCCTTGATTGACTCACCGAATGTTCTGCTGAACTATGGGAACGACGTCCATTTGCAAAATATCGACCGTAAGGGAGAAAGAAAATCATATGAAGAGGTTACTGGCGTTGTTGTGCATCGCAGGAATTTCCCTGCCCGTACTCGCGGCGAGTGACAAGGCCGCTCTGGATGAGCGCCTTGAAAATGCGCGTACTGTAATTGATGAAATTATGCAGACTCCGGACAAGGGCGTTCCTGACTCGATCGTGAAGCAGGCGACCTGTATTGCCGTTGTTCCCAGCCTGAAAAAGGCTGCTTTTATTGTTGGCGGACAATATGGACAGGGCGTCGTTACGTGCCGAACCGGCCGCGGATGGAGCGGACCGGTCTTTATCCGCATGGCTGGCGGATCGTTTGGCTTCCAGATCGGCGGACAGGGAACAGACCTGGTTATGGTTGCCGTCAATGACAAGGGCTTGCAGGACCTGCTGAAGAGCAAGTTTAAGATTGGCGGCGACGCAGCCGCCTCCGCCGGCCCGGTGGGACGCAATGCGCAGGCTTCGACCGATTTATCGATGCGGGCAGAACTGCTGACCTATTCACGCAGCAAGGGCCTGTTTGCCGGCATTGATCTGGATGGCACGACCGTAAGCCAGAACATGGAAGACACCACAACGCTTTATGGCGCTCCTCATACCTTTGAACAGATTCTAAAAGGGAATGTGCTGCCGCCGGAAGACTCACGCCCCTTCCTGAGGACAATCGCCAAGTACTTCCATGCCTCGCAGCAACAGTAGATAAATTCAAAGCTCAACGGGCAAAGGGTCGCAGCGCATGCGGCCCTTTTCTTTTGCGCAATTTACACTGGCATGGATTCCCTTTATGCAAGAAAGCCTTGAGTTCGCTTTTGTTTGGGTTCTGGTTCATTTTCTGGGATGGTTGCCCCGCGGATTCGCCCGATCTGCCGGCGCTGGAATCGGCCGGCTGGCTTACATAGCCGTTCCCAGGCTGCGTGGCGTGGGCTTACGAAATCTGGAGCTGGCCTTCCCTCAGTGGACCCAGGCGCAGCGTGAAGAGGTGCTTCGCCGGCTTTATCGTAATCTCGGCTGGTTGCTTGCTGAATTCTGCCAGATGCCGAAATACACCGCCGAAAATACGCAATCATTTCTCAGTTATGACGGTCTGGAGCGCTATCTGGCAGCTCGCGACAAAGGCAAAGGCGTATTGATCGTGACCGGCCATCTTGGAGCGTGGGAGCTTTCGAGCTTCTATCACTCCCTGATGGGCCACCCGATGAGTATGGTCATCCGGCGGCTCGACAACGCGAGAGTAGACCGCCTGGTCAACGGAATCCGCTGCCTGCACGGAAACCGTGTTCTTCATAAAGACGACTTCGCCCGTGGGCTGTTGGGCGCCATGCGCCGAGGCGAGACCGTAGGCATCCTGATGGATACGAACATGACTCCGCCGCAGGGCACCTTTGTGCCGTTCTTTGGAAAGCTGGCGTGTACGGCGTCAGGACTTGCTCGCGTAGCGCTGAGGACCGGCGCAGCGGTGCTTCCGGGCTTTATGTTCTGGGAAGAAGCGGAACAGAAATACGTGCTGCACTTCGGCGAGGAGATTGCCTTCCAATGCACCGGTGATGATGAGGCGGACGCAATTGCAAATACAGCAAAGTGCACGGCAGTCATCGAAGACTATGTAAGACGATATCCTGATCAGTGGCTATGGGTGCATCGGAGATGGAAGACCCGTCCGGAAGGTGAAAGCGCGGTGTATTAATCTCAGGGATGACTCGAGTGTCATCTCTGAGAAGCAGATAAGACAAAGTTCATAAGGAATTGCTCAACCTGGGTATATTTGAGATTCTTCACTGCGCCTTTCGGCTTCGTTCAGATTGACGGATGATTGATTACATATGCATTTGAAGGAAATTGCGGCTTCGATTGGGGCTGAAGTGCGCGGCAGCGGCGAGGCGCAAATCAGCCGCGTGGCCAGCACGGCTCTTGCAGATTCTGAATCGCTGGTCTTTGCCGAAGATGAGGCTGCATTGCACCAAGCCCTGGCCTCAAAGGCTGCGGCGGTCCTGGTCACCGAAGAATTAGCAAAGCAGGCTGGAGAAGCAAAGGCCCTGCTGGTCATGCGGCAGCCGCGATTAGGGTTTGCGCGGACAGCGCGGCTGCTGCGTTCCGCGGACAGAAAAGCAGGCGTGCATCCGACAGCTATCATTGCGCCCGGTGCTGTCCTCGAAGAAGGTAGTCGTGTCGATGCCTATGCTGTGATCGAAGACGGCGCGAAGATCGGCGCGGGTTCGAGTATTGGCGCAGGCTCGGTAATCGGCGCCGGAGTTCGAATGGGTGAGGATTGCCGCATCTATCCGCGGGTTGTGCTCTATTCCGGCGTCACGCTCGGAGACCGCGTGGTGGTGCATGCCGGAGCAGTGCTGGGAGCCGATGGTTTTGGCTATGTGCGCGATGCCGAAACCGGCGAATACCTGCAATTTCCCCAGCAGGGAACTCTTGTCATCGAAGATGACGTGGAGATTGGCGCGAACACCACAATTGATCGCGGCGCGCTCGAAGAAACACGCATTGCGCGCGGCGTGAAGCTCGATAATCTGGTCCACGTAGGCCATAACGTGCGCTTGGGAAAGAATGTCGTGATTGCTGCGCAGACGGGCGTCTCCGGCAGCAGCGTCATCGGCGATGACGCTATTGTCGGCGGGCAGGTAGGAATTGCCGATCATGTCGAGATCGGCGAAAAGGTGATTCTCGGAGCGCAGGCGGGGATTCCTTCGCGTAAAAAAATCCGCGGGCCCGGGATTGTATTCTGGGGAACTCCGGCGCGGCCTATCAAAGACTATTTGAAGGAACTCGCTGCGCTCTCGCGTCTGACGCGAGCGTCCAATAAAAAAGAGGACTGATCTGTGGCAGTCGTTGTCATCGGCGGACATTCACGGAACATCGGCAAAACATCCGTAGTTGCCGGCCTGATTGCGCGGCTTCCGCAATATCGCTGGACCGCCTTCAAGATCACGCAATACGGACACAGCTTCTGCACCGCGAACGGCGAGCCATGCGACTGCCAGACGGATGACCATACTCTTGCCGTCAGCGAAGAACGCAGCCGCACCAGCGGCACAGATACGGCGCGATTTCTCGCCGCCGGCGCGGAGCGCTCCATCTGGGTGCGCACGCGCATCGGCAGGCTGGCCGAAGCGATGCCGCGCATCCGCAAAGAACTGGCTGCGGCAGAGAACACGATCATTGAGTCGAACAGCATCCTTCAATTCCTGAAGCCGGATTTGTACCTGACGGTTCTCGACGCAGGCACAGCAGACTTCAAAGATTCCGCGCGACTCTTTCTGGATCGCGCTGACGCTGTCTTGTTACGGGCTGCCGGCTCCGGACTGGTTCCGCAATGGGATCGAGTTTCATTGCGCTTGATCGAGAACAAGCCGCAATTTGTGATCGCGCCGCCGGAGTACATGAGCGAAGAGGTGGCGGATTTTGTTGCGCAGCATTTAACCTTTGCAATCAGTAAATGCAGCCATCCCTGATGATTGCCAATGATTGCCAACGGGCAGTAGCGACTGCAGGCGAGTAATTGCCAATCTCTACTAAAGCGATTTATTCTTTCGTCCGAGCTTTATTCCCTTCCTGAGAAATGGAGATGCGACGGATGAAATGGGTGCGGGTGTTGCTGGTAAGCGTTTTCTCTGGCTTCTGTGTTGCTGCGCAGGTGCAGACCGAAGTACCGGCAGTAGTTCCCGGCGCAAAGCCGGTTACGGCGGAGCATATCAAAATTCATGGCGCGGCCCTCGAAGGCAATCTGGAGAGAGACGCTGTTGATCGCGATGTGATCGTATTCCTGCCGCCGAGCTACAACAAAGACAAGCACCGCCGTTATCCCGTGGTCTATGCGCTGCACGGATATTCGATTGGCGCAGAGCAGTGGTCGCATGAGATCCATGTGCCGCAGACAATAGAAGGCGCGTTTGCCCAGGGCGCCAAAGAGATGATCGTGGTGCTTCCGGACTCGAAGACAATACACAACGGGTCTATGTATTCGAGCTCTGTAACGACCGGCGACTTCGAGACATTTATTGCCCGCGATGTAGTGACCTATATCGATGCGCATTACAGAACAATTCCGGAGCGAACGAGTCGAGGATTGGTAGGGCACTCGATGGGCGGTTATGGGGCGACGCGAATCGGCATGAAACATGCTGACGTATTTGGCAGCCTGTACATCATGAGCCCGTGCTGCCTGGCGCCGCGTCCTGCGGGGCCGCCGAATCCGGAGATCGAAAAGGCCCTCGAATCGGTAAAAACACCGGAAGACTCGGCAAAGCTGCCGTTCTTTGCGCGCGCGCAGCTTGCTTCGGCGGCCGCCTGGTCGCCCGATCCAAAGAATCCTCCGCTCTACCTTGATCTGCCCGTGAAAGATGGTGTCCCGCAGGAAGACATACTTGCAAAATGGGCGGCCAATGCGCCGCTGGATTTTATCGATCAGTACATTGGAAATCTGCGGCAATACCGCGCGATTGCCATTGATGTGGGAGATCAGGATGGGTTGCGCGCCGACACAATAAAACTGCATGAAGTGCTGGACAAATACAGCATTGTCCACAGTTTCGAAATCTATCATGGCACCCATACCAGTGCTGTCGCAGATCGCTTTCAGAATCATGTGTTGCCGTTCTTCAGCAGGAATTTGTGCTTTCAGGCTGGTTGTCAGTAGGCCCGGCTGAATCAGCTGTTCGCTCAGTGGGCGAGCTCTATATCGCAGATTTCCAGTTCCAGGCCGCCGAATTCGGGGTGGTCGTTCTCTCTTAGTTTGTAGGCGAGGTGGAGGATGCTGTCCTGCTCGATATTCATCGAGCGGATGCGTTCGGCCCAATGCCAGCCGATTGCCGGGAAGGTGATGGCTCGCGGGCCTTGCGCGAGTTGCAGGCGGACGTGCTTGTCTTTGATGTAGCGCGGCGAGGAAGCTACGCGCACGTTCTGCGCGGCGAAGACGGGCTCTTCGTTGCCCATGCCGCAGGGTTCCATGCGGCGCAGCCAGGTAAAGAGCGCGGGTGTGATGCGGTCGAGCGGCAGGTTGGCGTGGATGGTGAGCGGACTGCCTAAGGCATCTTCTGAGAGGTTGGCGAGTGCGTAGTTTTCCAGGCGCTGGCGTAGTTCGGGGACGGCGGAAGAGGGAAGCGAGAAGCCTACGGCGTGAGCGTGTCCTCCATACCGCGTGAAGAGATCGTGGCAGGTTTCGATGGCGTTGAGGAGATGGAAGCTGGGGATGGACCGGCCTGAGCCGTGGGCCGCTTCCTCATGCGTGATGACCAGCGCAGGTTTGCCGGTCTGGTCGACGATGCGTGAGGCGAGGATGCCGATGATGCCGCGATGCCAGCCTTCTCCGTCCATGACGATGCAACGGGCTTGCTCGAACGCCGGGTCTTTGAGCCGCTCTTCGATTTGTGTGAGGATGCCCGCTTCGGTCTCGCGGCGGTCGGTGTTGAGGCGCTCCAGTTTTTCGGCGAGTTCCTGTGCCCGTTGCGGTTGCCGTGTAGTGAAGAGTTCGACCACATCGGAAGCGATGTCCATACGTCCGGCGGCGTTGATGCGCGGCGCGATGCGAAAGGCGATGTCGATTGGAGTAAGCTTGCGCTGTGACGGGTCGAGATTCGCCGCTTTCATCAGTTCCCGCAGTCCGGCGTTGACGGGACGGCGGAGACCATCGAGTCCCAACGCAACGAAGGTGCGGTTTTCACCGAGAAGCGGAACTGCGTCGGCTACGGTAGCGATGGCGAGGATCTTCAGAAAGGACGGCAGAATCTTTGTGCGGGCGCGCTCGGCGTCGTGCGCTTCAAGCAAAGCCTGCGCGAGCTTGAAAGCCACTCCCGCTCCGCAGAGATGCTTACAGGGATAGCTGCAATCCGGCTGATTCGGATTCAAAACAGCCAGCGCCTGCGGAACATTTGTGCCGGAGACAGGATCGATCTCAGGCAGGTGGTGGTCGGTAACAATGAGGTTCAGGCCCAGAGCGTGAGCAGCGCGGGCAGCAGCAAAGGCGCGGATGCCCGTATCCACGCTGATGACAAGGCGGACACCGTCGCCGGCGGCAGTTTCGAGGACCTCGTCGCGCATGCCGTAGCCTTCTTTGAGGCGATGCGGGACGTGGAAGCGGACTTCGCCGCCCAGCATCTCAATGGCGGTTTTGAGCAGCACGGTTGCCGTAGTGCCGTCTACGTCGTAATCGCCATAGATGAGGATGGGCTCGCGGTTCAGAATGGCCTGTTGGACACGCGGGACGGCAACATTCATGCCGGACATTAAATATGGATCGTGAAGATGGGCAAGTTGCGGATTAAGAAAGCGGTCTACGTCTTCAGTGGTGCGGACGCCGCGAGCAACGAGCAGTTCGGCGACAATCAGCGGAAGGTTCGCGGCGCGCGAGAGTTCAGCAGCCGCTGTTGGATTTGAGTCAGAGCCGTTTTCGAGGTGGACCCAATGTTTGCGAGTCAGCGGTCTGCGCGTGGCAACGGTTGCGCTCACGATTGTTCGTCGTCGCCCTCGTTTTGCTCAAAGACGATGTCGCTGAAGTCCTCAACGGATTCAAGCAATTCCTGGTAGCGCTCATACCAGGGCGTCGAAGACTCGTGCAGAAATGCGACGCCCTGATGGACGAAGCCAAGCTGGATATATCCAAGCTTGCCGACGTAATTCACCAGTGACTGCGCCTCTTCAGCCTCTGCGCTCTCTTCATTGGGGTAGTCAAGGTCCTGCAACTCTTCCAGAAGCAGCTCGAGGTCTTCTTTTTCGAGCGTGACGTCGCTCATGGTGACGAAGGGCGCGCGGGCGGCCTTGGCCGTTTCCACAAAGTCTTTCCAGCTGTCGGGATTGGTGTCATCGTCCCACATCACACTGGGGACTTCTTCACCAACATATCCGGGAAGGCGGCGCATGCCGTGGCCTTCAATGAAAGCGATCATGTCGTCTTTGAGCGAGAGCAAATCGTCCGGTTGCATCATCAAAGGCTTATTGTCTCAGAAACGGCGAGTGGAAAACGGGGAAGTTTTTCCGATTATAGGATTGAGAAAGAGGTAAATGAATTTTGGCGAAATTTGAGCATCACGTTTTTATCTGCACCAATGTTCGGGAACCGGGCAGCGCGCGGCCTTCCTGCACCAGCGATGGAATTGGCAGGCTGCACGGAATCTTCAAAGACAAGATTAAAGACGCGGGAATAAAAAGCACAGTTCGGGCGAATAAGGCCGGCTGCCTCGACCAGTGCGAGCATGGGCCGACCGTTGTCGTGTACCCCGAAGCTGTCTGGTATGGCCATGTGACGCCGGAAGATGTGGACGAGATTGTTTCGGAGCATCTGGTGCATGGTCGACCGGTCGAGCGTTTAATGCTGGCCGAGGAGTGCATCAATACGGCAAGCTGTCCGCATCGCCCCGCAGTTCCGGTGAAATGAGCAAAACGGAGGAAAGAGTGAGCGAGATGGCGGTGATAGCCGGCTGGTCCTTCTTGCGCGACACTTTATTCCATTGACAGCGTTATTGTCTCGGCTTCTTCTGCAACACCCTGAATTTGCGCTGTTTACTGTGCTATATTCCGAAAAGGCCGATGATTTTTTCGAAAGAATATGTTGGATATCTGGCGCGCCACACGGTCAAGCACCTCATCGATGCAAAAATGATTCGCACCGACAAGGCAAAGGCCGTGGAAGAGCGCGTCTATAACGGTCTTCTGGAAGAGCTGCAGCTCGAAGACCGCATCAATGAAGAAGTCCGTGTCATTCTCGAAGCGTATCAGGAAGAGATGCGAAAAACAGGCGCAAGCTACCCTGAGATGTTCAAGAAGGTAAAGCAGGAGCTGGCGCGGAAATACAAGGCGGTGCTGTGAGAATCTCGCGTGACAAGTTGAACAAGTTGGCGCACGTTGTCGCCGATACACTCGCTGAAACCGATGAGGCCGAGTTCCTTGAGGACCGCAACACCATCCGTCAGGAAGCGCGCAAAGCTCTGGAGCAGCTGCTGACCGAGGAAATGCGCATCGACCAGGCTGCTCGGCAGAAGATCGAATCGCAGCGCAAGGTTATTCTGGAAGGCAGTCAGGAGTGGGACATTCTTTACCGCAAGTACTACACGGATGAAGTGAAAAAGCTGGGCATCTGAACTTACTTTGCCGCAGTCAGCCGGTCCTGTTCTGCATTAGCTGCCGCCTCTTTTGCAATTTCTGCAACGATTTCATACGACCGTAGACGGGCTGCATGTTCATACGGATTGCAGGTAATGATAAGTTCATCAGCCTGCGTTTCTTCAAGAAAAGCTTCAAGTTTCCGGCGCACTATGCCGGGGCTGCCTATGATGGCGGCAGATCGTTTTGCCGCAATGGCAGCCTGCTCAAAGCTGTTCGCAAGTCCGTCGACGCTTTTGACGGGCGGCGACAAGGGCGCGAGTTCATTGCGAATCAATCGCAGGACATTGATATATTCCGTCGTTGAAAGGTGCTGCGCTTCTTCATCCGTATCCGCGGCCAGAACCGGAATACCGACCATCGTATGCGGCTTATCAAGCACTTCCGATGGCTGAAAGCTTCGACGATAGATTTCGAGCGCCGGCAAAGTATTTTCCGGAGCAAAGTGCCCGGCAAAGGCAAAAGGCAGTCCGAGATGCCCGGCCAGTTGAGCGCTGAACCCGCTTGATCCGAGAAGCCAGATAGGAATGTTCAGACCTGCTCCTGGAAGCGCGCGGACAGCTTGCCCGGGCTGGGGAGCGGCAAAGTATCCGCGCAGCTCATCCACAAGCTCAGGAAAGTTGTCGCCGTTGCGCAGCTCGCGGCGCAGGGCGCGCATGGTGGGAAAGTCGGTTCCGGGAGCGCGGCCCAGACCAAGATCGATACGTCCCGGATAGAGGCTTTCAAGTGTGCCGAACTGCTCAGCAATCATCAGCGGCGCATGATTCGGCAACATGATCCCGCCCGAGCCGACGCGAATGGTCGATGTCCCCTGCGCAACGTAACCAATGAGCACCGATGTAGCAGAGCAGGCGACCGAAGCAAGATTGTGGTGCTCGGCAAGCCAGTACCGCTTGTATCCCCACGCTTCGGCATGTTGCGCGAGGTCAAGCGTTTCCTGGAAGGTCTGCGCAAGAGTGCGGCCTTCCTTCACTGGCGCAAGATCCAGTACAGAAAGTGGAGTGCTGGCAAGACGCAATGATGGCATCATTTCGATCCTTGTCTAATGGATGATTTTGGCGGCTGGATGATTCAGTGGAGAATTTGCAGTAAGCGTATCCCGGTTCCGTGGAGAAACTTCTGGTAGAATCAGGAGAGTCGGCAGCGCCCACGCCGGCCCATTCTTCTGGCGCCATGGTGTAATTGGTTAACACGCCGCCCTCTCAAGGCGGAGAGTTCGGGTTCGATCCCCGATGGCGCTACCAAGAAATCAGCAATTTAGATTAGCTTTCAATCCCATACACAGGGTACAGACAATCTATTCAGATCGGATCTGTTCGATACAGTCCATCAAAAGCGCAAAACCACCCACGAATCTGCTCTGGTAAAAACAAAGGCATGGTCTAAGAACCATGCCTTTAGCTATTCAATGCAAATAATTGAAAACAAAATAATCTACACGCAGCCAGAGAAGGGGTACTGGTGAAAAGCAAGCCCCGCCAAAAAGCGGGGCTTCACTGCGCGAAGCGCATATGCCTGGACGGCGAGTCCCCTATTGCGGAGGCCGTTCCTGCAATTCCGGGTTCGATCCTGTGTTGTCGTCAAATGACCGCACCTGACCGGCCGTGTGCGTGGTCGTCACCGTAATCGGCGACTGCAGCTTGAAATTGATCAGCGTCTCCGGCTGGATCGTCACCTGCTGGCCGCGTGTGACCGCGTTCACGCCGGCTCCGGTAGCGCCCCCGGCAGCCGCGCCAATTGCCGCGCCCTTGCCG
>DATGMQ010000047.1:0-5550 GCA_035293545.1 Alloacidobacterium sp. | reverse complement strand
CGATATATGTTATAGCCGGCTATCGGCTCGGAGGAATTTACAGGCGCGCTCCATTTGAGATCAACGGCGTGTGGCTTTTCCTTGCAGCCGGCAGCTGCGAAAACGGCGAAAGAAAGAAACAGAAAGCAACGCAGGAATAGCTGCGGGCCCTTGTTAATCGCGCTGTTTTTGCCTCCAAAGAGCATCTGGCCTCCGTTGTACTAAATTGATTGGGGGTAAACGGATTTTATTATCCTCCGGATGATCCATCCAACGGCTGAAATCAATACCCATCCTCGGGCCGAAGACAGCTTAGAGCCCAGGCTCTAATGTGAGCAGACACGCTGTGACACAGCCGCTGAAGGAAAATGCCCAGCTTATAGAAGCCAGGTCACAGTGAAGATGTGTCAGTCACTTTGTGAGGCAAGTCATGCTTGGTCTGATTCCCCGTTCGCTCTGCGTGTGCCTGCGTCCCGGCCCCATCGCTTTGAAAATTACATTTATTGCTGCTCTGGTTATAATTTTCCAGGCTTCGCATTTATATGCCCAGGATGCCGTGGGCGCACTCGAAGGCTTGGTGACGGACAGCAAGGATGCGCCGCTTGCCGGAGCCACCATCACCCTGAAAAATCTGGACACGAATTCAATACGCACGCAGACCTCGAATACAGAAGGGCGCTATCGCTTTGCTCTGCTGAATGTCGGTCGCTATTCCTTAACTGCGGATGCTGCCGGATTTGCCCACTTCTCGCAGGCCCCGATCGAGATTGCCGTCAGTCAAACAGTCCAACTCGACATATCTCTTGTGCTCGCAACGGTGAAGGAATCGATCATGGTGGAGGGAACATCACCAGCCATTGATACTTCCACGAACACGTTGGGCAAGGTTGTGAACAGCAAAGAAGTGCTGGATCTGCCTTTGAACGGACGTAATTTCGCGCAGCTCGGATTATTGCAGGCCGGAGTTGCGCCGCTCTCCCAGGGATTGGCCAAGGAAGGCGGCTCCATGCGCTCAGGCCAGTCATATGCGGTGAATGGCCAGCGCCCGGAAGCGAATAACTTTCTGCTGGACGGCGTGCAGAATGTAAACCGCATGGATGGAGGATTCGCATTAAAAATTCCGGTTGATGCAATCGCTGAGTTCCGCATTTTGACCAATACAGCGCCGCCGGAATACGGGACGAACACCGGATCGACGACAAGCGTCGTGACCCGCGCCGGCGGAAATGAATTTCACGGAACAGCCTATGAGTTCTTCCGCAACGATGCTCTTGATACGAGAAACTACTTTTCACCAAAGATTGAACCACTCAAGCAAAATCAGTTTGGAGCCACGGTTGGCGGACCTGTACGCACAGACAAGCTCTTCTTCTTTACTTACTATGAAGGGTTCAGAAACCATCAGGGAATTACAACTTCCGCGACGGTCCCCACTGCCGCAGAAAAAAGCGGAGATTTTTCAGACCTCGGATATCCGCTGATTAACTATGCAGCAGGTGGCGTGCCTTTTCCCGGCAACCGTATTCCATCCGCCGCTTTTAATCCTGTCGCGGTGAACGTTGCGAATCTCTACCCGACAGGTAACACAACTCCTTCTGTCTACACTGCGATTGTTATAGGCACAAACGATGACGATCAGGTCGGCATTCGTCTTGACCTGCATCAATCTGATAAAAGCCAATACTTTGGCAGGTATTCATACTTTACCGGTTACAACATTAATCCAGTATCGGTGCGCGGCACTGATTTGCCGGGATATCCCACGCGCGATGACTACACGGCGCATTCAATCGTGGGATCAAACACGTACTTATTGTCATCATCGATGACAAACGCAGTTGAGGCCTCATATTTTCGTTATGAGTTTCTCTTCGATCAACGTCTCAACAAGACTCCGCCGCGTGCGCTTGGATTTGATTACGACTCGGCTTCGGAGATTGGACAAGGGCCGCCATTCTTTAACCTTGCCGGGTATACGCCTGTCGGCGGAGCAATCACCGGGCCTCGAACTTCTGTTCAGAATACTTATGAAGTTCATGATGGATTGTCCTGGTTCCACGGAAACCATTCGATCAAAGTAGGTGGTGAGTTTCGCCGCAACCAGATGAATCTTTTCCAGTCAATTGCGCCAAATGCTTTCTTCATCTTTGCATCGTCATTTCCAACCAATAATGCCTTTGCTAATCTCCTGCTCGGGGCTCCGGTTGTGTTTTATCAGGGACGCGGCGACTTCACTCGTTACGTTCGCAACTGGGGAGCAGGTTTTTATTACCAGGATGAATGGCGTGTCCGCAGCAGGTTTGCTTTCAACTATGGTCTGCGCTACGAAATCATCAATCCCAATACTGAAACGCGTAATCGGCTGAATGCATTCGTTCCCGGCGTCCAATCGCATGTAATGCCGAACGCACCGACAGGAGTTCTCTATCCAGGCGATCCTGGTGTTTCAAACGGTATCGCGCCAAGCTACTACAAAGGCTTTATGCCGCGAATTGGATTTGTATGGGACCCGACAGGCGCCGGGCTCTGGTCAATTCGCGCCGCATATGGAATTTTCTATGATCCATTTGCCAATGGATCAGGTGTAACTTCTCAGTCTCCGATCAGTTCTCTCCCTTGGGCCCAGTTTGAGCAAATCACTCCGCCTACTTTGAACTTCAGCGCGCCATATAGCAACGTGCCCATCCCTGCGCCGAACACTTTCTTATCGCCCTCTACGCCTTTTGTGATGGACAACAAAGCGCGGCCCTCAAACGCTCAGGACTGGAATCTTTCTGTTCAGCACGAATTGGCGAAGAATTATGTGCTCGAAGTGCGATATGTCGGGACCAAGGGCACGCATCTGCCTCGCAACATCGACGCTAATCCTGCTGTCTATGGCCCCGGCGCGACTGCACAGAATGCCGACCGCAGGCGCATTTATGCCAGCTGTCAGCCCAATAATGGTCGTTGCACTTACGCGACCATTGCTGAACTTACTTATGGGCAGAACTCGACATACAATGCAGGCCAGGTGAGCCTGTCGCATCGTTATGGCAATGGAGTGTTTTTCAACGTGTCTTACTGGCTCTCAAAAACACTCGATTATCTCTCGTCCATGAATCTTCAGGGGGCGTCAGCCAAGCCGTTAAGCGGAGAGAACGACCTGGCGCAAAATCCGTTCGATCTCAAGGCCGAACATGGGCCGTCGATTTTCGATGCGAGACACCGGCTCACCGTGAGCGCCACATGGGAGATTCCATTCGCGCGTAAGACCCAGGGATGGAAGAAGCTCATGCTCGATGGCTGGCAGTTGAATGGTATCGCCAGCGCCAACTCAGCTACGCCATTCACCGTATACGACAGCACGAATGTCTCGCTGCAGGCCTCGGCTCCGCCCATCTCGGGCTATTTCGCCAGCCGGCCTAATCTCGTGGGCAATCCAGACGCAGGACCGCATACTGTAAGCCAGTGGCTCAGCCGCGAGCCATTCCAGCGTCTCGATCCAAAAACACAAGCCGGCCAATTCGGAAACGAAAGCCGCAACGCTTCTCGCGGTCCGGCATATGCAGATGTGGATCTATCAGCGCTAAAAACGTTCGAGCTGACCGAAAGATTTCATCTGCAGTTTCGTGCTGAGTCATTCAATGTGGCAAACCATCCCAACTTTCTCTTGCCCATTGCCGATCTCAATTCGTCCGATTTCGGCAGGATCCTGCAGGCCGGTCCTGCGCGCCTGACGCAGTTTGCGCTCAAGGTAGTTTTCTAGCAAGATGGCCCTCGCTCAGATAAAAACACCCGCATTGGATCGCGAGTCCGGCATCGGCTATCCCGGATGGAGAGTTGTGCTCGCCGGCTTCTTCGGAGTGATGGTCAGCTTCGCTGCCATTGTTCCTTATACCTTTGGGCTTTATCTCAAACCGCTGTCTTTTGCATTTGGATGGCGGCGTGAATCTATCTCTGTCGCATTCAGCATTGCTGCGCTTACGGTGGCGGCGGTTTCTCCGGCGCTTGGGCATCTGCTTGACCGCTATGGCCCGCGAAAGATCATTCTCCCCTGTATCGTTTGCTTCTCCGCAGCATTCGCATCGCTGGCGGTCCTCACGCATCATATCGCGCATTTTTATGCTGTCTTTTTTGTATTAGGAGTTGCAGGGAACGGAACTGCTTATCTTGGTTATTCACGCGCCATTGCAAGCTGGTTCACAAAGCGTCGCGGAATGGCCTTTGCTGTCATGCTTGCAGGTGGAGGATGCGGCGCAATGCTGCTGCCTCCGCTTACCCAGGCACTGATTACAGGCTACGGTTGGCGGATTGCTTATTTAGGGATCGGCTGTATTGCTTTCCTGATCGGGTTCCCGCTGGCGGCGCTTTTTGTGCGCGAGCGACCTGCATCCGAATCCGCCGATGACTCAATCACCGCAGGTGAGTCCGTGGGTTACGCCCTCCGCGGCAGTGTCTTCTGGATTCTCATGCTCACTGTCTGCCTTTATTCCATCGGAGTAAACGGTGCAATCGCGCATCTTGCTGCCCTGCTTACTGATCGCGGTATTTCCGTTCGCGGTGCGGCTTGGGCAGTTTCAGCAGTCGGCGGATCGGGCGTCATCGGCCGCCTGGCCACTGGCGCATTGCTCGACCGCTTCTTCGGGCCGCGCGTGTCTCAGATTATGCTCCTCCTCTCATCGATAGGCATTGTGCTGCTCTCCGTCGCAACCGCTTTGCCCATGGGACTCGCGGCGGCAATACTGATCGGATTCAGCATGGGCAGTGAGGGTGATGTCACCCCTTATTTGCTTAGCCGCTATTTTGGCCTGCGAAGATTCTCTACTCTCTATGCCTTAAGCTGGACATTCTTCGCAATTGGTGGAGCTTTTGGTCCGATCATTCTCGGTCGCGTTTTCGATGTCCTGGGATCTTACCGTCCACTTTCCATTCAACTACTCGCAGTCCCGGCGCTGATTCCGTGCCTTCTTATGTTTCTTCTGCCGCGTTACGACAAGCCTGCAAGATTGCATGATTGCTGAGGCCGTTCACTCGAACGCAGAAGGTTCCGGCGGCATGCATGCAGGCCGAAGTCGGCTTCGTCGTCAACTTCTAATTTGGTCGCCGTGGATCCACGCTGCAATGCCTCTTATGTGATTTCCTAATTGCTTCAGTGAGGCTGCGGTCAGATCACCGAAGACGAGTGGGCCCGATAATTTCGGAGAGCTCCGCCAGCGTATAGCGCGGTGTAATGTGCTGCTGGCAGTTCCAGTCGAAGGCTTCGATGTGGATCAAAACAGCGCGCTCGGCGGGCGTTTTTTCTTCCGGCATGCGCAGGATTTCAAGCAACTCGCCGGCAGTAGCGTCGTCTTCGTGGACTTCCGCGTGTCCCAGGATTTTGAGCCGGCTTTGTGAGGGATAGTCCATCAGGAAGAGGGCGACACGATCGTCGTGCTGCAGGTTTCCGACGCTGATGTACTGCTTATTTCCACGCAGATCAGCGAAGCCGAGGGTTTGCTCGTCGAGCACCTTCAGAAAACCCTTTGATCCGCCGCGATGCTGGATGTATGGCCATCCGGTTTCGCTAACTGAAGCCATGTAGAAGCTGTC
>DATGMQ010000046.1:0-21318 GCA_035293545.1 Alloacidobacterium sp. | reverse complement strand
GTCTCAACATCGCCGAGAGTGATGAGTTTTTTCTGTCCGGCGTAGAGCGCGAGCTTTTCGAATTCGCCTGCGATGAGCATCATGTCTGCGCCGAGGGCGTCGACTAATTCGCGGGCCGCATCCTGCTCAAGTCTGATCTGCTGCTTTTCGGCTTCGGCCAGGAGCCAGCGAAAGGCATCGGCTTCATCCACACGCGCCAGCTCGATGATCCCGCAGTGGTCGCCAAGCGTTTCGCGGATGCGCTCGTAGCGGTCCTTATCAGACATGTCCATGCGGCGCGGATCGGAGGGGATACGGAGGTGATCGGCGACAAAGATGAGCAGCACCTGTGGATTGGGCGAGCGGAAGTATCCGTCGATGGCGGCGAACTCTTCCTTCTTCGCGCCGCGCGTGTAGAGCTGCTTCAGATTACGGATGAAGAGCACTTGAAAGGGCGCCATGAGTGAGGGTGTCTGCGCGCGGTCAAGCGCTTCAAAAATGCTGGTTTCCGCGAGATCGAGGTCAGACAGGCAGAAGTCGCGCAGATCGGCGGGGACGAAGGCTTCGAGCACGGCGCGGCGGCAACGCTCGTAGAGAAAGATTTCGTCGCCGATGAGAACGTAGCCGGGACGCAGCTTATTGCCTCGGAGCTCGGCGAGGAAGCGGTCGGTGGAGGCGAAACCTGCTCCCATACTTAGCAAGCCTCCTGTTGTGAAAAAAGCATTTCACCGCAGAGGGCGCGGAGATTTCGCAGAGGTAATGCTGGATAGAAATCTTCGTTGAGTGAAGAAAAAGCAAGTCCTTCGGCTACGCGCTGCCGCGCTCCACTCAGGATGACAAAGTAATGAATATGACTCACCTGCATCAGAAGGAATCCAGAATATCGGAGACGAGCGCCTGCGCAAAGTCACGAGAAAGGCGCTGGATAGCGGCGGGGTCTTCCTGCACGAAGCTGACGAGGTCCTGCGTGGTCTGGTACTGCTGGCGGAAGCTGTAGTTCTTGTTTTCATAGAGGACGCGCTGATCGCGGTCAAGCACCTTGACGCTGGCAACGATAGTGATGAGGTAACTGGAGGACTGGCCAGTCTGGATGTTGTAGGTCAGCGGAATGACCTGAAAGCTGTTGATCGCGCCGTCAACGACCGCGTCGCCGGCATCAGGCTTGTCGGTTGCCAGTACTTTATACGGCGTTCTGCTGGTGAATTCGCGGATAACGGCGTTGGTAAATGAGACTTCCGTGTGGAAGGACTGGGTGTGCGTGGCGAAGGTAGGCACGGCCAGCGTATGCACTGTCTTCGGCAGATGTACGGCGGAGTCGACGGAGTGGTATCCGCAGCCGGAGAGCAGGCAGACAAGCAATATAGCGGGAGAAAAACGGAGCATCCTGTGCCATTTTCTCATTTCCCGGAAAACCGGCATGAGTACTGTGGTTACGAACCGTTTTTGACAATATTTTCCTGTAAATAGTTTATTTTCAGAAAGACCGCAGCGGCATGTATGATGACTGCGTTCGGAGGGCCCGGAAAGTTGCGGCTGAATCGCTTTAGTTTGGTTTTTTGCCTGCTTTGTGTGACTTGCCTGACCGTTTTCGCTGACGATCAGATTCCACAGGCCGCATGGCGCATTGCGATTGGGCAGCCGCCTCCAAACCCGGGCGGACGAAAACCGTCTCTGCCTACGAATATCGATGACGGATTCTGGCAGGGCGCCCCGGTAGGCGGCTTCGGCGCAGGTACTTTTTCGCGGAGCTACCGCGGCAACTTCGAGCGCTGGCATGTGAAGGCCGGCGTCCACAAGTATGAGAACGTGCCGGGGAACCAGTTCGCTGTTTTCGTTCAGCCCGAAGGCGGCCCGGCGAAGGCGATTGCGCTTTCGACCGCCAAGCCACTAAACGGAGCGCTTTCCTCGTGGACCTCATGGCTGAAGCCGGAAAATGCGGGTGAGTACGCGGCGCTCTATCCCAAGTCGTGGTTCGCTTATGATCCGCAGCAGCTTGGAATCAAGCTTACTGTCGAACAGTTTTCGCCGATTCTCCCTGACAATTATCAGGAGTCGAGCTATCCGGTAGCGCTCTACAACTGGTACGCGGAAAATCCCAGCGAGACAAAAGTCACGGTTTCGCTGCTCTTTACCTGGACCAACATGGTGGGCTGGTTTCGCGACCGGTCGAGCGGCTTCGAATCCGCGCTGAGCAATCAGGACAGGAACCGCTACGTCTCCGAAGAAACGGACGGCGGCATGGTGCAGGGCATTGTCTTTGACCGCTTGCGCATCGGAGCGGTGCGCGATGACTGGGACGGCCAATTCGCCATTGCCACAAAGAGCGGTCCGGGCCTTGAAGTCACATACCTGAATACTTTCTATCCGCAGGCCATGGGCGACGAAGTATGGACCCCATTCTCAACGGACGGGCGGCTGCCCAGCGTTTCTCTGGATGTTGCCAGCAGCGGCGAACAGATTGGCGGAGCCATTGCCGTGCGCTTCACGCTCGACGCGCACGAAAAAAAGATGGTTCCCATGGTGCTGGCATGGGACCTGCCGCTGATTCAGTTTGGAGGCGGACGCAAGTGGGTGCGCCACTATACAAGATTCTTTGGCGCAGAGGGCTCCAACGCCTGGAAGATTGCAAAAACGGGCCTCGATCATGACCTGGAGTGGAGTCAGGCCATCGATGACTGGCAGAGGCCGTACATCGAGGATCAATCGAAGCCGCTGTGGTATCGCGGCGAGCTGTTCAATGAGATGTACATCCTCGCCGATGGAGGTACCGTATGGGCGCATGAGCTGGACGGCGTCAGTAACCCGAGTCATTTTTCCGCAAAAGATGAGGACACTTTCAGTTACCTGGAGTGCTTCGATTACCCGTTCTATGGCACTTCAGACGTGCTGTTCTACGGCTCATTTCCCTTGATTCGCTTCTGGCCGGAGCTTGAGAAGCAGGAGATACGAGAGTATGCCGACACGGTCCCGGAGAGCAATCCGCAGAGATATTTGTGGCTATGGAAAGTAATGCACGAAAACAAATTCTTTACCCTGGAGCGGAAGGTTGCAGGCGCAGTGCCTCACGATCTTGGCGCTCCGGCTGAAGATCCGTTTGTTAACGTGAACCAGTACAACTATCAGGATGTGTCGAACTGGCGCGACCTGAACAGCAAGTTTGTGCTGATGATCTGGCGCGATTACGTCTACACCGGCAGCAAAGATGCTACTTTTCTCCACTATGTCTGGAACAGCGTGAAGGCTGCGATGGAGCATCTGCGCCAGTACGATACAGACGATGACGGCCTGATTGAAAACGGAGGCTTCCCGGACCAGACCTACGATGACTGGATCGCATCCGGCGAAAGCGCCTATAGCGCCGGGCTCTACCTCGCAGCTCTGCGCGCCACAACCGAGATCGCGCTGAAGGTCGGCGATCCGAACACAGCCGGCCAGTACACCACGCTCTTCCGGCGCGCGCAGATGGCCTACATTTCCAAACTATGGAACGGAAAGTATTTCGACTACGATACGCGAAGCGAACACCGCTCCGACATCATGGCCGATCAACTCGCCGGACAGTGGTATGCCAACCTGACAGGATTGGGTGACCTTGTTCCGAAGCGGATGCGCGTGTCTGCGCTGAAAACGATCTACAACAACAATGTGATGCTCTTCGGCAACGGCGAAATGGGCGCGGTAAATGGCATGGGGCCGAAGGGCGAGGCCCTCGATCAGAATCCGCAGGTCACGGAGGTATGGACCGGCACCACATTCGCCCTCGCATCGGAAATGCTGTTCGAGGGGCTGCATGACGAAGGATATAAGACCGCGGAAGGTGTCTATAACGTAGTGTGGCGCGACCGCGGATACTTCTTCCGCACGCCCGAAGCCTATGATGAAGACGGAATGTATCGCGCCGGCATGTACATGCGCCCGGGAGCAATCTGGTCCATGCAATATGCCATGGAACTGGCAAAGCCGGAGCCGGTGAAGAAGCGGTAATCCGGACTGTGCTGATAAGGTATCGTCAGAATGACGCGTGGGAAATTCTGATGGAGACCAGCAGATGCTGGAGTGGACAGCAGCGAGAAAGAGGCCGCACATGATGCTGCTGGTGCACCGCACAAGCAAAGCGGAGCGGAGGAACCTGCAGTTTCAACCCGCGATAATTAGACCAGAGCGCTTTTTCTTTAGGGTAAGCGCCGCATTCTGACACCCCGAAGGAAGGAAGAATCCCAGCCGGCTTGGCTTGAGATTCTTCCCCTGCGGCTCAGAATGACATTCTTGTTTGATTGAGGTTGTACCTGCAAAAAATGCCTTCAGCGTCCGGGCGAATACGGTACCCACGGTTCCACCGAATGTTCCGGCAGGGCATCAGGTTTCCACTTTCTCATCAGCACGCTTTCGTGGATACGCGAGCCGGGCGGAATTTTGCGATAACGACCGAACGGAAAATACAGTCCGCCCTTCTTGGACTGAGGATCCGCCAGATGCGGCAGGTACTCGGGAATCCACCAGTACGATTGCAGGGACTTGTGAAGCTTGGCATTCGCATCCGGAGCGACATAGTGAAACTGCGCATGCGCATGGTCATCCTCGCGGCCCAGCACCGTCTGCGCCTTCCGGCAATCAATCAGCAGCCCGGCCTTTGCGGCCTCGACCAGCATCCATTCCAGCGCAATTTTGGATAGGCCGCTCTCGCGCTCGGGGTAGCTACCTCCTATATCGGAATGCACTCCGGAGAACCAGACTTGCCGGATGTCCTGTCCGGGAAATGGCCGTCCCCAGAGGTTGTCCTGGTAATAGCAGCGGCGTTCATGGATCGAGACAGCATGCCGTCCAATCTGAATGATCGGATTGCGCCCCTCATACGGCAGCTTGATGGGCGCATACACCCAGCCGTAGGAACTTACGGTGTCCCATAAACCACAGAAGTACACATTCACCGGATTCGTATGCGCGAACGTCATTCTGAACACATCTTCTGCATCGAAGGTAGATCGCTTACGTTTTGCCTTGCGTGTCAGCCGCGAATACATCCGCAATATATAGGGGATAAGACCTTCGTTTCCGGCGCAGCACAGTCCAAAAACGTGAATCACGCTGGCAATGGCGCGCGCCGTGAAAGCGCCTCGGCTGAAGCCGAAGATATAGATGCGGTCGCCATCTTCATACGTGTTCATGAGGTAGCGGTAGGCGTCGGCGACATTGTCGAGCAGCCCGGCGCCGAAGGCCAGGCCCTTGATGCGCGACCATTCCTTTTCCAGCCAGTTCGTCGCCATCGGCGATCCCATAGTGCCCACGCCGGGATGATAGTAGCCCACCTGCGAATCGTTAATAACGAGCGTGCTGTAGAGCTTTACGACATTCGAGTTCGTTTGCGGGTCATGAAAGTCATTGCCGGTGCCGTCGCAGCAGAGCACGATGTTCTTGCTCATAGTGTTTCCCTGTCTGTTATTAGGCCAAGCTGAATTCGGGGAGTTCGCGCCAGTGTACCTCAAAGCAGCCGCGCATCGAAGATTCGCCGTCTAAATAAGTTGCCCACTGAGGAAACTCAGACTAGCGTTATCAAAGGTCTCCTGGAAGGCCAATCCTGTTATTTTTGTAGGAAAATGTGGGCATGGAGTTGAGAGTGGACCTGCGTCTGTCGGTCCGGTTGCTGTCCGCCGTGGTGGCAGCCCTTCTGTGCCTCTCATCGCCTTGTCTCAGCGAACAGAAGAACAACGACACGGGGCCGAAGCCTTGGGTGCGGATTCCGGTTGACCCGTTGGGCTATGTTGCGCCCAGCTCTTTTTATCTCACTTCTCGCCTCTCCTCCATCTCGCTCGACTTCATTGATACAGACCATTTGCTGTTTACCTTCCGCCTGCCGGGATTGATGAAGCGTCTGCCGGATGAGCCTCAGGATGATGAGGACCAGATGATTCGGGCAGTAGTGCTGGAATTGCCGAGCGGCAACGTGACGGCGAAAACCGAATGGAGGATGCATGATCGTTCGCGTTATTTATGGCGTTTGGGTGAGGGCCGTTTTCTGGTAAGGCAGCGCAGCAGTCTTTTTCTTACCGATGCTTCGCTGGAGCTGAGGCCTTATCTTCACAGTGAAGCTCCGCTTGATTCCGTGCAGATTTCGCCTGATCGCAAGCTGGTTGTAGTGGAGTCGGAATCGAAAAAAGAAGACCGCCAGAAGCTCGCCAGCACCGCGCCCACATTCGGAGACCCGGCCCCTGAAGCCAAGCCGGTACAGATATATATCCTGCGAGCTGACAGCCGCTCTGTCATTGCGCATGCCGAAACGCTGAATGCAGTTGAGATACCGATGATGGGCGAAGGCCATCTGCAGGCCATCTCAGGCAAGGAAAACAACTGGCTGATTCGCTACCTGCCGTTTCGCGGAGAAGCGCGCATCCTGACACAGGTTCAATCTTATTGCCATCCGACAGAAGTAACGGTCAGCAGCGATGTGGCGCTGATTATGGCGTGCCCCAAATCCGGCAACGACCATCAGATATTCGCCGTCAATTTCGAAGGCAAAACACTTTGGCAGCAGCGCTGGGAGAGCCGTTATATCTGGCCGACCTTCCAGCTCACGCAGGATGGAAGCCGCTTCGCGTACAGCTCACTGCAAGTCAACCATCCGGTCGGCATTATGGACCCCATCGACGAAACCAATATCGTGAACCAGATGGTGGGCGTCTTTGATACCCAGACAGGCCGGCTGCGCATGGTGAAGAATGCAACGCCCATCCTGAGCGCAGGACAAAATTATGCGCTCTCTCCGGATGGGTCAAAGTTCGCGGTTCTGCGCGAAGGCGCGATTGAAGTGTATGATCTGCCGCCTGCTCCTTCGGCGAATGCCGGCCATTAATTCAATCTTGTCATCCCGGTAGCTCTAAGGGCTCGCGTCGGCTACAGCTTAAACAATTCCCGTAATCTCCGCGTCTGAGCCCGGCTTACCGGAATTTCGGTCTGCTTCTTGTCATCCATGCGCAGCTGATAGCTGCTCTTGAACCACGGCACCACTTCCTTGATGTGGTTGATATTTACCACGTAGGAGCGATGCGCGCGCCAGAAGGTCAGGGGATCGAGCAGGTCGAGCAGCTCTTCCAGCGTCCGGCATTTCGATTGGCCTTCCAGCGTTGGCGTTACGACGGTAATGACGCCCTCGTCGATGGACGCAAAGCAGATGTCTTTCTGGTCGATAAGCAGTAGACGGCTCTGCGCCTGGAGAACAATTTTTCCGCTGTGGCGCTGCGGCTGTTGCTGCTGCTCGATGAGCTTGAGCAGTGAATTGATGTTCAGGTCGCCGTGCTTCGCCGCGCTCTCTTCCTGCAGCCGCTGTCGCGCCCGCTCCAGCGCCTGCAGAACACGCGCTTTATCGAAAGGCTTCAGCAGATAATCAATGGCATTTACGTCGAATGCCTTCACCGCGTACTGGTCGAAAGCCGTGGCGAAGATGATCTGCGGCAGGTGCTCGCCTTCTCCATGTTCGAGCAGCTTCTTGAGTACCGCGAAGCCATCCAGGCCGGGCATCTGCACGTCGAGAAAGACAACATCGGGCTGGTGCGTGCGTATGAGATCGACGGCCTCAATGCCATTCGTGCCCTGCGCCAGCACCTCCACATCAGTCGTGTCGAGAAGATATTTCAGCTCTTCGCGCGCAAGCTCTTCGTCATCGATGATGAGGGCAGTCATGGGCATAAGTGCAAACATTAAGTATAGGAAGGATAAACAAGAGTTGTCATCCTGAGCGCAGCGCGAAGCGCGGAGTCGAAGGACCTGTTTTTGCTGTTTATATGCGCGTAGAAAGCACGCTTCTCTTTAAAGGAGGTATAAAGCAGATCTTTCGCAGCGCTCAGGATGACAACACAAAATTATTTCTGGAACTAACGAAACGCATGCAGCCGGGCAGGCCGATTATCCGAGGCAAGATCGTGCCCGCAGTGCACGCAGAAGAGATCCGTGATACGCACGCTGCGATAGCAGTTTCCGCAGGAAGCCGAAACCTGGTAAGCACATTGCGGGCAGAAGTGATATTCGCTCTGCACGGGCGTTCCGCAGGCAGGGCAGAGTGAAATGATGGGCTGGCGCAGTAGGAAATAGAGCACGGCTCCAATGCCTCCCGGCATTACCAGACATACGACAATCCACACGCGCGCGCTCATGCCGCGCCGCGGCGAATCCTTGCTGACATAGCCCACCATCAGCATGTACAGCGATGCCAGCGCGCCCCAGGAAAGCGCAAAATAAAGGCGCAGTCCAAACGGAGCAGGCGGATGATGCCGTCCTTGCGGAAACACCACCCAGAACAGATACTGCATCACGGCGAAGGCAAAAATCGCCGCTGCAACTGACCAGCGCGGAATCAGCTTCAGCTCGCTGGAAAAAGTTGTTGCCTGTTCTTCGTGGAGTGACCTGGTTGCCATGCCCGTTTATCGCCGCCCGTGAGAGATCAGCCGCTGATTGCGCAGCCCGACCAGCAGCGCGCCCAGCACAGTCAAAAACAGTATCAGGCTGAGGACTGTCATCATGCTGTGCGCCTCAAGAAAATCGCCGCCGCTGGTAACATCGTCCAGGCTGCTCCAGATCGCCGGAGTCAGCACCATCGCCAGTACCGCAATCGTGAGCAGAATCACGCCCACATTCCGGCGGCTGCGCCGGCGCTGTTCGCGCAATTCAGCCGCAGCCTGCATGACCGCGCGCCGCGTCCGCTGGACAACCTGTATGTCCGCAGCCGCGTTCATGCCCGAGAGCATCTCTAGAATGCCTGGATCTGGTTCCGGATTCTGGCTCATAGAACCTCCTCCTGCCGGGTCATGGCCTCAAGCCTCGGCTTGAGAGCCGCCAGTCCGCGATACAACCGCGACTTCACAGTGGACAAAGGAGCAGCCGTAACCCGAGCAATCTCGTCGAGCGACAGCTCTTCGTGAAAGCGCAGAACCAGCACTTCGCGATGCAGCGGGTCAAGCGCCAGAAGCAGCCTGGCGACCAGCTGGCTGTTCTCGTATCCCTGATAAAGGTCGAACGGATTCGGACCATTGCTCGGGACCTCAAAAGTCCGCTCATCCTCGGCGTTCTCGCACAGCTCTTCCAGGCTTATCATGGTGCGCTTGCGCCGCATGTCGATCACCAGGTTGCGCGCAATGGTAAAGAGCCAGGTATCGAAGCGGGCATTGCCGTTGTATTGCGCGCCGCGCATCAGCACGCGCATCCATGTTTCCTGAAACAGGTCTTCAGCCAACTCGCGGTTTCCTGTCAGATAAAGCAAATACCGCAGCAACCGATGCTGATACTGCACGATCAGCTCATCCAGCAGGCCTTCGTCATGCCGCTTGAGTCCCTGCGCGATAAGGGCATTTTCCTGCCGTGACTGCGCCGTCAGTGAGAGAGATGCCGTGCTCATGCTAGGTTGAGAGACGGAATCTGACGCGCGTAAGACTCTTTTGGAGAGAAAATTCTGCACTTTTTCGATTGGACTCATGTCAAATTCCCTGCGGCGGATGAAGCCATGTGGCGCAGTTGGAGGAGCGATCCGCTAACATACCTATTATCCGGCACATAGATGGATGCGGCAAGCGATACACTGGATACAGAAATGGAAGTCCTTTATGGCCTGCATCCGGTGGAAGAGGCCCTGCGCGCCGGAACCCGCCAGTTTGACCATATTTGCGTAGCCCGCGAGCGGCACGATCAGCGCCTGCAGCGCATCATTGACGCCTGCCGCGAGGCTGGCGTCCGCCTGCGTTTTGAGCCTCGCGATCACCTCACCCGTCTGGCAAAAACGCCGGCCCATCAGGGCGTCGTCGCCATCGTCCGGGCCAAAGCGACGCTTGAATTGGAAGACCTGCTGGATGCCCCGGAAGGCAAGCCGCGCCTGCTGCTGGCCCTCGATGGCGTGGAAGACCCGCAGAACCTCGGCGCATTATTGCGCACTGCCGATGGAGCAGGCGCCGATGGCGTCATCCTCACCGAACGCCGCTCGGCCCCACTCAGTCCCGTGGCCATCAAGGCCTCCGCAGGAGCCGCCGAGCACGTTCCTGTCGCCCGCGTCGTAAACCTGAGCCGCGCCCTCGAACAGCTAAAAGAACGGAACCTCTGGTGCGTCGGTCTCGACGAGCGCGGAACCATGTCTTACGACGAGTTCGATTTCACGTCTAACTGTGTATTGGTTCTGGGACGGGAAGGCGCGGGCCTGCATGATTTAGTGCGGCGGCACTGCGACCACCTGCTGCGCATTCCCATGGCCGGCAAAGTGGCTTCGCTGAATGTCTCCGCAGCCGGAGCGGTGGTCCTTTATGAAGCTGCCCGTCAGCGGAGAGCGGCACAGGCGCAGCCGGCAGCATCCGCGCCGGCAAAAATGAAAAAGCAAAAAGGCTTAGGTTCAGTTTGATGAAGGTAGTATCGCCGCTCTTCGCGGCAGTCTTATGCAGCGCGGTAATCCTCGCGCAGCAAACGCCCAGCAAGCCACAGTCGCAGGAAGACCAGCTTCCGCCGCCGCGCGGAAAGGTCCTCTTCTCGCGCTCATCCAGCGACGCAAAGCAGGCCGACGCCAAAGAGGCACAGTCCGCAGAAATCAGCCTGACCGATGCCGAACGTTCCGCGCTCACCTTCACCGCATACGATCTCGACGTGCACCTGCAGCTCAAAGAGCAGAGCATCGCGGTGCGCGCCCGCATTACCGTCCGCAATGACAGTGCGCAGCCGCTCGAACGCCTCCCGCTGCAGCTCTCATCGTCTCTGAAGTTTGAAACCATCAGCAGTGACGGCCGCAAGCTTCCCTTTCAGCAGCAACTCATCAACAGCGACGCCGACCATACCGGCCAGTTGCGCGAAGCCGTCATAAATCTTCCGCAGCCGCTTGCGCCAAAGTCAGAGCTGACGCTGGATATCGTCTACAGTGGCGCAGTCCCCGCCTCAACCAAACGCCTGGAAGACATCGGCACGCCCACCGAGCTCGCCCGGCAGTCCGACTGGGACCGGATTTCAGAAGACTTCACCGGACTGCGCGGTTTTGGCGATGTCGTCTGGTATCCGGTGTCTTCCATCCCGGCAGCCCTCGGAGACGGCGCAAAGCTCTTCAACGAAATCGGACGCCAGAAGCTGCATCAGCAAAACGCTCAGGCCGCCATCCGTGTCACAGCGGAATACATCGGCGCCGCACCAAACGCCGCCGTCATCAACGGACATTTCATCGCAGTCCCGGCCCCCACAGTCACGCCAACAGCATCTTTTCCCGGAGTCGTGACCTTTTCACTGCCCGCCACGCGCCTCGGCTTTGGAACGCTGAATCTCTTTCTTGCAACGCGCGTCTTGCATGAAGCCAATGCCATGCGCATTCTCGCCGCAGACTACGACGAGCCCGACGTGCAAGGCTACACAACAGCGGCAACCATGGTGCAGCCTTTGGTAGAGCAGTGGTTGGGCAGCAAGCCGAAAGAGCCGCTGACCATCTTCGATTTACCCGACAAACACTACGCAGCTTTCGAACAGAATGCCGTCACGGCTACAGGCTTGCAAGCAATCGAGCCGCAGGATCTTGCCATTGCGCTGAGTCATAGTCTGGCGCATGCCTACTTCCAATCGCCGCGCGAATGGCTCAGCGAAGGCATCGCCAACTTTATCGGAACGCTCTGGATCGAGCAGACAAAAGGTCGCGACGCCGCGCTAGAACATCTCGAAGCCACCCGCGGAGCGCTCGCATTAGGCGAGCCGGCCAGCCCCGGCGAAAGTGCCGGCCAGCCGCTCACAGAAGCATCCGGAGCTGTGTATTATCGCGACAAATCCACTTACGTGCTCTGGATGCTGCGCGATCTCGCCGGAGACAAGGCCCTCTCTGCCGCGCTGCGCGCTTACGACGCAAAGCAGGACACCACGCCGGAATACTTCGAGCATCTCGTGGAACAGGCCAGCGGCAAAGACCTCAAATGGTTCTTTGACGACTGGGTCTATCACGACAAAGGACTGCCCGATCTCTCCATCGCCGCGATTTATCCGGCAACATCCTCGCAGCAGGGGCAGTATCTCGTTGCAATCGATCTCGCCAATGACGGCTACGCCGCTGCCGAGGTGCCGCTCACCGTGCGCTCCCAGTCGGGGACGCAGACTACCCGCGTCCTCATCCAGGCGCGGTCCAAAGTCACGCACCGCATGCTGGTGCAGGGCCTGCCGACCGAGGTAATCCTGAACGACGGCGTTGTGCCCGAAGTGCAGGCCGGCATTCATCGCCGCGACATCAACATAACAGACGCCGCGCACTGACAGCGCATCACCTACGGCTCAGAATGACGATTCTGCCTGGTCTATACCTATTGGGAAATTGATGCACAAGTTCATTCTGCAAATGCCATCCCATTTACTGTTCTGCTAATTGCATTTCAAATCATTTTTCTTGTTGAAGCCCGTATCAACCAAATACACTCACGGGAGTCCCCCCGACAAAACTTCTCGAAGGAGGTCTCCGTGATGAAGAACATCGCCTGCATCATTCTGCTCACCATGTCTCTGGTGGCGGGCCTTTCAGCGCAGACCTATCAGGGAAGAATCCTCGGTCTGGTCACCGATCAGAGCGGCGCAATCGTTCCCAACGCCCGAGTCACCGTCATCAATATGGCCACCGGCGTTTCGCGCACGCTCACAACCACCAGCTCCGGCGAATATGCTGCTCCCAACCTTGAGCCTGGCCCATACACCGTCAAGATCGAAGCCGAAGGCTTTGAAGCCTTTCAGCGTCTTGGATTGCAGCTTGAAGTTGCCCGCGACATCCGCGTCGATGCTATGTTGCATCCCGGCTCCGTGTCCACAACTGTCAGCGTCACCGGAGAAACTCCGGTCATCAACACTACCAACGATGTTCTGGGCAGCACCTTCTCCAACGAAGCCATTAATGAGCTGCCGCTGCAGGGTCGAGACTTCCAGAACCTCGTCACGCTGCAGCCCGGAATCCAGCGCACACCCGGCGGCGGGCTGCTCACCATTACCGCAAACGGAAACCGCGCCACCGATAACAATTTCATCGTGGACGGCATCGACGACAATGACGCCTATTACGGCGAGACGGTGCTGAACGAGCCCGGCGTCACCGGCACTCCGGCAACACACCTGCCCATCGACGCCATTCAGGAATTCAACGTGCAGTCCAGTCCGGAAGCCGACTACGGCAACAAGCCGGGCGCGATCATCAATCTCGGAATCAAGTCAGGCACAAACCAGTTTCACGGCACCGCTTACTATTTCCACCGCAACAACGCTCTGGATGCGCGTAACTATTTCAACCCCATCGGCTCTCCCTTTTCGGCGCTGCGGCTGCATGAGTTCGGAGCATCCGGCGGCGGCCCGATAGTCAAAGACAAGCTCTTCATCTTTGCCAATTATGAAGGTGTGCGTGGCATCGTCGGCAATCCGGTGTCAGTCAATACGCCGGTCACGTCTGTCCTTTATAACTCCGACGGCTCGCTCGATACCGACGACAGCCTTGCCAGCGCCGTGCTCGCCTGTCAGGCTGCCGGCAACTGCGATCCGATGAGCATGAACCTGGTGAACTACAACAAGAATGGCCAGACGCTCTTCCTAACCAATCCCGGCGCCACCGCCGATCCCACGGACGTCAGCCTCATCAATACCGACTACAACAACCAGAACCGCGAAGACAATGGCATCGTAAAGCTCGACTACCATGCCACCGCGCGCCATAGCTTTAATGCCACCTACTTCATCGGCGACAGCAACCAGATTGAAGAAGATGTGAACGTTGCCCAGCCCATCTGGCTCTCGCATGCCGACACGCGCGCCCAGCTCATCGGCGGCTCATGGAGCTTTGCCGGCAGCGCCCGTTTCACCAATCAGTTGCATATCGGCTACAACCGGCTCTGGCAGCAGCTCTTTCAGGGCGATCACAGCGTCAACGTTACCGAATACGGCCTGAATACCGGCGTTACTGACCCGCTCAATTTCGGAATGCCCGAAATCCGCGTCTCCGGCTTCATGTCACACACTCTGGGCGGCAATGTTGACTATCCCCTGCTGACCACGCCCAACCAGACATACATCATCTCTGACACCGCCAACTTCCTGAAAGGTTCGCACAACATCCGCTTTGGCGGAGAGTTCCGCACCGGCAGCACCGACAACACGCGCAACGATTACGGTCCCGGCGAGGTGCGCTTCAGCAGCCTCGATGATTTCGTCACCGGAAACGCTTCGCGCGGTTACGCCTGGATCGGTAACAGCCGCCGTCAGGTTTCACAAAAGACCTTCGGCCTCTTCTTTCAGGACAGCTGGCGCGCGAGCAGAAACTGGACCATCAGCTATGGTCTTCGCTATGACGCCAGCCTGCCCATCAGGGAAAAGCACAACCTGCTTGGCAACTTCGACCCGACACAGGGCCTGGTGCAGGTGGGCAAGCAGATCAGCAAACCCTACAGCACCGACTGGAACAACCTGGCTCCCCGACTCTCATTCATCTACGACGTAGGCGGCAGAGGCCAGACTGTGGTCCGCGCCGGCGGGGGCATGATCTATGAAGTGCCGCACATCTCCGTCTTTATCGGACAGAACGGCGCGGAAGCGGAAGGGCTGGCCGTCATTCCCACCGGCGCTCAAGGCGTCACCCCCGGAGGCGGCAGCATCAATGCCAGCTTTATCCAGCTCAGCCGCGGGAAAACCACAGCCAACTGGCAGTCAGGCGGGCCGGTCTTCGGCAATCTTGATCCGAACCAGTTGAGCTGCTCCTACGATTCGCCCTGCCCGGTGCTCGGCGTCAACCGCAACCTGGTCGTTCCGTATGTCTGGAACTGGAACGCCAACGTGCAGCAGTCCATGTGGAAGAACGCTGCGCTCACCATCGCCTATGTCGGCAACAAGGGAACAAAGCTCTACAGCATCATCGATCTCAACCAGAACATCTACGCCAACGACACCGAAGGCGACGAGCAGTCCGGGCGTCCCTTCGTGAATCAGTTTCCCTTCCTGAGCTTCATCGACATGCTCGGCAATGGCGACAGTTCCATCTATCATGGCCTGCAGGTCACTCTGAAGCAGCAGACGACGAAAGGCCTGTTCTTCGTCGCCGGATACACCTGGGCGCATTCCATCGACGATTCCAGCAGCAACCGCGGCTACACCATCCAGAACAGTTTTGATCCGGCGGCAGAACGCGGCGACTCCAGCTTCGATATTCGCAACCGTTTCACCTTCGCCGCCACCTACGAACCTGCCGGCAGGCCCGGCTACGCGCAGATGATGAAGGGCTGGCGCTTTAACAGCATCTTCACCGCGCAGGGCGGAGAGCCGGTGCTCTTCTATGACAGCTTCGACGACATCAGCGGAACAGGCTCCTTCAACGACCGCTGGAACCTGAGCGGCGACCCCCGCAATATCCATTGGGTCAAGTCCGGCTCACTGCCGTTCTTCGCCGATGGAACAACCAATCCGGCCTGCGCTGCCGCCGATCCTTCCGGCGTCGATAACGGCCAGCTTGCCTACTATGGCTGCTATGCCGGTTCAGGATGGACCATCACTCCCCCCGATCCGGGGGCCTTCGGCAACATGGGCCGCAATGTCGTGCGCGGTCCGGATTTCGTAAACCTGGACTTTTCCACGAGCAAGACATTCGCCTTCGGAGATCGCCTGAACCTTGAGCTGCGCGGCGAAGTCTTCAACATTCTCAACCACCCGAACTTCACCGGCATCGATGGTGATGTCTCCGATACGTCGTCTTTGGGTCTGGCACGGTACACCCCGGATGTCTACGCCTCGAACCCGGTGGTCGGATCAGGCGGCTCGCGCCACATTCAGGTAGGCGCAAAATTCAGATGGTAGGGATAATGAAAACAAATTCAGATGGCTATGAACCTGGTGTGTTGATTCTTAATGCATTCAACAACGTTGTCATCCTGAGAGTAGCGAATTGCTGGCTCACCACATAGCGCGAAAGGATTGTCACCCTGACGCGGGTTTAGCCTCGGATCCTCTCGGACTCTCCCATGAAAAAGAGGACGAAGAGCCTGTGGAAACACCTTGTCAAGTCCCAAAAGAAATAATCAATTTTATTTCAGCAACTTAGCGCTGCAGGGAATTACCCAATCATTTGCTAAACTATTAAAAGAGAGTGGTAGAAGAGTCCCGAGCATGGCCTATACGCCATGCTTTTTCACTTGTTGGCTTAAGTAATTGAAAACAAAGAATCTCCGTACAGAATCAGCGCTCTAAGCTGCTGAAAATAAAAGATTCCCGTACAAACATGGAGGGGGGATACCCTCAACCCTGGACGGAGACTCCGGAGAACGACAGAATGACCAGTCCCCGCACGGGCTGACCGAAGAAGCGAGCTGGCTCAAAGACGCTGAAGAGCAGCTGGTTTTCCACCTGCGACCGCGTATGCGCATCGTTCGGGCCGGAGACAATCGTGTAGTCATACACACGGCCGTTGCCGTTCACATACGCTTCCACCACGACAGGGTTGTCGCGGTCCCCAATCGCAGAGGGGGTGGCAGCCAGGCTGGAATAAAGGAAATGCGGACTCGAAGCATTTCCCAGCGGCTCATCGCCGGCAGACGCAGGTTCAGGCGCGGCGACTGCGCCGACCATGAGAGCGACGGTGCCGATCAGCAGAATGGCGCTGGCGAAGCCTGCCGACGCCTGCAGCAGGAAAGGGGCGACGGTGTTCTGCCAGCGCACCTGCCATCGGGCCAGATTCTGTTTGGGCGAATTCGTCTTCTCCTGCGAAATGGCTACTCGCAGGCGCAGAGCAAGATCGGCGGGCGCCTTCGCCGGGCCCAGGCCGGCCAGCATTTGCTGTGCGCTGCGCCAGCGCTCGAACTCGCTCGAGCATTTGCGGCACAGGTCGAGATGCGAAGCAAGCTCCTGCATCGCGATTCCGGTCAGGGCTCCGTCAAGATATTCCGAAAATTGGGATCGAACGTTGCTGCATTTGCTCATTGGGCCTCCTTTGCAACGCAGCCAACAGCAGACACAGAATGCCGCGCGCTTCTGGGAGGGTGCTTCGCGGCAGCTTCAACGAACGGGGCAAGGCGCGCTTTGATCTGAGCGCGACCACGCATCAGGCGCGACTTTACCGTTCCCAGCTGGACATTGAGAATCTCCGCAATTTCTTCGTAAGCCAGGCCTTCAATGTCTCTGAGGATCAGGGCAGAACGGAACGGCTCAGGAATCTCACGCAGCTCGGCTTCCACACGGGCGCGAATCTCTTCGTGCGCTGCCAGATCGAAGGGCGATTCATGAGCATCGACGAGCGTGTCTTTGATGCAGAGCGGCTGGCCGTCGGCAGAGTGGCCCGTTTCGGCCTCGATCGTCACTTCCTGGCGGCAATGGCGCGACCACCAGCGACGCCGGTTGGAAGCCTCATGCAGTGCAATGCGGTACATCCACGTGCGCAGGGTCGATTCGCCATGAAAGCTGCCGATGCCGCGAAAGACCTTAATAAAGACGTCCTGCGTCACGTCGGCCGCATCCGCAGGGTTTTGCAGCATACGCGCGATGACGCTGTAGATTGGCTGATGATAGGTTGCGATCAGCCACGCAAAAGCCTCTTCAGAGCCGGCTTTCAGCTCCGCAACGACATCCGCCTCTTCGGGCCGGATTGCAACAACGCCTGCCAGATTTCCCACTACCGTTCCTGCTTGCACCTCGGGATATCCTCCTACAGTAACAAATCGGCAGGGAGTCTGGCACCTCCGCGCCGAGGCTTAGCGGCCCATCACAGATTGATTAAACCGCCGGCGGCCGAGTGTCTCGCTCACTCTACCTCCTTAGACACCAGATTGAGGAGATTTGGTTCCCTGAAAAAGCTGAAAAGAGGATAGCTAAGGTCGCAGCAGGTTTGTCATCCTGAGCGGAGTTCCGCAGTACAAGGATCTGCTTTTTCTCTTATCGGTTGATCTCTCTTCTTCAACCCATGTATATCCACATCGCATAGAATACGCGGGTGGCCCATTCAGGCCCTCTTTAGGCTTGAGTGGGCCACCCACCCTCAGTGTCGTTGAACGCAAATTACGATATCCTTCCGTCGGAGCCTTCAGGCATGCTGAACAGCATCACTCCCTTCTTCATCGTCGACGATCTGCCCCAAACCCTCGACTTCTACCAGTCCAAACTGGGGTTCAACCTCCTCTACAAAGGAGGCGGCGACGCGCAATGCGACGACTTCTGGGCTTTCGTCGGACGCGACCAGATCATGATCATGCTCAAGGCCATCACGCCTGAGATCCATCCCCAGCCGAACCGATCGCGCCACGAATGGGCTCGCTGGGACGCCTACGTCAACACGAGCGATCCAGACGCGCTATACACAGAGTTCCTGTCCAGAGACGTTCCCATCCATCAAAAACTGGACAACACAAGTGACGGATTGAGAGCCTTCGAAATCGCCGATAACAACGGATACGTGCTGTGCTTTGGCCATCCAATTCAGCAAAATTGACGCTCAGAACTTTTCCACAGCCGCGGCTGTCAAGCCCCCGAACACTAGAAATCTTCTAAACCGCACATTCTAAAAAGGAAAATCCGGAGGCATGGTGGGCTTAGATACGACCATCGAAATGATAAAATAGAAAGCGAACAGAAAAGGGCCTGCCGGAACTGGCAGGCCCTTTGTATTTCCGGAAGACACAGAGGAGGCCTGAAACCCGCAGGTTAACCATAAAGTAAATAGGAGGCGAGCTAAACCACTGATCCTAAAGGATCTCCGTACAGGACTCGCCATGTAAACTACTGAAAATAAAAGATCTCCGTACAAACAGGGGGGTGGGGTTTAAGCCTAGCTATATCTTAGCCAGCGGAGCATTTCGGGGATGGTCGCTCGTTTGCCGTACATGAGGATTCCGATGCGGTAGATGCGGGATGAGAACCAGACGACGAAGACGACTGACAGCAGCAGCAGAACGAGCGAGAGGGCGATCTGCCATATCGGCGGGAACTGCGAGGCGATTCGCAGGAACATCGCGATGGGCGCGCAGGGCGGGAAAAGCGAGACGGCGACCGACCAGAACGAGTTCGGGTTGCTCATGATGAAGGTGATCATGCTGAAGCTGAGCCAGACAGGGACGGCGGCAAGCGGAGCGTACTGCTGGAGTTCCTGCTCGCTTTCGCAGGTGGCAGCGAGGCCGGCAAAGAGCGTGCTGTAGAGAGCGTATCCGAGTAGGAAGTAGACGGCAAAGAGGATGATTTCCGGGATGGAGACGTGGATCTGAAATTCGCCGGTCATGAGGGTGGCGGCCACTGCGGTTGAAGAAAAGATGGCTGCGGCGGCGGCCCAGATGGCGAGCTGCGTGAGGCCGACGGCCCCGATGCCGATGAGCTTTCCGGCGAGCATGGATTTGGGCTCGACGGTCGAAAGCATGACTTCAAAGATGCGCGAGGTCTTTTCCTGAATGACGGAGCGGCCTACGTTCATGCCGTACATCATGACGGTAAAGGTGAGCAGGAAGGCCATGACGTAGGCGGCGAAAAAAGAACCGAGAGTGCTCGAGTCAACTTCCCTGCCGTCGCGGACCTGGCGAGTTTTGATTTTTACGCCTTTGGTGAGCGCAGTAACTGTGTCGGAGCTGAGGCCACGGTTAGTGAGCTGCTGCTCGAGGATGGCTTTGTCGAGGGCGCCGGAGAGACGGGATGCGGTGGAGAAATCTCCGGTAGAGCGCCCGGCGTAAATGGCCGTGGTTTGGCCGTTTGCGTCCTGCGTGAGCCAGAGATAGCCGTCGATCTGCTTTTGGCTTACCTGGTCGACGAGCTTCTCGCGGTCGGAGTCGGAGGCTGGCGCGAGGATGTCCACGGTAAGGTTGGCGTCTTTGTCGGAGAGGAGCTGCGCGCGCATGTCTTCAGCGAGCGCGGCGTTATTGGCGGCGACCACGAAGTGTTTGCCGGATCCGGAGTACTTGCCTGCCAGCACCGAGATGGCGATGATGGCGGCGAAGATCACGGGAATGAGGATGGTCGTGATCTTGAAGGCGCGGCCACGGACTTGTTCCTGGTATTCGCGGCGGGCGATGAGCAGGATGTCACGCATCGACTTTTTCTCCTACGGTGTTGATGAAGATTTCTTCGAGCGACGGCTCCATCAGCTCGAACTTGTAGATGGTCGCTTTTTCGGCGGCTGCGTGGAGCAGGCTTTGCGCGTCTGCGTGCGGCTTGAGATTGATTTCGACGTGACCACCGTAGTCCTTGAATTCGGCGATGGAGGGATGCTGGAGGAAGGCGTTGTCGCCTTCGAAGTCGATGATGACGCGGTTGCGCTCATAGCGCGATTTGACTTCGCGCATGCCGCCCGATAGCACGGCTTCACCGCGATGAACGAGGCAGATGGCATCGCAGAGCTTCTCGACCTGGTCCATGCGATGGGTGGAGAAGAGGATGGCTTTGCCCTGTTTTTTCATGTCGACGAGAACGTCCTGCAAAAGGACGGCGTTGACGGGATCGAGGCCGGAGAAAGGCTCGTCCATGATGACGAGCGCGGGATCGTGCAGCAGCGTGGAGATGAACTGGATCTTCTGCTGCATGCCTTTGGACAGCTCTTCGGTTTTCTTCTGCGCCGCGTCGAGGATTTGCAGGCGCTCGCACCAGTCGTGGGCACGCTTGCCGGCTACGGTTTTGTCGAGGCCGCGCAGCTCGCCCATGAAGATGAGCTGGTCCATGACCTTCATCTTCTTATATAGACCGCGTTCTTCGGGGAGGTAGCCGATCTGCTTGAGGCTTTCGCGGGTGAAGGGTTTGCCGAGCAGGTTGACGGTGCCGGAGTCGGGCATGGTGATGCCGACCATCATGCGGATGCTGGAGGTCTTGCCTGCTCCGTTGGGGCCGAGGAGACCGAACATGGTTCCGGCCTCGATGCGCAGGCTGAGGTCTTTGACGGCGATTTTGTTTTCGTATGACTTTGAGATGCGGTCCAGTTCTACGACTGCGGCCATGCGTGAGTGGTTCTCCCGGGACGATGCCAGTGTAGCAGGGACGGTGACGACAACTTCGTCAGTAACAAAGCCTAGTGACTTTTCAAAAAATCTTCGCGCCTGAGAATGAAACTGCAGGTTCCTCCGCTCCGCGCTGCGCGCTCCGGTCGGAATGACAACTTAGATTTGCTGGGCGGAAACGAGTTGAGCTTTTGAGCAGCGCGCGAAGAGCGCGTGCCTGGACAGCGAGTCCCTGATAGCATCCATTCTGTGCTGGGGCTGGAAACGGACGTTCAATTTGTAAAAGGCATTGGGCCTCGCATTGGCGAGTCGCTGAAGGCGAAGGGCATTTCGACGGTTGAGGATTTGCTGTATCACCTGCCGTTTCGCTATGAGGACCGGCTGCATCCGCAGCCTTTGAGTGAGCTGAAACCCGGCGAGATGGCGAGTGTGATTGGCGAGGTGC